>NZ_AUJR01000014.1 GCF_000424325.1 [Clostridium] clostridioforme AGR2157
CCTAAAACAAAGGTGGAGAAGAACCCTCTAAAAGTATCCTGATAACCAGGCTCATGGACTCTCCCCCATCCCCTCAGATCTCTCTCTGAAATATTTTTAGAAAAACTTACACATTTAACTTGACAAACCCCAGCGCCCCCACCATTTTATTATTTCTTATATTCAAAATCCGGAATCTGATGCCATCTTTCTTTGAAGTAATGGGCAGCCAGTTTCGGTTTTCTATCCCTGGTGAATAACCCTTTCTTGTTGCCCTGTACACGGAGAAGCCCCTGGCTGGTTGCAAAGTCTGCAAAGTTCCATGCCTGTTCTCCCACAACAAAATCGTAGTCATCGAATACTCTGTGATTCATCTTGTAGTAATCCACCTGATATTCCTCAGTATACATCACCGGAGTTGTATCATGGAATCCCATGACTGTATCTGCACCGTATTCTGTGAAAATAACCGGAAGACCATATTCTGCCCACTGATCCAGTTCTTCACGAAGGGCCAGTTCCGGTCCCTGCAGATCCGGTGCTCCGAAATACCAGCCATAGTAGCGGTTTAAGCAGATCACATCACTGAGTTTTGCGGATACATCCGTTGCAGGACCGCCGCCCATCTGGACACTGACCAGAGTACATGGGCGTTTCTGCGGATCCAGGCTGCGAGCCAGTTCGTACAGAGGTGCGAAATATTCATAAGCTCCCTCAGAATAAGAATCCGGTTCATTTGCAATGCTCCACATCACTACACAGGCATGATTTTTATCCCTTGCGATCAGGTCACGGATCACTTCTTTGTGGTGTTCCTGTGTCTGCACGCCATGTTCTTTATCAAAGGTGCTGATCTTCTGACCATTGAAGTTAGCGCCGCCGCCAAATTCCAGGTTCACACCCACTGCTGTGGTCTCGTCAATGACAACGATCCCCTCCTGATCGCACAGCCGCATCATTTCCTCGCTGTACGGATAATGGCTGGTGCGGAAACTGTTGGCTCCCTGCCATTTCATCAGGGAAATGTCTTTGGTATTCATCGGCAGATTGATGCCGCGGCCATTCGGGAAGGTATCCTCATGTTTGCCATATCCTTTGAAATAAAATGGTTTTTCATTGATCAGGAATTTTGTTCCGTCAATGCGAACCGTACGGACGCCATATGGAAGTGTATAAACGTCTTCGCCAAAGGTCACGCGGATATCATAAAGATAAGCATTTAACGGCTGCCACAGTTTAACTTGTTCAATCTTTAATACACCTTCGCATCCGGCTGCTTCTGTCACTTTATTGCCTTCCCGGTCAAATACCTCTACCAGACATTCCCCGGTTCCTATGGTATCAATCTTGTAATTCAGAGCTGCATTTGCTCCGTTTACTTCTGCTGTTACGGTAATGTCGCTGATGTAAGACTTTGGTGTGGTGTAAATTCTTACCGGACGAATGATACCGCAGTAGTTAAAGAAGTCAAAGTTTGGATTATTCACTGGTTTCTGAGGTCCCTTGGACTCAAATCCAGGCAGTCCGCCGCTTAAAATATTGTTTTTTCCGCCTACCGGCAGTGTGGTATAATCAATGATGTTGTTTACAGCTACGGTCAGCAGACATTCTCCCTTTCCGGCCAGATCCGTGATCTCCACCTCAAATGGAAGGAATCCGCCTTTATGGGTACAGATCAGGTCTCCATTCACATAAATCTTCGCTTCATGAGCAACTGCGTCAAAACGGAGCATTACTCTCTGATCCTTCATAAATTCCGGTACGGAAAAGGTTCTCTGATAAAATACCCATCCATAGTGATCTCTGAAGTCAATCCCTTCTTTCAGGTCATTGTAAGCAGCCGGAACCGGCATCGTCATGGGATTCTCTAATGGCTTCTGGAACCATTCCTCCTCAAAGCCTTTTCCGTGATCCAGTTTGAAATCCCAAACTCCACTCAGGTCACTTAATAATCGGGATGATGTTAATACAGGGTACAGCATACGTTTATTCTCCTCTCTTTTCTTTCAAAATTCTTGTATTTTCTTCTACTTTCTTTCTATCCAGCGGATAGAGGAATTTTAATGCCAGCGCCAGCAGAAGGAATCCCGCCGCGGGTACCAGACAGGTAATATTGTAAATTCCGTCAACCACCTTCGGATCAAAGGTTGTGACTGCAGAGTAGCCTACTAAGGTCAGCAAACCGCCAGTCAATCCGGAGGAAGCTGCCTGTCCTAATTTTCTTGCAAAGGAATAGACTGCATAAATGGTTCCGTCAGACCGTTTTCCGGTGCGAACTTCCGCATCATCTATAACGTCGGTAATCATTGCCCAGCATACCAGGTTAAAAATAGCAGTACCTAAAGAAGATACCAGATACAATCCTACGAAAACCCAGACATTGTCTGTGTGCAGAATAAATGCAGCAATCAGGGCAACAGCTCCGACCACTGCTCCGGCTCCGGCGAGTTCCTTTCTTCCGTATTTTCCGGAAATTTTTACGATCACCATAGAGAGAGCCAGTGTAATGATGGTCGTACCCAGGTTTGCGGTAGACATTGCTTCACGGTTGCCAAAATAATTCGGATATATGTAATTGCCCATACCAGCCAGTGTCAGCTGCGCCAGTAAAAGAAGAAGAGCTGCTGCCACAATTCCCACCAGGGCCCGGTTGGAAACCGTTGTACGAATCAGTTCCCCAAAAGAAAACTTCTCTGTCGTTTTTTCCAATTTTACACGTTCTGTTGTCATATGGTAGCAAAGCAGGTAACAGATCACCGCTCCAATGGAGCAAAGCAGAGCTGCAATCATCATTCGTTCACCGGAAAAAATCGTATTTCCCTGAGCATCCTCATAGTAAACGATCAGCGGGAGAACCACACCGATTACCGTATTGGCCAGCGTTGCCCCGATGGTGCGGAAACTGGAAAGGGAAGTTCTTTCTTTCGGATCCGCAGTAATGGCAGATGCCATGGAACCGTATGGAATATTGATTCCCGTATAGCAGATGCTGCCCCAGAGCAGATATGTAAAGAACATCCAGAATACCTTAAAGCCCATGGGCATGTCCTTAAACCACACAGCATACATTAAGAAGGAAGCCAATGCCACAGGGCCGCACATCCGACGCAGCCACGGAGTGAATTTTCCTTTTTTACCCGGCCGGCTTCTGTCGCAGATCTGTCCCATGGTCACATCCGTAAATGCATCCACGATTCTGGCGATCATCATCATGGCGCCTACCAGGGCCGCCGATACACCCATAACATCTGTGTAAAATTTCATAAGGAACATGGATGAAAGTAAAAATGTAAAATCATTTCCAAAATCACCAAACATGTATCCCAGACGGTCCCTCATTCCAAAGGGAATTTCTCTTGTTTTCTGACTTTTCATGTCACCCTCCTGATTCTTGTCGATTGCTTGTCAATTCTTTTATCTGTGACTCAGTTTACGTTTTTTTACCGCTTTTATCCATAATAATATTTGTTATTTATAATATAATATTTAGATTGTTTTTGTTTAAAGCGTATATTATACTAATATATATAAATATTCTACTAATTGGTGTTTTGCAGCAAACAGGAGGCTTTTATGGAGCAGAATGAATTATTGGACTTTGTCAGAAATTTTTTTGAAGAAATGCGTATCCATACGCGGCTGATTGACGCACCCTATCCCTGGGACGATGCCTTTGACTTAAATCTTCGCCACACACTCCTCAAATACGATGAAGATGTGGCATCCACATTTTTTCAGCCTGAAGAACACTTTCATGAAAAGCATCTTGTTTATTTTATCAAGGACCTGTTCTGGTGTCATTATCTGTGCATCCCAGTTCCAAATGCCGGACAGAAGCGGGTGCTTTTCATTGGCCCTTTCGCCACAGAAGATGCCACCCTCGGCCTTGTGCGGTCCCTGACGGAACAGCTGCAGATCCCTGACACTCATTTTTCTTTTTTGTCCCAATACCATACCTCGCTTCCGGTGCTTCGGGACAAAAGCTGTATGCGAAGCATGCTTATCTGTCTTTGCAACCGCCTTTATGACGGACCTTACCGTATTCTAACCCAGGAATGGAAAGGAACGCCGCCTCTGCAATATGATACCATTGATTCTCTGGGGCAAAATCATGAAGTGTCCAAAAGCATCGAACAGCGGTATCAAGGCGAGCAGAATCTGATGGAAGCCATTTCCCGGGGAGATTATGCTGCTGCAAAAGAATGCTTGAATCAGATGGATTCTTATGGTCTGGAGCAGCGGCTTGCCGACACCATCCGTGACAAAAAGAATTATCTCATTATTTTCAATACATTATGCCGGAAAGCAGCCCAGTATGGCAGGGTTCATCCAGTCTACTTGGACGAGCTTTCCTCCCGTTTTGCCATCCAGTTGGAAACCATGCACAACATGTCCCGCCTGAATGCCATTCAGGGAGAAATGGTTTACAAATACAGTCTTCTGGTTCAGAATCGCTCCACACGGTCCTACTCTCCGCTGATTCAGAAAGCGGTTGATTTCATCTGTCTAAACCTCAAAGACGACCTGAGCCTGAGCGCACTGTCAGACCAGCTTTCTGTACATAAGAGTTACCTTTCCACTCTTTTTAAGCGGGAAACCGGCACAACACTCACTGATTTTGTGACAGATCGCCGAATCAGCCATGCCATTTACCTGCTGAATACCACCAGCGAACCGGTTCAGGAAATCGCTTCTGCCTGCGGCATCCCTGATTTGAGTTACTTCACCAAGATCTTCCGCCGTAAAAAAGGCATGACACCAACCCAGTATCGGGAAATGATCAAACAGCCATTTTAATTGGGGATTTCCGCGATCCTGTTCTGCGAATGAATATGAAAAGCGAGGATGAAGCAGCAAAAGGAGCATTTTAGTAAACGAGAGAAGAAGGCAAATATAGAAGGCGTGGCTTATAAGAAGACAAAAATGGGCGTTATAAGAAATGACGGGCAATGAAGGAAGGTGATTTATTATGCAGATACAGAACAATCTGCCGTCCATGAACGCATCCCGCAACCAGGGGATCGCGAAGGGAAAGTGAAAGAAATCTCTGGAAAAGCTGTCCTCCGGGTATCGGATTGTGAGAGCCGGGGACGACGCGGCGGGCTTGGCTATTTCAGAGTCCATGCGCAGCCGCATCAACGGTTTGAATCAGGCTATGAGCAACATTGACGACGGGATCAGTCTTACTAATGTAGGTGAGGGTGCGCTGGCGGAAGTTCATGACATGCTCCACCGCATGCAAACATTGGCGGTGGAGGCGGCCAACGAAACCTACCACACAGCGGCCAGGGAGAATCTGGAAATGGAGCGGAAGGAACTGCTGGCGGAGATCGACCGCATCGGTTCCACGGATTTCGGTGGAGTTCCCCTCCTTTTCTCAGGCTGTCAATATCCCGGCTGGCTGGACACCCCCGGATAAAAATAATGAGATTACCCTGCAGATTGGCGCCGCAGAGACAGAGACCCTGGATGTGGCCCGGTTTTACATAGGAAGCAAGGAGCTTCTTCTTGATAAGACGGAGACAGATTCCTGCAATGGGAATGCCTTGCTCCACCGTTTTTGTTGTTGCACCGATGATCTTGTTTTCTCCTAAGATACTTCTGGCAAGATCAATGGGCATGTCGCTCCGGCCCAGATGGACGCCCTCAGCGTCAACAGCCATTGTGATACCCAGCCGGTCGTCGATGATCAGGGGAATGCCGTAGCGTTGACTCAACCCGTGTACCTTTCGGGCGAGAGAAAGGTATTCGCGGGTGGATTTTTCCTTTTCCCGAATCTGCAAAAAGTAACGCCGCCCTGAAGCGCTGCCTCCGTTCTTTTCAGAAATTCCTCTTCACTGAATCCTGTGCTGCCAGTAATGAAGTACAGGCTGGTATCAAAGTCTTTCAATTTCGATTTCCTCCATATCCAAGTATTGTTCCATATCTGCGTCCGTCACGGCAGAAAGCGTATCCATCAGATTCACCATAAAGCTGCCGGAGCCTCGGCTTGTCTCGGAGAGCTGGCCGCAGATGCCCATCATGGCACAGGCGGTAATCGCAGCATCCATGTCAGGCTTGGCAGACAGATAGGACGCAGCCAGCGCACCGAGCATACAGCCCGTACCGGTAATACCGGATAGCTGCGGTGTACCGTTTTTGATATGGACCAGGCGTGTACCGTCCGTAACGATATCCATCTTTCCGCTGGCAAGAATGACCGTATGGTAGGCACGCGCCAATCTGACAGCAACCCGGTCCAGCATCTGCACATCCAGTGCTGCATCCGCATCAACACCGGAAGAACGATAGGCCTCGTGGTACAAGGCATTGATCTCAGAGTAGTTTCCCTTAATAACCGTGGGCATAGCAGTCTTTAACAGTTCACAGGCATAGTCCCGGCGCATCCTCGAGCAGGCAATTCCCACTGCATCCAGAAGGATGGGAATCTGCCTGTTTTTTGCCGCCTGTGCAGAAATCCGCATGGAAGCCATTCGTGCATCGGTGATATTTCCAAGATTGAGCATCAGGGCTCTGGATGTGTCTGTGATCTCCTTAACCTCTTTCGGGTGCTCTGCCATGATGGGCCGGGCGTTGATGGCAAGGACCGCATTGGCACACTGGTTAATGGAGATGGGATTGGTGATGCAGTGGATCAGAGGATGAAGCTCCTTTACACGGTTTCGTATATCATGAATGTTTTGTAGCATTTGTTTTCACCTTCCTGACGATATAGTAAATCATTGCCGCAGCCACACACACAGCCAGGGCCACATAGGAAAGTGGTCCCCAAATGGGACTTGTCAGCTCAAAAATGTTTGAAGCAAGCTCGATCACAACAAAGAGAATTGCGCCGAATGCTGCGATGGTCAGCGCATCGGAGAGAACAGTACTCTTGTCTGTGTAGCTTCGGGAATCCAGCCTGGACTGAATCTCGGCCAACATACCATTGGCAGCGAATTTGCGCAGGAATACATAGGCGATGCTGCCGCCAATCAGAGTGCCGCAGATAAAGGAGGGTACATAAAACAGCCAGCTCAGTCCCTCCTTGCCCCACAGTAGTGTCATGACAGGGTAGGAGATGATGGCGCCGATAATACCGGTGCCGATAATCTCACCCACAACAGCACAGACGATTTTGCCCCTGGACAGGCGGTAAAAGACACCGGACAGGAATGCACCGAAAATTGCGCCGGTGAGTGCGAGAGGTGGAATGCCCATGGTAGCCATACGGATAATGCCAATCAGGGTCGCGCAAAGCAAAGAGTACCATGGACCCAGAAAGACCGAGCAGACAATGTTGATGAAATGCGCCATGGGACACATACCCTCGACACGAAGGACCGGTGAAATAACAACGCCGAGCGCAATGAGCATAGAGAGCATGGTCAACTTCAGAATACTTTTTGAGTTTTTCATTTATATTGCCTCTTTTCATATTTGATACGAAGCAGCATGCTTCGCTCGGTCGAGAATCCATTTTCTCCTCTCACCCCGAAACACGGGTTCCCATCGCAAATTACAAGACACAAGGCGCTCCCCTTCTATCTGCCCGTAACCACCCGGGATAGGTCATCCACATCCTTTCTTTCAGAAAATACAAAACGGAAGCTATCCCTGATCCGGGTAACTTCCGCAAAAAACAATATCGGCATCCCTACGTTGGCATTATCCAAATCAGGTTATCGGTCGAAGGTCATACCTTCCTCTCAGCCTGTAATACAAGCTCCCGTCTGTTAAGTTGATGGTCGTATTATACGCCTGACTGGGTGAGATTGCAAGGGAAATTTTTTTTTAGAGCTAAATTAACAATAATTAACAATAAAAATCATGATGACGGGAAAGACCCATTACAAAGTGCTCCAACTGCTCTGCACATGAGATGCTACCAATAAATGTAAACCATCATATATATTTTGGTTGACAAATGAAGAACAAGTGTGTATTCTAATGTGTGAAAAAAGAATTGGAGGAGTGTGTTATGAAAAAAAGCTCAACGATTTATCAACTGGCCACCTGTGCACTGATGACCACATTGATGTGTGTGCTTGGTCCTATGTCCATCCAGATCGGACCGATTCCGATTTCCTTTACGAATTTTGTCATTTATCTGGCCGTCTACGTGCTTGGCATGAGGGGCGCCGCGAGCAGTTACGTTGTCTATCTGCTTTTAGGTGCGATGGGAATGCCTGTCTTTTCTGGTTATACTGGCGGTCCCGGAAAGCTTGTCGGTCCGACCGGTGGTTATCTGATCGGCTTTATTATTATGGCGCTGATCTGCGGCTTTGTTATGGAAAAGAGCAAGGGAAATACAGTCATCACAATTCTTGGCATGATTGCTGCCACGTTGGTTGATTATTTCTTTGGCACCATCTGGTTTGTTTTGCAGATGCAGTGTGGGGTGTGGTACGCATTGACTGTTTGTGTATTTCCTTTTATACTTGTTGATCTTGCAAAGATTCTGGCTGCAGCCACGCTTGGCCAAAGAGTTCGTGCGGCGTTGACAAAATCAAATCTGTTGCCAGCACAGAATTAAGGAGGTACTCCATATGAATATGGTTAAATTGGCAGATGAGATCATTGCAGGCCGCCGCATCAATCGGCAGGATGACCTGAATATGTTTCTGACCTGTGATATAAAAGAACTTTGTGAAGGAGCAGATCGGATCCGCGCTTATTTTATCGGCAAGAAGGTAGATCTTTGCTCCATCATCAATGGCCGTAGCGGCCGTTGTCCGGAAGACTGCAAATATTGTGCACAGTCCGCACACCACCACACAAACTGTGAAGTGTATGATTTTCTTCCGGAGGAAACCATTGTGGAGGCTTGCAGAATGCATGAAAATGAAGGCGTGGACCGCTTCTCCATCGTGACTGCCGGCCGTATACTGACCGGTGCGGACTTTCAGAAAGCGATCCATGCGTTTGAAACCATGCATAAGGAGTGCAAAATCGATCTTTGTGCATCCATGGGATTTCTGACTGCGGAGCAGCTACATCAGCTCCATGAAGCGGGGGTGACCAGTTATCACCATAATATTGAAACTTCACGGCGCAATTTCCCGAATATCTGTACGACACATACCTACGAGCAGAAGATAGAGACTTTGAAAATGGTCAAAGCAGAGGGAATGTGTGCCTGTTCCGGCGGTATCATTGGCATGGGCGAAAACTGGGAGGATCGGCTGGACATGGCGGTCAGTCTGGCTGAACTCGGCATTGATTCCATTCCAATCAATGCCCTGATGCCGATTCCCGGCACACCACTGGAAAATCAGCCGCAGCTGACGGAAGAAGAGATTTTGAGGACCATTGCATTTTTCCGGTACATCAATCCGGAAGCCAATATCCGCCTTGCGGCCGGACGAGTGCTACTGACAAATGACGGCGAGCTGGCTTTCAAGGCAGGTGCGTCCGCTTCAATTACTGGTAACATGCTGACCACGGCTGCCTGCGCAACAATCCGCAGCGATAAGCAGATGCTGCAAAGGCTCGGAAGAGATGTCACACCAGACTATCAGAAATAAGAGGTGGAACAGATCGCATCCGAGAAAGCAGTTGTGATTTTCGGTGGATGTAAGTATAATAAGTCCATCAAGCCAAATAATCAGGAGGTAAGAGCTATGTATAAACTTTAGGAAGAACTGAACCGGCTGAAAAGCTGCCGGTGGATTGAACTCTCGCATTCGCTGAACAATGACAGCCCCTATTGGGGCGGCATCCCGGAAGGCTCAGTGGAACTGTCTAAAACTGTGTTTGACTGGGGAAATCCTATGCTGGAGTGTCTCATTCAGTCCTTCAAATTCCCCGTCAAGTCCGGCACCCATGTGGATTTCATTAGTTACCCCTGCGGACAAAACTGAAAACATATCATTCTATACAAAACGATGCGGCTTTCATGTCTGTCCTATCAATGAATGGGAAATAGAAATAACGGATGATGGCCCATTTAAGTTCTCTGATATACTGACAGATTATTGAGTGTGATAATGCCGTGGGGGAAAGAGATTTTTTATTGTCCTTTAAAAAAATGTCGGATTGGAGTTTGGAATAGAGAGAAAGAATGATATAGATTCAATTCTGCTTTACTCCGCACAGCAGGCATTAAAGATGCGCCGAGAATATGAAAAAATATACTCCGACCCTGATGTCGATGGCATTATTGACCGGATTTGGCTAATTGGGACGAATGCCAGCATGCCGGTTCTGCAACTATATTGATTCCCATATCCGAGTTTTTGACAATATGTATGCCAAGAGACTTCGTACATACAAAAGAATAGGCTTTGAACTGATCACAAATGGTATTTTGGCAAAGCAGAACGTAAATGCAATTTATGACAGCGGCAGCTATACGGATGTGTTTGAACAGGATATAGTAGAATCATATAGTAGAATCTGAGAAGCAGATTATTGTGTCAAGTCCGGAGATTACCAGGAATAAGAAAGAACGGTTTATATACCTTGTGTAAGCAAGACAGGAAGCCGGCTGCAAGGTTACCGTCATAACAACAGAACCGCAGAATATTGCTTATGGCAGTCCGGAGTTTTGTCAGAGACTTATTGATACCATGCAGGAAAACGGTATTCGGGTAATCATAAAAGAAGAAGTGGCAGAGTACTTTGCCGTCATAGATGATGAGCTTGTTTGGCATGGTGGAATGAATCTCCTCGGCAAGGAAGATGCCAGGGATAATTTGATGAGGATTAAATCAGTCCAGGTAGCATCAGAATTGTTGGGGATTGCCCTTGAGGAGGAATAGAAAAATGGATCATTTTATTGATAAAATACAAAAACGGTTGAAGCTCATGTCTGAGAAAGAAAAGGATGAATGGATTATTTCCCAGGCAAAGATTACACCTGAGTGGAAGCAGGAGGATATTTACAAGAGTATCTGCGGGACGAAGAAGGTTATAAATATGCCGGAGAGAACGGAAATTGACGAGTTTTGTGAAAAGGTAAAAGATGGTGATATCGTTGTAGAGTATGAAACTCATTATGTGGAATTTGATGATTACGGACATTTTCATGATGACTGGGAACATGATTTTCATGATCCGTCCGGAGCTATGATTTTTCTGTCATCGGTGTTTCACGGATGTCATGATCTGGTTATTCTGGAAGAATATGAACAGGCATTTGAGATTTTGGATGAACTGATGGGGCTGCAATTTACCATAGAAAACCATCCGGATACCGATGATGCCTGTGAAGATGAGTTCCTTGATCTTGCACAGGCTGTAAGGGAAGGAATGCTATCCATAGATCGGGAAGACGTGCTTCGGGATTATATTGAAGCATGCAGAAAATCAGCGAAGGTTGGAAAAGAAGCAGCCAGGAAGATCACATCAGCCTTTGAGATGGAATTGTTTAGGGATTGTAAGCCATATACCTGTATCACATTGACCGCCAGGGAGCCGCTGCTGGGTGATATAAAGAATATGCTGGAAAAAGATCTGGAGGCTGTGCGGAAGGATTATGATGAAAAGAGCAGGCAGGATGAGTATTATTGGGGACAGTACCGTGCTCAGGAGCGCATGAGGCGTATAAAGGAGTTGATTGAATATTTCGGAATTATCGGAGAAAAGAAGCAAAAACCGAAGGAATCCTTCTTAAGAGGTACCTGGTCGCAGATCAAGGGACTGATTCGTGCTCTGATGAATGAGCCTTATATTGATGATCAGATGGAGATAGAAGAAATATGGAATATTGTAGAAGCATTGATTAAGCGTGGTGGCTTTGATATGGAACCATGGGAAATGAAAGAAAAGATTCTTAAAGAAATCTACGATAACGATTTCTTTGATTACTATGGTGTTTATGATCCCATGCATGATTTGGCTGAGGCGATCTGCGCTACCAGAGAAGAGAACCTGAAGCGTGCTGAAATTATGATGAATGCCGGGAGCGGGTATCTTGGCAGTGATGCGGCAAAGTTGTACAGAGAACTTGGAGAAGAGAGAAAGTGCGCTGAGTATTTTGAAAAACATCTTGGAAAGCAGAAGGAAGCGTATGAGATTGTGATAGATTATTATAGAGATTCAGATTATAATAAAGCTATTGAAATTGCCAGGCTTGCAGTCGGTGAGTGTAAGGAAGATCTGACTTCGTTTTTTATACTTCTGTTACAGGATGCAAGGGATAGAGGAGATGAAACTGACTATAAAAAATTGATGAGAAGTGCCCATATGAGGAGGGCTGTAAAGTCCTCTGAGATAGATGCGATATTTTCATAAAAATTATTGCAATAATTTTGTAATGAATATTACTTTAACTCCAACTTGCCAAGAACAATACACCAACTATGCTATATTTTGGCGCACAGCCGGGACTGGAACATTCTATGAAAAAATGGGTGTCAGAGGAGCCTTCAATCCTACCAAATAAAAAATTAATATTACATAAGGATTATCAGTAAGAGGGTAGCCGGTAAACTCCAAACAGCATAGCTGAAGTGAGCAATTATGAGAATGTCATAGAGCAGCTTGTAAATCAGCAAACCGACTGCACAGCCCACAATGCCGCCGGATAAAGCATAGGTAAACGCTTCGGCAGCAATCATTTTAGTAATCTGATGTCCGTCCATCCCAACCGCCCGCATTGCTCCGTATGATCTTATTCTTGAGGATACGCTCATGGAAATACTGTTTACGATAATATACAGAAAAACCCAAGAATAAAATAATGCTAGAGCGAATGAACCCGTCATAAGTAGTAGGTTTTTTGTTGCTGATAGTGCATGATGAATGCCAAGCGCTGTCTCAACTTTGAACAGGTGTGTATTTACTGTACGGTGTGCGTTTCCCTCACTTTGTGAATTACCTGAAACTGCTGTAACAGGAGATACTTTTGCAGCCCGTTTTGCGGGGGCTCCTGCGGCAAGTAATACCGTAACGATACCCACAACGATTCCGCTGATAATGCCGGCCATGCTGATGCCAAAAAGAGGAATGTTGGAGAATTCTTCGCCGACAATAAACCGCAGAGCAGCGCACAGGTACCATGTGACTACAATTCCAAGCGCAACGCCTACAGGAATAGCAGTCTTACACCAGTTCAGGGCTTCTAATCTCACAAAACGGATAATTTGCTGCCGGCTCATTCCAAGACAGCGCATCATTCCGAAGAACTTTGTCCTTTGAGCGACATTACTGTTTATGCTGCTTGAAATCATCAATACGGCCGCTGTCAATATCAACACGAATAATACAGCTGCTGCCAGAAAAAGTGTTTGCGCCATTGTATTATTAAGCAGGTCCTGTAGCGTCAGACTGCCATGTTTCTCTAACAATCTGGTCTGCTCCATTTTGACACCCATATCCGCCATACTGAAAACAGCCGTTACCAGAAAGACAGCAAATACGATACATAAAAGTGTCATGACGTTTTGCCGTCTCCGAACCTTTGCGGAAATCGGGATAAGGCTAAGGTAGCTTTTCATTGGCGGCACCTCCCCAAATCGGTAAGTACTCAGTCCGATACCTGCAATACCCTGTCTGAGGTTTGCGTAATGCTGCGGCTATGAGTGATCATAATAGATTTCCGGTTGGCTCGTCAGCAAGAATCACCGGGCGCGTCCGATTGCGACGCGCTGCTGCTGCCCGCCGGATAACTGGCTCGGCAAGTGATTGCGGCGTTCTTTCAGATTAAGTATTGCAAGCAGTTCTTCTAAATACCGTTCGTCAGGTTTCTGATAATCAAGCAGCACCGGAAAGATGATATTCTGCTCAACTGTCAGTTCGGGGATAAGGTTGAACGCCTGAAAGATGAAACCAATATTTCTTCGGCGGAAAATGGTAAGTTTGCGGTCGCTCATGGAAAAGATATCTTTGCCGCCAATCATTACTTTACCGGACGTGGGAACCATCGGGGAGCGATACGTCCAGAATAGCCAAATCGTATGTTCCATTTGTCCATAAGGTATCAGCTTCCAGTGTGGTACGGGCAGCTTCTATTTCATATCCCTGCTTTTTTACAGCAAAAGAAAGCCCGCTGATTAAGCTCAAATCATCTTCCAGTAAAAAAAGTCTTTTCATCTGTTATCCTGTTCCTTTCCTTTATTGTCCCGCCGTCAATCGGCTTTTCTGCGTCTTTCATTATCAGCCGCATACGGCTGAACCTTGCCGTACCGGGTATGCGGTTTTCTCCATATGAATTCTGTGCCCGTCTTTCTGAAATGTTCCGTTTTTTCGCTGCTTCCGGTGTGGAAATGTATTTTAACATCTTAAATTCATGCCCTCTCAAATATCGTTTATCTAATTGTATACGGTAAGCCGAATAAAATCAACAAGAGAGAGGGAGCATGAGGACAGCGCTTTTCTCTTTGGATTACGGGCCGAACCCATAAACAGGAAGTCATCGCGTCATCTGTTTGGTGTACTTCTCCGCATAGGAACTGCCACATGCCATCATCTTCATTATGTAATAGAGTATACCTCTTTTCTGGTGCAGTGTTAATGGAATTTTTTCGGAAATAAGAGTCCGGCATCCGATAGAAATTGGAGGCCGGGGTTAAGGCGAATAAGGTGAGCCTCACAGTACCAGCGAAGCCGGACCTGGGCATTCATGCGAGGCTCCGGCTCTGTGTGGACTATGTCCCCACGATCATGTTCAATGCCCTGAACCAGTTCCTCATCCTCATGCCGGACAACTTGGCCGGACGGGCTGAGTCGTCGATTACCAGACTTTGTTACAAAAAAAGATTTCGATTGGGCAAAGGAGACAGCAGCAAAAAAGAAAAAAGCAGATTGTTCATCAGCAGAATTTTTAACCATTGAGTAGGGTCTGTGTGTTCAGACAATGCATTTGGGTGCTGGGCTGGGTGCTTGATCCCAAGAACGCTGAAATAAGAACCATTGGGAGAAATTATATCACATGGACTTTGTCAATAAGACAGATATGGAGAATGGAGTAGAAAAATTCCTGTTTCCAGGGGTGTTGAACAGAGCGCAATGCGGCCAAACGATAGAATATAAACTATAAGTTAAATTGAGAGTAACAATTAATATGAGTAATTTGACTTCATGATTCCACATCCTTACAATTAAAGGAAAGGAAGAGAGGTGGGTGAAATGAAGTTTGTAAAGGGAGGAAATGTTTCACGCCTGTTAGATGGCATAAGTATTCCGAAAATGTTTCACGCAAAGCAGTCGTTTGCCGATGCAAAGATTGCTCCTGAGGATATTCCGGCGGTTGTGTACAGGGAACTGTCAAAGCCGGGGATTGGAGAGACCATTAAGCCGGGGATGACCGTTGCTGTTACGGCAGGAAGCCGGGGAGTGGCAAACGTGAATGTGATTACCAGATCAATTGTGGATTTCTGCAAGGAAAAGGGAGCACATCCCTTCATTGTACCGGCCATGGGAAGTCATGGAGGAGCCCTGGCAGAGGGACAGAAGGAGCTTCTGGCAGGGTATGATATAACAGAGGAATCCATGGGATGTCCCATTAAATCTTCCATGGAAACCGTACTCCTGGGATATTCCCAATATGGAAAGCCCGTGTATCAGGATAAATATGCCCATGAAGCTGACGGAATCATCATTTCCTGCCGTATCAAACCACACAATGCCTTCCGCGGTCCCTATGAGAGCGGTGTGTGCAAAATGATGGTGGTGGGACTGGGAAAGCAGATGGGCGCGGAGAGCGTTCACAGCGACGGCCTTGGAAACATGGCCAGGAACCTGCCGGCCAATGCCCGGGTGGCGCTGGACCGTTCCAATATTCTGTTTGCCATTCCCTGTGTGGAAAATGCATACGATGAGACATCCATAATAGAAGCCATTCCCAGGGAAGAAATCATGGACAGGGAGCCGGAACTTCTGAAAACCGCGTTTTCCAACATGCCCAGTATCCTGGTGGGAGAAGCAGATGTTCTGGTGGTTAATGAGATGGGGAAAAACTTCAGCGGCACCGGAGTGGACCCTAATATTTCCGGGACCTGGTCAACGGAGTTTGGCAAGGGGGGACTAAAGGTAAAACGAACCTGTTTCCTGGATCTGACAGACTGTTCCCACGGCAATGCCAATGGAATGGGATTGGCGGACATCATTACCGCCAGGCTCTATGAAAAGCTGGATCCGGAAGTGATTTATCCCAACTGCTTTACCAGCACAGTACTACGCTCCGGCATGATGCCGCCGGTGGTTGCCACGGACAAGGAGGCAATCCAGGCATGTATCCGCACGGCTAACCAGATTGACCGGGACAATTGCCGGATAGTAAGAATAAAGAATACGCTGCATGTGGGAGAGATCATGCTTTCACAGGCATACTATGAGGATGTGGTAAGGGGAAGATACAAAGGAGTGACAGCTGTGTCGGAACCTGAAGAACTGCGGTTTGACCCGCAGGAGAATCTGATTACGCCAATGCTGCCTTAATGCGGCTTAAAAAACCCCTTGCATACAAAGGAAAAATCTGTCATAAAATTATCAGAATTTGTTTACTTAAGAAGGGGTTCTATATGGACTATTTGTATTGCATGCCTGATTTGAACAGCACCAGGGAAAACTGTGAGGATGTCTGACAGGTATAAACTGAACATTGTACCTGAGCCGGTTAAGGCAAAGTATTTCGGCGGTCTGGATTACTACAGGAAATATCGGATTTATAAGGAGATCCGGGAAATCGGAGGCAACAGCGAGGAAGCATACCTGCAGGCGGATGAGAAAGAGATGATTCTCAGCGTATGTAAGAACCAGCAGGAGCAGGAGCTTATGAAAAGCTGTATTTATGCCTATTGTTATCCGGCACAGATGGTCCTTAAATCATTCAATGACAGAGATAAAAAGAAATAACCAGCTGATATTACGGACAAAGAGAGGAAGGCTTGCCTGACCTCTCTTTTTTGAATCAAGACATGGTCTCTGGGCCCTGCATGGTCAAATCCACAAAGCGCAGTCCGGGAAGGGAAGATGACAGAAGGCCGGGAAGGAGATTCAGCCAGCTTTTGCAGCGGTCCAGAATAATGGCATCGCTGGTGATGACATATTCCCTTTCTTTGAGGACCGAATCTGCATTGGGGACCAGGTGTACCTGGCAATCCATGGCTTCTTTCTGGGCTGTTTCCAGAATCAGGCCCTTCAGCCGTCCTGAATTTGACACAGGGCTGTCCAGATAAAATACAGCTCTTTCAGCCTCCAGCTCCTTCAGCCGGCACAGCAGAAGGCGGATGGCCTCATGGGTCTTGCCGATGATTCGGTATGTTCCGCGAAGCCCTGCCAAATCCCGGATTGTGCCATCCATACACCTAAGGAGCGTGGAGCCTGAAAGGGCGATTTCCAGAGTGATGATAATATTGAAGCCGTCTATGTGCGCTTCCTTTCCCGGAACAGGACCAATGACTTCCCGCTTCCTGCGTAAGGCGATTGCCTGGCGGGAGGAGGTTGCCCGGACCAGCGCCAGGCGCTGCCGTTCGGACAGCAGATAGTGATTTCCTGTAAATACAGAGGCATTTTTCATGGGGTATCCCCGTTCAATCAGGTATAGAAGGTCCCTTTGTGCCTGGCACAGCTTCTCCAGGCTGTCCTCCCTGTAAAAAAACGCCTCATCCTCCGGCACATAACCGCGTCTGACCTGTTCCATGTGTGTTCTCCTTTTTGGCAGTTGATACAAACTGTTTATAGTATAAGATAATTGGAAAGGAATTACAATCTAAAGTATTTTATACTACAATCGGGCGCGGCATGATATAATACAGATAACAGCCAGATAGAAGCATGGCAGGAAAAGTACAGGAAAATCATATCACCAGAAAGATAAAAAATATATTATCACAGACAGAGGACACAGTCATGTTATACCAAATTTCAAACGGAACCGTATCAGTGGGCGGCGAGCTGATTCTCTCCCACATTGATTTTGAGATTCGCGGCAATGAAAAGATAGCAGTGGTGGGTAAGAACGGAGCAGGCAAGACCACCCTGTTAAAACTTGTGGCAGGGGAACTTTCTCTGGACCGGGATGACAGACGCGAAGGGGCGGGAATACGATGTTCACGCCGGCTCACAGTTGGGATGCTTTCCCAGCAGGCATTTAAGGATGGGAACAGGACCGTGGAGGAGGAACTTCTGGAGGCATGTCCCTGCCGGGATACCTTTGAGAGGGAACGCTTTGAATACGAGCGTGAGTACGACACTCTCTTTACCGGTTTCGGATTTCCAAAGGAAGATAAGAAAAAGCGGATAAGCCAGTTTTCCGGCGGGGAACAGACCAAGATAGCCTTAATACGCCTGCTCCTTGAAAAGCCGGATATACTGCTCTTGGACGAGCCCACCAACCATCTGGATATGGAGACAGCCGGGTGGCTGGAACAGTATATGAAACATTACAAAAACGCGGTGGTAATGGTTTCCCACGACCGCTTTTTCCTGGACCAGGCTGCGGATGTTGTCTATGAGCTGTCCGGAAAAGTATTGAGACGGTATCCGGGCAATTATACCCATTACCGGGAAGAAAAGCTGAAACAGATTCAGCTTCAAAAAAAGGCATATGAGCGCCAGCAGGAGGAGCTGGCCCGCCTGGAAAGTCTTGTGGAACGCTTTAAGCACAAACCAAATAAGGCTGCATTTGCCAGGGCAAAGCGGAAGACAATGGACCACATGGAGCGTGTGGAAAAACCTCAGGAGGATGACGTTCATATCTTTACGGGTGAGATTAATCCTCTGCTGCCTGGCAGCAAGTGGGTATTCACTTCAGAACACCTGAAAATCGGATATGAAAGACCGCTGCTTGAAATTACCATGCGTATACGGCGCGGACAGAAGATTGCTCTTTTGGGACCAAATGGAGCGGGTAAGACCACGTTTTTAAAGACCATAGCCGGTTTCCTGCCCCCTCTGGAAGGGATCTATTCCCTCGGAAATCAGACCACCATTGGGTATTTCGACCAGCACAGCGGGGCCATCCAGTCGGAGCAGACCGTTCTGGAGCATTTTACGGCCCAATTTCCTGCCCTGACAGAGAAGGCGGCCAGAAGCATCCTTGGCGCATATCTGTTTGGTGGAAGGGACGCGCAGAAGAAGGTCAGCTCTCTTTCCGGCGGAGAGAAGGCAAGGCTGGTGCTGGCAGAGCTTTTGCAGAGCCGTCCCAATTTCCTGGTTCTGGACGAGCCCACCAACCATATGGATATCCGGGCAAAGGAAACGCTGGAATCCGCATTCCGGGCCTATAAGGGGACTATTCTGTTTGTGTCCCATGACAGGTATTTTATCCGGCAGGTGGCAGATGCGGTGATGATATTTGAACATCAATCCGTGATGTATTATCCCTTTGGATATGAGCATTATCTGGAGCGGAAGGCCAGGGAGAACCAGGGCGGTTCCATGGCAGCACAGATAAAAGCAGAGGAGCAGGCGCTGATAGCGGGTATGCGCGCAGTGCCAAAGGCAGAACGCCACCGGTTAAGGGAAATACCGGAGGATGAGGCATACCGGGAATGGAACATGCGCCTGGCGGCCGAACGTCTGGAGCCTGCCGGGAATGCGGTGGAATATCTGACAGAACAGGTGAGGGATCTTAAGGCCATATGGCAGGGATCCGGAGAGTACTGGAATGGCGGAGTCTGGGATCGGATGGATGAATATGAGAACCAGTGCCTGCGCCTGAAACAGGCCTGGGAGGAATGGCACAGGGCCTGTATGGAATGGCTGGATAAGGCTCAGGAGATGGAGGTTCTATAGTCAGGGGCAATGCAGGATAAGGAATTCTTTGTCAGGCAGAAGGGAGGTTTTCCATGTTTTGGGAAAAATACGAGAAGGAACGGCTGAAAAGGGCATATCATGCGAAGCTGTCCCAAGCCATATCCAGACTGGAAAAAATGGATATGTCCAGTCTTTCCCAGGTGTACTGTGCAGAGCATATAACCATGAGGCAGGTGATACGGCTCAGCGAACATTTCCGGCAGTATACCTCCATGGAATGGAGCATTGACTGGAAAAAACTGAATATAAGGGAGAAAAAGGACTGGTTCCGGTCAGATAGGGATTACTTCTGGGTATTGGCTCTGGGAAGCTTTCATCCCAACGGCTATTACCGCCAGGCCTGTCTGCTGCCCGGGCAGTATCAGCCTGCCTGGAGATATGTCCCCTGGATGAATTGTTTATGGCCATGATGGCCCTGGATAAGGTAAAACGCTCCGGGAGAAGGGATGACCGGACCGTGGAACACATTGGGGAAATCATGGGGGAACGGCTGGACCAGGAGGCAGGTTCCCTGTCAGTGCCCTCTGCCAGTGTTCCATGGAAATGATTGACTGTTATTTGCTGCACCGCAGTTCCTGTATCAGGCGAAAGGCCCTGGAGTATAAATACCATGTCCTCAAATGCGCCTGGCCGGGCGTGGAGAATTTGCTGCTGGATGTCAATTACGGCATGCGGGATCTGGCTGCCTACATAGTTAGAAAACACAGCCAGCTGGATGTCCTTGCGTTCTATGAGAAACATCTGAAGGATCCTGACCCGGTGACAGCTGTTTTGGGAATCGGGGAGCAGGGAAGGGAGCTGGACGACAGGCATGGACTGACGGACCTTGTTTTTCCGTTTTTGGAACACGAATCTGAAAAGGTGGTCAGAAGCGCCCTGGAAACCGCAGGTATGCTGATGGGGGCAGAAGGAGAAGGAATCTACTGGAAGTATCTTCTTGATACCAGACCCTGTATATCCAAGGCAGCTTATGTGTGCATCAGGAAAAATGAGATACATCCAGGGGCCGGACTGCTTTACGGGGAACAGGAAAAATGGAGGGGATCCGATGAGACTGCGGGAAAATGCCCGTATTCCATATATGTCAGAAGATACCTGATACTCCTTCTCATACAGGAGAATTCCTGGGACCGCCTGCCCTATCTGAATACCTGCTGAAGGATGACTCTCTGAGGGAATACAGGGATAAAATGTTGGGAGCACTGAGGGTCAGAAGTCTCTATGCAAGGGTGGACCGGAAGCAGGCTGCTTTCATTAAGCGGGTACTCGCGGGAACGGGGCTGAACAGGGAGGTAATCATGGAGATTAAGGATGGCGGAGAGAGGCGGCAGGGAAAGAGGAATGTAGAAAAGGGATAGGGGTTAGAGATACGGACAAGGGAGACGTTCAGAATATGGAGATTGCAATAAACGGGGCGGTATGGTAGACTACTATTGCAGTACGTGGTACATAACATGCATGGTACGTAGAAGGAACGGCTTAATAGGAACGACATAATTATGAAAGGATATATTTGAATGCAGATTTTATTGATTAAGATAGCGGTAATTGTTGTATTCTGGAGCGGGGGAATGTTCGCGCTCAACAAGATATTCGGGATGATTCTGAAGCGGAAGGAACAGATTCATATTAAGTTCCTCCGGAGCATGTCAAAGGTCGTGCTGACAATCATAGCTTTTATCTGTATCAGCGGACTTTTCAATACCACAAAGGCGCTGAGCGCTACACTGCTTACCAGCTCCTCTCTGTTAGTAGCTATCGTTGGTTTTGCGGCGCAGCAGGTTCTGGCGGACGTCATAAGCGGCGTCATGCTCAGCTGGTCCCGCCCCTTTAATCTGGGCGAGAAAGTGAATATAAGCAGTTTGGGTATCTCCGGAATCGTGGAGGATATGACAGTGCGCCATACCGTAATCCGGACCTACCACAACAGCCGCATGATTATTCCCAACAGTGTCATCAATAAGGCAATTGTGGAAAACAGCAACTATAACAATGATTATATAGGCAATTACATGGAAGTCTCGATCAGCTATGAAAGCAACCTGGAACAGGCAATCGAAGTAATGCGGGAAACCATTGCCTCCTATCCGCTGGTGGTGGACATCCGTCCGGACCCGTCAGAGGGAAATAAGGTCAATGTGGCGGTAAAGGAACTGGGGGATGACGGAATCATCCTTAAATCCACGGTCTGGACCAAGAACATTGATGACAATTTCACTGCCTGCAGCGACATACGCCGGCTCATTAAGAAAAATTTCGATGCCGTGGGTATTTCCATTCCATACAGGCATGTCCATGTGGTTACCGGAAATGCAGGAAAAGAATTGGAAGAAAATGGAATAATACAGGGATAAAGGAGGGTTACTAATATGAAGGTAGGTATTATTGGAGCCGGGTCAATTGCCGGTACCATGGCAGATACCATCAAAGAGATGGACTGCGCACAAAATTATGCGGTGGCTGCCAGGGACTACGGGAGGGCAGCTGAATTTGCACAAAAGTATGGTTTTGAGAAAGCCTATGGCTCTTATAAGGAACTGGTGGAGGATGCCGGGGTAGAGCTTGTATACATTGCCACGCCTCATTCGCACCATTATGAGCATATTAAATTATGCCTGAACCACGGAAAGCATGTACTGTGCGAAAAGTCCTTTACGGTCAATGAGTCACAGGCCAGGGAAGTGCTTGAACTGGCCAGGGAAAAGAAGCTGCTTCTGACAGAGGCTATCTGGACCCGGTATATGCCCATGAGGAAAACCCTGGACGACGTGCTGCTAAGCGGCGTTATAGGCAGGCCCTATATGCTTACGGCCAACCTGGGCTATATCATCAGCGGAAAAGAGCGTATCATGCGCCCTGAGCTGGCAGGAGGAGCCCTTTTGGATGTGGGAATTTACCCGCTCAATTTTGCGTCCATGGTGTTTGGGGATGAGGTGGATTCTATCACCGGTACCGCGGTGATGACGGAGACCGGTGTGGACGCTCAGAACAGCATCACCATCACCTATAAGGATGGCAGGATGGCCGTTCTATGCAGCAGCGCAATGGGACTCAGCGACCGCCGGGGCATCATCTATGGTGACAATGGATTCATTGAAGTGGAGAACATCAACAACTGTGAGGGTATCAGGGTCTATGACCGCTCCAGGAATATGATTGCATCCTACGATACCCCTAAGCAGATCAGCGGGTATGAATATGAGGTGGAGGCCTGCCTGCGGGCGATTGAAGAGGGAGCTTTGGAGTGCCCTGAAATGCCTCATGAGGAAACGCTGCGGATGATGGGATGGATGGATGAGCTTCGCAGACAGTGGGGATTGGTTTATCCGACGGAGAAGTAAAAAATCACCGGAAATTATGAAAAATTACGGAAATCATGTCTATACCAACATAGGAAGAGAAATCAATGAATCCATTTATGCCCAGTGGAAGCCGTAATTTGATATTTGAAAATGATAACAATACAGAAAACGCAGGAACCGCTCTAAACGAAACCTGCGTTTTCTGATATTTTCTGTTATTTTTTCTGGTTTTACATCTTCATCTTGAGCTTCTCTTCCTCAATAGTAACTCTGGACTCATCCAGGGTAGTTCCCATGACCTTTATGAGTACATCCTGCTCCATGGTGGGAGCGTAGTAGAAGCCCTGCTGATACTCGCACTGATAGCTGTTCAGGGCATTCAGCTGGTTCTCTGTCTCCACGCCCTCCGCGATGATATGGATGCCCAGTTCCCTGGCAATCTGAATCAGGCCGCCTGCTATGGAAGCCGATTTGGGATTGGTCTCCAGCTGCCATACAAACATGCGCTCCAGCTTCACTGTGTTGATGGGAAGGTCCAGGATACTGCTGACAGGAGCGCATCCGGAGCCGAAGTTGTTGAGCACCAGCTCCACACCCATGTCGGAGAGTTCCTGCATGGTGATGTTTACATTCAGATATACATTGGACAGGGCGCTGTCATCTACCTCCAGGGCCAGCTTGCCTTTGGGTATCCGGTAGGTCTCAAGGACCTTTGTGACCTGCTCCAGGAAATCTTCCTGAACCAGAAGCACCGGCGAAACAGGGATACAGATGGAGTCAAATACCCTTCCGGTATTCATCAGTTGGCTTATGCATTTTCCGGCATGGTCCAGGGCGTAGTATCCAATGGCCCTAATCTGACCGGAATCCTCTGCTATGGACATAAACTCAGCGGCGCCCACCAGTCCGATGCCCTGAATGAAGATTCTCATGTAGGAATCAGCCCTTGTAAAACGGCCTTCCTTCAGGTTATAGGTGGGACGGTAGCGGACTTCCAGCTCATTCTTTTCCAGGGCTGTCTGAAGGTACATGGCAACAGCCTGGCGGCGGACGAACTGGGTATGCATGCTGCTGTCATATACAGCCATCTGGTTCGGTCCGCAGTCGGAGGAAGCCGACACAGCCAGGTCCAGGCGCTTAAGCAGCTCATCCGTGTTGGTTGCATGACCGGGATAGGAGCAGAGGCCTATCTGTGCGGAACACAGACAGTCCACGCCGCGTATTTTCCAAACATTTCCGAAGCGTTCCAGAATCTCATCAGCCAGGTCACAAGCCTGCCCTTCTGATAACTGTTCCAATATGATAATGAATTCCACGCCTATGTAACGGTAGATATTGCCCTCAGCCACTTCCATCAAATAGCTTTTTATCTGGGACAGAAGGTCCTCACAGTAATCATATCCGAACGTCTTATTCAGACTCTTGAAATTCTCCAGATAGAGCTTTAGAACCACACCCTTGGACGAGGGGGTGCCCAGTACGGATTCCAGCCTGTTCATGCAGGCTGCGCGGCCCTCGCTGGCAGCATCCGGTTCAGTCGGGGTAAAGACGGGCGGTGAAGGCGGAAGCTCTGCTGCCCCTTTTTCTTTTTTATGGTGAAACAAACTCATGATTGTTTCCTCCTTTGTCATGTAAGCGGTTGTCTGCAATCGCATTTCCTTTATTATAATATAAAAGCCAGAAAATCTCAATTTTTATTTATGAAATGTTAGACGAAATGGAAAAAATGATAAATAATTTCTTTTTCTTTGCAAATTGACTTAACTATGCTATAATAGCCACAGATATTGCAACAAGGAGATAAAACCTTTATGAAGATGAAACGTGTATTCTTAAAGTTAAGCGGAGAGGCCCTTGCAGGCCCTAAGAAAACCGGGTTTGACGAGGACACGGTGAAGGAAGTTGCCAGGCAGGTAAAGCTCTCTGTAGATGCAGGTATACAGGTGGGAATCGTCATTGGCGGGGGTAATTTCTGGAGAGGCCGTACCAGTGAGGCCATTGACAGGACCAAGGCAGACCAGATTGGTATGCTGGCCACTGTTATGAACTGTATTTATGTTTCTGAGATTTTCAGAAATGCAGGCATGATGACGCAGATTCTTACGCCCTTCGAGTGCGGCTCCATGACCAAGCTGTTTTCCAAGGACAGGGCGAATAAGTATTTTGAAAAGGGCATGGTAGTATTCTTTGCAGGCGGGACAGGACATCCCTATTTTTCCACGGATACGGGAATTGCCCTCAGGGCCATTGAGATGGAAGCCGACTGCATCCTGTTAGCCAAGGCCATTGACGGAGTGTATGACAGCGATCCAAAGCTGAACCCAGAGGCAAAGAAGTATGACACCATTTCCATACAGGAAGTCATTGACAGGCAGCTGGCTGTGGTGGATTTGACTGCGTCTATTATGTGTATGGAGCATAAGATGCCCATGGCGGTGTTCAGTCTCAATGAGAAGGACGGGATTGCAAACGCCATGCAGGGCCGGATTAACGGGACCATCGTTACTGCGTAATAAAGCGAACATTATTAAGCAGCAGGGAAGGCTGCATTAACAGGAGGAACTTATGGAAGAATTAAAAGTTTATGAGGACAAGATGAATAAGACACTGGATGTATTGCTGTCTGATTACGGCACCATCCGCGCAGGACGTGCCAATCCCCATGTGCTGGACAAGATTAAGGTGGACTATTACGGCACGCCTACACCCCTCCAGCAGGTTGGCAATGTTTCTGTTCCGGAAGCCCGCATGATTGTGATTCAGCCATGGGAGAAGAGCCTTCTTAAGCCAATTGAGAAAGCCATCCTCACATCTGAGCTGGGCATCAATCCCACCAACGACGGAAACTGTATCCGTCTGGTGTTCCCTGAGATGACAGAGGAGCGCAGAAGGGAAGTTTCCAAGGATGTAAAGAAAAAGGGCGACAACGCAAAGGTAGCCCTGCGCAATATCCGCCGTGACGCAAACGAGGCCTTTAAGAAGGCAGAGAAGGCAGGGGATATTTCTGAGGATGATCTGACCCAGATGACAGAGAAGATGCAGAAGCTTACGGATAAGATGGTGGAGAAGGTTGACAAGGCAGTGGAAGAAAAGACCAAGGAAATCATGACCGTGTAATCCGTGATAAATGAATATGGGAGGCAGGAGTGACTCCTGCCTCTTAATTTGTTTTTGATTCCGGAAAGATATAACATGATAAAGATATTATTTGGGAAAGTTACATTTAGACAAGAAAGGCAGAAAAAGAATGGCATTAGATAAGGATATGATTATACCGGAGCACGTGGCCCTGATACTGGACGGAAATGGCCGCTGGGCCAAAAAACGTGGGCTTCCCCGCACCATGGGGCACAAGGAAGGCTGTGTCACCGTGGAGAAAACCGTTGAGATTGCAGCCAGAATGGGAATCAGGTATCTGACTGTCTATGGGTTCTCCACCGAGAACTGGAAACGTTCCGCGGAGGAAGTGGGGGCGCTGATGCAGCTGTTCCGCTACTATATGGTGCGGCTTTTAAAGATTGCGTCTGCCAATAATGTACGGGTAAAGATGATTGGCGACAGAAGCCGCTTTGACAGGGATATCATAGAAGGCATCAACCGGCTGGAGTCAGAGACACAGGATAACACAGGGCTTACCTTTGTCATTGCAGTGAATTACGGAGGCAGGGACGAGATCCGCAGGGCGGCCGCCAGGCTGGCCAGGGACTGCGCCCAGGGAAAGGCGGACCCGGACCAGGTGGACGAAGCTCTGTTTGCATCCTATCTGGATACGGCAGGAATGCCGGACCCGGACCTTTTAATCCGCACAAGCGGAGAGCTGAGGCTGTCCAATTACCTGCTGTGGCAGCTGGCTTACACGGAAATCGTGGTGACGGATTGTCTTTGGCCGGATTTTGGCCAGGAGGAATTAGAAAAAGCCATAGTGCAGTATAATAAGAGAGAGCGGCGGTTCGGCGCTGTAAAGTAAGGAGAGGGAAAGGAGAAGGCCATGTTTACGACCCGGTTAATCAGCGGTATCATACTGGTGCTTCTGTCCATTGTCATTGTTGGGCAGGGAGGAATCCTGCTGTATGCCGTTACGGCCCTTATATCCATCATCGGTTTATTTGAGCTTTACAGGGCTCTGGGAATGCAGCGGCGTTCCCTGGCTGTTGTGGGCTATGTGACGGCCTGCTCCTATTATGGACTTTTGTGGTTTGAGGGACAGCGCTATGTGACGCTTATGATTATCGCCTGCCTGATGGCGATGATGGCCCTTTATGTGCTTACCTTCCCTGAGTATAAGACAGAGGAGGTGACGGGCGCGTTCTTTGGCGTATGCTATGTGCCCATCATGCTGTCATTCCTGTACCAGACAAGGGTTATGAACGACGGGGCATACCTGGTGTGGCTTATATTTTTAAGCTCATGGGGCTGCGATACCTTTGCCTACTGTACAGGCATGCTTTTGGGCAGGCATAAGCTGGCCCCTGTCCTGAGCCCCAAGAAATCCATAGAGGGGGCTGTGGGAGGCGTGGCCGGCGCGGCCCTTCTGGGCTTTATCTACGCATCCCTTTTCGGAGGCAACATGGCGGAGCTTGATAATCCCCAGGCGGCCTGCGCCATTGCCTGCGCCATTGCGGCAGTTATTTCCCAGATAGGAGATTTGGCGGCTTCCGCTATTAAGAGAAACCACAATATAAAGGATTACGGCCATCTGATTCCGGGCCACGGAGGTATCCTGGACCGGTTTGACAGTATGATATTCACGGCCCCCGCCATTTATTTTGCCCTCACATTTTTAAAATAAGGATGGGCTTTTTGAGTATTTCTTCAGGATAGGGAGAATATAAGTTATGATGAAGAAGATTACAATTCTGGGTTCCACGGGTTCCATCGGCACCCAGACATTGGAAGTGGTGAGATACAATAAGGATATCCAGGTGACAGCCCTTGCCGCCGGCAGCAATGTAAAGCTGATGGAGGAACAAATCCGTGAGTTTAAGCCCAGGCTGGCCTGTCTCTGGGATGAAGAGAAGGCAAAGGAACTGCGGGCCGCGGTAGCTGACCTGGATGTGAAGGTGGCAAGCGGCATGGAGGGACTGATGGAGGCAGCCAGGTCGCCGGAAGCAGACCTGGTGGTGACGGCCGTGGTGGGGATGATTGGAATTCGTCCCACCATTGCAGCCATGGAAGCCGGGAAGGATATTGCCCTGGCCAACAAGGAAACCCTGGTGACTGCCGGTCATATCATCATGCCCCTTGCCAGGGAAAAGGGCGTGAAGCTGCTGCCGGTGGATTCGGAGCACTCTGCCATATTTCAGTGCTTACAGGGCGCGGCCGGCAATCCCCTTCGCAAGATACTGCTCACTGCCTCAGGCGGTCCGTTCCGCGGATTTACCAGGGAGCAGCTGGAAAAGGTCCGGCTGGAGGACGCGTTAAAGCATCCCAACTGGTCCATGGGGCATAAAATCACCATAGACTCCTCCACTATGGTCAACAAGGGGCTGGAGGTCATGGAGGCCCACTGGCTGTTCGGGGTGGAGATGGACCAGGTTCAGGTGGTGGTACAGCCGGCCAGCATCATCCACTCCATGGTTGAATTTGAGGATGGGGCCGTCATAGCCCAGTTAGGCACACCCGATATGAAGCTGCCGATTCAGTATGCGCTCTATTATCCGGAGCGCCGTTTCCTTCCGGGAGACCGGCTGGATTTCGCGAAGCTTGCGCAGATTGCCTTTGAGGTGCCGAATATGGAGACATTCAGGGGCCTTAAGCTGGCCTATGAGGCGGGACGCAGGGGAGGTACCCTGCCAACGGTGTTCAACGCGGCCAACGAGATGGCAGTTGCCATGTTCCTTGAGAAAAAAATCAACTACCTCACCATCGTGGATATGATTGAGGGAGCCATGGAGCATCACTGTGTGAAGCCCTCCCCGGATGTGGCGCAGATTCTGGAGGCAGAACAGGAAACATACGACTATATAAAATCAAAATGGAATTAAGACAGAAAGGAGGCGCACGCTGCGCACAAAAAAGGGCGGCGGTGCGCCGGATGGACAGGTGAGAGCCGGATGAGCTTGATTATTGCGATGCTGATGCTGGGAATCATTATCATGATTCACGAATTCGGCCACTTTTTGTTTGCAAAGTTAAATGGGATAGGTGTCATTGAATTTTCCCTTGGCATGGGGCCAAGGCTGTTCAGCTTTGAAAAGGGCGGCACCCGGTATTCCTTTAAGATACTGCCGTTTGGCGGCTCCTGCATGATGCTGGGGGAAGACGAGGGGATAACAGACGAAAGCGCGTTTAACAACAAGTCCGTATGGGCCAGGATTTCCGTGGTGGCAGCCGGGCCTGTGTTTAATTTTATCCTGGCCTTCGGTCTTTCCATGGTGCTCATCGGCATTACGGGGTATGACACCACCCGCCTGGCAGGGGTTGTGGACGGATATCCGGCCCAGGCTGCCGGCATGGAGGCCGGCGATGTGATTAAATCCGTAAACGGCAGAAAGGTCCATTCCTACAGGGACATAAACTGGTACCTGTTCACCCACCCGCAGAAATCTCTTAAGGTCACCTGGGAGAGGACGGAAGAAGGGGGAGGGACGGAACGCTTCAGCACAGAGCTGAAGCCTGTCTTTTCCGCGGAGAACAACCAGTATATGATGGGGGTCCAGTTTAACCCGGTCCCCAACACGGTGGAGAACATAGGGCAGCTTCTGGTACACAGCGCCTATGAGGTACAGTACTGGATTCACTATGTGTTTGACACCTTTTACATGATGTTCCACGGCATGGTGTCTGTCAACGATATCAGCGGTCCGGTGGGGATTGTGAACGCCATTGACACCACGGTGGATGAAACAGCGCCCTATGGCCTGTCGGCCGTGGTGCTCATGCTGATTAATTTTACCATACTCTTAAGCGCCAACCTGGGCGTCATGAACCTGCTGCCCATTCCGGCTCTGGACGGCGGGCGCCTTGTGTTCCTCGTTATAGAGGCCGTAAGGGGAAAGCCCATTGACAAGGAAAAGGAGGGCATGGTCCACATGGCGGGAATGATGGTCCTTCTGGCCCTTATGGTGCTTATCCTGTTTAACGATGTCCGGAAATTATTTTAACGGCTTTGTTTCATATCAGAAAAGAGAGGTATATATGACCAGGAAAGATACAAAAGTGATTCAGATTGGGGACCGGGTCATCGGCGGGGGAAACCCTGTCCTGATTCAGTCCATGTGCAATACAAAGACCGAGGATGTGCGGGCCACGGTGGCTCAGATCCGCAGGCTGGAGCAGGCCGGCTGCGACATTATCCGCGTGGCGGTGCCTACCATGGAAGCCGCCTCAGCGCTGGCTGACATCAAAAAGGAGATTCATATTCCGCTGGTGGCAGACATCCACTTTGATTACCGTCTGGCCATTGCCGCCATGGAGAACGGGGCGGACAAAATCCGCATCAATCCCGGCAACATCGGTGACCGACACAAGGTGCAGGCAGTGGTGGACCGGGCAAGGGAATACGGGGTGCCCATCCGCGTGGGTGTCAACAGCGGCTCCCTGGAGAAGCCGCTGCTGGAAAAATACGGGGGCGTAACAGCGGAAGGCATCGTGGAGAGCGCACTGGATAAGGTGAAGCTCATCGAGGATATGGGTTATGACAATCTGGTCATCAGCATCAAATCCTCGGATGTGCTCATGTGCGTAAAGGCCCATGAGCTGATTGCCATGCAGACCCATTATCCTCTCCATGTGGGAATCACGGAGTCCGGCACCCTGATGTCCGGCAACATCAAGTCCTCAGTGGGGCTGGGTATCATCCTTCATGAGGGCATCGGGGATACCATCCGTGTGTCGCTGACCGGAGAACCGGTGGAGGAGATAAAGAGCGCCAAGCTGATTCTGCGGACCCTGGGACTGAGAAAGGGCGGCATTGAGGTGGTGTCCTGTCCCACCTGCGGGCGTACGCGGATTGATCTGATTGGCCTGGCAAACCAGGTGGAGAACATGGTGACGGAGTTTGACGATTTGGATGTGAAGGTGGCTGTCATGGGCTGTGTTGTCAACGGACCCGGTGAAGCCAGGGAGGCGGACATCGGCATCGCAGGCGGCGTGGGCGAAGGCCTGCTGATACGAAGGGGCGAAATCATCCGCAAGGTGCCTGAGTCTGAGCTTCTGGCAGTACTGCGGGAAGAACTGCTGGCCATGAGCCGGGAACGCCAGGCATAGAAGGAAGACGGATATATGGCAAAGAATTTTCTGGAAGTATTTCCAACCCTCAATATAGCGGAATCCCTGAAGGAGCTTTTAGGCCTGGCCCAGGTGGAGAAGGTGACCACCACCAGGGATAGAAGCTCTATCCGCATTTATTTAAAGAGCGCAAGGCTGATACATAAACAGAATATATACGACCTGGAGCGGGGCATCAGGGACCAGCTGTTCCCTGATAAGCAGGTGGTCATCAAGATTCAGGAAAAATACAGGCTGTCAGACCAGTATACGCCCAAAAAGCTTTTGGATGTATATAAGGACAGTCTTCTTCTGGAACTTAAAAATTACAGCATCATCGAGTACACCATGTTCCGCAAAGCCCGGATTACATTTGAGAAGGAGGATATCATGGTTTTAACCGTGGAGGACACCATGGTGAACCGGGACAGGACAGGGGAGTTAAAGCGCGTCATAGAGAAGGTCTTTGCAGAGCGGTGCGGACTGCCTGTGGAGGTGCGCTTTGCCTATGTGGAGCCTCAGGGCAGCGACCGCAGAAAACAGATTGAGCTTAAGATGGAGCGGGAGGCCCAGGCCATATACTGGCAGAACCACAAGGAAGAGCTGGAAGCAATGGGAGCCTCCTTCTCCGCCCAGGTACTGGAAGGCCAGGAGCTGCTGGCGGGAAAGGGCGGCAAGTCAGACCAGGATTCCTTTTTTGACGCCGGCCAGGGACCGGAGGGCGCTCCGTGGGATGCGCTTATGGCCCAGGCTGCCTCCGGGGACGTGGGAGACGGGGGCGCACCGGGAGACAACGGGAGCCAGTCAGGCGCGCCTGGCTCATCCGGCAGCGCGGCCCAGCCAGGCCAACCGGGCCAGTCAGGCCAGGGCAGCGGCCAGAAGCAGGGCTTTAAGGGAGTTAAGCCTCAGCCTGGCAAAGGGCGCAAGGGCTGGGGAAGGGATAAGGACAGCGGCTTTGGCGACGACAGGAAATACTCGGTCAAGCGTTCCAACAACCCGGATGTGCTCTACGGACGGGACTTTGAGGACGAGCCCGTGGAGATTGAGAAGATCGACGGGGAAATCGGTGAGGTTACCTTAAGAGGAAAGGTACTGACCTGTGAGAACCGGGAGCTTCGAAGCGGCAAATTCATTCTTACCTTTGATGTGTCGGATTTTACGGATACCATTACGGTAAAAATGTTTATCCGTCCGGAGATATTTGACGATGTAAAATCCGTTATCAAGCCGGGCATGTTCATAAAGGTGAAGGGCGTCACCACCATTGACAAATTTGACGGTGAGCTGACACTTGGATCCATCGTGGGAATCAAGAAAGCGGACGATTTTACCAGCAAGCGCATGGATTCCAGCCTGGAGAAACGTGTGGAGCTGCACTGCCATACCAAGATGAGCGATATGGACGGCGTATCCGAGGTGAAAAGCATCATCAAGAGGGCCAGGCAGTGGGGCATGCCTGCCGTGGCTGTCACGGACCATGGCTGTGTCCAGGCCTTCCCGGATGCCAACCATGCCCTGGACAAGGGGGATACCTTTAAAATCCTCTATGGGGTGGAGGGATACCTGGTGGACGATACCAAACAGCTGGTAGAGAATTCCAGAGGCCAGGATTTTGAGGATACCTTTGTGGTATTCGATATCGAGACAACAGGCTTCAGCCCTAAGAAGAACAAAATCATTGAGATTGGCGCAGTGAAGGTGGTGGACGGCAGGATTACGGATAAATTCTCATCCTTTGTGAATCCGGACGTGCCCATTCCCTTTGACATAGAGAAGCTGACAGGCATCAACGATTCCATGGTGCTTTCATACCCAAAAATCGACGTAATTTTGCCGCAATTTCTGGAGTTTGTGGGGGATGCGGTTCTTGTAGCCCACAATGCAGGCTTCGATGTGGGATTTATACACCATTTTGCGGAGGAACTGGAGCTGCCTTTCAACCCCACAGTGCTGGACACCGTTGCCATAGCTAGGCTTCTTCTGCCCAATCTGAACCGTTTTAAGCTGGACACTGTTGCCAAGGCCCTGAATATATCGCTCCAGAACCACCACAGGGCGGTGGACGACGCAGGAGCCACGGCGGAGATATTTGCGGCCTTTGTGAAGATGCTGCGGGACCGGGATGTAAATGATTTAGACCAGCTCAATGCCCTCAGCACCATGGACACGGATACCATACGCAAGCTGCCCACCCACCATGTCATCATTCTGGCCAAGAACGACATCGGGCGTGTGAACATGTACCGTCTGGTGAGCTGGTCCCACCTGGAGTACTATGCCAGAAGGCCCAGAATTCCCAAAAGCCTGCTGGAGAAATACCGGGAGGGACTGATCATCGGTTCAGCCTGCGAGGCCGGGGAATTGTATCAGGCCCTGCTTCGCGGCGCGCCGGATACGGAGATTGCCAGGCTTGTGAATTTCTACGATTACCTGGAAATCCAGCCTCTGGGAAACAACGCGTTTATGCTTCGGGACGAGAAGAGCACGGTTAAGTCCCAGGAGGATTTGATTGATATTAATAAAAAGATAGTGGAACTGGGAATGCAGTTTAACAAGCTTGTCTGCGCCACCTGCGACGTCCACTTCCTGGACCCCCAGGACGAGGTATACCGCAGAATCATCATGGCAGGCCAGGGATTTAAGGACTCGGACGACCAGGCTCCCCTGTATCTGAGGACAACAGAGGAGATGCTGGAGGAATTTTCCTACCTGGGACCGGATAAGGCCCACGAGGTGGTGATCACCAACACCAGGAAGATTGCCGACATGTGTGATAAGATTGCCCCGGTGCGGCCGGACAAGTGTCCTCCTGTCATCGAGGATTCCGATAAGACGCTGACCAAAATATGTTATGACAGGGCCCATGAGATGTACGGGGAGGACCTGCCTAAAATCGTAGTGGACCGCCTGGAGCGGGAGCTTCATTCCATTATCACCAACGGGTTCGCGGTTATGTACATCATTGCCCAGAAGCTGGTGTGGAAGTCCAATGAGGACGGATATCTGGTGGGGTCCCGTGGTTCCGTAGGCTCCTCCTTCGTGGCCACCATGTCCGGTATCACTGAGGTAAACCCGCTGAGCCCCCATTACCATTGCCCCAAGTGCCGTTACTATGATTTTGATTCCGAAGAAGTGAAGCAGTTCTCCGGTATGGCCGGATGCGATATGCCGGACAGGGAATGCCCTGTGTGCGGAACACCCCTGGAAAAGGATGGGTTTGACATCCCCTTTGAGACATTCCTGGGATTCAAGGGAGACAAGGAGCCGGATATCGACCTTAACTTCTCCGGCGAATACCAGAGTAAGGCCCATGATTATACGGAGGTTATCTTTGGAAAGGGACAGACCTTCCGCGCGGGAACCATCGGCACCCTGGCGGATAAGACGGCTTTTGGATATGTGAAGAAATACTACGAGGAAAGGGGAACCAGGAAGCGAAACTGTGAGATTAACCGCATCGTGCAGGGCTGCGTGGGAGTGAGAAGGACAACAGGACAGCACCCCGGAGGCATTATCGTGCTTCCCCTGGGTGAGGAAATCTATTCCTTTACCCCGGTGCAGCACCCTGCAAACGATATGACCACCTCCACGGTCACTACCCATTTTGACTACCATTCCATTGACCACAACCTGCTGAAGCTGGATATACTGGGACACGATGATCCCACCATGATTCGTATGCTTCAGGATCTGATTGGCATTGACCCTGTAAAGGATATTCCACTGGACAGCCGGGAGGTCATGAGCCTGTTCCAGGACACATCTGCCCTTGGAATCATGCCGGACGATATCGGCGGCTGTCCCCTGGGCGCCCTGGGCGTGCCTGAGTTCGGTACGGACTTTGCCATGCAGATGCTTCTTGACACCAAGCCCAAGTATTTTTCCGACCTGGTGCGTATCGCCGGTCTGGCCCATGGTACGGATGTGTGGCTGGGCAATGCCCAGACACTGATTCAGGAGGGAAAGGCCACCATTCAGACAGCCATCTGTACCCGGGACGACATCATGATTTACCTGATTGCCCAGGGATTGGAGCAGGGACTTTCCTTCACCATCATGGAGAGCGTGCGAAAGGGAAAGGGATTAAAGCCGGAGTGGGAGGAGGAGATGAAGGCCCACGGTGTTCCGGACTGGTATATCTGGTCCTGCAAGAAAATCAAGTACATGTTCCCAAAGGCCCATGCGGCTGCCTACGTTATGATGGCATGGCGCATTGCTTACTGTAAGATATTTTATCCCCTGGCCTATTACGCCGCATTCTTCAGTATCCGCGCCAGCGCGTTTTCCTATGAAATCATGTGCCAGGGAAGGGATAAGCTGGAATACTATCTGGCTGATTATAAGAAAAGGGCGGACACCCTGTCCAAGAAGGAACAGGATACCCTGAGGGACATGCGTATTGTACAGGAAATGTATGCAAGAGGCTTTGATTTTACGCCCATTGATATCTACCGGGCCAAGGCACGGCATTTCCAAATCATAGACGGCAAGCTGATGCCTTCCCTCAGCAGCATCGACGGCCTGGGTGAGAAGGCTGCTGAGGCTGTGGTGGATGCGGTCAAGGACGGACCTTTCCTGTCCATCGAGGATTTCAGCACCCGTTCCAAGGTAAACGGCACCCTCTGCTCCCTTATGTCGGACCTGGGGCTGCTCAAGGACCTTCCAAAATCCAATCAGTTATCCCTGTTTGATTTATAGGAAACTTAACGTAGCCCGCTACGCCGCGTTCACTTGGGCCAAATCTCCCACAAAGTGTGACAGGCAGAAAGCAATTTTTGACGAGTATGACAAAAATACGGCGAAAAGGTTGTAATAAATTGTAATCTATGATAAGTTAGAGTTGTACTTAGATGTTACACAATCATATTTGAAGAGGAGGAATTATGCTTATGAAAAAACGGATACTGGCACTTGCCCTGGCAGCGGTCATGGCCGGTTCCCTGACAGCCTGCTCAGGGTCATCAGGAACAGACACCAAGGCCGCACCCGCAGAAACAGAGGCTCCGGTTTCAGACAGCAAATCAGAAGCAAAGGAAGAGTCCAAGGCAGAGGAAGGAGATGCCGCAAAGACAGCCTCGTCCAAGGGAGGCTCCGAAGGCTATGAGCTTGCCCTGGTCACCGACCTGGGGACCATAGACGATAAGTCCTTTAACCAGGGCGCATGGGAGGGCCTTAAGAAGTATGCGGATGAGAACAGCATCTCCTATAAATATTACCAGCCCCAGGAAGGCACTACGGATTCCTTTTTGGAAACCATCGGCCTGGCCATTGAGGGAGGTGCTAAGCTGGTAGTATGCCCCGGATACCTGTTTGAGGAACCCATCTACATGGCTCAGGACAAGTACCCGGATGTGCACTTCATCCTGCTGGACGGGGAGCCCCATGATGCAGATTACAATTATAAGACAAATGATAATGTAATGCCCATTCTGTTCCAGGAGGACCAGGCAGGTTTCCTGGCAGGCTATGCGGCTGTAAAGGACGGATACACGAAGCTTGGATTCATGGGGGGCATGGCAGTGCCGGCAGTTATTCGTTTCGGATATGGTTTTGTCCAGGGCGCAGCGTTTGCCGCTGAGGAGGACGCAGTTACGGACCTGGAAATCATGTATAATTACACAGGCGCATTTTCAGCCACACCGGAGGCGCAGTCCATGGCTGCCTCCTGGTATCAGAACGGCACAGAGGTAATCTTCGGATGCGGCGGCGCGGTAGGCAATTCCGTGATGGCGGCCGCGCAGGAAAAGGACGCAAAGGTAATTGGCGTGGATGTGGACCAGAGTGCTGAATCCGAGACAGTCATCACGTCTGCCATGAAGCTTCTTTCCAACTCCGTGTATGACGGGGTCAAGGATTTCTATGACGGCAGCTTCCCGGGAGGCAGGACATCCGTGTTCACCGTTGCCAACAACGGCGTGGGACTTCCCATGGATACCTCCAAGTTTAGGAAGTTTTCTCAGGAGCAGTATGATGCCATTTACAAGAAACTGGCTGACGGAGAGATTACGCTGGTGCAGTTCTCGGCGGACAATAATGACCCAACGAAGGATTTGACCGATTTGGCCAATACAAAGGTTGCCTTTGTGGAGTAGGGACTGGCAGAAATACGGGCTGTACAAGGGCCTGAAATGACCTGCGGCAGATAGTCATGACACAGAGGGTGCCGGCATGTCCGGCACCCTGCCGTTATACCGGTACGCCTCATCCCGCCGGGCGGCGGGGGCTGCCGGAGTATGCTGCCGGGACGGTTTTATATGAGGGGGAACCGTATGGATGATTACATTATTGAGATGTTAGGCATTACAAAAGAATTTCCCGGTATCATTGCCAACGACAACATCACCCTTCAGCTGAAAAAGGGGGAAATCCATGCACTGTTAGGTGAGAACGGTGCCGGGAAATCCACGCTGATGAGCGTTCTGTTCGGCCTTTATCAGCCGGAGAAGGGAATCATAAAGGTCAGGGGCCGGGAAGTGAAGATTAAGGGGCCACTGGATGCCAATGCCCTTGGAATCGGTATGGTGCACCAGCATTTCAAGCTGGTACATAATTTTACTGTGCTCCAGAACATAGTACTGGGCATGGAGACGGTCAGTCATGGCTTCCTGAAGATGGACAATGCCAGGAAGAAGGTGGTGGAGCTCAGCGAGCGCTACGGCCTGTACATTGACCCGGACGCGCTGATTCAGGATATCACGGTGGGGATGCAGCAGCGGGTGGAGATACTTAAGATGCTCTACCGGGACAATGAAATCATGATATTTGACGAGCCCACAGCGGTGCTGACGCCCCAGGAAATCGACGAGCTCATGGAAATCATGAGAAGTCTGGTGGCAGAGGGCAAGTCCATTCTTTTCATCACCCACAAGCTGGATGAAATCAAGGCAGTGTCAGACCGGTGTTCTGTTCTGCGGCGGGGAAAATACATAGGCACCGTGGATGTGGCTTCCATCACCAAGGAGGAAATGTCGGAGATGATGGTGGGCCGCAAGGTGAGCCTGTCTGTTGAAAAGACTCCGGCAGCGCCGGGCAGGACTGTGCTGGAGGCAGAGCATGTTTCTGTAAAATCCCATATGGAAGGACATTCCAAGCTGGTGGTAAATGACGTGAGCTTTCAGGTAAGGAGCGGTGAGATTGTCTGCATTGCCGGAATTGACGGCAACGGACAGACGGAGCTGGTGAACGCCGTTACCGGCCTGGGGGAAACCGCCGGGGGAAGAATCCTGATAAACGGCCGGGATGTGACAAAAAAGAGCATACGCACCCGCAATACCCATGGGCTCAGCCATATACCGGAGGACCGGCACAAGCATGGCCTGGTGCTGGATTATAACCTGGCCTATAACCTGGTGCTGCAGCAGTATTTTGAGCCTGGGTTCCAGCACTGGGGTTTCCTTAAGAATGAGGAGATTTATAAGTATGCCAACAGGCTGATTGAGGACTTTGATATACGAAGCGGCGAGGGAGCGGATACAATCACGCGCAGCATGTCCGGAGGCAACCAGCAGAAGGCAATCGTGGCAAGGGAGATATCCAGGGACCATGACATCCTGCTGGCGGTCCAGCCCACCAGAGGGCTGGATGTGGGCGCCATCGAGTACATCCACAGGGAACTGGTGAAGCAGAGGGACGCGGGCACGGCCATTCTGCTCATATCCCTGGAATTGGACGAGGTGATGAATCTCAGCGACAGAATCCTGGTCATGTTTGAGGGAACCATTGTGGCTGACTTGAATCCGCGGGAAGTGACGGTAAAGGAGCTGGGTCTATACATGGCTGGCTCCAAACGCCAGGAGCCAAAAGGAAAGGCAGGTGAGACGTCGTGAGCCTAAACAACAGGACAGGGAGAAAAAGGGATTATGTAGGTGTGCTGTCATCGGTGTTTGCCATTGTCATCGGACTGCTGGTAGGATTCGTCATACTCCTGATATGCAATCCGTCCCAGGCACTGCCGGGATTTGTAACTATCCTGACAGGAGCCTTTACCCACGGTCTGAAGGGCGTGGGACAGGTGTTTTACTATGCAACCCCCATCATACTGACCGGCCTTTCCGTTGGCTTTGCCTTTAAGACGGGCCTGTTCAATATCGGTACGCCGGGGCAGTTCATCGTGGGTGCCTTTGCGGCTGTCTATGTGGGAATTATGTGGACCGGGCTTGGGAGGATTCAGTGGGCCGTGGCCCTGCTGGCAGCTATTCTGGGCGGGGCTCTGTGGGGAATTGTCCCAGGGTTTCTGAAAGCCTGCTTTAATGTGAATGAGGTCATTGCCTCCATCATGATGAACTATATCGGCATGTATATGGTGAACTGGATTGTAAAGAGCTACAAGCCTCTCTTTAACAACCTGCGCAATGAATCCAGGAATGTGGCTGCCACTGCGCAGATCCCCAAGATGGGAATGGATAAGCTGTTTCCGGAGTCCAGCGTGGGCGGCGGAATCCTTCTGGCCATTGCTGCCGTGCTGCTCATATGGGTTATCCTCAATAAGACCACCTTTGGCTATGAGCTTAAGGCGGTGGGCTTTAACAGGGACGCCAGCAGGTACGCGGGCATCAATGAGAAAAGGAACATTATCATGAGCATGGTTATAGCAGGAGCCATAGCAGGCATGGCAGGGGGGCTTCTCTACCTGGCAGGTACCGGCAAGCACATTGAGATAAAGGATGTGCTTGCGCCGGAAGGCTTTACCGGTATCTCCGTGGCGCTGCTGGGACTGAGCCATCCTATCGGGGTTCTGTTTTCCGGGCTGTTCATCGCTTATCTGACAGCCGGGGGATTTTACCTGCAGCTCTTTGAATTCTCCACGGAAATCATTGACATCATTGTGGCGGTAATCATTTATTTCAGCGCCTTTGCCCTGATAGTGAAGACCATCCTGACCCGGATGAACCGAAAACGGGAGAAAGGAGGCGGCCAGACATGAGTGTGATTTATTTTATATTCCAGCAGACCATGCTTTTTACCATTCCCCTGATGATTGTGGCCCTGGGAGGCATGTTTTCCGAGCGGAGCGGCGTAGTCAACATTGCTCTGGAGGGAATCATGACCATGGGAGCCTTTACGGGCATCCTGTTCCTGAACATGACTGGAGGCAGGATGAGCGGACAGATGCAGCTGATTCTGGCCATCCTTATATCCACGGCCACAGGAGCTGTCTTTGCCTTTTTCCATGCCTACGCATCCATCAACATGAAGGCAAACCAGACCATCAGCGGAACCGCCCTCAACATGTTTGCCCCGGCCTTTGCCATATTTGTGGCCAGGGTCATCCAGGGAGTGCAGCAGATTCAGTTCAGCAATACCTTCCGGATTGAATCCGTTCCCCTGCTGGGAAATATCCCGTTTTTCGGCCCCTTGTTATTCCAGAACACATACATAACCACGTATCTGGGCGTCGTCATTTTGATTCTGTCCACCGTGGTGCTTTACCGGACCAGGTTCGGCCTGAGGCTGCGCTCCTGCGGCGAGCATCCCCAGGCAGCAGACGCAGCGGGAATCAATGTCAGCCGCATGCAGTATGCAGGCGTCCTGATATCCGGGGTCCTGGGCGGTTTAGGGGGGCTGGTGTTCGTGGTGCCCACATCCACTAACTTTAACGCGGATGTGGCCGGATATGGATTCCTGGCCCTGGCGGTCCTTATCTTCGGACAGTGGAAGCCGGTGAAAATCATGTGGGCCTCCCTGTTCTTCGGTCTCATGAAGGCGGTGGCGGCAGCCTATTCCGGCATACCGTTCCTGGCGGCAACAGGGATTCCAAGCTATGTGTACAAGATGATACCCTATCTGGCCACCCTGATTGTCCTTGTGTTTACATCCAGGAACTCCCAGGCTCCCAGGGCCTCCGGCGTTCCCTATGACAAAGGACAGAGATAGGTTGATATTTATTCAATAATATGGTAGTATATGAAAGAGTCCTTAGGATTAAGGGCTCTTTTATTGAGTCCGGCTGTCTGAAAAGGCCGGTAACTCATGATATATTTACGAATCGGGGGATATATAGATGGAACGCGAAAAATTCTCGTCAAGGCTGGGCTTCATCCTTATAAGCGCAGGATGCGCCATTGGTCTGGGCAATGTGTGGCGGTTCCCTTATATAGTAGGCGAATACGGAGGGGCCGCTTTTGTGCTGGTATACCTGGTGTTCCTGCTGATACTGGGACTTCCCATCGTAGTTATGGAATTTGCAGTGGGAAGGGCCAGCCGGAAAAGCGCTGCCTTGTCCTTTGACCTGCTGGAGCCAAAGGGAAGCAAATGGCATCTGACCAAGTACATTGCCATGGCAGGCAACTATATTCTGATGATGTTCTACACAACAGTGGGCGGATGGATGATGCTTTATTTCTTCAAGACCCTTAAGGGGGATTTTGGCGGCATGGATTCAGAGGCAGTGGCCGGTGAATTCGGCAGTATGCTGGCTAATCCCGCACTGATGGGAGGGTTCATGGTCATCGTGGTCCTCCTGTGCTTTGGGGTCTGCGCCATGGGTCTTCAGAAGGGCGTGGAGCGTATTACAAAGGTTATGATGGTGTGTCTGCTGGTGCTGATGGTAGTGCTGGCCGTACATTCCATGGTTTTGCCGGGAGGCGGTCCCGGGCTGGAGTTTTATCTGAAGCCTGACTTTGAGAAAATGGCGGAGGCGGGTATCGGCGAAGCCGTGTTCGCTGCCCTGGGACAATCCTTTTTCACCCTGAGCATCGGTATCGGGGCCCTGGCAATCTTCGGAAGCTATATCGGCAAGGAGAGAACGCTGACAGGGGAAGCGGTCAGCGTCACCCTGCTGGACACCCTGGTGGCTTTCATGGCCGGACTCATCATATTCCCGGCCTGCTTTGCCTACAACATTGAGTCCACAGCAGGGCCGTCCCTGATTTTCATTACCTTGCCCAATGTATTTAACCATATGGCAGGCGGCAGAATCTGGGGGACACTGTTTTTCCTGTTCATGTCCTTTGCGGCTTTTTCCACCATCATTGCGGTGTTCCAGAACATCATTTCCTTTGCAACGGATTTGACGGGTTGCACCCTTAAGAAGGCGGTCCTCTGCAACATAGCCGCCATCATCATTCTGTCTGTTCCATGCGTGCTGGGCTTTAATCTCTGGAGCGGCTTTGCTCCACTGGGAGAGGGAAGTACGGTTCTGGATCTGGAGGATTTCATCCTCAGCAACAACCTTCTGCCTATCGGCAGCATGCTTTATCTGCTGTTTTGCACCAGCCGTTATGGATGGGGCTTTAAGAAATTTATGGCAGAGGCCAATGAAGGCGAGGGAATTCATTTTCCTGCATGGGCCAGGATTTATGTGAGCTATATCCTGCCTTTGATTGTACTTATCATATTCATTCAGGGATATGCCTCCAAGTTCATGGGTAATTAAGAGTTTTTTGATAAATCATAATGAATGCAAAGATCTGCCCCTGGGGATTCCCTGTAACCGGAATCCCCGGGGGCGGCTTTTTGCCTGCAGGCTTTTGCAATGGATTAAAAAAAATGTAAAATAACCTTGACATTTTGTGTAAAGCGGACTATACTAAAAATGTAAAGCAAACTGTACTAAAAAAGGCGGAGCAGGCGATGACAAAAAGCAGAGAAGATTTAAGGTCAATACGAAAAGAGGAAAGGGTGGTGTGATTGAAGACCAGGATACAGGAACTAAGGAAACAGAACAAGGTCACCCAGGAGGAGCTGGCTTTAGCTCTGGGCGTGACCAGGCAGACCATAATATCCCTTGAAAACGGGAAGTACAATGCTTCCCTGCAGCTGGCTTTTAGGATTTCAAGATTTTTCGGAAAGAGCATAGAGGATATATTTTTATTTGAAGAGGAGGAGTGAATATGTGGCTGAATCAGTTATTTATTGAAAACCCCATTGATTTTGAGAAGAGGTGCAGGAACAGGATTGTGTTTGGGATATGTTTTATCCTGTTGGGCGCAGCGGCCATAGGGCTGTCCTTTGCAGTCAGGAACCGTGCCATGGCGATGTATCTGGAGCAGGGATACCGGGAATTCATGCCGGAATTTTACGTCGGGACCGGCTTTGGCCTGGCTGCAGCAGGTATCATATCCATTATCCGCAACCTGCAGTATCTGAGGAATCCGGAGCTTAAAGAGAAACGCAGAATATATGAGACCGATGAGAGAAACCGTATGCTGGGTCTGCGGTGCTGGGCCTATACAGGATATACCATGATGTTCATGCTCTATATAGGCGTCCTGGTAAGCGGGTTCATCAGCATGACAGTGGCAAAGACACTGATATTCGTGGCGGCACTTTTTGCAGTACTTTTATTGGTGTTCAAACGGCTTTTGGAGAAGGCCATGTAAGGACATTGCATTTCTCTATTGCATATGGTTTTGTATCATTAAAAACAATGGGACACACCACGTCGATTCATGTAAAATGAAGGAACAAAAGAGAAAATCTTAAAGGAGGGTAAACATGAATTTAAAGAAAGAAGTGAGTGTGGCCAAAATAGCAAAGGATGTAGAAGATTTATTCCGCGGAGGTTTCTTCTGTTCAGAGGCAGTTGTCTGTTCCATCCGCAGCAATTTTGAGATGGATGTACCGGAGGAGGTCATTGCCATGGCATCCGGATTCCCCATTGGAATCGGGCGCTCCAAGTGCCTGTGCGGAGCCGTGTCTGGCGGCGTCATGGCCATTGGTCTTGTATTCGGCCGCACGGTCCAGAAGGATCCCCAGGTGGAACAGACTTTGGCCCTGTCCAAGGAGCTTCACGACTGGTTCAAGGAGGCCAACGGTAAGAATGCGCTGTGCTGCCGGATTCTCACAAAGGAATTTGACATGGGAGCTGGGGAGCATAAGGAACAGTGTATCCATTTTACGGGTCTGGTGGCAGGCAAGGTAGCCGAGATGATTATAAGGGAAAAGGGACTTACGAATATTGACGAATAGGAGCGTACGCTGATGATAAAGAAAATACCTCTTCCGGCCACAGGCGTCATGCTGGGCATGGCTGCCCTGGGAAATCTGCTCCAGCCTTATTCTGAAGGAGTTCGCCTTCTGTGCGGGGCTGTATCCCTGATTCTGGGGATTCTGATTGTGGTCAAAATCTTATTATACCCCGGGCAGTTTGCTGAGGACATGAAGAATCCCATCATGGCCAGTGTTTCAGGAACCTTTTCCATGGCAGTCATGCTTCTGGCAGGATATGCCAAGCCCTTCATGGGAAGCAGCGCCGTGATAATCTGGTATGCCGGCATTGGGCTGCACATTGCCCTCATAGTGTATTTTACAGCCAGATTCTTGATTCACCTTAAAATGCAGCAGGTATTTGCCAGCTATTATATTGTTTATGTGGGAATCGCAGTGGCCGGCGTCACGGCTCCGGCCTTTGATAAACTGGCAGTGGGAACAGCAGCCTTCTGGTTCGGCTTTGCGGCAGCCCTTATACTGTTGGCATTGGTTACATACCGCTATGTGAACTTTAAGCAGGTTCCGGAACCGGCACAGCCGCTGTTTTGCATCTATACGGCGCCTGTCAGCCTTTGTCTGGCCGGATATATCCAGTCCGTGCAGCCAAAGTCACTGGGGCTGGTCCTGTTTATGCTGATTCTCAGCTCAGTCATTTACATTGCAGTGCTTATAAAGACGCCGGCATACCTGAAGATGAAGTTTTATCCCAGTTATGCAGCATTCACTTTCCCATTTGTCATCACAGCCATTGGGCTTAAGATGGCCATGGCCTGTCTTGGCAATATGGGGCATCCAGTGCCTGCCCTGTCATACGCTGTGGACGGGGAAACCATCATAGCAGCCGTCCTTACCATCTATGCGCTGGTGAGGTATGGTATGGCTGTGCTGGGCCGGGGGCATTGACAGCCGGGGCTGGATTTGAAATACGGATTGGGCAGAAAGGAACCCACAGGCCAGAGCTTTCCTGATATAAATGGAAACAGATAGATAAACAGATAGGTAAACAGGCAGATGCACTGAAGGATACAAGATTATCCTCATCGTGCATATGTCTGTTTTTTATTAGTAAAAATAGTAAAGATTTTCATTCCGGGGTATACTGCCTATTGACAATATGCAGTTAGTGGTCTATAATTGCAATATACCCAGGTGGGGTATAAGGAAGGAGTGAAACATATGATCACGCAGCAATATCATATAGACGGAATGTCCTGCGCCGCATGCAGCAGCGCAGTGGAGCGTGTTACGAGAAAGTTAAACGGTGTGGAGAGCAGTAATGTGAACCTGACGACCAACCGCATGGTGGTTACCTATGACGAGAGTCGGGTGACGCCTGAAATGATCTGTGAGAAGGTATCTAAGGCGGGTTTTTCCGCCAGTCTGATTGTGGAGGAAGAACAGAACAAGAAAAAGGAAGAAGAGGAATGGAAGCAGCAGGAGGAACAGTTAGAGGCTGTGAAGCGCAGGGTGATTACAGCCATCTGTTTTGCGGTGCCTTTGCTGTACATTTCCATGGGGCATATGCTGCCCTTTACCCTGCCTTTGCCGGCGTTCATGCAGATGGATAAGAATCCGCTTAATTTTGCCCTGGCCCAGCTCATACTGACCGTACCGGTCCTTATTTGCGGACGTAAGTTCTATCTGGTGGGCATCCGTTCCCTGCTTAAGGGCAATCCCAACATGGATTCCCTGGTGGCCATTGGTACGGGAAGCGCATTTATCTACAGCCTTGTGATGACCCTGGGCATTCCGGGAGATCACATGAAGGCCCACCAGCTGTATTATGAGTCAGCGGCAGTGGTGGTCACCCTGGTAATGCTGGGCAAGTTCATGGAGAGTCGCAGCAAGGGAAAGACATCCGAGGCTATACGCAAGCTCATGGAGCTGGCGCCGGACACAGCCCTTCTCTATGAGAACGGCACGGAGCGGGAAGTGGAGACTTCCCTGGTGGCTGTGGGACAGCATATCCTCATAAAGCCGGGCAGCCGGATACCTTTGGATGGTATACTTGTACAGGGCAGCAGCAGCGTGGACGAATCCATGCTTACCGGGGAGAGCATCCCTGTGGAGAAACAGCCGGGGGACAGCGTGATTGGTGGAAGCATGAATTACAATGGGGCCATGGAAGTGAAAGTGACCCATGTGGGAAGCGATACCACCCTGTCCAAAATCATTAAGATGATTGAGGATGCCCAGGGCAAGAAGGCCCCTATCTCCAAGCTGGCGGATAAGGTGGCCGGATACTTTGTTCCCGCTGTCATGGGAATCGCCCTGGTGGCGGCCCTGCTGTGGTGGATTTTCGGAGGAAAGGAACTTTCCTTTGTGCTGACCATATTCGTGGCCGTCCTGGTCATTGCCTGCCCATGTGCGCTGGGGCTTGCCACTCCCACGGCCATCATGGTGGGAACCGGGGTTGGAGCCGGACACGGCATACTGATTAAGAGCGGTGAGGCCCTGGAGATTTGTCATAAGGTGGATGCCGTCATACTGGATAAGACAGGAACCATCACAGAGGGAAAACCCAAGGTGACGGATGTAAATGTGATCAGCGGCACTGTGGTGGAACAGGTGTGGAAGCCGGAGGGCAAAGCTTCCAAGGACAGCACCAGGGAACCTCAGGCTTCTGACGATGAGAAAAAGGAGCATCTTTTGGGAATCGCTGCTTCCTGTGAACAGATGTCGGAACATCCCCTGGGCCAGGCCATTGTGCAGGCTGCCAGGGAGAAGCAGATGGAGCTGGCGATGCCCGAAGCATTTGAGAGCATCACCGGGGCAGGCATCATCACAACCTGGAAGGGATGGAAGGTGGCGGTGGGTAACCGGCGTCTCCTGGACCACCTGCATGTGCCTGTATCCCAGGATACGGAAAAGACAGCCTCAGAGTACGCCAATACAGGAAAGACCCCCATGTATGTGGTGATTGACGGCCGGCTGGCCGGAATCGTGTGCGTGGCCGATACCATCAAGGAAACCAGCGTGGAGGCAGTGGAAAAGATAAAGGGTCTGGGTGTGGCCGTCTACATGGTCACAGGCGATAATGAGAAAACGGCCCAGTACATCGGTAAGCTGGCCCATGTGGACCAGGTAGTGGCTGAGGTGCTTCCGGAAGACAAGGCCCAGGTCGTAAAACGGTTGCAGAATGAGGGAAAAACAGTTATGATGGTAGGTGACGGCATCAACGATGCACCTGCACTGGTCCAGGCGGACGTGGGCTGCGCCGTTGGAAACGGCAGCGATATTGCCCTGGAGTCCGGGGATGTGGTGCTGATGAAGTCTGACCTGATGGATGTCTACAGGGCTGTCAAATTGAGCAAGGCAACCATCCGCAATATAAAGCAGAATCTGTTCTGGGCATTTTTCTACAACTCATTGGGCATCCCGGTGGCAGCCGGAGTGCTGTACCTGTTGGGAGGCCCGCTTTTAAGCCCCATGCTGGGAGGATTTGCGATGTCTCTTAGCTCAGTGTGCGTGGTGGGAAATGCCCTGAGACTCAGGAATCTGAAGCTGTAGTGTGTCTGAAAACACCTGCGGGTATCCGTCCGTGTCCCGGATAGGGGCGGTTCCCAGGGGGAACAGGAAGGTAAAAAGGAGAGGAATACATGAATAAGGAAGAAGGCTGCACCTGCCGCCATAAACACAGGGAAGTGTCGGAAGAACGCGGTCTCATGAACCGGCTGAACCGGATAGAGGGACAGATAAGAGGCATCAAGTCCATGGTGGAGGATGAGCGCTACTGCGTGGACATCATCACCCAGGTGGCAGCGGTCCAGGCAGCGCTCAACAGCTTTAACAAGGTGCTTCTGGAGCGCCATATCAAGACCTGCGTGGTGGATGATATCCGCCGCGGCGACAGCGATGCCACGGTGGAGGAGCTTTGCAGGACTCTGCAGAAGATGATGAAATAACAGGAAACCTGAGATAAAGGAAACGGAAAGATACATGCAGTTTAATTCATATTTATTTTTATTATTGTTCCTTCCGGCTGTGCTGGCAGGATATTTAGGGCTGTGCCGGATGAAGCGCCATACATGGGCAAGAGGATTTTTGGCCGCCATGTCCCTGGTATTTTTCGCGTACGCGAATCCATGGTATCTGGGACTTCTTGTGGGAAGCGCGGTGTTTAACTGGGCTGTTTCCAGGATGCTGGCAGGGAAAGAAAATAAGGAGACAGGCAAAGGGGATGGCAAGGCGGATGGCAAGACGGGCGGCAGGCCTGGCAGGAGGATGTTTCTGATATTTGGCATATTCGCCAATCTGGCCCTGCTTTTTTACTTTAAATACACGAATTTCTTTATAGAGAACCTGAACGCGTTTCTGGGAAAGGACATTGCCTTTACAAGGCTTCTCCTTCCTGTGGGAATCAGCTTTTTTACCTTCCAGCAGATTGCGTGGCTGGTTGACTCCTTCCGCATGGAGACAGGAGATTACAGTTTTTGGGATTATTTCCTGTTTACCGTGTATTTTCCCAAGATAGCCATGGGACCGATTCTCCTGCACGGGGAGTTTATCCCACAGCTTAAGGACCCTTCACGCCTGAAGGCGGATTCCCGGAATATGGCCCAGGGACTGATGATACTGGCCGTGGGACTGTTTAAGAAGGTCATCCTGGCGGAGTTTTTCGCGGGACCGGTAAACTGGGGGTATGCCCAGGTGGAGATTCTCAGCTCCACGGATGCGTTCCTGGTCATGCTGGCCTACACCTTCCAGCTGTATTTTGATTTCAGCGGTTACTGTGACATGGCTATGGGAATTTCCAGGATGTTTAACCTGGAACTGCCCCTTAATTTTAATTCCCCCTATAAGGCGCTGTCTCCGGTGGAATTCTGGAAGCGCTGGCACATGACCCTGACCCGTTTCCTCAGAAAATATATCTATTTTCCTCTGGGAGGAAGCAGGAAGGGAAATTTGCGCACCTATATCAATATTATGGCGGTATTCCTGGTAAGCGGTTTCTGGCACGGCGCTGCCTGGACCTTTATCCTGTGGGGGGCGCTTCACGGTGCTGCCCAGGTCCTTAACCGTGCCTTTAAACGGCAGTGGGAGAAGCTGCACACGGCCTTCCAGTGGATGGTCACGTTTCTTTTTGTCAACCTGACCTGGGTCATATTCCGGTCAGAGAGCATATCCCAGGCAAAGCTGTTTTTTAAACGGCTGCTGGATTTTGGAAACATGCAGATTAATCCGTCCTTCATGGACAGCTTTAAGATGGTGGAACTGCCGCTCTGGCTGACAGAACACCGGGTATTTACAGTGCTGGGGCTGTATGGAATCGTGCTTTGCCTGGTGATGAACGCCAGGAATATGGGCGAGACAGAGCTTCGCCCCACCTTTCTCAGGGGAGCGGGAACAGCCGTCCTTCTGGTCTGGTCGGTCCTGTCTCTGGCAGGAATATCCGGCTTCATTTATTTTGAATTTTAATAAGGCTTATTTTGAATAAACAGCTAGGAGAGATTATATTGGAGACACAAAAGCAGGAAAATGGGACAGAAAACATGGGGTATGGCAGATGGCTGTGGTTTACCATGGGAGCCGTACTGGCCATGCTGGTTATGCTGGGCGGACTGGTGGTCTGCGTGGACCCTTTTTTCCACTACCACAAGCCCCTTGGACAGCTGGCATATCCCATTGACAGCGAACGGTACCAGAATGACGGTATCAGCCGCAATTTTACATACGACGCAGTGCTTACAGGAACATCCATGATGGAGAATTTCAAGGCCAGCCGGTTTGACAGCCTCTTCGGCGTGACATCTGTCAAAATACCATATGCGGGAGGATATTATAAGGAGGTGGACCAGGCTGTGGGCCGGGCCCTTGCCTATAACCCCCAAGTAAGGGTGGTGTGCAGGAGCCTGGACAGGAGCTTCCTGTTTTATCCAAAGGACCAGTGGAATCCGGCAGCCCCTTCCCCGGCTTATCTGACGGATGGAAACCCCTTCAATGATGTGAATTATATTTTTAACAAGGAAGTGATATTCGGTACCATTCCGGGCGTCTTTGCCAGGACAAGGGCAGGTGAGCAGACCACCACCTTTGACGAATACATGCACTGGGCACCGGAGCGGGACTGGGGCAGGGAGGCTGTCTTAAAGACATATGAGCGGGAGCCGCAGAAAAATGAAACAGCCCCTTTTACCGAAGAAGACAGCCGTATGGTCATGGAGAATCTGGAGCAGAATGTGCTGGCCACGGCGAGGGCCAATCCCCAGGTCACCTTTTACTACTTTATTCCGCCCTACAGCATCAGCTGGTGGGACAGCGAGCTGATGGTAAAAGGGGAGTTTGAACGGCAGATGGAGGGATACCGCCTCATGGCCCGTATGCTGCTGGAGTGCAGAAATATCCGTCTCTTTGCGTTTGACGATCAGTTTGACATTACCTGCAATCTGGACCACTATATGGATGTGATTCACTACTCGGAGGACATCGGTGATCAGCTGCTGGAATGGATGGCGGCAGGAGAGCATATGCTTACAGACGATAATGTGGACCGCTATTTTGATAGAATCACGGATTTTTATGCAAACTATGATTATGACAGTATCTATGAATGATGAACTTCTAAGGAAATCATGACAGGCGGACAGGGTGGCGTCCCTGCCGTCAGAGGGCAGGGAAGGCCTGTTAATATAATAACAGAAAAGGAGAATGAATATGAAAACTTATAAGTGCGAGGAAATGATGTGCGATGGATGTGTGAATCGTATTAAGAAGGGACTGGACGGAGCAGGTATTAAGAATACCGTGGAATTGTCCGTCAAGACAGTGACCATTGACGGGGATACGGACTGTGAGGCCAAGGCTGTGGAGATTTTAGACGACCTTGGATTTACCGCAGTAGAAGTGTAGTACAGAACCTGTAACTGGGGGGTTTCGGAAATTATCATAATTATTTTAAAAACTTTGACAATTTATGGTTGACTTTCTGGAATAAATGTATTATACTACCAAAGGTATCGAGGCGTGGCTCAGTTTGGTAGAGCGCTGCGTTCGGGACGCAGAGGCCGCGTGTTCGAATCACGTCGCCTCGATTTACCTTTAAGGCCTGATGGTCAAGCGGCTAAGACGACGCCCTCTCACGGCGTAAACCCGGGTTCGATTCCCGGTCAGGTCATGATGGCAAGGCTGTTGCTTAGGCAGCAGCCTTGTTGCATCAAAGGAATGGCAATTGCTCGGATGCCACTGTAGCGCAGTTGGTAGCGCAACGCATTCGTAATGCGTGGGTCGCCGGTTCGAGTCCGGCCAGTGGCTTGATTGAAAAACCCTTGTGTCTGCAAGGGTTTTTCTTTTTCTTATGCGCCTTGCGGCGTACGTTTCTAATGGGTGAAACCTAATCCGCCTAAAGCCTATAAGAAAGTAAAATCGAACAAAGGAGCAGGCGGGGGCGATGGGATGAACGTGGATGAACTTCTACCGCTTCTCAGAGAGAACCAAGAGCAACTAATCGGTCAGATAAAGGAAGGGAAATATAAACCCAACCCAGTCCGGAGGGTAGAGATACCCAAAGAACCAAAAGGCGAGTTCAGAAAACTGGGATGACGCCCTAAAACAATGCCAGACAAATGTGAATGACGGATATGTGTACGTGGTAGACATGGACTTGGAAAAGTTCTTCGATACCGTGTGCCAGAGTAAGCTGATTGAAGTGCTGTCACGAAGTATCAAAAATGGGAGAGTAGTATCGTTAATCCATAAGTATCTTAACGGCATGGGAACATGGAAGCCGGCTTAAGGGCATATCCCAGTACGGCAGGGCCGTTGGCCACTTTATGTTCCATCGTGTCACCTCTCATTCGTGTCACCTCTCATTTTCATAGCCGTATGTTACGTACTCCATCATCTGGTCCGTGGTATCCTCATTTCGTATGAAGCCTTTAAGGATGGCGTGTATCTTGGCTATCCGGCTGTCCTCAGGCTCATTGCCCCCCAGATCCTCATCCAGCTGGTCGCGCATCTCAAAGAGCGTATCCCTTCGCTCCGGCATCCCCAGCTTCATTGCCCTGGCAATGGTTCCGATGGCACAGTAGGCTTCTAACGGGGAGGTCATGGGAGCCGGAGGCTCAAAACGGGCTTTGATGTCCAGGGCCATTTTTATGATATAAGACATGTCTCAACACCTCTTTTCAAAGATAGGAATATCATACCACAAAAATCCTGCTTTGTCCTCCCTGTTAAGATTTCGTGAAAATCCTCTCGGAACAGACACTGTAATTTAAAACCTAATTGCTGTTAGTTTCAGCTTATGATATGATATATGGGTGAATGACTTGCCGAAATGACGGAATACTTTAGACATAGGAGTAAAGATGTATGAAAAACCCAAGATTTAAAAATTATATATACTGGGGAACCACTGCGTTATCCGTGGTTGCCTGCAGCGTTGCCTTTGGATTTTTCCTGTCCCGGTTCGAAATCGTATCAAGGGCCGTGGGAAAAATCGTGTCCATACTGATGCCCATTATTTACGGGGCGGTGCTGGCCTATCTGATGCTTCCCATCTATAACAAGACCAGGGCCTATACCGCAGAAAAACTGAAACGCTGTATTAAGGACGGACACACGGCAGACAGCCTGGCAAAGGCGGCCGGGACACTGGTGAGCCTGCTGCTGCTCATTGCCATTGTCTGCGGATTGTTCTGGATGGTGATTCCGCAGATTTATACCAGTATCATCGGCCTCCAGGAGAGCCTGGGGGAGAATATCAATAACCTGAGCCTCTGGCTCATGAAGATGTTTGAGGACAATCCCACCATTGAACAGACTATCATGCCATTTTATGAGCAGGCGGCCACGGAGTTCCAGAACTGGCTGACCACGGACCTGGTGCCCAATATGTCTAAAATCATCGGTGAGCTTTCCACCGGCCTCTTAAGCGTGGTTACCGTTGTCAAGAACATACTGATTGGCGTCATCGTCATGGTATATTTTCTCAATATTAAGGACACCCTGTCCGCCCAGAGCAAGAAGATAGTCTACAGCCTGCTAAAGCTTAAGGACGCCAACCGGCTGGTGAGCGAGGTGCGTTTTGCCCACTCCGTATTCGGAGGTTTTATAACCGGAAAGCTGTTGGATTCTCTGATTATTGGTATCATGTGCTTTTTTGCCATGCAGTTTTTAAAGATGCCTTATGTGCTTTTGGTCAGCGTGATTATCGGAGTGACCAACGTGATTCCCTTTTTCGGCCCCTTTATCGGAGCCGTGCCCAGCGCATTTCTCATCCTGCTGGTAAGCCCTATGAAATGCATGTATTTCCTTATCTTCATCCTGGTGCTCCAGCAGTTTGACGGCAATATCCTGGGACCTAAAATCCTGGGGGATTCCACGGGACTTCCCAGCTTCTGGGTACTGTTTTCCATCCTGCTGTTCGGCGGCCTGTTCGGATTTGTGGGAATGATTATTGCGGTGCCCTTGTTTGCGGTCATTTACAGACTGACTGCCACCTATGTGAGCGGCGCGCTGAGGAAGAAGGATTTATCTGCCAGGACAGAGGATTATCTGAGCCTGGATTATATTGATGAAGAAAATAAGCATTATGTTGACAGGGACAGGGAGGAGTAAAAACAACATATAAGCATTGAGGGAGGAAAGCAATGAGTGATATGCAGACAAGGTATCTGGAACGGCTTGCGGAATTATATCCAACCATAGCAGCCGCTTCCACAGAGGTGATTAATCTGGAGGCAATCCTGAACCTGCCCAAGGGGACGGAACATTTCCTCACGGATATCCACGGTGAGTACGAGGCGTTTTCCCATGTGCTGCGAAACGGTTCGGGGGCTGTGCGGCGCAAGGTAAACGACGTGTTCGGCAACACCCTGAGCAGCCAGGACAAGCAGACTCTGGCCACCCTGATTTATTATCCCAGGGAGAAGATGGCCCAGATACTGGAACATGTAAAGAACAAGGAGGACTGGTACAAGATTACCCTGTACCGCCTTATCGAGGTGAGCAAGCGCGCTGCCAGCAAATACACCAGGTCCAAGGTGCGAAAGGCCCTGCCCCAGGAGTTTGCCTATGTGATTGAGGAGCTGATTACGGAAAAGGTGGATGTGAGGGACAAGGAGTCTTATTACAATGCCATCATACAGACCATTATCCGTGTAGGAAGGGCAGGGGAGTTCATCGTGGCTCTCTGTGAACTGATTCAGCGCCTTATTGTGGACCATTTACATATACTGGGGGATATATATGACAGGGGTCCGGGGCCCCACATGATTATGGACAAGCTGATGACCTATCATTCCCTGGATATCCAGTGGGGGAACCATGATGTGCTGTGGATGGGTGCGGCTGCCGGTCAGAAGGGATGTATTGCAAATGTAATCCGCATCTGTGCCAGATATGGCAATCTGGATATCCTGGAGGACGGTTACGGCATTAATCTGCTGCCTCTGGCAACCTTTGCTCTGGACACCTATGGAAGCGATCCATGCGCCTGCTTTCAGCTTAAGGGGGCCAACGCATGCAGCCCCAGTGAGACGGAACTGAATATCAGGATGCACAAGGCCATATCCATTATCCAGTTCAAGGTGGAGGGCCAAATCATAAAGGAACATCAGGAATTCTGCCTGGATGGCCGGAATCTGCTGCACCGCATTAATTTGGACAGGGGGACCATACTGCTGGAAGGCGGCGAGCGGGAGATGCTGGACAGCCATTTTCCCACCATTGACCCGGCAGACCCTTACAGGCTTACAGCGGAGGAGAACGCTATCATGGAACGCCTTGCGGCCGCGTTTCAGAATTGTGAAAAGCTTCAGCAGCATATGCGCTTCCTGCTGGCAAAGGGGAGCCTTTACAAGGTATATAACGGAAACCTTCTGTATCATGGCTGTATCCCCTTAAACAGGGACGGCAGCTTTAAAGAGGTGGACATATACGGACAGAAATATAAGGGAAAAAGCCTCTATGAGTGCCTGGACGGTTATGTGAGAAAGGCGTTCATGGCAGTGGACCCGGTGGAGCGGGCAAGGGGCAGGGATATATGCTGGTATATCTGGCTTCATCAGGATTCGCCTTTGTTCGGCAAGGATAAGATGGCTACCTTTGAGCGCTATTTTCTGGCGGACAAGGAGACACACAGGGAGGAAAAGAATCCGTATTACTGCATGCTGGAGGATGAGGATACGGTGGGCCGCATCCTGGAGGAATTCGGCCTGTCTCCCCAGGAGGGCCATATTGTCAACGGCCATGTGCCGGTCAAGTCCAAGAACGGGGAGAATCCTGTAAAATGCGGCGGAAAGGTGCTGGTTATTGACGGCGGCTTTTCCAGGGCCTACCAGAAAGAGACGGGAATCGCAGGATATACACTGATCTATAATTCCTACGGGCTGATTTTGGCGGCCCACGAGCCCTTTGAGTCCACGGAGGCCGCAATTGAGAAGGAGAGCGACATACACTCGGAGAGCACCATTGTAAAACGTGTGTCCAGCCGGAAGCTGGTGGGAGACACGGATGTGGGCAAACAGCTTAAGACAAAGATTAAAGACCTTGAAATGCTTTTGGAGGCCTATCATACAGGCGCGATTGTGGAGCGTTTTCCTGTGAGATAGGGGGATACGGTCCGAAGATAAGGCAGGAAAGGTCTGGCATATAAGGGGCCGCATTGTGCATAAGGACAGTGCGGTCCTGCTTTTGTGAAAATGGTACAATTTTTAGATTGTAACTGCCACAACAAGTTGACTTTGACATATCTTTGTGATATAGTAGTTAAAATGATGCAGGCGCATCACAGGTCAAGGGAGACAGGATGTATTAAAGTCACCCTTATTTTATTTAGAACAGTAGAGGAGGAAGTAATTATGAAGAAATTTATGGCGTTATCCATGGCTGCCATCATGGCATTCACTGTGGCGGGATGCGGCTCCAAGCCGGCGGAGACTACAGCAGCCGGCACAACGGCAGCAGAGACTGCGGCAAAAGCAGATACCACGGCGGCTGACACAGCAGCTGACGGGGAGACCAGCGCGGCTGCCTCAGGCAAGAAGTACATCATCAACACAGACACTACCTTTGCCCCCTTTGAGTTTGAGAATGAGAAGGGAGAGCTGGTAGGTATTGACCTGGATATCTTACAGGCAATTGCCCAGGACCAGGGCTTTGAATATGAGGTTGTTCCGGTGGGATTCTCCGCGGCAGTGACTGCCCTGGAGGCCGGTGAGTGCGACGGCGTGATTGCAGGCATGTCCATCACGGATGAGAGGGTGCAGAAATATGACTTCTCAGAGCCCTACTATGATTCCGGCGTAGGCATGGCTGTCCTGGCTGATTCCGATATCACCTCCTATGACCAGTTAAAGGACCAGAAGGTGGCTGCCAAGATTGGTACAGAGGGCTGCACCTTTGCGGAGTCCATTGCGGAGCAGTATGGTTTTGAGGTAACACAGTACGAGAGCTCATCTGATATGTATCAGGCCGTTCTGGCAGGAGAGGCAGTTGCCTGCTTTGAGGATTATCCTGTTATCGGCTATGAGATCTCCAGGGGACTGGGCCTCACACTTCCCACACCCATGGAGAAGGGTTCCTCCTATGGTTTCGCAACCTTAAAGGGCGCTAATCCGGAGCTGGTGGAGATGTTCAACAAGGGACTGGAGAACATCAAGGCAAGCGGCAGATACGATGAGATATTGAATACTTACATTGCAAAATAAGGACTGCCGGACAAAACCCCAGGCAGTGCTGCCAGACGCCGGTTCCTGCTGAATGCAGGGCCGGCGCCTCAATGCCGGTGCTTTTACATACGGCGTTAATGCCGTCTTTTCAATGCCGGCGGGTTATGGATGAATTTAAAGCAATTACACTAAGGCCATAGCGGTTTTGCTTAAGTGCTTTAAATTTGGCTATAACGTTCCATGGGCATGGAAGGATATCCCTGGAATGACGCACGTCAACGAATAATTAGAAAAGGATGATAGTATGCAGATTGTAAACATCATAACACAGTATTACCCATCATTTTTTAAGGCTCTGGGAATCACCCTGCAGATGACCGTGATATCTCTGCTCTGCGCCACGGTTCTGGGTGTTATTTTCGGCCTGTTCAAGGTCTCGGATTTTAAGATATTAAAACTCATTTCCGATGTCTATATTGACATTATACGTGGCACGCCCCTGCTGGTACAGGTCATGATTATGATGTACGGTGTGGGAAGCGTCCTGAAGCCATATGGTTTCCAGTGGAGCAATATAGGCGGCGCGTTTACGGCGGGCTGCGTGGCCCTGAGCCTTAACGCTGGTGCCTATATGGCGGAAATTATCCGCGGAGGCATCGAGGCTGTTGACAAGGGCCAGATGGAGGCGGCAAGAAGCCTGGGACTTTCCTACGGCAAGGCCATGCGCAAGGTAATCCTGCCCCAGGCATTCAGGACCATGCTGCCCTCCATCATCAACCAGTTCATCATCTCCCTGAAGGACACATCCCTTGTGTCTGTCATCGGACCCAGGGAGCTGACCCAGAACGGCAAGATTATTGCGGCCAATTCCGCTTCCATGGTTATGCCCATCTGGATCTGCGTGGCCCTGTTTTATCTGGTAGTCTGCACGATTCTGTCCAGGATTGCCAAGTATGTGGAGAGGAGAGTGTCCTATGGAAAATAAGATTTCAGTACATAACCTGAAAAAGAATTTCGGAAAGCTGGAAGTCCTTAAGGACATCAGTATAGAGATAAGAGAGGGGGAAGTTGTATGTATGATAGGCCCCTCCGGTTCCGGCAAAAGTACGTTTCTGCGGTGTATGAACCGACTTGAGAAGATTACATCCGGCCATGTGGTGGTGGACGGCCATCCCATATCCGACCCTAACACCAACATTAATAAAGTGCGGGAAAACATCGGAATGGTGTTCCAGCATTTCAACCTGTTCCCTCATCTCACGGTGAAGGAGAACATTACGTTAGCTCCCACGGAATTAAAGCTTATGGGAAAAGAGGAAGCCGGCAGGAAGGCCCTTGAGCTGCTGGCCCGCGTGGGGCTGGCGGACAAGGCGGACGCCTATCCGGGACAGCTCTCCGGCGGACAGAAGCAGAGGGTGGCCATCGCGCGCTCCCTTGCCATGAATCCGGACATTATGCTGTTTGACGAGCCCACATCCGCCCTGGATCCTGAGATGGTAGGAGAGGTGCTGGAGGTCATGAAGCAGCTGGCAGCCGACGGCATGACCATGGTGGTGGTTACCCATGAGATGGGATTTGCCAGGGAGGTGGCGGACCGGGTGGTGTTCATGGATGACGGCTACATTGTAGAGGAAGGGACCCCGGATGAAGTGTTTGGAAATCCCAGGGAGGAACGGACCAGGAGCTTTCTGGATAAGGTGCTGTAAAGAGCCGGATTTCTTGAGGGATAAGAATAGAAAAAGCAAAAAATGAGAAGAAGGATTATAATAATAACAGGCCACCCAGTCACAGCGGACCGGGCGGCCTGTTATTGTTTTGGGGAAAGAAAAAAGCAGAAGATAAAAACACATATTCAGGACAACAAAAAAGCCCTGCACACGCAAGGCCTTAAGAGCAGATGACGGGAATCGAACCCGCCTCCCCAGCTTGGGAAGCTGGTGTTCTACCGATGAACTACATCTGCACAACACTGATATTATATCATGTATTTTGGAAAATTCAAGTGTATTTTCTTATTTTTGTAAAATTCCATAATAATTTCTATGTATTTCCATGAATTGGGTCCGGGTATTATCCCGAAAACAGAAGGGAATCCGCATGCATACGGGAATTTCTCATGGCCGGAACTTGCCAAAACAATTTAAATATGGTTTAATACTATAAGACGAAACATATGTACGCATCTGTACATGGCAATATGGAGGAATAGAATGGCAAAGGAACAATATAACGCGGACAGTATTACGGTGCTGGAAGGATTGGAGGCGGTCCGTAAGCGTCCTGGTATGTATATAGGAGGTGTGGGCTCCAAGGGGTTAAACCATCTGATTTATGAAATCATTGATAATGCGGTGGATGAGCACCTGGCCGGATTCTGCAGCAGTGTGTGGGTGACATTGGAAGCCGACGGTTCCTGTACGGTCCGTGATAACGGACGCGGTATTCCGGTCGGGCTTCACAAAAAGGGCATATCAGCCGCAAGAATCGTACTGTCCACCCTTCATGCAGGCGGTAAATTCGATAACGACGCTTATAAGACCAGCGGAGGACTTCACGGTGTGGGTTCCTCCGTAGTTAATGCCCTGTCGGCCCATATGGACCTTAAGGTTTACAGGGACGGCTTCATCTATCACGATGAATATGAAAAGGGGCGTCCTGTCATCAAGCTGGAGAACGGACTTCTCCCTGTGATTGGAAAGACGCGGGAGACCGGTACCTGTATCAATTTCCTGCCTGACGGCGATATATTTGAGAAAACCCGCTTCAAAGCGGAATGGCTCAAGAGCCGCCTGCACGAGACTGCATACTTAAATCCCAATCTGACCCTTTATTATGAGAACAAGCGGCCCGGAGAGGGGGAGAAGGTGGCCTTCCATGAGCCGGAGGGCATTGTTGCCTATGTGCGGGAGCTGAACTCCGGCAAGACGCCGGTACACGACCCCATTTACTTTAAAGGGACCGTGGACAAGGTGGAGGTGGAGGCCGCCATCCAGTTCGTGGATACATTTGAGGAGAACATACTGGGCTTCTGCAACAACATCTTTACCCAGGAGGGCGGCACCCATCTGGCTGGCTTCAAGACCAAATTCACGGCGCTGATTAACAGCTATGCCAGGGAAATCGGCATTTTAAAGGATAAGGACACCAACTTTACGGGAGCCGATACCAGGAACGGCATGACGGCCGTTATCGCGGTAAAGCATCCCGACCCCATCTTTGAGGGACAGACAAAGACAAAGCTGGCCAGCGCCGACGCTACCAAGGCCGTTTTCACGGTGACAGGGGACGAGCTGCAGCTTTACTTTGACCGCAATGTGGAGGTGTTAAAGGGAGTCATTGGCTGTGCGGAAAAATCAGCCAAGATTCGCCGGGCCGAGGAAAAGGCCAAGACCAACATGCTGACCAAGTCCAAATTTTCCTTTGACAGCAACGGTAAGCTGGCAAACTGCGAGAGCCGGGATGCCTCCAGGTGTGAGATATTCATTGTAGAGGGGGATTCCGCCGGCGGCTCTGCCAAGACTGCCAGGAACCGCCAGTACCAGGCCATCCTGCCCATCAGGGGAAAAATCCTCAACGTTGAGAAGGCGTCCATGGATAAGGTCCTGGCCAATGCGGAAATCAAGACCATGATCAATACCTTTGGCTGCGGTTTCTCAGAAGGATACGGCAATGACTTTGACATCACCAAGCTGCGCTATGACAAAATCATCCTGATGACCGATGCCGATGTGGACGGCAGCCACATCGACACCCTGCTTCTCACCTTCCTTTACCGCTTTATGCCGGAACTGATTTATGACGGTCATGTGTATATTGCCATGCCGCCCCTGTTTAAGGTGATCCCTAAGCGGGGGGAGGAACAGTATCTGTACGATGAAAAGGAGCTGGAGCGTTACAGGAAGACCCATACCGGCGACTTTACGCTGCAGCGCTATAAAGGTCTGGGTGAGATGGACGCGGAACAGCTGTGGGAGACCACTCTGGACCCGGAGCGCCGGGTTCTTAAGCGGGTGGAGATAGAGGATGCAAGGATGGCTACGGAGATAACAGAGATGCTCATGGGCACCGAGGTGGGACCGCGCCGCCAGTTCATTTATGAGCACGCGGACGAGGCGGAGATTGACGCATAGACAGGAGACAATTAGAACATGGCTGAAAAGATATTACGGACTGAATACAGTGAGGAAATGCAGAGAAGCTACATGAACTATTCCATGAGCGTCATCACTGCAAGGGCTATCCCTGATGCGAGGGACGGCTTAAAACCGGTACAGCGCCGGGTCCTCTATGATATGAGGGAGCTCCATCTGGACCACGATAAGCCCCACAGGAAATCGGCGCGTATCGTGGGCGATACCATGGGTAAGTACCATCCCCACGGCGACAGCTCCATTTACGAGACATTGGTGGTCATGAGCCAGAATTTCAAGAAGGGCATGGCCCTGGTGGACGGACACGGCAACTTCGGCTCCATAGAAGGAGACGGGGCAGCCGCCATGCGTTATACGGAGGCGCGTCTGGAGAAGTTTGCGGAGGAGGTCTATTTAAAGGATCTGGATAAAACCGTGAATTTTGTGCCCAACTACGACGAGACGGAAAAGGAACCGGAGGTGCTTCCCGTCAGGGTCCCAAACCTGCTGATTAACGGGGCGGAGGGCATTGCCGTGGGCATGAGCACAAGCATTCCGCCCCACAACCTGGGCGAGGTGGTGGACGCGGTCCAGGCGTATATTGATAATCCGGAGGTGACCACACAGGAGCTGATGGAGTTTATGCCGGGGCCGGATTTTCCCACTGGCGGCGTCATTGCCAATAAGAGCGAGCTGCCGCAAGTTTACGAGACAGGCATGGGCAAAATCAAGCTCAGGGGCAAGTTCGAGGTGGAGCTTGGAAAGCGCAAGGCGGACAAGGATAAGCTGATTATCTCAGAGATTCCCTATACCATGATTGGCGCCGGAATCAATAAGTTTCTGGTGGATGTGGCCGATCTGGTGGAGAGCAAGAAGCTGACGGACGTGGTGGATATCTCCAACCAGTCCAACAAAGAGGGTATCCGCATCGTGCTGGAGCTGCGCAAGGATGCGGATATTGACAAGATAAAAAATATCCTCTATAAGAAGACAAAGCTGGAGGATACCTTTGGGGTCAATATGCTGGCCATTGCGGACGGCCGCCCTGAAACTCTGAACCTGAAGGGAATCCTGAGAAATTTCCTCAACTTTCAGTATGAGAACACGGAGCGCAAATACAATGTCCTTCTCCAGAAGGAAATGGATAAAAAGGAAGTACAGGAAGGACTTATTGCGGCCTGCGACTGTATTGACCTGATCATAGCCATCCTGAGGGGATCCAAAAACTTAAAGGATGCCAGGGCGTGTCTGACCACAGGCGATGTTACCAACATCCATTTCAAGGTGCCGGGTTTCGAGGAGGACGCAAAGAAGCTTTCCTTTACGGAGCGCCAGGCATCCGCTATTCTGGAAATGCGGCTCTATAAGTTAATCGGATTGGAAATCCTGGCCCTGGAAAAGGAGCACAAGGAAACCCTAAGGAAGATTGCGGAGTATAAGAAAATCCTGGGAAGCAGGGTCCAGATGGACCGTGTCATCAAGGAAGATCTGGCGGCCATCAAGGCTGAGTTCGCCACCCCCAGGCGCACCCTGATTGAGGACGGACCTGAGGCAGTGTACGATGAGAGCGCTGTGGCTGTCCAGGAGACGGTCTTTGTGATGGACCGGTTCGGATACTGCAAGCTGTTAGATAAGTCCACCTATGATCGGAACCGGGAAACCGTGGACAATGAGCAGGTACATGTGGTGAAATGTCTGAACACGGACAAAATCTGTCTCTTTGCGGCCAGCGGCAGCCTGTACCAGATTAAGGCCATGGATGTGCCGGCCGGCAAGCTGAGGGATAAGGGAACGCCCATTGAAAATCTGAGTAAATTCGACGGCGCCAAGGATACCATTGTTTACCTGACCAGCGCGGAGAACATGAAGGGCAGGATATTTGTATTCGCCACTAGGATGGCCATGGTAAAGCAGGTGCCTGCGGAGGAATTTGAGACCAATAACCGGGTGGTGGCAGCCACCAAGCTCCAGGATGGGGATGAACTGGCGGCCGTGATACCGGTGGAGGGCGAGACCGAGGTGGTGATCCAGACAACAGGAGGCGTGTTCCTGCGGTTTGCCCTGGAGGAAATATCCATGCTAAAAAAGGCATCCAGAGGCGTCAGAGGCATCCGGCTGTCCAAGAATGAGGAGCTGGAGAAGCTGTATCTGATTGGTGAGAATCCCATTGTGGATTACAAAGGTAAGGAAGTCCATTTAAACCGTCTGAAACTGGCTAAGAGGGACGGGAAAGGCAGCAAAGTGCGGCTGTAGAAAAGGAGGTATACGCCATGTCATCATCTAATACACCCACGCCCCATATCGGGGCTGAAAAAGGAGAAATCGCCGAGACAATCCTGCTTCCGGGAGACCCCCTGAGGGCAAAGTATATCGCGGAGCATTTTCTGGAGGATGTGAAGCAGTTTAACGGGACCAGGAACATGCTTGGATACACGGGAACCTATAAGGGCAGGCCGGTATCTGTCATGGGCACCGGGATGGGGTGTCCCTCCATCGGCATCTATTCCTATGAGCTGATCCACTTTTACGGCTGTAAGAACCTGATACGGGTGGGCACGGCCGGGGCCCTGATGCCGGATGTCCATGTGCGTGACATGGTGTTTGCCATGGGGGCCTGCACCACCAGCAATTTTGTGCGCCTGTTCGGACTGCCGGGCGATTACTCGCCGGTGTGCAGCTACGGCCTGTTGGAGCGGGCCGTGGCCGCTGCCAGGGAGCGGGGACTGTCCTTCCATGTGGGCAATGTGCTCAGCTCAGACATGTTCTATGCCCCGCCCAAACAGGTGCAGGGAGGAATGACCTGGGCGGACATGGGAGTCCTGGCCGTGGAGATGGAAGCGGCGGCCCTCTATGCCAACGCGGCCGCGGCCGGTGTCAATGCCCTGGCCGTGCTGACCATATCGGATTCCATGGTCACCGGGGAAGCCACCTCTGCCATGGAAAGGGAGACCAGCTTTACCCAGATGATGGAGGTGGCATTGTCCCTGGTTTCCTGATGCAATGGTGGTGTTGCATACAAAAAAATGGAAATGTCTTTGTGATACGCACAAATGTATTTTTCTAGCGAATAAATCTTGATTTTTTCCGTTGTTTGGTATAGGATAGGGAAAGATTCGCCGTACCGTGGATTCAATGTAACAGTTCCATAACAGTTCAGTGACAGTTCCGGAGGGCGGGAAAATCAGGATAATGAGGAGAATGATTTATGGAAAAGAAGCTGAAGGTTGGAATATTAGGCGCAACAGGCATGGTAGGGCAGCGTTTCATCGCCCTTTTAGAGAACCATCCGTGGTTCGAGGTAGTGACAGTGGCTGCCAGCCCGCGCTCTGCCGGCAAAACGTATGAGGAAGCTGTGGGAGACCGCTGGAAGATGACTACCCCCATGCCGGAGGCTGTAAAAAAGCTGGTTGTGATGAATGTAAATGAGGTGGAGAAGGCTGCGGCGGGAGTTGATTTTGTATTCAGCGCCGTGGACATGACAAAGGATGAAATCAAGGCCATCGAGGAGGCATACGCCAAGACAGAGACGCCTGTGGTATCCAACAACAGCGCCCACCGCTGGACGCCGGATGTTCCCATGGTAGTGCCGGAGATCAATCCTGAGCATTTTGACGTGATCCCCTTCCAGAAGAAGAGACTTGGGACAGAGAGGGGATTTATTGCGGTAAAGCCCAACTGCTCCATCCAGAGCTATGCGCCGGTGCTGACAGCATGGAAGGAATTTGAGCCGTACGAGGTGGTGGCCACTACATATCAGGCTATTTCCGGCGCGGGAAAGACATTTAAGGACTGGCCGGAGATGGAAGGCAACATCATCCCCTATATCGGCGGCGAGGAAGAAAAGAGCGAGCAGGAACCCCTTCGTCTCTGGGGAACCATTGAGGACGGCGTTATAGTCAAGGCAAAAAGTCCTGTCATCACCTGCCAGTGCGTAAGGGTACCGGTACTGAACGGCCACACGGCTGCCGTATTTGTGAAGTTCAGGAAAAAGGTGACAAAGGAACAGCTGATTCAGAAACTCAGGGAGTTTAAGGGAGTTCCCCAGGAGCTTAAGCTTCCCAGCGCCCCGGCACAGTTCATCCAGTACCTTGAGGAGGATAACCGTCCCCAGGTAACGGCAGACGTGGACTTTGAGAGGGGAATGGGAATTTCCGTGGGCCGTCTGAGGGAGGACACTGTGTATGATTATAAATTCATCGGTTTGTCCCACAACACGGTAAGAGGAGCGGCAGGCGGAGCCGTACTCTGCGCAGAGCTTTTGACAGCCAGGGGATATATTTAGTACTGCATGGAGAAGGGGTGAAGAAAATCATGGCAATTGAGAAAAATTCATTCGGGAAAATGCCCGACGGTACAGAGGTTTACAAGTATACACTGACCAATAAGAATGGGGTATCCGCCTCGTTCATCACTCTGGGAGGCGTGTGGGTCTCCATGGTGGTGCCTGATAAGGACGGGAACATGGCGGATGTGGTGCTGGGATACGATGATTTGGACAGCTACCGCAGGAATCCTGCCCACTTCGGTGCGCCCATTGGCCGCAATGCCAACCGGATTGGCGGGGCCGTCATCACCATTGACGGTAAGGATTATAAGCTGGAGGCCAATAACGGCCCCAACAACCTTCACAGCGGGCCTGACCTGTACCACGACAGGGTTTGGGACTGCAGGTCCTCAGAGACAGAGGCAGGCAGCAGGCTGGACTTTTATCTGGAGAGTCCGGACGGAGACCAGGGATATCCGGGCAATGCCAGGATTACGGTGAGCTATACCCTGACAGACGAGGACAGTCTTGTGCTGGATTATCATATGGCCTGCGATAAGGATACGGTTGCCAATTTCACCAACCACAGCTATTTTAACCTGGCAGGACATGACAGCGGCGATGTGATGAAGCAGGAGGTGTGGCTTAACGCGTCCCGCTATACACCGGCGGACGAGGTCTCCATTCCTACGGGAGAGATTGCTCCTGTGGCAGGCACTCCCATGGACTTTACAGAGATGAAGGCTATTGGACGGGATATAGGCGCTGATTTTGAGGCCCTTGTATTCGGAAAAGGATATGACCACAACTGGGTGCTGGATAAGGAAGAAGGAGAACTGGCCCTGGCTGCAAAGGCCATGGACCCGGCCAGCGGCCGCGTGCTGGAATGCTATACGGACCTGCCCGGAATCCAGTTTTATACAGCTAATTTCCTGCAGGATGAGATGCCGGGTAAGGGCGGAGCCCGCTATGATTACCGCCACGCGTTCTGCTTTGAGACCCAGTATTATCCGGACGCGGTCCATAAGCCCCAGTTCCCGTCCCCCTTACTGAAAGCAGGGGACGAGTACAGCACCAGGACCGTCTATAAATTTTTGGCTAAACAGGCGTAAATTTAGTTGCATAGGCCCTGCCTTCAAGGGGCTGATAGATTTCCACGATGGCAAAATGGGGAGTCAGATCTGACTGCTCCGGTTCGGCTATGGTCATGAACCGGTAGTTGGTCCCGTTTACCACCTGTTTTGCCACGGCTATGGGCCGGTAGAAGTAATCGGGATGTTCCCCGATTGCATTGTAAAATATGAATGAATCATATGTGGTGAGATAAGGCTGATACTGCCAGCTTCCAGGCATGGAAGTCACCTCTGGAATGTCGTTATAGTAGTTTATGCAGGAAAACCATGAGGGTTCTGCCATAGTTGGCGCTTCATGGTTTTTTTGATTGCGGCAAAGGGAATTTAATGGTATACTATTATAATATGCGCCCTGCCGCCATGGAAATCTGCCGGACAAATCCGGGGGATGGCGCGTATGAAGAAAGTAAATGAGGGATTGGATGTCAAAATCATTATACATAGCAGAAAAGCCCAGTGTGGCCCAGCAGTTTGCCGAAGCGCTTAAGATACGGGGACGGCGGGGCGACGGGTATATAGAGTCTGAGCAGGCAGTGGTGACGTGGTGCGTGGGGCATCTGGTGACCATGAGTTATCCGGAAGCCTACGACATGAAGTTTAAGCGCTGGAGCCTTCAGACACTGCCATTCCTTCCAAAGGAATTCAAGTACGAAGTCATAAGCAATGTATCCAAGCAGTTTGAAATCGTCAAGGGTCTTTTGAACCGGCCCGATATCGATACCATCTATGTGTGTACGGACTCGGGACGCGAGGGAGAGTACATATACCGCCTGGTGGCCCAGATGGCCGGGGTAAAGGATAAGAAGCAGAAAAGGGTGTGGATTGACTCCCAGACAGAGGAAGAGATATTGAGGGGAATCCGCGAGGCCAGAGATGAGACAGAGTATGACAACCTGTCTGACTCCGCCTATTTAAGGGCCAAGGAGGACTACCTCATGGGAATTAATTTTTCCAGGGTGCTGACCCTCAAATACGGACCTGCCCTGTCAAATTATCTGGGAACCAAGTTTACGGTTCTGTCCGTGGGCAGGGTCATGACCTGTGTCATGGGAATGGTTGTGCGCAGGGAACGGGAAATACGCGGTTTTGTGAAGACCCCCTTTTACAGGGTCATTGGCTCCTTTGAGGCGGCAGGCAAGGACGGCCAGCCGGTTCCCTTTGAGGCGGAGTGGAAGGCAGTGGAAGGTTCCCGTTATTTCGGAACCCCCTATCTGTATAAGGACAACGGCTTTAAGGACAGGCAGCAGGCAGAGGGGCTGGCAGTCTTATTGACGGAAGAGCCGCCTCTCACAGCCACTGTGCTCTCCAAGGAGAAGAAAAAGGAGACCAAGAATCCGCCCCTTCTCTACAATCTGGCGGAGCTTCAGAACGACTGTTCCAAGATGTTTAAAATCAGCCCGGATGAGACACTTAAGGTGGTGCAGGAGCTGTATGAGAAGAAGATGGTCACCTACCCCAGAACCGATGCCAGGGTCCTGTCCACGGCAGTGTCCAAAGAGATTCAAAAGAATATCGGCGGCCTTAAGAATTACGCGCCCATGGCGGCATTTGCGGATGAGGTGCTGAATATGGGCTCCTATAAGGGAATTGCCAAGACACGTTATGTCAATGACAAGCAGATAACGGACCACTATGCCATCGTCCCCACCGGCCAGGGACTTGGAAACCTGAGGGGACTTCCGCCTTTGTCTGAAAAGGTGTATCAGGTCATATGCAGAAGGTTTTTAAGCATATTTTATCCTCCGGCGGTTTATCAGAAATACAGCCTGGAGCTGGAGCGCCTGAAGGAACATTTTTTTGCTAATTTTAAGGTTCTGTCCGAACCGGGATATCTCAAGGTAGCAGATGTGAACCTGGCAAATAAGAACGGGGTGGAGGAGTCCTTTGACGAGGCAAGGGATGAGGCAAAAGACGGTGCCCAAAACGCCATTTCTCCAAAAGTTGACAGGACAGTATTGCTCCAGATACTTGCAGAATTGAAAAAAAATGATATACTTACTTTGGTGGAGCTGAACATAAAGGAAGGCGAGACATCGCCTCCCAAGCGCTATACCTCCGGTTCCATGATTCTGGCCATGGAAAATGCGGGCCAGCTCATAGAGGACGAGGAGCTGCGGGCCCAGATTAAGGGCAGCGGCATAGGCACCAGTGCTACCAGGGCTGAGATACTTAAGAAACTGTTTAATATCAAGTATCTGAACCTGAACAAGAAGACCCAGGTTATTACGCCATCCCTTTTAGGGGAAATGGTCTATGACGTGGTGGACCAGTCCATCCGCCAGCTTCTGAATCCGGAGCTGACAGCCAGCTGGGAAAAGGGACTCACCTATGTTGCGGAGGGGTCCATAACCTCAGATGAGTATATGGAAAAGCTGAATCGTTTTGTTGCCGGCAGGACAGTCAATGTCATCCGCATGAATAACCAGTACAATATGAGAGGTTATTTTGACGCGGCAGCCGCATTCTATAAAACAAAAAAGGAGAATTAATTTATGAAACTGGAACAGATGAAAATCAAAGAACTGTTAGACACAAGCCATACAATCGCAGAAAAGCTGTTTGAGGGCCATGAGTATCCATGGGAAGTTCTGGGTGACATCAATGGCTTCATCGAAAGTCTGGGTGCCAGCCTTCCGGAGAACGAATACAAGAAGATTGGAAAGAATATCTGGATTCACAAGACAGCACAGATGGCTCCCACCACTGCCATGGGCGGACCTATGATTATCGGACCAAAGGTACAGATACGCAACGGCGCCTTTTTAAGGGGAAGCGTTATCCTTGGACAGCACGTTGTCATCGGCAATTCCTGTGAAATCAAGAACTCCATCATCTTTGACGAGGCGCAGGTGCCTCATTTCAACTATGTGGGCGATTCCATCCTGGGCTATAAGGCACATATGGGAGCCGGCGCAGTGACTTCCAATGTGAAGGCTGACAAGGGTCTTGTAAAGGTTCATGCTGAGGACGGGGATGTGGAGACAGGACGCAGGAAATTCGGCGCCATCCTGGGCGACCACGCTGAGATTGGCTGCAACAGCGTACTGAATCCGGGAACTGTCATTGGACGTAATTCCAATGTATACCCGCTGTCCAGCGTACGTGGATGTGTTCCCCCTGACTCCATTTACAAGGGCCAGGACAACATCGTTGTAAAAGAGGCCAGGGAAGTGGAAGCAGAGCAGGAAGTACCTGAGAAGGGAAAGGGTGGGCTTAAGGTAGTAAAATAAGCCAGACAGTACTGACAGAATAAAAAGACGGAACAGACAGAGAACATATAAAAAACGGAAGCCGGACTTGCGATATGCAGTGAACGGCTTCCGGTTTATGCGTTTAATATCCCGGTAATATTTCCTGTTATTTTGTTCCGAAGATACGGTCTCCGGCATCTCCCAGTCCGGGGCAGATATAGGCGTTCTCATTCAGGCAGCGGTCCAGATGTCCCACGTAAATCTGTACATCGGGATGGGCGTTATGGAGACGCTTAAGGCCTTCCGGAGCAGCTATGATAGCCATGAATTTGATTTTCTTCCCGCCGTGTTCCTTGATGAAGTCAACGGCTGAAACGCCGGATCCGCCAGTAGCCAGCATGGGATCTGTGACGATGATGGTACGCTCTTCAATGGGGTTTGGAAGCTTGCAGTAATATTCATGAGGTTCGTGTGTGACTTCGTCCCTGTATAAACCGATATGACCTACCTTTGCGCTGGGAACCAGGGCCAGGATGCCGTTTACCATGCCAAGTCCCGCCCTGAGAATCGGAACTACGGCCAGCTTGCGTCCGGCAATCATGGGAGTCATGCATGTCTCGATGGGTGTCTCCACCTCCACATCCTCCAGAGGAAGGTCACGGAGGGCCTCATAGCCCATCAGCATGGCAATTTCCTCTATGAGGGCGCGGAATTCATTGGTTCCGGTGGCTTTATTGCGCAAAATGGAAATCTTGTGCTGAATCAAAGGGTGGTCAAATACCATTACGTTATCCATAAGTTTTGCTGCTCCTTTATCTATTAGAATTAATGATAATTATATATCAAATATCTTATGATATCAACCCCGGACCTTGTCTTAAAATCGGCACAAGACAAATCCCGGTAAAAGGACTATTTGGTGGTGGGGTCAAATGCAACCAGCACATAGTCTCCCAGGGCATGGGGAACAGGCAGTGAGAAGTAGATGGTTCCCTGTTTTTCATAGCTGAAGGATTCAGGCCACTGAGTCTCTGACGACAGAGGGAAATCCGCGCTGTTAAAGACAGCGGTCAGGGAATCCAAATCCATGGAAGAGAGGTAGCTCAGGACCTGGGCCTCCACATCAGAGGAAATGCCTGAAAACTTCACATCGTCGCTGAGCACATATCCGGCCATTGTGTAGGCGTCGGTAAAATCATCCAGTCCCAGGTTCTGGGCCTGAAGCAGATTGACTGTGTTGGAATAAAACAGATTAACCGGATGGGCGGCTCCTTTTGCGGACAGAGTGCCGGTGTAAGTGGCGGTGAGACGTTTGCGGTCCACGGAAATCACCTTGCACTTGATGTCCAGGGTATCGTTTGCCTCGTCGATGTCATTGGCCTTTATGACGGACAGGGCGTTGGTCTTTAACAATTCATTAATTTTGTCCTTCTTTGAGGCGCTGTCCAGCTGGTCCACCGCAGGATACTGGATGGATATCTTTCCGGATGTATAGGTCTCGATGGAAGCGGAAACACTGGAAGCAGCGCCCTCCTGGGCCTCTGTGGTCTCATCAGTCTCCGGGGCCTGGGTGGTGGCGGGAAGGGACTCCTTGGGAGCTTCCGTGGCTGCTTGCGTATGTATGGTGGACAGGTCTGCCTTTTCCGGCGTCTTGCTGAGTATGAGGCCAATGGCAACGCCGCCGATGACAACGGCAGCGCCAATGGCTCCTATCAATATTTTCTTGTTTGTATCCATAACAATCCTCCTTTGTATACCGGGCAATACCCTAATTGTAACTATTATACATGATATTCATGGACGGAATTTGAAGAAATACTTACAAATTATTGAAGGACTTTTGTGTATATTTTCATTTACAATTTTCTTCCCGGCATTTATGATAGATTCGACACAACTTTTTACTGGAATTGGGGGAATGGAATGTGGTACAGTACAGGATTGACTTGAAGAATCTGTTTGTGGAAATCAGGCGGAAGGGCAGCACCAGCCAGGTATCCAGGGAGCTGGATGTATCCATGGGAAACATCAGCGACTGGAAAAACGGAAGGAGCGTGCCAAACGCGGTTTCACTGGTAAAGCTGGCGGACTATTTCGGCTGTTCCGTGGACTATCTGCTGGGCCGGACGGAGAATCGGGACATGATATAAACAGGCGGACAGCATCATGAAAGATACCGTGCGTTTTGTGCAGGAAAATCACAGAAGCGAAAAATCGTGGATGTGGAGTAAGAAATACAGTAGATAACATAAGAAATACAGTAGATAACATAAGAAATACAGTAGATAACATAGGATAGAGGAGGAACTTATGATTCAGTATTACAATGGCAGCATATTTGATTCAAAGGCAGATATTCTGTGCCACCAGGTGAACTGCCAGGGCGCATTCGGCTATGGAATCGCAGGACAGGTTAAGAAGCTGTTTCCCGAGGTGGAGAAGACCTATAAACGGATTACGAAGCAGTGGATTGAAAAGGAAAACGGGGATACCTCCAAGCTGCTGGGACGGGTGTCTGCCCAGCCTGTGGAAAAGGACGGACGCTGGTTTCTGATTGGCAATCTGTACGGACAGGATGATTACGGCAGGAAAAAGATGGTCTATACCGACTATGATGCATTGGAAAGAGCCATGGGAGAAATCCGGAGCTTTTTGGAAGCCAGGGACAAAAACGAAACAGTGGCATTTCCCTATAAGATAGGATGCGGCAGCGCGGGCGGCGACTGGAATGTTGTGGAGGATATTATTAAACGTACGTTTGAGGGATATTCTGGTGAGGTACAAATCTGGAAATACGAAGAATGATGAAAAGCGGTACGAATGAAGATTTTTCAGATAGGGTTCTTCAGATAAAGATTCTTGGGGGGAGCCCGGTGCTTCCACAACATGGGGCTGTGGAAGCTGCCGGGCTAGCGTCATTTCTGACCTGATGTGAATATACCATAGTTCAGGATGAATTGCAACGAAAGTCAGTGAAATGTAATGAAGCGTAATGTTTCTTACAAAAAGCTGACTTTTTTTAATGGAATGATTAATTTTACCATAGGGAAAGCGAAAGATTCTCATGATTTCAAAGGATTTATATGGCTGCCAACAGGAATATTCTGGAAAATGCCTACATATATTATTAGGCCGGCATTTTTAATGGAAGGTTGAAAAAGGCAGAAAGAAGGTAAAGCATGACACATTTAGAGCTGGTGGCGGAAATCGGAAGCGGACCCATGGAAATCGTAAAGCTGTATCTCAAAGGCCTGCTTTCCTTTGCAGAGCTGGAGAACATCCTTGGCAGGGATAAGGCCAGCCTGGTCCATACCTTTGCGGCTGACAGCGGGGCGGGGAAAATCGGTGAATTACTGCTGTCAGGACTGAGGGGTTATATGGTATAATTAAAGGAAAGAAATCAGAGGAGGCCAGCTATGAAGAATGAAAACAACACAGTCATAGGTACTGTATTAGGTGATATAACGAAGATAACCGGAATGGATGCAATTGTCAATGCGGCCAACTCATCCCTCCTTGGAGGAGGAGGGGTGGACGGGGCAATCCACAGGGCCGCGGGAAAGGAACTGCTGCATGAATGCAGGATGTTAGGCGGATGTAAGACAGGACAGGCCAAGATTACAAAGGCTTACAACCTGGAATGCCGGTACATCATCCACACCGTGGGTCCTGTGTGGAACGGCGGGACATGCGGTGAGCAGGAGAAGCTTTCCTCCTGCTACAGGAATTCCCTTTTGCTGGCCCTGGAAAATGGGGTGAAGCGGATTGCGTTTCCCTCTGTCTCCACCGGCATATACCATTTCCCGGTGGAGCTGGCAGCAGAAACCGCCATAGGAACTGCCAGGAAATTTGTGGCAGAGCATCCGGGTGAACTGGAACAGATTCTGTGGGTTCTCTTTGACGCCAGGACAAAACTGGTGTATGATACTGTTTTGAGGAAACTGTGACTTCCCGTTACAGTCGTGTCTCCGGAAGGAGGAGCCATATGGGACAGACGGAACGATTGATAGTGCTGGTATTCATTGTAGCCGCCCTGCTGTTTGCCGGAATCTGGGACAGGCATCACCGCAGGTAAGGATAATGCCCCGCACAATGACAGAATACGTAAGAAAGAGATGGAATCAGGATGTCAGAAAGAAAATTCGTGATTGTTGACGGCTCATCCCTGCTGTCAACCTGTTACTATGCAGTGTTACCCAGGGAAATCATGTTCGCCAAGACCGACGAGGAGAAGGAAAAGCATTACGGAAAAATACTCCACGCATCAGACGGGACCTATACCAACGGCATCATGGGGGTACTGAAGGCCGTTGCTTCCCTGCTGAAAAAGCAGCAGCCGGCCTACGTGGCATTTGTGTTTGACAAGACAAGGGATACCTTCCGCAGGGAACTGTATCCTGAGTATAAGGGTACCAGAAGCAGAACACCGGAGCCCCTTAAGCAGCAGTTCGTGCTGATGGAGCGGATTCTGGAGGAAGCAGGCTTTAAGGTGCTCTACAGCGACCGGTATGAGGCGGATGACTATGCTGGAAGCCTTGTCCATAAATTCAGGGAGCAGGTACCCATGGTGGTGATGACCAAGGACCATGATTATCTGCAGCTTGTGAGCGATGAGTACAATGTAAGGGCCTGGATGGTCCAGGCCAGACAGGAGAAGACGGAGGAGCTCTACGACAAGTATTACGGGCTTTACGGCCTGGATAAGGCATCGGTGAACCTGCCGGAAAAGACCTTTGAGTTTACGGCTGAGACCGTGTATTCCGAGGAGGGAGTGTGGCCGGAGCAGATTACGGACCTGAAGGGAATCCGGGGCGACACCTCGGACAATATCCCGGGAGTCAGGGGCGTTGCCAGCGCGGCCCCTCTTTTGCTGGGTGAATACGGCACCGTGGAGAATATTTATGAGGTGATACATGAGGCGGAGCAGGATAAGAAGCAGCTTAAAAAGCTGCAGGACTTCTGGAAGAACAGCCTGGGAATCAGCCGTTCCCCCTACAAATCCCTGACCAAAACAGGGGAGGAAGGGGAACTGTGCGGGGAAGCAGCCGCCAGGCTGTCTAAGGAATTGGCCACCATTAAGACAGACATACCTCTGGACCTTGAACTGGAGGATTTTTCCGTGTCCTTCTGCAAGGAGGATGTGCTTAGGGAGTGGTGCGGGAAGCTGGATATTAAGATTGCTTCTGTGTTTGGGAAAGGTGAATAGGGAAAGCGCAGCAGCGGGACCGGATGATATGCATTCCGGTCCCGCTGTTTTTATGTGGCGATATGGCAGACGGATTATTTGGGGCTTTCGTTAATTTCAAACTTATTCATATCCCCACGGTAATGGGCATAGGCATAGTCAATTATGGTTCCGTCGCTGGTGGTGGAAATGTTACTGAAACAAAGCATGGGACTGCCGGGCTTTACCTCCAGCAGCTTAACATCCTCAGGGGTGGCTGTCTCGGCGGAAACAATGGTGCGGGTGTTATCAATGCAGGTTTCCGGACGTGACATAAAGAGATTATACAGTGAAACGTCCTTAAAGTCATGGCTCAGCACAAAGTGACAGAGGTTGTAGGGAAGGTAGTTCTGGATTGTCACCACAGGCGTTGCATCCGCAAAACGCCGTCTGAACAGGGAGATGACCTTGTCATTGGCTCCAAGACACAGAAGTTCCCTGATCCGATCGTCCGGCGTCATGACGGACATGTCTAACAGCTCTGTATGGGGTGTCTTGCCCAGCTCCTGGATTTGCTGGTGGAATGGTTCAAAGGACTTGATGAAGCTGGTCTTTTTATTAGGCTCCGTGACAAAGGTGCCTTTGCTGGTTTTCCTGACCAGGTAACCTTCATTTACCAGCTCTGAGATGGCCTGGCGCACCGTAAAACGACTGATGTTGTAGTGGCTCATGATTTCCATTTCAGTGGGGATGGTATCCCCTGTCTTTAAAGTTCCGTTCTCAATGTCTGTTTTGATGATATTTTTCAACTGGTAATAAAGGGGGATGGGCACATCTTTATTTATTTCTTTGGTAAACATGGTCATAATTTAAAATCCTTTCAGTTTAGATACATATGTATGTACAAACGAAACATCAATTATATTGTAAAGCATGTTGTGGAAAATGCAAGGGAAAATTTGAAAAAATAACATTTTATTATAATTTTACCATAAGTACTTGACAAATATAAGACATTGTGCAATTATATGTATGTACGGACATATGGATGAAGGAGGGGTGGTTTAAAAGGTGGTGCTTAGTTTTGGAATGATGGTGTGCGATACCCTTTTAAGGCCAGTGGACCGGGATGTATTAAGCAGGGACTGCACCATGATAGAGAAACCAGTACAGGCCTGCGGCGGGGACGCGCTTAACACAGCCATCGGACTGTCACGCCTGGGCATTCCTGCCGTAATGGCGGGACGGGTGGGAGATGACCTGAATGGAAGGTTTATTCTGGACCAATGCAGGAAACTGGGAATTGATGTTTCCCATGTGGTAACGGATCCGGTTTATGCTACGGCATCCAGTTTTGCGCTGATTGAGGAAAATGGGGAGAGGCATTTCCTGTCAGATGTATCGATTTTTGACCAGGTGGATGACAGGGACCTGCCGGAGAAAGCCATTGAGAGAGCGGATATGGTCTACATTGGTTCTGCATGCAGCTTTAACCGGATGAACCAGGGAGGCCTTGCCAGGCTCCTGAGACGGGCCAAGGCACATGGCAGGATGACGGTCATGGATGCGGCCTTTAACCAGAGGGCAGTCTGCAATTGCTGGATGAATATGTTTAAGGAGGTCCTGCCCTATACAGATGTTTTTTTCCCAAGCTACGAGGAGGCATCGGCCATAACCGGATGCCGGGAGATCCCGGAAATCAGCAGCGCCCTTAAGCCTATGGGTCTTACATATTTTGGAATCAAGCTTGGTTCAAAGGGATGCTATGTCACGGATTTTTCCGAGGAGAGGTATATAGAATGTCCGAAAGGAATTCGGGCCGTGGATACCACGGGGGCAGGCGATTCCTTTATGGCCGGGCTGATGGCCGGTCTGGTGAGCGGACTGTCATTTTTTGAAAGTGCGGGATTCGGATGTTCAGTTGCTTCCCACAGTGTCCAGCATATGGGGGCGGCCGGCGGCATACTGCCCTATGAAGACGAGTTGTATTTATACAATCACCATAAAAATCAAAAATAAAAGGAGAAAAGGCTTATGAAATTATCACCGATGAAAGACATTTTGGAGATGGCTGAGGAGAGGAACATTGCCTATGGTGCATATGTGACTGTATCCTATGAAACTGCTTTGGCAGCAATCCAGGCAGGTACGGAGTTGGATATTCCGGTAATCTTTATCACGGGTACGGACTGCTGCGATTTGATGGGCGGTTTTGAGGGGACTGTTGATACCGTTAAAAGAGCCATGAAGGCAGCTGGCTGTAACGTACCTGTTGCCCTTCATCTGGACCACTGCCGTACATATGAGGAATGCGTACAGGCCATACAGGCCGGATACTCCTCTGTCATGATTGACGGCTCATCCCTGCCGTTTGAGGAAAACGTGGCCCTGACCAAAAAGGTAGTTGATTATGCCCACTGTTACGGAATTACGGTGGAAGGAGAGCTGGGCAAGCTGGTGGGAGAGGAAGGAAACTTTAAGGTGGAAGGTGACCCTGAATCTGCCCAGACAGACCCGGAGCAGGCAAGGGAATTTGTGGAGCGCACAGGCATTGACTGCATCGCTGTCAGCATCGGGACGCAGCACGGCGTATATGTGGCGGCTCCCCATCTGAACATTGAAAGGCTTAAAAAGATACACGATGTGGTGGACGTTCCTATTGTACTTCACGGCGGTTCGGGAACACCCAAGGAGCAGGTGCAGGAGGCAATCCGCAACGGCATCAGGAAAATCAATATTGCCACAGATGTATTGATTGCGGTTGCCAATTCCTTTGAGGATATGAAGCAGAAGCCGGACTTCAAGTATAACACGGGCATGTTTGTCAATTCACAGGCCTGCGCCAGAGAGTTCATTAAGGGGAAAATGAGAGAATTTGCACTGATGGATTAATATATCAAAAAGGAGAAGAAGACTTATGAAGAAAAGCATGAACAGAATCGTATGTGGGTTGACAGCAGCAGTGATGATGGGAACATTAACGGCTTGCTCCGGGGGTCAGGGGGAGACTAAGGTGGCTGCGCCTTCAGGCAGTGAAGCAGCCGGGAATACAGAGAGCACAGCCCAGCAGGGAGAGGCCCAGGCAGAGATGAAGGCCACGGTTATCTGGAGGGCCTTTGACGACCAGTTCCAGAGCGGATTCCGCATTATCATGCAGAATGAGGCTGAGAAGCTGGGCGGTATCACCCTGGATATGCAGGACGCTGCAAATGACGTATCCACGGCCAATTCCAAATTAGAGGTGGCCCTGAGCAAAAAGACGGATGTGGTTGCCATATGCGCGCCTGACAGGGAGAGCATTGAGAATATGATGAAGAAATGCGATGCCGACGGTGTGCCGGCTGTATTCTTCAACATGGAGCCCATGGAAGATACCATGAAACGGTACGACAACATCTGGTATGTGGGAGCCCAGGCCAAGCAGTCAGGGGAAATGTGCGCCCAGGCGCTGATTAACTACTGGAATGACAAAAAAGACATTGCGGATAAAAACGGGGACGGCAAACTTCAGCTGGTCATCCTGCAGGGTGAAATCGGACAGCAGGATGTGACGCTGCGCACGGATGCGTATAAAGAGACCCTGGAAAAGAACGGAATCGATTATGAGATTCTTGCCTGTGATACCGCCAACTGGGACCAGGCTCAGGCGCTGGACAAGATGAATGCATGGATTACCGCTTACGGAATCGACGGGATTGAAGGCGTCCTCTGCAACAATGATTCCATGGCCATGGGCGCTGTACAGGCATGTATCAACAATGGCTACAATTCAGGGGATGCTGAAAAGTTTGTACCAATCGTGGGTATCGATGCCAATATTGACGCCCTGGAGGCAATGAAGGCAGGTTCCCTTCTGGGCACTGTGCTGAATGACAGAAAGAGCCAGTCTGACGCCATCATCAATGTGATTAAGGCAGTACATGCAGGAACGGAAATCACAGAGGACGTGGCAGGCGTGGACTGCACGGTTGATGGAAAGTATGTATGGGTACCGTATGTGATTGTGGATGAAAGCAATTTAAGCGCAACCCTGGAGGATATGCTGGCAGTGGCCCAATCCGAATAAGGAATCTGGAGGAAGCAGATGGAAGAGTACAGACTGAAGATATCAAATATGTCTAAATCCTTCCCCGGAGTAAAAGCTCTTGACAATATTAAGCTTGCGGTGAAGCCTGGAAGTGTACATGCGTTGATTGGCGAGAACGGGGCCGGCAAATCCACTTTGATGAAGTGTCTGTTCGGCCTGTATCATCCGGACAGCGGGACCATTGAAATCGAGACAGGTCATGGATATCAAAGACCCTAACGATGCGCTGAAAAGCGGCATTTCCATGATTCACCAGGAGCTGAACCCGGTTCCTTGCCGGAATGTGGTGGACAATATATGGGCGGGCAGGTTCCAGACAAAAGGCATTGTGGTGGATGAAAACCAGATGATGGAAAAGACCAGGAACCTGCTTCGGGATTTGGATTTTGATATAGACGTGACAACCTTTGCAAAGAATCTCTCCGTTTCACAGATGCAGGCAATTGAGATAGCAAAGGCTGTTTCATATAATGCAAAAATCATCATTATGGACGAGCCCACTTCCTCGCTGACCGTGGCGGAGACACAGCACCTTTTCAAAATCATTGGCAAGCTTAGGAAGGAAGGGCGCTCCATTATCTATATATCCCACAAGCTGGAGGAGATATTTGAGATAGCGGACGAGATAACGGTGATGAGGGACGGCCAGTACATTGGCACATGGGATATAAAGGACATTACCATAGACCAGTTAATCGGGCAGATGGTGGGAAGAAAGATGGATGAGCGTTTTCCTGTGTGCGGGGACGTGAGAACAGATGAGGTGATGCTGCGGGTAGAGAACTTTACCAGCGCAGACCCGCGTTCCTTTAAAAACGTATCCTTCGACCTGCATAAGGGAGAGATACTGGGCATAGGCGGACTGGTGGGGGCACAGAGGACAGAGCTGATAGAAGCCATATTCGGCCTGCGCAGAATCGCAAGCGGGGAACTGACTGTCAATGGAAAAACAGTGGTCAACCATTCGCCTCAGGATGCCATACGAAACGGATTCGCCCTTCTGACGGAAGAGCGCAGGGCAACGGGAATCATTCCCATGCTGTCAGTCTGGGATAACACCCTGGCGGTTGCCTATAAGAAACTGACAGGCAATGTCCTTGGATACATCCATACGAAAAAACTGTCCCCCAGTGTTGACAAGGTGTGCACGGATCTGGATGTCCGCATGGCTGGGACAAAAACGCTTATCAAGAACCTGTCGGGAGGGAATCAGCAGAAGGTGCTGATTGGCAGATGGCTGCTGGCAAACTGCGATGTCATTATGCTGGACGAACCTACCAGGGGCGTGGATGTGGGCGCTAAATATGAGATTTACAGGATCATGCAGGATTTGGTAAAAAAGGGAAAGGCGATCATTATGGTTTCCTCTGAGATGCCGGAGTTGTTGGGAATGTCGGACCGTATCATGATTATGTGCGCCGGAAAGCAGACAGGTATCCTTGGCAAGAAGGAGGCTACCCAGATTGAGGTGATGAGGTATGCCACCCAGTTTGATGATAAAACGAAAGAAGGAGTGTCAGTATGAAAATAAAGGAGTTGACAGCAAAAGACATAAAAAATATCATGATGGATAAAGCTCTTATCATCGTGCTGGTATTCATGATTATAGGAATCATCATAATCGAACCTTCTTTTCTGCAGATAAGAGTATTGACAGACATATTGACCCAGTCTGCCGTTAAAATGATATGTGCGCTGGGTCTGATGTTTGCCCTGCTCTTAGGCGGAACAGACCTTTCCGGCGGCCGTCAGGTGGGCCTGGCAGCCGTCATGGTGGCGTCCCTGTCCCAGATGGCCGACTACTCCAACAAGTTCTGGCCGGGCCTGCCTGAACTTCCCATCATCATTCCGGTTATCATGACGCTGGCCCTGGTTGCCGTGATTGGAGCTGTCAACGGCTTTATGATTGCAAAGCTTAAGATGGCGCCTTTTATCGCCACATTCGGCATGAGCACCATTATTTACGGCATTAACTGTCTGTACTTTGCAAAGAAGCCCAACAATTCCCAGCCCATCGGAGGCATAAGGGATGCTCTGACCGTGCTCAGCAGCTTTAAGGTATTTGGCCAGATTTCCTTTTTGGTGGTCATCGCCATCATTGCCATTGTGGGGGTATGGTTTCTGCTCAACAAGACCGTGTTCGGGAAGAACATATATATCGTGGGAGGCAACCCGGAAGCAGCCAAGGTATCCGGCATCAATGTCGGCAAGGTGATCATCGCCGTGTTTATCATTGAATCCATGTTTGTGGGGCTGGCCGGTATCCTGGAAGTGGCCAGGACCGGAGGCGCCAACTCGGCCTATGGAAATGCATATGAATTTGATGCCATATCCTCCTGTGTGGTGGGAGGCGTATCTCTGAGCGGAGGAGTGGGAAAGGTATCCGGCGTCATCATCGGTGTGCTGATTTTTACCTTCATCAGCTATGGACTTGCCTATATAGGCGTTAACTCCAACTGGCAGCTGATTGTAAAGGGACTTATCATATGCAGTGCAGTGGCTCTGGATATGAGAAAAAATTCTTAACAGGAGGAACAAGGTGAAAAAAGTTAAATTGTCAGAAGGGCTGTCATTGTCAGCCGTGGTTCAGGGATTCTGGAGGCTGGATGGCTGGAATTGGTCCGCAGAAGAACTGGCCCGATTCATGAATGAATGCATTGAGAGAGGGGTCACCACCTTTGACACAGCGGAAATCTACGGAGACACGCTCTGTGAAACGCTGATGGGGCAGGCTTTTGAACAGGATCGCTCCATTAGGAACAAAATCCAGCTGGTATCAAAAACCGGCATTTTCAAAGAGGGCGGATTTGGATATTATGATACAAGATATGATAGGGTAAAACAGTCCTGTGAGGAGAGCCTGAAGCGGCTTCACACAGACCATCTGGACCTGTATCTGATTCACAGGGAGGACCCCTGCATTGATTTTGAGTCCACGGCGAAGGCATTGACAGAGCTTAAGCAGGAAGGAAAAATCGGGGAGATGGGCGTCTCCAACTTTGACCCTCATAAATTCAACGGTCTTAACAAAGCTGTAAACGGGCAGCTGGTAACGAACCAGATTGAGTGGAACCCGGTGTGCTTTGAACATTTTAATTCCGGAATGATGGATGACCTGACTGCATCCGGAATCCATCCCATGATATGGTCGCCTCTGGCAGGGGGAAGAATGTTTGACGCCAGCGACAGTCTGTGCGCCGCAGCCATGAAAACCATAAACATAATCGCCGAGAAGCATGACGTGGACCCGTCTGCCATCATATACGCGTGGATTATGTATCATCCGGCAGGGGCGGTCCCTATCTCAGGAAGCAACAGGCTGGACAGGCTGGATACGGCCATTAAGGCCCTGGATATCCGTCTGGAGCACTATGAATGGTACGAAATATATAAGGCCAGCGGCCAGCAGGCAATCAGATAAGACAACAGGCCGGAGGGACTGTTAAGGGCGGGCAGATACCTGCCTTAACAGTCTTTTGCCAGCCGTCCGGCCACATGGACGTTGAAGTAAATATTGAAGAAAAATGGCAAAGGTTTTCAAAAAACACTTGCCAAAATATGTATCCTGTGATAAAATAATCAGCGTTGTAAGCCGGCGTGTCGGAATGGCAGACGATGCAGACTCAAAATCTGTTGCGGGTAACCGCGTGCGGGTTCAAGTCCCGCTGCCGGCATCAAATTGGAACCGTGAAAACCACGTAAAATCAAGGACTAATAGTGACAAGTAACTATTTTGCCGCAGAGGGCGGCGTGACGATGTGTCACGCCGTCTTTCTGCGTCCGTAGGTCTGTTCAAGGGTGACAGACTGCTCAAGAGCGGGGATTTCAAACTCGTCCAGAAAGTTGAAGTAAATCTTTATCTTCTGCCTGCGCTTGCCGTCGGACTTGTCCGGGGGAAAGACGACGATCTTCTTGATATACTCATTCACAATCGTCTGCGTCAGCTCCGGCACGTCCACATATTTTTCCGTCAGCGCGATAAAGCTGTCGAGGTTGGTATCCATTTCCTCCTGTTGCTGCACCCATTCTTCCGTAACTTCAATTTCGAGCTTTAACCGTTCCTGCTCCGCCTCATAGTCCGCCGACATTTTCTTGTACCGCTCCATGCTCAGGTTTCCGAGAACGGAATCCTCATAGCAGCGGGAGATTAGCACATCGAGGTCTGCAAGGCGTTTCTTCGCCTGTGCCAGTCGCTTCTTATCCTCACGGATGCCCCGCTCCTGATCGGCGCGGCGGCATTGGAGCCATTCCTCCTGAAAGCTCTCGGCATCCTCCCGGATATACTCGTTGACGGCGCGGATACGCTCCAGCACGGCGTCCCGCAGCACTTCTTCCCGGATATAGTGCGCCGAACAGGTGCCGCGGCCACTCTTGTACTTTGCGCATACATAGTGGTCCTGCTTTCCCTCAAAGCTCTTGCTTGTGGCGAAGTGCAGCTTGCTCCCGCAGTCCGCGCAGTAGAGCAGCCCGGCGAAAAATCCCTGCCGTTCCGCTTTCGTGGGGCGGCGTTTGTTCTGCCGCAGCTCCTGCACCCTGTCCCATTGCTCCCGCGATACGATAGCCTCCTGCGTATCCGGCAGAATGAACATATCTTCCTGTTTGTTGGGGATACGCTTCTTCAGCTTGTAGGACTTGGAATAGGTCTTGAAGTTGCAGACGCAGCCGGTGTACTCCATCCGCTCCAGAATCCCGACAATGGACTGCTCGCCCCAATGGTACGGCTGGTCGGGCAGCGGCTTTCCCTTCCGCTTGGCGTACAGCGCCCTCGCGGTCAGCACTCCGTCCCGCTCCAGTATGCGGGCAATCTGGCTGGGGCCTTTCCCCGCGACGGTCAGGTCAAAGATCCGCTTCACCACCGGCGCGGCGTCCTCGTCCGGTATCCACTGTTCCTTGTCCTCCGGGTCGCGGCGGTAGCCATAGGGCGGCTTGCCCATGTGCTTGCCGCTGGTGCCTCGCTGCCGCAGGCTGACCCGTACCTTCTTGCTGGTATCCCGTGGATACCACTCGTTGAATAAATTTCTTATCGCGGTGATGCCCTCGTTGTCGCCCCGGTTGCTGTCCACACCGTCATTGACGGCGATGAAGCGCACGTCGTAGCTGGGAAAAATGATTTCTGTGTACTGCCCGACAGTCAGGTAATCCCTGCCAAATCTGGACATATCCTTTACGATCCAACAGCCCACTTCTCCTTGCTTGACAAGCTCCAACCCTTCCTTGACGGCTGGGCGGTTGAAGTTTGTACCCGTATAACCGTCGTCCACCAGCACTTTGATGTTTGTGTAGCCATGATCCTGAGCGTATCTGGTTAATAGCTCCCTTTGGTTCTGTATCGAATTCGACTCCCCATCCATCGCATCCTCGTTACTGAGGCGGCAGTACAGAATGGTGATTTTTTGCTGATCCAACATAACGTCCTCCTTTACGTGTTGGTCAGCTGACAGTCCCATAGTGCATGGCTCCATATTAACATAACTTTTTTCGTTTGTCACCATCAGACCGCCTCCTTATCCGAAAAAATGAGCCGCCTCACCTTGCCCGCAAGCGGCTCATTCCCGACGCACTCCGTCTCAATCACATACCATGTGTTGCCGATCTTCCGCTCCACGTAGCCGTGGAACGGGTTTTCCTTTTCCCGCATCCTCCGCCATTCCTCCAGCATATACAAAGGCGGGTCGAAGATGGGGTCGAAGCAGCTCTCAATGTCGATGGGCAGCTTCAGAAGTTCCTCAAATGTCAGCAGCTCAAAATTTTTCTCCATAGTACCTCCGTCATTTATAAGATTTGTTGTTTCCTGTATCAACCGTCTTTCCTCCTGACCCATTGGATGTCGTAGCCCAGCGCGTTGGCAAGCTGCACAGCCTCCGTATACCGCAGGGATTCCCGCTGGAGCTTGTTTGAAAGGTTGGACACGCTGCCGCTCCATCCGTACTCGTCAGAGAGAAGGTCAACAACCTCCTGCATGGTCATGCCTTGGCGCACGATGTACGCCCTGATCTCGTTCCTCAAATTGGATTTCATTGTTTTCATGCCTCACTTTCTGATATAGTCTGTTTCCCGGTCAGCGAACTGGCGTTGCTGCCGGATGAAATTCAAAGCGGCGCGTACAGCCGCTCAGATTTTCTCAGGCGATGTCCTGTCCATAACCGGCAGGGATCGGTTTCACCGTTCCGTGTGATTACAGCCGGAACAGCATGGATGATCGCCAGATAAGAAACCGGCTGCACAATTCCGTAAATCACGAAAGGGTGCAGCCGGTATGCCCTGCGGCGAACTTTTTCACGGAAAGCACAAGCCCCGATTTTCCGTCCCCGGTTTTGAGCCTCTCCAACGCCGGAGGATAAAATAAACAGGACTTAAATTTCATCTGTACGTCCGTACATCCGTACCGCGCTCTGTGTACCCGTGTACGCATGTACGGATGATTCCATTTCTCTTTTCATAACGCCATCGGTCTTGCCAGGACCTGGATGCCCACATAGCCCCGGCACCTCTTGCCGCTGCCGATATACACGTTGTTGGTGGCCTCCAGCCGATAGGCGTCGGCGTTCTGGGCGAGGAAGCCGGAGAAGCTCTTGGGTGAAAGCGGGTTCTCCGCGTTGTCCTCGCACCAGACCTTATAGGCGGCGTAGAGGTCACGGGTAGCGGCCTCGCCGTCCGCCTTGAACTGAACATAGCCGGTTGATGTCAGGAAGTCCACGATGTTGTTGGCCTCCATGACCACGACGGAGATGTTCTCTCTGGCCCGGTCGCTGATGGTGAAGCGGTAGTTGTTTGCCAGCAGGCGGCGAAGCCCCTCCAGACACCAGAGGAAGATGCCCTCCCGTTCCGCAATCAGCTTGTCCGACAGGAACGGGTCGTCCGCCCTTCCTGCCGGTTTGTCCTTTGTCGTCAGCACGATCTGGCGGCGGAAGAAGCCGTCGGACCGGTCATGGAGGGCGGTCAGGGCCCCGTTGCCGAAGCAGAGGAACCGCACATAGAGCTGGCTCTGGTAGCTCTGGACGCCCTTGCGCTCCATGTCCATTTTGCATTCCGAGGTCACGATAGATTTGATATAGTTGGTCTTGGGCAGGGCGCTCATATCCATGTCATCGTCCACCATCAGGAGCTTGCCCTCCAGATCGGCGTGGCTGAACCGGTTGTTCTCCACCTTCTGGATGCTGGTGGTGTTCATGCTGTCCCCAAAGATGGAGCGCATCACCAGCCCGATCCGGCTCTTTCCCTCGCCGCCCTTGCCGATCAGCATCAGCATCTTCTGGCCTCTGGTGGTGGGGAGCAGGCAGTAGCCCAGGTATTCCTGCAAGGTGGGGATGTCCTCCGGGTAGAGCAGCTCCGACAGGAACCGAAGCCACCGCTCCGGCGATGGCGCGTCGGGGCGGTAGGCAACGGCCAGCCGGTTGCTGCAAAAGTCCTTCTCCGGGGAGAACCGCCCGTCCACGAAGTAAGTCCCGTTGGCAACATGGATGCGGTCTGTCTCAATGGGGAGCGGCGGCGAGTAGGCCAGCAGCTTGACGCTTGCCAGCAGATTGGCCACCCGCTTGGCAAGGCCGGTGGTCACATAGCCGCTGATCTCCCGCAGAATAAGCTGGCCGACCTGCCGCTCGTCCTCCACCGCGCCGTCCACGGTGAACAGCCGGTCACGGACGCACTTCATAGGGTGTTTTGTCAGGAAGTCCTGGCAGAACATCATCTCGTCAATGCGTTCCCCGTCAAACCAGTCCGGGCAGCCCTCGTGATAAATTTCCTGTGTCAGTGTTCGCACCTTCTTTCAAATCGTAGTAGGGAGGTTTTGCGCGTCCCTCTGTATGGGTTATGGGGAAATCTGAAAAAAACAGGCTGATTGCATGACAGCCCCGATTCAAAAAACGTGACAGCGGGAATTTCGGCAGCAGCTGCCGAAATTCCCACCGCCGTCTTTACCGATCCACATCGTGCTTCTTGTGGGGAGCAGCCTGACGTTCCGCATCCCGTCTCGCAATCCCAGCCCGATCCTGTTTCAGCCTTGCCAGAATGGATTCCCGCGCCTGTTTTCTGATTTCTGCTGTGGCGGCAGTCCTGACCTCCGGCTTTTTCAAAACCGCCCGCACCCTGTCCAGCACCTTCTGCGCCGATTTGCGGATCAGCTCCTGCGCCTTCCCCAAGACTTTGGCGATCAGGTTTTTCTGCGTTTGGTTATAGCTCCGCTCCGGGGACAGGCACCACTCCTTGTAATCGGCAATGGCCTTTTCATCCCGGAGCTGTGTCTCTGCCCGGACAGCATCGGTCACAAGCTCCACCGCCTTGTCATAGGCGATCTCCGTAACTTCATCAATCAACGCTTCGGCATCTTCCAGCCGGAGGGAGACAGATTCCAGCTCCTGCGATTTTTCCTCAATCGCCGCTGATTGTTCCTCGATCACCTTTTTCTGCTTCCGAATAATATAGTCGTTCTTCTCCAGATAGCTGCGTCCCCGGTTGCCGGGGTCAGGTTCTTCCTCCAGCGTCAGGCCATGCTTTTTGCAGATGTCGAAAAGCATCACACGGCAGGCGGCGTCAAAAACCATCTTGCGGTTGTTGGTGCGCCCCTGTTTTTTCTCGGGGTCGGGCAGTTCAAAGCCGAGCGCCTCCAGCGCCTTTTCCTGTTTTGGTTCAACCTCGCCGTATCGGTTCACATAGTCGAAAACGTGGCGTTCATGGATATGGGGCGTGGCCTCGTCCAGATGGAGCGCCCAATCGATCACATGGACGTGCTCCCCAAACCGCCGATCCATCTCCACCATAAATTCCCCGACAATCTCCAGAAGCACATCCGGGGGAACGGAATCCTCCATCGTCCCGATCTGGTAAATGGTCTCCTCCGGGCAGAAGCGTTTATCCCCCAGCAGATCATCCACGCTCCGGTCACGCTCAGAGTGTCGGCGTTTCGCGTTCCGCTCATGCTGCCCGTCCAGATAATCCGAGTAGCGGTTCAGATAAAACGCCCGTTCCACATCCTCAAAGGACACCTCGCCGTCCTGCTGTGCCGGATAGGTCGCGCCCCGGAAACAATCCCAATAGATGTTCCGCTGAATCCGCTCACTGTCAATGTGGGCGGCGTGTTCTGTGTTGAAAGTCCTGTCGTTGTGCGTGGCCTTGTAAACACCGTCTTTTCCGGCTCTGCCGTTGCCGGGTCAGTCTTTTTGCCATTTTGATCTTCCTCCTGTCATTCATTTTTTGATTTTTCGGGAGTGACAAAGAACGGCGAAGCCGCAGAATCTGAGTGCTTTGCGCCAGATAATAACCCAGTATAAAGTGACGCAGGGCATCACTTTCTGCCTGCTCCGGTGTCCAGAGGGTGAAACCCTTGGCCCAGGGCGCTTGAATCTGATTGAACACACTCTCTTGACACTGGATTTCTGGCAGGATAATGTGACCTATGAGGGAAAGTCCATGCCGACGGGAACGCTGGCCTGTGCCGCGCTGAATCTCTCTGATGAGGTCATAGCAAAGCTGTCCCGGCTCTGTATGCCGCTCAACCTATATATGGGTGCGCTCCAGCTTGGACAGGCGAACACGGGGCAGATGGATTCGGCGAGGGACGCCGCATTTCAAATCGTGGAGCTTCTGGGCGATACGCCGCCGTTCTCCATTCTGGATTACGGATATGTCAAAAGCAAAGTGGATGCTGTTTTCACGGAGGACTATCTGCAAAATGCAACGGACTTTGCAAAGTCCGGGAACCTCGCCGGAGCGGTTTCGCCGGAATACCAAAAGGCCATGACGCTCCTGCGCGTGCTGCCGGTCATGGCGCACATGGGATACTCGTTGGGAGAGTTCAAAAGAGAATTGATCCCATTTGCGGAGAAGCTGCATGAGAGTGACAGAACGCCGGACGGCTATGCCGCCAGCTTTGGTCAGTTCTTTTCTGGCGCTCCTGATTTATCATCAGAAAACCCCGGCTGGATGTCTCTTGCGAACGCTTCAGTCCAGTACGCCGTTGCGACCATTCCCGGCAAAAAAATATCCCAGCTTGTGAAGCGGATGCACTATGTCTCTTTTGGTGGGATGTTCCGCTCCGATTTATTCGAGGGGCTGTGCGTTGGCCACGCGCCGCGCAAATGCCCTATCTGCGGGAACTGGTTTCTCACCACCGACGCGAGGCACACGAAATATTGCAACGGCCTTGCCCCTGGGGACAAATACGGGCGCACATGCCGGCAGATCGGCAACATCAGGGGCCGGTCACAGAGGGAGCTTGCCCCCGACCACCCGTGGAAAAGAATCTATGAGCGCCGCATGAACACCATCATTCAGAAGCTGCGCCGGGGGACGCTTGATGAAAAGACTGCCAGCCTGATGAAGCGGCTGGCAAAGGACAAGATGGAACGCGCCATCTCCGACCAAGCATACGCAAACGGCCCATATGAATCGGAAATGACGCAGGATGCGCTTCTTGCGGAAGCACAAAAATATTTGAAATGAGCGGAGGCGGTAAGGCATGGGCGGACACTTTTCAAAATATCCTTTTCAGATTAACGCCCGGGGCCTTACCATGTTTGAGGCCAGCCATGCTTACCAGCTTACGCCAGAGCCGCCGGGTATGGAGCGCGTCAATGACTATATTGTTGCGGCGATAGAGCAGGATGATCTCAGATATTTCTCATACTTCCTGCACCATACCGAGCCCCGCCTGAATGGGCGTGTCACAAATTTCCTGCTTCGGGAGGGGCTGGACAGGTACGACCCGGAGCGGTTTCTGGACTACAAGCAAACCATAGTCCTCGCCATGCTGGAGTGTTTGAAAACCTACGACCCGGACAAGGGGGCGGAGTTCCTTACTTACGCCCACCGCTTCATCGGAAACGCTCTGATCGACTTCCGCATGAAGGAAGAAAGCGGCTCCTTTTCCTCGCTGGACGAATACAAAAATGTGCGCGGCATCGCGTGGCTCTACAACCAATCGGGCGACAGGAAAAAGGCAGTTGCCCGGTATGCGGAGCAGGATGGCTGCTCTGAGGAAACGGCAGAGCAGTACCTGGCCGTGGCGCGGTTCAACCGCAGTCAGACCCCGTTTTATACCACCATGCAGGACGAGGACGCAGAGGAAACCGGCGAGGATGTGACACGGGACAATTCCTGGGATTATACCACCATCCTATGGAACGGCATACAGGCGAAAGCCGTGCAGACAGCATTTGGAAAACTGAGCTACCGGGAGCAGCGGCTGCTGGAAGAACGCAACGCCGTCTGCATGACCTGCGGACGGGTCAGTCCATTATCTCAGCGCAAAACCTTTGAGGAATTGGCGGTGATGTTTGAGGGCAGCTCTGCCAGCGGAGCGGAGAGGGCATACCGGCGGGCAGTGGAGAAGCTGACCGTCCTTTGTGGAGGGCGGTACGCTTCACGCGATCCGGCTCAAACAAAAATCCAAAACCAGCCGCAAAAAGAAAATCGCCGCCGCAGTCTACGAGTATCAGGCAGACTGCGACGGCGAGTGGGGCGAGATTCAATTTGACTTTGAGAACGGCACGGCGGAGATCGTCCGGCTGGCCGATTGGGACACGATGACAACAAACATTTTTGCCAATAGGGCAATCCGCTTCCTGCTGAACTGTGGGAGCGGAAAGCTGCCGAAAGAAACCCTGATTGCGTTTGAACGGTAGCGGGGACGACATGCCTTCGCTCCAGTCGGCGCTGAACATGTGCCGCTGGCAGTTTGGACATCACGGCGAAAAAATAAATTGAATGTTGATGTGTAACTTTTTGCGGACATTTGCTTGTTATACTACTCAAACTTCCCATAAGCTTTTGCTATACAGAGCTTTGTAATTACTGGCAATAAACCTTAAATTATGCGACTGTTGACATTTCACCATCATCATGTTCTGTGGATGATAGCAGACCTGCATCCGCCATCTGCTTTCCGCAGATCAACTGTATAAAATTGGGCTGTGACACATACCAGTCAAGGATCTCTCCCCTGACGGATTCATTCATTCGGATTGTGCCATTTGCCAGCCCGACTGCAATGATGGACACAAGCTTGTTTAAAGCGTCAGAAAGCTCTATGTCGCATACGTCATCGTAGCAGAAATAGAAAATTCCCCCCATTGACGGCCGGGGGGCATAAGACAGTATCATATCGGATTTTGGAAATGGCGTGGCTTTCGGGTCATGCCATTTCCTCTTTCATAAGCTCGTGGATGGGAATGAAGCCCACAAAATCATAAGAGATGTGGATGCTCTGCCGCCGCTTGCCGCTGCTCTTGTCCGGAGCCTCTATGTAGATCGCTTTTATCATCTCATGCAGGGCGTAGGGTGTCAGCTCTTCCAGGCCAGCATACTTTTTTGTCTGCTCAACAAAGCGGTCCACATCGTTCGCGTGCTGCTCCTGCTGGGCTATCTCCGTGGCAAGAGCGTCTACGTCCTTCATGAGCTGCGCCTGCTCGTCCTCATAGGACTTGCTCACCCGGATCGCTTCATCAGACGCCAGCTTCAAATGCTTCTCCATGACCGCTCGAAAATGCGTCTCGTGATTCGCCACATAGGAGATGACCATCTGCATGTGCTGTAAGACCATTTCCTCCAACACTACCGAACGGATGAAATGTGCGGTGCAGTTGCCGGTGTTGCTGCGGTAGTTGGCACACACAAAGTGATCTTGCCGCTTCTCAAAGTCCTTGGTAGTGCAGTAGCGCATCTTTGCTCCGCAATCGGCACAGAAAACCAAGGAGGGCAATGATAGTATATGGCACCCTCGAAAACCGGGGTTTATTGCGTGACCTGCTTCAAGAATTTTAAGTATCCGGAAAGTTTGCTCGTGGCAGCAAAGACAACCACTAGCTAATTTGTTGGCGTGGGCAGTTTATGATCACTTTTTAACCACGCAAATGTTCACCGAACCGTCGGCATCCTTTGTGTAGCCGTACCACACACCCGTCTCGGGAGTCAGGAAATCGGTGTCGGTGCCGGCCTCGTTGCAGTGGTCCGCAAACTGCCCGGCCATGCGATCCAGCTCGTCGTAAGAGAAGTGCTGCTGATGCTCGGGCATGGCAGTCTTGGCCTCGACCTCCGCGATAAACTTGCCCATAGGCGCACAGTCGGGGTTGCGCCGGTCGCCGCCGAAGCTGGCTCCCGCCACCTGATACATAAACAGATCCGGCTTGGCATTACGGTAGAAATACTTGCGGCTTTCAAAGCCAATTCCATCGGGCTGCATCTCGGAATTCCAGATCAGGATCGTAAACCCTTCGTCGGTCGTGATCTTCAGATTGATGAGTTCACGCTCATAGATCCTTTTCCATAGCTTGAAAAAGTCCACATTGCCGTCGGCGTCTTTGTAAAGGTTTCCGCCCTGGCCGCCCAGTGTGTGCTTGTTGCGCCCCAGATTGTGGTTGCTGCGGATGGTCTCCATCACCATGCCGGGGAACTCGAATTTGTCATGGGCACCGGCCTCAGAGAAATAATGCGTGCTGTAGTTGACATTCTGATCGACCAGTACGGAGGGGAGGGTATGCTCAGGGATGATAATATGAGCTTTCGGATAGCGCTCCAGCACGCTGCCCAACATGCCGGTATGGTCAAAGTGGCCATGGGTCAGCACGATGACGTCGGCTCCGTTCACCCATTTTCCGGCAGGTAGATCCGTGGGGGTATAAGTGAATTCATTGTGACCGTCTTCGGCATCGTCAAAATAGGGGTCCATCACAACGGTCTTCCCGTTGGGCAGAACAAATTCGTAAAAATTAACGCCGCTCCACCGCACCTTTAACAGAAGGGAGGGGTCGTTCCAATCTTTGACGGCCAGTTCTTTTCGATTGATTACAGCAGACTTCTTCATGTCAAATCACTCCTGTTTTTAGAATAGACCGGCTGATCCCGGATTGACCGGAGATCAGCCGTTTTGTTGATTTAGTACGTAGGGAAAATACTCATGATCACGACTACGGAGGCAACGCTCATGATCAGGGCGGGCAGCCAGCCCATTTTGAACAGATCCTTCTGATCGTAGCCGCCGACGCTCATAATCAGGGGTACGGTAGCGCTGGCATTAGGCGTGAGGTAACCGGCCTGGCAGGCTGAGGCAAGCAGCAGCAAGGGACCGATTGGGTTGCAGCCCAGGGACTTGCAGGTCAGGATCACGATGGGCGTGAAGATGTTCTTGACGCTTCGGTTCTGCATCACCTGAGTAAGCAGGAAGGGGATTACGAAGAACACGGCGCCGATAATATAGCCGTTGCGCGTTCCGCCCATAGCACTGGCAATGGAATCGCCAATCAGATCGCCCAGTCCGCACTCTACCATGGCACTGCCCACGGTCAGGGCAGCGATCAGCATCAGCAGCACGCGGAAGGGAATCGCCTTGGTCGCTTCCTTCGGCGAGATAACGCCGGTGACAGTCACTAGCGCAGCACCGGTCATGGCAACCTGCCACTCTTCCAGTCCGAGCTTGGAGGCAAACATCAGGCCGATGGTTGTCAGGATGAACAGAGAATAGCCCAGCACTTCACGCACAGGGTCAAGGGGTTCCTTCTTGGGGCCGCCCTTGGATTTCTCATCATCCGCGATCGGTACGCTCGGCTGCGCGGGCGCCAGCTTGGGTCCGATCAGGAGGGCATAGATGGCGACGATGAGCGCACCAATGAAGCGCCCCTTAAACGGATCGATCAGCTGCATCTGATATTCCATGTAACCGTAGCTTTCCAGATAGCCGTTCTGGGTGGCAAACTGAGTGACGGCGCCGCCGATGGGGAGCACGCCCATTGCGCTTATCGCTACCAGACCCAGGGAGAACATCACCTTGGAAGGACTGACATTCGCCTTATAGCAGCTTGCGGCGAGCAGAGGAGCCGTGATGGCAATCGCGGCCACCGCGCTGGGAAGCAGGCTGCCCAGCAAAAAGGAAACAGCAAGATAACCGGCCAGGACGATGGTAAAGTTTCCGCCGGAAATATTATGCAGCGCTTCGGATACCTTGTTGACCGCCTGGGTGCGGTTGAATCCTGCCGAGACGATAAACATACCGGCGATCAGCAGCACGTTGGAGTTGCTAAAGTTGGATAGAACTGCCTTTGCGGGGAGGAGTTTTAACCAGACGGTTAGCAGAGTGGCGCACAGCGCAATGACGCCGGTGCTGATGCGCAGCTTCGACGAGAAGACATAGCCGGCGATCAGCAGGATAAACAGGGCAAGACAGATGTACATTTGCGTTGTCATTTTTGAGATCTCCTTTCTCTATATCGTAATGAACTGTCCGTGATCCCCATGTTTTCCATGCCCATCAGTGGAAAACATTGGAAATCCATCTGACTATAGTCAGTATAGCAATGAAAAAAAGGAAAAACAAATCTCAAAAACCCGCGCTACTTATATATATTTTGTATAGGTTACCTGCCTTAGCCGCTGCGGACAGAAAAGCACCTGCACAGCGCACGGTATTTTTCCGATTCCTCAAAACCATTGCGGCAGACCAGATATCGGAAGTTGCCAACATCCTGCTCAGGATCAAGCCGGGCGAATCGGGTGCGCTCACCAATACGGATTCTGTTCATGTCAGAATTGGATGTTGACAACACATAAGTACCCGCTCCGAGGTCGGCCAGCCTCATGCGCTGATACATATCGGCTTCCTCAATCAACTGAACACGGACGTTGTACTTTGTCAGGAGTGATTCCAGAAAGCTTCTGCTGGCGGCGCCTTTAGGGGCAACGATCAGGCTCTCATTCTCCAAATCCTGGATACGCAGCACCGGCAGGTCCAATCCCTCTCTGGTTTGCAGCTTTCCGATCAGCGGAGAATCCTTGGCAAGATACAGATGCGTGTACATCGCTTTGCGTTCACCGTAATAGAGGTCGGCACACTTCCGATCCACGCTGATTAGTGCCGCATCGATATCCCCATGCAGGATGCCCATATGGAGATTGTGGGCCCTGTCCATCCGGATATTCAGCTGATAGTTGGGTTCATGTGTGTAAAAATACTGGTGCAGTTCTCTGAAAAGGGTAATCCCCTGCTGCTGCGTCATGCCGAAAACGATCATATTCTCCGTGCGCATCTTGTGAAGCTGGAGCTGCAGCGAAAGGTTCTCGTGGATCAATTGGATCTGTTTTGCGGCGTTATAGACGATTTGGCCCTCATGGCTGAGGATGGATTTCTTTCCCTGAGAGCGTTCAAACAGGGTAATCCCATATTCATCTTCCATGCGCTTGATACTGCGGCTCACTGCGGGCTGAGGAAGATAGAACTTTTCCGCTGCCTTGTTAATGCTGCCGGTTTCAACTACAGCAACGAACCTATTGACATCATCTATCGTCACGTGGCATTTCCTCCAATCTTTGATTTCATACAAGCGACAGCCTAAGAACGCCGGAAACAATTCAAGACTGCGTTTTCTCAAAAGCAGCCTCTCAAAATGTAACACATTATTACTTTTGGTAAGTATCTCATCTTAATGTGCGTACTTGTTTTCCGCACTATTTATGTTATAATAATAGCGCAAGGCGGGAGAAAGGTCAATCCCGCAAAACACAGGAGGTAACGCGCATGAGCAAGAAAATCGTTGTGATCACCGGCAGTCCCCGCAAAAACGGAAACAGTTTTGCGATGACGGACGCTTTCATTCAGGCGGCGCAGGCCAAGGGCCACACCGTTACGCGCTTTGACGCGGCATTCAAGAAGGTGGGCGGCTGCCACGCCTGCGAGACCTGCTATTCCACCGGCAAGGCCTGCACGTTTGACGATGATTTCAACACCGTCGCCCCGGCTATTCTGGAGGCGGACGTTCTGGTATTCACCATGCCGGTCTATTGGTATTCCATTCCGGCGCAGATCAAGGGCGTCATTGACCGCATATACTCTCTGGTGGTGGGCGGCAAGGACATCGCCGGCAAGGAGTGCGCGCTGATCTGCTGCTGTGAGGAAGACAATCTGTCCGTCATGGACGGCGTTCGCATTCCTATGGAGCGGATGTGTGCGTTGAACAAGTGGAAGATGGTGGGCGAAGTCCTCGTCCCCGGCGTGTTGAATGTGGGCGACATCGACAAAACCGACGGCTGCAAAAAAGCGGCGGCTTTGGCCGATGCGATCTGAGAGGTGCTTGTTCCATATCCGCTCTTCCCTATGTCTACCGGAATCACGGAAGTTTCTCAGAAAAGGCAAAACGCATATCGCCGTGCCATAATAAAAAGGCTCTCTCTGATTCTAGAAGATCAGAGAGAGCCTTTTCTGCACCCGGAACCGTCAGCCGGCATTTGATAAGTTCATCTTGTTCCTTATCACTATAAAGCCAATGGTTTTCGCGGTTTTTGTTATTTGTTATCATCTATATCCCATCATATTATTTAATGAGAACATTCATGAGACCATCAGTATCAGTATTAGATAAATTACCAGCGATCATAATTAGTTGTATATATGAACCATCCATACGAACATATGCTGTTAATGTTCCGGGCGCATTTAAAATTTCAGCAGATGAATATCCGTAACAGTTCCATGCACCAGATGAAAGTTGTTTATATGTCTTAGTCGCATATGCTCCTCCTTCATTAATCATTGCTGCGTCAAGAACAGAATCGATATATTTTTCACTGTAATTATTTGCGCGTGGATCAACGCCTATATCACTGCAATATACTGCTATTGCTCTTTGTTGGTCATATGAAGCAAACATACAAAAGATAGTATCCTTTTGTTCATAAAACCAAAATCCATTTGGTGTAGAAAGAGTTAGATTGCCTATTTTATAAGTGTCTGATATTGGGGGTTGATTCTGTGTTTGAACTATACCATCAATAACCCATGCTCCATTTTCATCCACCATATATCCATCAGGCGTTTGTGTGTTTTGCAAGCAATATCCATCAGGAGAGAAATAATAACACTTTCCATCAACCCAGTTCCATCCATTATTTAGGTAGGTTCCATCATCAGTTTGATACCACCATCCATAACTGTCTTGTTGCCATTGACCGGCAAAGGATGTGATGCAGGAAAACAAAGAAATTGTTATAGTTGCGAGAAATAAATGAAGTTTTTTCACGATAATATATCCCCCTTACATATTAATAATATATAGTGTAACACAAATAGCCATAAATAGGAAATGAATCTTAAAAATAAGACAGAAGAGTATTTAAACCCAACTGTCCTTATTCACATTAAATGTCTTATAAAATTTTTCAAGAACATATAAGATCTTTCGTCTTTTTACCACCCCGGATTTCATCCATCATTTGAAGTGCCTGCAAGGAGGATGCAAGCTGGAGGCGCCAGTCTCAATTTCCCTTTATAAAGGCCATGGAGCGGTCCAGTTCCCTGGCGCGGCAGGCCTCTTCGGAAAAAGAAACCATCGGTTTTTCCACACCGGAACGGTTGAAATAGGTCACTTCCCTTAAATTCCGTAAATCACGGATTAGCAGGCGTCCCCCTTCTCCCTCTATAAGGCTTGGAATATGGCTTCCTGATATCTTGGAATAGACGATCTCCACCTGGGCGCTGCCTAGAGTTCCCTTGACAGCTCCGGCTGCATCCATTCCATTTTCCGTGAATATCATCTGGATATCCAGCTGTTCCGGTATGCCGAAGAGATGCACAAGGGGATAGATGCAGTCGTAGCCCCGCTGAAACAATGCGCCTCCCTGAGGAATATGGGTGAAGGGACGTACAGGATCCGTACAGACTCCCTTGCAGCAGAAGGCATATTCGCATGAATAGAGACGGATCCGGTAAATGGGTCCCAGGCATGTCAGCGCTGTCTTTAATGATGCCATACATGGATTGAATGCAAGGTGGATATGATCCAACAGCACTGCGCCGTGTTCCGCGGCTGTCTGCGCCAGCGCATTGAGGCTGCCGGCATCGGCCGCCCCCATGGTTCCGAACAGGACGTGTTTTCCCACTGTCAGAAGCTCGCGGACCTGCCTAAAATCCAGACTGCTGTAATCCGGAAGATATATGACATCTGCTTCCTCTGCCGGTCCTTCCGTCAGGTACAGGTCCTTCCGCCCGGCTGCTGCTTCCGAAAAGGAGCGGCTTTTTTTATTGGCAGCCATCACAGCCATGGATAACATGGTCATTTCAGCCATGGTCATTCCTCCATTTCCTTGTCGAATTCCTTGTTTACCTTTGGTTGGCTTTATGGTATAACAAAAACAGATGGAATAATACGGATTTTATGGGATATTTTCTGAAAATTACAGTTTTTTTGCCATGACGGTCCGGTCATAAAGGAGAAGTTGAAGGAGAAGAACCGCGTATGAGCAACACCATGATTTTAAAGGATAAAAGCGTTCAGGTCAGCCGTATCAGAAGGTCCTCAAGCTTTGTGATGAAGCGGCCTCATTATCATTCTTACTATGAGATTTATTATCTGTTATCAGGAAAATGTAAAATGTTCATCAACCAGGACATCTACTATCTGGAACCGGGGGATATAACCATCATTCCGCCTCTTGAGGTCCACAGGCTTTCCAATGAGTTTATTGCGGAGAAACTGGACATCACAGTTCCTACGGTTCGCCTCTGCCTGCAAAAATTTATGGAATCCGGGGTAGCGGCAGCTCTGGAAGATTCTCACGGGCGGGGACG
>NZ_AUJR01000015.1 GCF_000424325.1 [Clostridium] clostridioforme AGR2157
TATACCTGTCACATTCCGCTATGACATACGGCGAATACAACCATCCTACACCGCCGGGTCGAGTATCCCGCCTCGGACTGCCCTTAAAGCAGTTTAGCCTTGTTCCTCGTTCACAATGTTGCGTCTTGCCGCTCAGTCGTGGGTAGATGGTTTCCCCAACTTGCGACGTTTCCGGTACGCTATTGTCCCCCTTATGGTTTCCCTCCGGGGTAAACCGGCTGACGCTAAAGCGACGCTTTTTCAGCGTCTTTGATACTTTTCTTTACCGGCTTGCCAAAGCCGGATTCCCAAAATGCCCACGCACCGCCTGTGGATGACAAGCGACGCTTCTGGACGCGCAATAAATTTCAATCATACGGCCATATACGATGACGAAGATCACGATGTTTAAGGCAATCATGGTAAGCTGGATCAGGAAGGACTGGAGCCATAGCCCGAACAGAGGGCCTAACTCCATCGCCTCAAGTTCTGTCCGCAGACTGTCCAGCACATCCGGCGTGATCTCTGTCCCGTTCTGGATAATGCCCGCTGACTGCTGTATCACATGCTGGCTCACATCAAAGACCGCCAGCACGATATTGAAGGTATTCGTCAGGATCATCACAGCCACAAAGGTTTTGAACACCCACTTAAAAAACATCCATGTGTCAACTTCATGGAGGTTGTTGCGTTCTATGAGCATCTGTATCAGCTCATAAGTCATTACAAAAGTGAGGATGACCCCGGCGATTGGCAGGATGGCAGTTTCAGAGATCTGTCGTATCATGGAAAAGACCCCGGCGTTCCAGTCCGCCGGGGTCGTGCCTACCTGTGTGGCGATCTCGCCAACGCTCTGATTGACGTTATCGAAAAGGCCGTCCAGATTTCCCATGATACCATCGACGAGCAGACCTTTCAGCCATTCAACGATTGCGTCGATGATAAAGTCCATACATCAGCTCCTTTTCTGGAAAAAGGGACAACGGGTGACACTTAGCTGAACAGGCCGGACAGCAGAGGGATAAGCTGAAGGCCGATCAGAACGACACCGCCGCCAGCCATGAGCTGCTTAATGCCCTGTGATTTTGCCGCAGGGTTGTCCGACCCGTAACCTTCCAGAAGGTTGATGACGCCCCATACCGCCAGACCGGCGCCAAGAGCCATGACCAGAATTTTGAGAATGTCGATTGCCTGATTGAAAAATTCCATATACGTTCCTCCATTTTGTTTGTTTGATGGTTTTGGGTCCAAAAAAAGCCGCCCACATCGGCGGCGCTTCGGGTCAACATGGCCCGAAGTTACACAAACTCGTCGCTGTCCAGATCATCGAAATTCAACAGGTCAGCTTCTTCGTCCGTGTCGGAGCCGTCCACTTCGTACACCGTGTATTCGTCCTCCGGCTTTAGTCTCAATGGCCGGTGACGGAACAGGCTTTCCAAGCGGAAGGCGTTTTTCTTTTTATCAAATTCGGCTGTGTACTTGTAATTCGGGTGCTTTTTCAAGTCATACTTTGGGGATAGAAAAGGCGGGAGCCCCCTAAGCTGCAAGATACATTTATCCCCGGGCATGGTGGTGATCTCGCTGGTGGTCATCAGCTCCCGGCCAAGCCGCTGCATATTCTGGCTGTAACTTTCAGACTGTCCACGGCTTCGGCCCTCGGTCTGCATGGAGATGGTGGCCTTGCCCAGCCAGTTTTCCGAAATATCCTTTAGGGTGGAAGCTTCCCGGCCTCCGAGGAACACGATACTGTCCATGTTGCCCATGATGGTTTCGGAATGGTCTTTGTACAATGCCTTGCACTGGCTCATAGCCTGATAAAAGAGCGTTAGGCTGATCTCCCGTGAGCGGATGACTGCCACGATCTTTTCCAGCCCCGGCACCTGCCCGGTGTTGGCAGCCTCGTCCCACAGCACCCGCACATGGTAGGGCAGACGCCCGCCATAGGTGTTGTCAGCCCGTTCACACAGAAGGTTGAACATCTGCGAAAAAGCAAGGGCAACCAAAAAGTTGTAGGTGGTGTCCGTGTCGCTGATAAGGAAGAACAGCGCCGATTTTTCATCCCCCAGCTTATCAAGCTCCAGCTCGTCATAGGACATGATCTCCCGGAGCTGGGGAATGTCAAAGGGAGCCAGCCTTGCACCGCAGGAAATCAAAATGCTTTTGGCTGTCTTGCCGCTGGCGAGCTTGTATTTCTTATACTGCCTCACGGCGAAGTGCTGGGGGCTGCGGCGTTCCAGCCCGTCAAACATATAGTCCACCGCATTTTTGAAGGTTTCGTCATCCTCCCGGACTTCCATGCTGTTTATCATTTCCACCAGCGTATTCATGTTGCGTTCTTCCTCCGGCCCCTCAAAGACGATGTAGGCCACAAGGGCGCAGTACAAAAGGGTTTCGGCTTTGGTCCAGAACTCGTCGCCCTCCTTGCCGTCGCCTTTGGTGTTGGCGATCAGGGCGGTAACAAATTTCAAAACATCGCTTTCTGTCTTGATATAGGCCAGCGGATTGTAGTGCATGGATTTTGAAAAGTCGATACTGTTGAACACCCGCACCCTGTATTTCTCCCGTTGCAGAAACCGCCCGCACTGGTCGAGGGTGCCGCCCTTCGGGTCTACCACCACATACGAGGAATGGGCTTGAAGGAGCTGCGGAGTCAGCCAGAACCTTGTCTTGCCCGAACCGGACGAGCCGATGACACAGGCGTTTAGGTTCCGGGCATTGGCGGGTATCTTCGGACGGGTGTTCATGGTAAGGAACTCCGTCCCGGTCAGAATGACATTGTTCTGAAATTTAGGGTCTACAAACGGCTTTATATCCTCCTTTGTTCCGAAGCGGGCGGTGCCGTACTCCGCATCCCGCCGGAATTTCTTTGCCTGCTTGATTTTGGACTGTATCAGCAGATACACCCCAGCCGCACCGGCGAGGCCCACCAGCAGGTCAATGCCGCCCAGCCCCGGCCAGTAGGTTTCAAAGGCTTTGGGGAAAGTGTCAAGCATCCCCATGAGCTTTGTCCCGAAGTCTGCGCCGGGCGCGATACGGTAGGCCGTCCCGATTTTGGAGAAAAACCAGAACACAAAGAGGTACGGCAGGTTGGGGAGCACATATTTTCTGATCTTGTCACTCAACGTCCGTCCTTCACCGCCTCTCTGGTTCGCTGCTTCTCCTTCGGCTTTGTCCTGATCTGCTCCGTGAGCTTGCGGAGCTGGCCGAGGATAGAAGTCTTGTTCTGGTCTTTGTTCAGCACCTTTGTACTGTATTTCTGGAAGGCCGCCGTGATGGCGTCCGCCTGATTGGCTTTGAAGAACAGCAGGTAATGGCCGGGGCTCACTTTATGGAAAGCGTAGTCCACATGGAACTCCTTCGCTATCCGGTCAAAATCCTTCGGCGCACCCACATACTGCATGGCGTTTTTGCCGCCGTAGTGGTTCATCAGCTTCTTCACGCTCTGGCGGCCCTGCGGGGTCAGCGCCTTTCGGTGGTGCTTTTGCAGCGCCCGAACCACCTTGCCAAGAGCGGCGGCCAGCACTTTTCCTGTCAGCTTTGCCGTCTTGATCGAAAGGGCAACTGTTTTCTGGTTTACTTCTTCCTGCATAAAACCTCCTTTCCGTCAGGGCTCCCGGTAGACGGGAGGCCCCCGTACACTCCGGGACAACAGAAAACCTCGGGCCAATGTGGCCCGAGGCTTACCGCTCGGCATCCCTGCCGGACGGAGCTTTCTTTTCCGGCTCCGCCTGGACTTTTTCGCCCTGTTCCCGCATGGTCTGCAAGATAGAGGGCTTCTTTTGAAGCTGGGAGGGCTTTTCGCCGGACAGCGGCTTGATACATTCCAGACGGTCAGCCGCCCGGATGGCGTTGTCTGTGAGCTGCCGCTGCCATGCGCCCACGCTGGGAGCCCAGCGAAAACCGTTGCTTTTCAGCTCGGCCCGGGTGTCGGCGTCAGGCTTTCCGTCAAAGAACACCTGCAAGCGGTTGTCCTCCCGGTTCATTTCCACACGGCCCCCATCGAACTCCCAGCCGGAAAACTCCCGCTGTGCCTGTTTGGAAAGCTGTTCGATGCGGGCCTTTACCCGGCGGATCTCCGCGTTGTTGTTGGTAAGCTGGTAACTTTCAAAGGGCCTCGGGTCGCTCCGCCAGCTTGACGCCATGCTGGATTTCAGCTTTTCGATCTGGTCAGGCGACAGCAGCGCGCAGCCGTCCAGCTTGCCATGCTTGCGGTAATAGGCGTTGACCTCCTTCATAATGAGCTGGGAGCGTTCCAGCCCGTCGAGCTTCTTCTGGAGCTTTTCAATGGCCGCCGGGTCATCGGCGCTGATACCGCCCATGCCGGTGCTGCGTATCTTATCCAGCAGCCCTTGAATATGCCGCCATTCCTCCATGTTGCTGTCCCGCGCCCGGTTCTGCTTTTCCTTCTTTCCAACCGGGAAATTGGAAGGCCCGGCGATCAGCACAGAGGGAACCCTCGCGTCAATGGCAAAGCTCTGGTTCATGTTTTCGGCCAGCTTGCGGGCGTAGGTGTCCAGCAGATGGTCGATCTTCTCGTGGTACATGGGGTCTACCCGGGACTTTTGCTGTTCGGCTATGGCTGCGGCCTTGTCCACCATTGCCCGGTATTCCGCCGTTGCGCTCCCTTCCTTATAGTCGGAAAAGCTGTTCATTTCCTTTGCCCGGCAGGCGGCCCCTTCATTGATGGGATAATAGTTGATGGTATGCACCTCCTTCATGCTTCGGGCCAGCATGGCCCGAGGTCTTACCGTTCCTCATGGGAAGGCCTCGCCTTGTCCTTTTGCGGAGCGGGCGGGGCCTCTTGAAATCGTTTGAGCGCGCCGAGAATGGAATGGACGGGCTCGGCCTTTTCGGGATAGGCAAATACCCGGTGTTCCGGCGGTATGTCCTGCGTCCCGTGGTAGTGCTCCTTGTAGCCAACCGGGTCCGCAGCCACATATCCGCCGGGAGCGAATACGCCGCCCTCGTTGATACGCATATCCCGTCCGTATGCCTCATAATCGAAGTAGCCTTGAATGTGCTCCGGTATGTCGATAGTCCCCAGTTCGTCGGCGTACAGATGGCCCAGCCCTTCATCATCGGAAATATCCGGGTAAAAGCGGTAAAGGTCAAGGTTCTGCGTCAGGTTTATCAAATCCTTCACGCTCCTTGTGTGGTTTCCCAAGACAAGAGCGGCTTCAAAGGTTTCCAGTCCGCCCTTATCCCGTACTTCCAGCAGGGCGTGGCCCAGCTCGTTCAGCTCGTCGATGTTCTCACATTCGTAGAGATGATCGTAGAGCCCCAGCACATCACTGTCAAAGCTGGTAAAGAACACTTCGCTGTACCGTTTCCCGTCTATCCCGATTTTGGCAAGGGCGGCCTGCAACTCCTGTGTCGTCATGGGGAAATGTACCGTTGTCCCTACCTCAATCCCCATTAAGGGGTATAGGGCTGTATTGGTTATATAGGCTTCAAACATGGGCTCATTCCTCCTTTCCGGCCCGGTCAGCCAGCACCTCATAAATCCCGGCCATAATGTAATCGGCGCAAGGGAGGGCAATCGCATTTCCCAGCGCCTTGTAGCGTTGCAGAGGCCGGATCTCCACGCCGTCCGCCCCGTACTTTGTCCAGCCCTCCGGCAGCCCCATCAGCCGTTCGCTTTCCGTTTCCGTCAGAAAACGGATACAGCCGCCCTCCGGGTCGCCCTCATACCAGAAGGCAAAGGGCGTTACATCACTGGCTAAAAGAGTGGGAAAAGGGTCAGTTGGTAATCCGAAGCTGTTTCGGAAGGACGTTTCTTCCTGCCTTTTTGCCGCTCCCCGCATACGGAAGCACTGAAAGGGGTGGATGACTGGTATCTGCCGCCCTGTTTCAAAAGAAGCTGTTCGATCTCCTTCGGCGGCGGCCCGCCCGCCCTCTCCGCAAGGCGGAGGAAGTGGGAGCATTGGACGGGGCTTAAATAGTATGTCTGCGGCACGTCTGCCTCCAAAATCCGCCACGACGAAAATCCGCTGCCTTCGTGCCAGCCTTCGGGAGCCTGCCCAATACTGGGCGTCCATGAGCCGCCAGCACACATCAGGCGTTCCCCCTCGCACCATTCCGGCGTTTCCCCATCTTCCCGAAGGAGGCATTGGAACTTCGGTGTCCGAGAAGGCGGATAGGACGGCTCTAAAGTCCATCCGGTCATTTGTAGAAAACGCTCCCATGACGTTTTCCCAAACAGCGATAGCTGGATATAGGTTATCAGTAGCATCCCTCATTTCCTGTATGATACGAAACGCCTGATAGAACAGGCTTGATTTTGCCCCGGCAAGGCCGGAGCGGTTGCCGATCAGAGAAAGGTTCTGACAGGGGGAACCGAAGGTAATTATATGGACAGGTGGGATTTTCCCGCCGTCCACCTTCGTAATATCTCCCAAATGCGCCATATCGGGAAAGTGCCTTTTGGTTATGGAGATGGGCGCTTTTTCAATCTCGCTGGCCCATACCGGACGGATACCGCACCGGGAAGCAGCCAGAGGGAACACGCCGATCCCGTCAAAAAGGCTCCCCAGCTTAATGTCCGGCATGGCCCGGGGTGCCGTGTCCCTTCACGGCAAGCACCCCTTCCAGTGTGGTCGCCGCAATGCCCAGCCGCCCGGCAACCGCAATATCGTTTTTCACATCCTCGTCCACAACGCTGCCGCAGACGATCAGGGTGTGGGAGCGCCGCAGCATATCCCGGCGCATATCAATCCCGGCTTTGTGTTCCTCGGGAACGCTGTCATTCAAAAACAGCGGCAGGTACAAGAGCGGGCAGATCGGGGAAAAGCCCGCCTCATAAGCAAGGCGGCAGTAGTGGGCCGCCAGCTCCATATCAACATCCGGCTCGCCGCTCCATGCGGCGGTCAGGTACGCTAAAGGTCGTTTCATTGGTTGAGCCTCCATTTCTGTTTTGGTTTAGGGAAAAGCAAGAGTTCGCCCAACCCCTCCGCCCCTTCCCCCGGGAAGGGGAACGGCTCTGGAGAATTTATATCCCCGTCGCTTGACCGGGAAAAAGCATAACCGGGAGAAATCCGTCAAGGGTGCCTCCGGCACCGCCTGCGGCGGCGCTGCCCTTGACTGATTTTCCCGGCTATGCTACGGAATAACTGGCGACGGGGAATAATTTATATCTCCAGAGCTTCGGGGCGCGGGGCAGAGCCCCGCAATCCTCGGGCCATGCTGACCCGAAGTTTGGGCTTACTTTTCCTGTTCGTTTTTCTTCTCCGGCTTTTCGTGTTCCTTCTGCTGTCCCTTCCAGTCGTCCAGCAGCTTGATGATCTGGTCCTTCATTTCCCTCGGCGTAGTTTCCTTGCCGAAATACTTGCTCAGTTCCGCACCTGTCAAAATCACTTTGTCTACCTCCTTTTTGTCCTCCATCATAATGCCGTCGATCACATCCCCGTTGAGCAGCTTCTTTTCGTCCAACTCACGCATACGCTTTGCCTGCGCCTGTGAAGGCGAGGACTGCTGGCTGTCAATGGCGACGGCGATATAGTTCTGGTTCTTCTTGCCGATATAGGAAAGCTCCACCGCCGTAGTAAAGCCCAGCTTTTTTTCATCCATCAGCTTCATCAGGTCGGGAACCAGCTCATTGAGACGGATATACCGCTGCACCTGCTTGACCGCCATCTTATTGCGCTCGGCCACGATCTCGTTGGAGCGTTTGCCAGCGTCCTTCGGGTCAATCTGGCCCGAAGTGCGGGAGCCCTGGTGCTTGATAGCTTCAAGCTGCATTTTCAAGGCTTTGGCCCGCTCACTGGGGAGGATTTCTTCACGCTGGTTCAGATTGTCCTCGACCATCTGGGTGATGGCTTCATCATCCGTCAGGTTTCGGACGATACAGGGCATATCCGCATATCCGGCAAGCTCGCTGGCTTTCTGGCGGCGGTGGCCGGACACGATCTCATAGCCGCCATCCTCACGGGGACGGACGATAGCGGGCTGGGTAACGCCCTTGTCCTTAACGCTGGACACCATAGCCCGCATTTCTTCATCATCCCGAACCTCAAAGGGATGGTTCTTGAAGGCGTGGAGCTCGTTCAGCTTGATATAGACGATCTGCTCCTTGCCCCGGCGTGGTGCATCCTTCGGCTTTTCGGGTCCTTTCGGAGCGGGAGCGGCCTGTACCGTTGGAGCCGTTTTTTTCTCCGGTTCCTTTTTGACCGCCTTTTCCGGTTTCTGTGCGGGAGCTTTGGACTTCGGGGCTGCGTCCTTGTCCTTATCTGCTTTCGGGGGGCGGCCCCGGCGCTTCGGCTGTTCCGGCTCTTTGGGTTTTTCCTCTGCTTTTTTCGGAGCCTCCGGCTGCTTTTCCGGTTTCTCCGCTTTTGCCGGGTCAGGCTTTTCCACGCCGGGAGCTGCCGCCCGTTCCTCGCCTTTCTTTTCCTTCATAATTTCAGCGAAGTTATAGACAGAAACCTGTGGGTTCTTTACCTCTGGTTCCGTCTTTTTTTCCGGCTCCGAGGAAACGGAAACCTTCTCCGGCTCTTTTGGGGGAGCGGGAGGCGTTTCCTTGCCCGGCCCGCTATCCGTTACCGGCTGTTCCGGCGTTTTTGTGGTTTTATCATCTGCCATAAGCATTTACCTCCTGTTTTTTGGCATGAAAAAAGGGGCTCAACTTTTCAGTCAAGCCCCGTGGGAAGTTCCTCCTTTCTCCGCCATGATACAAAAATACCGCCCGTAGTCTCGTTTGGGCGGTACTTTGTGTAAGATTGGCAGTCCATTATTAAGTTTTTTATTATGTTCCCTTTGTACACCGTTGCAAAAGAAAGATTTTGGCAAATTCCTTTGAGTGTATGAACGGCTCTGAGAGCCTCTGCATAGTCCTTATTACCCATAGACACTTCAAATAAGTTGAAAGTTTTATCGTCCAGGAATTTATATACAAATTTCTGGACGGTCTGTTCCCGCCGCAATCTACCCAGTACCTCATCAAAATCGCCGCCAAATTTTATATAACAATCTTTTAGATTCATAATCACATTTCTTCCTTTTTAAATGTTGTCTGTGCTGTCCTCATTCTCTTTAAGAAAACATATGGTCACTTGGTTTTTTGTGTTTTTTGATTGATACATCATATTGTCTGCAACTTTGAAGAGTTTTTTTGTAGTTCCTATTCCATACGCTCCGCCTATGCTTACAGACATATGCAGTTCGGGATGGTCGTCAATTATCAGACTATCAATAGAGTATCTGATCCTCTCCAGTTTTTTCTCAAATATATCTGCAGGTATACTGAAAAAGATAATTACAAATTCATCGCCACCATAACGGATCACGGCATCTGTTTTTCGTACACAGGATAAGACAGTTTGTGCAATGCTTTGCAACACGATGTCACCTATATCGTGGCCATAATTATCATTGATATGCTTAAAGTTATCTACATCTATTACGACCATTGCTTGAATATTATCTGCGTCTTGAAAATGTTCGTCATAATAACGGCGGTTGTAGACACTGGTTAACGAATCAATATATAATAATTGCAAATGCCGCTGTTTGCGAGACAGGAAGGTGTATTTTTCATAGGAAAACAACCTATCGTAGTCTATTTTATTTATTATATCCTGAATATTTTTAGTCTCTTGTCCAGAAGAGTTATCCATAAGCTCACTTTGAAGTGTATCCGCAATTTCTTGCAGACACAGTAAAAGGGTAGGATTAAATGCACCGCATTGTCCTTCTAAAATCATTTTCAAAGCTACTTCATGTGAATAAGCTTTCTTATAGCATCGCTCACTGGTCAAAGCATCGTATACATCGGCCAGCGCAACCACCTGGGCGGCTATGGGAATTTCTTCTCCCTTTAGTCCATCCGGATAACCATTGCCATCATACCTTTCGTGGTGCCATCGACAAATCTCAGAAGCTACTTTGACAAGCGGAACTTCCTGCTGCTCAATGGGCAGGTCTAACAGCATGTTGGCACCGACCATCGAGTGAGTTTTCATCACTTCAAACTCCTCTTCCGTAAGGCGTCCAGGTTTATTCAAAATTGCATCGGAAATTGAGATTTTACCAATATCATGCAGCGCAGAAGCAGTACTGATTAAAGAAATATCAGCTTTGGACAGAGGATATTGATCGGTACGCCGAACCAGCTGCTTTAATAAATACTTTGTAATAGTATTTACATGCAGTATATGTAAGCCGCTCTCTCCATTACGAAATTCCACAATATGAGACAGGATTGAAATCATCAGCTTATTATTTTTTTCCTGCTCGTGAAATTGTTCTGCGATAATTTTCTCAAGACGCTGCTGCCGTGCATATAGAAACATCGTATTAGAAATTCGGCGCTGAACAATGGTTGAATCAAAGGGACGGCTGATATAGTCAAAGGCCCCCAAATCATAGGCGCGTTTTATATTCACAGGAGAATCATCAGCAGAAATCATGATAACAGCAAATGTATTATTCCAGTGGTATTTGTTTATGTATGCCAACACTTCAAATCCATCCATTTCAGGCATCATAATATCCAGAAGCAGGAGTGAGAAATCCGTTCTTTGCTTTGAGAGAAGTGCAATTGCTTCGACACCGTTATCAGCCTCTGCCACATCATACTGCTCTTCCAGGATATCTACCAAAAGAGCTCGATTTATTTCAGAATCGTCTACAATTAAAATTTTCTGTTTTTCCATAAAACCTTAATCTCTTTCCTACCAATTTTACGGTTTAATTATAAATGTTATCTTTATAAACTGGCAATACTCATATTGGTCAGGAGTGCAAATAGGTTGGTCCTTTTAATGCTGACAAGAATGGCTCTTCATGATATAATTCAGACAGATAGGAGATAAGTTATGAAACCAAAAGAAACAAAATTTACATTTGTATATAACGAAATTAAACAGTGCATTTTGGAGGGCCAGATACTTCCTGGAAATTCTTTATTATCTTCAAGGATGTATTGCGAGCAATTTCATGTAAGCAGATATACTATTAACCATGTTTTTGACGCATTGCGGGAAGAAGGGCTGATTGAGATTCAGCCCCGCCTTGCTCCAATCGTTGTATCAAGAAAAGATACGCCCAATTCATTGAATACTGTTTTTGACATTTTGAAACAGAAGGAAAGTATATTACAGGTATATCAGACCTTTGCTCTAATATTGCCTTCACTTCTGGTTTTTGCCTTGCAGGGCTGCGATGCGGAGATAATGCCACATTATAAACACGCTATGAAGGTATTGCGTTTGGGACGTTACGCTGGTGGATGGCGTCCTCCTTTTAAATTGGGATATGATATATTAAGAATAGGCGGTAATTCCTTATTCAGCGAACTTTATTCTACATTTGGCCTTTACAATAAGCTTACATTTTTTACAGAAGATTGCCCCTATTTCACGAAACACTTTTTACAGGGGTCTGCATCTGTGACCGGCGTTATTATAGACATATTAAAGGGCGAAGATCCGTCCACAAAGTACCACCAGTTAGCAATTATGTATCAAAAACTTACGGATGCCATTGAAAACACGTTAAATAATTTATCAGACACTACGCCTGAATGCCCTGTACAAACTGGTATGTCGTTTTCGTGGAATCCCATGCGTGGTCAAGATTACTATTACTCAAAAATTGTTGACGACTTGAATCTGAAAATTGGCCTTGGAGAATATTCTATTGGAATGTATCTTCCATATGAAAAGCAGCTGGCCAGCCAGTATGATGTCTCTTTATCGACAGTCAGAAAGGCATTGTCAGAACTGGAACAAAGAGGTTTCGTAAAGACATTAAATGGTAAAGGTACTATCGTTATAGAACCTGATGATACTAAAATTCATCAGCTGGCTCTTAATTCCGGATATGTAGAAAAGGCATTGCGTTACCTTCATGCCCTGCAGCTAATGGTATTAATTATCCGCCCGGCGGCTTTAGCTGCGGCTTTGCGGTTTACCAGAGAAGAATTGGACGAGTTGGCAGACAGATTTACTTCTCCAGGTTCTGTTTATCTAGCAGATATTTTAGAAGCCATATTGAAACATACCACTTTAGATCCTTTATATGTTATATTATCTGAAACCAATCATCTTCTTGAATGGGGGCATCATTTCGCTTATTATCCGTCCAAGAGACATACACTTTCACATCTCAATAAACAAGTCATTACAGCGCTTCATCAATTAAGTGAAGGTAATGCGGGTTCCTTTGCAGATGGTATAGCGGATTGCTACCGTTATATTTTGGTTTGTATGAAGAAGCACATGATAGAAAAATATAAGTTTAATAATGCAGCTAATATTCGGATTCCTGAAAAATACTAATTGCGGGCAATGGGACTGCGGATGACAGCATGGAATATCCGGCAGATTACCCCGAATCGGGGACCAAAATCACTGTGTCCGGCGAATTTCACACTTACCAGGAGGGGAATCAAAGGTACTGCCATTTGGTGGATGCGATGATTGAATAAAATATCATGTTGGATGTGGTTAGGCGAGGCGATGGTTATATTGCCTCGCCGATTGCATTTGCGTGTCCTCCAAAACCGCCATGCCTATTGAGTAAAAAAGTCTGACTAAAGGCTAGAGATGATAATAAAGTTTACTACAAAAATGGCGGAGTTAACTTTATTTGGTTTACTAAAAAACAAAATAATAAGAAACAAGAGGATGAAATAAAAAAATACCAGTTTATGGTGATGAAATATGTGACAAATGCACAAAAAATAGAAGTAATTACTATGCAATATGCAAGAAAAGTGTTTTAAATAAAAGAGGATATTGACATTCATTGTGAATAGTACTATACTTCAAATATTGGTAAACTAATTTACCAAACATGGCATTTGCAGAGGACAGAAAAGATTGCTTGAAGATGTAGTAAACCAAGGTGAAGTAAACCTGGAGGAAAACAAACAGGAGGAAGGAAAACGCATGACAGGAATCATTGTAACAGGACACGGGAAGTTTCCGGAAGGCATTCTAAGCGCCATCTCCCTGGTGGCTGGAAAACCGGACAACACGGCAGCAGTTAACTTTGAGCTGGGACAAAGTTCAGAGGAACTGAAGAACTCCATGACAAGGGCCATGGAATCATTGGAAGGGGATGAGGTCCTGATTCTGGCTGATTTGGTGGGAGGCACCCCGTTTAACACGGCAGCGGCCCTGAGGGCAGAGCGGGCGGACAAGAGAATCAAGGTAATTGCCGGTGTGAACATGGCGGCTCTGGTGGAAGCCGTGTTCTCCAGACCTATGTATGGGTTGGACGAGCTGGCATCAACACTGCTGACAGCAGGTAAGGAAGGACTGCGGGATTTGGATGCCCTGGACAGCGGAGAGGAAGCGCCGGAGTTTGAGGACGGATTGTAAGAACGGATTATAAGAGCAGATTATAAGAGCAGATTATAAGAGCAGATTATAAGAACGAACTACAAGAGCGTATTACAAGAGCATGGGCTGACACAGCGGCATATACCGCAAAAGGGAGTATAAATGAATCGGATTGCAGCACAATCAGATTCGATTTAAGGAAAGGATGGGGATTGAGAACGTGATTAAGAAGATTCATGTGGAACCAATCAACAGGAAGGCTAACTACGAGGCGGCGCGGTTTCTGACCAGGGAAGAGGTCACGGCAGCCATGGATCGGGTGGTGGACCAGGTAAGATGCAATATGGAGTACTTTGGCACCAGATTCCCTTCATCAGCCACCAGGAACCAGACATACGGAGTCATAGACAACATTGAATGGACGGACGGATTCTGGACCGGACTTCTGTGGCTGTGCTACGAGTACACAGGAGACGATGCCTTTAAGGAGCTGGCTCTTAAAAATGTGGGATCCTTCCTGAACCGGGTGGAGAAGCGCATTGAGCTGGACCACCATGATCTGGGCTTTCTCTACAGCCTGTCATGTGTGGCCGGATATAAGCTGACCGGTTCCGCGGAGGGCAGGAAGGCAGGGCTTCTGGCAGCCGACAAGCTGATGGAGCGGTTTCAGGAAAAGGGCGGTTTCATCCAGGCCTGGGGAGAGCTTGGAGCCAGGGATAACTACCGCCTGATTATTGACTGCCTGCTGAATATTCCGCTTCTGCACTGGGCTTCCCTGGAAACCGGAAATCCTGTATACCGGAACGCGGCGGTACGGCATTATGAGGCGGCCTGCAACAATGTTATAAGGGATGACGCCTCAGCATACCACACCTTTTATTTTGACCCTGAGACAGGGGAACCTCTTAAGGGCGTCACCAGACAGGGATACAGCGATGACTCGGCCTGGGCCAGGGGCCAGGCATGGGGAATCTACGGTATACCGCTGAATTACAGATACGTTAAGGATGTCAGTGCCTTCAATCTGTTTAAGGGCATGACCAATTATTTCCTGAACCGGCTTCCGGAAGATGAGGTGTGCTACTGGGATCTGATATTCACAGACGGTTCAGAACAGTCCAGGGATTCATCGGCAGCAGCCATTGGGGTGTGCGGTATTCACGAGATGCTTAAGTATCTGCCGGAGGTAGAATCCGATAAGGACACCTACCGCCATGCCATGCACTGTATCCTGCGCACCCTGATGGAACGCTATACGGCGCCGGAGATAAAAGCCGGAAATCCGGTACTGCTCCATGGCGTGTATTCATGGCATTCAGGCAAGGGCGTGGATGAGGGTAATATCTGGGGAGACTATTATTATATGGAAGCCCTTACGCGGTTTTATAAGGATTGGAATTTATATTGGTAAGGAAATAAAAGGAGGATATGAAATGGCGGTACCTAATATTGTAGCATTCAGGATTGACGAGAGGCTGATTCACGGACAGGGACAGCTCTGGATTAAAGCTCTTGGCGTGAATACGGTCATTGTTGCAAATGATTCGGCCAGTGAGGATTCCATGCAGCAGACGCTGATGAAGGCTGTGGTTCCAAAGACCATCGCCATGCGCTTTTTTTCCATCCAGCACACCTGTGACGTAATCATGAAGGCATCTCCGAAACAGACCATCTTTATTGTCTGCAAGACGCCGGAGGATGCGCTTAAGCTGGCGGCAGGCGGCGTACCTGTGAAGGAAATCAACGTGGGCAATATCCATCACGCTCCGGGAAAGGAGGAAGTGAGCAAGTATATTGCACTGGGCGACGAGGATAAGGCAGCCTTAAGGCAGCTGCGTGATGAGTATGGAGTCGTCTTTAATACCAGGACAACTGCTTCCGGCGATGACGGAGCAGCCAGGGTGGATTTGAATAAGTATCTTTAATTGGAAAAGACACGTTTAAGAGGAGGGATTTATCGTGACAATCAGTATGTTTCAATGTTTGCTAATCGGTCTGTGGACAGCCTTCTGTCTGGCAGGCATGTTGTTCGGAATTTACACCAACCGGTGCCTGGTCATGGCAGCCGGCGTGGGACTTATTTTAGGGGACCTTCCCACTGGACTGGCCATGGGAGCTGTGGGTGAGCTGGCATTCATGGGATTTGGCGTATCCCAGGGCGGTTCCGTACCGCCAAACCCCATGGGACCGGGAATTGTGGGAACCATCATAGCCATCACCATGAAGGATTCCGGTATTGACGTGGGTTCTGCCCTGGCTCTTTCATTCCCCTTTGCAGTGGCTTTCCAGTTTGTGATTACAGCCACCTATACCTTTGCCACAATCCTTACAAGCTATGCGTATAAGGCCCTGGATAAGAAGAATTTCCGCGGCTTCAGGATAGCTGCCAATGCAACAGTCTGCGTATTTGCGGTGGTTGGCTTCATTATCGGATTCGGCGGCGCCTTTAGCTCCGAGGGGCTCCAGAAGGTGATTTCTCTGATTCCCGCATGGCTCAGCGCGGGTCTGGGCGTGGCAGGCAAGATGCTTCCAGCCATTGGTTTTGCCATGATTCTCAATGTAATGGCAAAGAAGGAACTGATTCCATTTGTACTGTTTGGCTATATCGCCATTGCCTACCTGAACCTTCCTGTTATGGGAGTGGCTGTAATCGGTACGGCCATTGCGCTGCTTGTATTTTTCCATGCCGGCAAAGGAAACGGCGAATCTGTAGAAGAAGTGGAGGTTGAATTTGAAGATGGCATTTAATCAGCTGGAGAAAAAAGATTATATGAAGACATCCCTGCGGGCCTATTTCCTGCAGAATGGATTTAACTATGGCAATTACCAGGGCCTTGGCTATGCAAATGTACTTTATCCTGCCCTTCGCAAGATGTACAAGGACGACGATGACAAACTTCAGGAAGCATTGAAGGAGAATATAGAGTTTTTTAATACCAATATTCATTTTCTTCCGTTTATCACCAGCCTTCATCTGGTCATGCTGGAGAATAAGACTCCTTCCAATGAAATCCGCAACATCAAAATGGCTCTCATGGGACCTTTGGCCGGAATCGGTGATTCTCTTGCCCAGTTCTGCCTGGCGCCGCTGTTTGCAACCATTGGCGCATCCCTGGCCCAGGACGGCCTGATTATGGGACCCATCCTGTTCTTTGTGGCCATGAACGTGATTCTTCTGGCCATGAAGCTTCTGACCGGCATGTGGGGCCACAAGCTGGGTACCAACATCATTGCCACCCTCAGCACGAAGATGGAACAGATATCCAATATCGCCAGCATGATAGGCGTGACTGTCATCTCCGGACTTGCCGTAAATTTTGTGAAGATTTCCACACCGATTCAATACGTTGCCAATATGCCGGGAGACCAGCAGAAGGTGGTGGCCATCCAGGAGATGATAGACGCCATCGCCCCCAGGCTCCTTCCTGCATTGTTCACAGGACTTATTTTCTACCTTATAAAGGTGAAAAAGTGGACCACCTATAAGCTGGTCATCCTTACCATTATCCTGGGCGTGGTGCTTTCTGTCCTGCATCTGATTGCCTAGAAAAAAGCAGGGAGGTACCCTTTGACATGTATGCCTGAAGCATGCAGCAGGGGTGCCTCCCTCTCTGGTTTTAAACTGTAAATGAGGACAGGGGATGAAGCTGCCCCCTAAATGAAAGAAAGACTGAATGGGATAAAAAGGAGTTATCTATGCATGATGGAAGATATGTACATGTAAGAGAAAGAGCAGAGGCCTACGCGGCCTGGTATGAGAAGGAACGGGTGTCCGCCCATATCACCGAAAACTGCCGGCAGGAGGCGGAACGAATTCTGGCGCAGGCAGACAGGCTGATGGCGCATACATTTTCATTTGAGGACAGATGGGATATGGAACCCTGCCGTGAACCATTTACCCTTAAGGAAATGATATGGGACAGAAGCCCTAACGGGGATCCGGAATGGATTTTCATGCTGAACCGTCACGAATACATGAACAAACTGCTTATTGCAGGCTGGCTTACCGGCGAAAGGAGATATGTGGAAAAGCTGAAATGGTTCCTGCTTCATTGGATTCAGGCAAACCCCATACTGCCTGAGGGAACCGTGACCACCCGGACCATTGACACGGGAATCCGGTGCATGAGCTGGCAGTATCTTCTGCTTCATCTTCTGGGAGAGGGTCTTATGGAGGAAAAGGAAGCAGGAGAAATCATGGAGAGCATGAAAGACCAGTTTGCCAGCCTGAGGAAGAGATACATCGGAAAGTATACACTCAGCAACTGGGGCGTCCTTCAGACGGCATCCATATGCAGCGGATACCTGTGGTTTCCCGAATATTTACCTGCAGACGGAACAGAGGACTGGGCCTGGCAGGAACTGGAACGTCAGATTGGGCTCCAGGTACTGGATGACGGAGCCCACTGGGAGCAGTCTATGATGTATCATATGGAGGTACTTCTGGCCTGCATGAAGCTGCTGGCTTCCTGCCGGGCCTGCAGCCGGATTGGAAGCAGGGCAGATAAGGCCGGCGCGGGAGGCGCAGGGGATGGATATGGCCGGAAGGAATTTTGGCGCAATATAGACTGGCTGGAGAAAGCCGTTGCCAGGATGAGCCATTACGTGCTTTTCGCCTCGGGACCGGATCATTTTCAGATAGCCCAATGTGACAGCGATGTTACCGATGTGAGGGATGTGATGGTGAAGGCGGCTGTCCTTACCGGTGACGGCAGGTACAGATATGCAGGATATGATACCGCGGACCTGGACAGTGCCTGGATGCTGGGCAGCGCCGGAATCATCGGGTACAGTGCCATGGCGGGCAGGAAACCGGAGAGCCTGTCCCTGGATGCAGCGGATGCAGGGCATATTTTTTTTAGAAGCAGCTGGGAGGAGGACAGCCATTTTACCTACCTGAAATGCGGTCCCCTGGGCAGCGGGCACGGGCATGCGGATATGACTCATGTATCGGTGCATTACAGAGGCTGTCCCATACTGGTGGACAGCGGCAGGTATTCCTACGTGGAGGAGGAAGCGCTGCGTCCGTTTCTCAAGAGCGCCCAGGCCCACAATGTATGCGTCATAGACGGCGAGTCCCATGGAAGGCCCAGGGGTTCATGGGGGTATGACAGCTTTGGACAGAGCTTTAAAAATTATTACCGGGAACAGGGGCCGGTCCATTACGGGGAAATGGCTTATCACGGGTGTCTCATGTCCGGCGCACATTATCTGGTCATCCGCAAGGTGATGGCGGTGGACCAGGGAATCTGGATGATTGTCAATGATATACGCTGCAATGGCAGCCATGAGGTGAAGGAGTATTATCATCTGGACAGTGCCGTACAGGGAACCCGCATGGGGACGGGGACGGACGGGACCGGGGACTGCTGGAGACTGTGTTTTGGCGGGGATGAGGCAATGAAGGTTATGGGCTCCCATCCCTTTGAGGCAGCGCCCTGTGTCATATCCAAACAGTATAACCAGAAAGAGAAAAGCACCTGTCTGGTCAAGAAAGCCGGTTTTACGGACCGTATCACAGACTGGACCTGTCTGATCGGAGAAGGAGCGGAGGCAAAAATCCCCCAGGTTTTCCAGTATGGAAGCAGCCGGCCGGAGCCGGAGGAACAGGTGACGGCAATGAGCTTTTTCATCTCGCCGGATGAATCCTGGGATTTCCTGGTCTGGAATCAGGAAACATGGCAGGGCGGTAAAATTCACTATTGCAAAGGTGTGCCGGTTTACGCCAAGGCAGCAGCCATTCACACCATAAATGGGATCACGACACTTTACCGATTGAGGATTTAATGGTATATTTATAAGAGCGATGCAGGATGAGGCGGGTGGAGGTCAGAATGAAGAAGTTGACAATTAATGAGATTGCTGAACGGGCGGGTGTTTCAAAAACAACGGTGTCCTTCTATCTCAATGGCAAGATTAATAAGATGTCTGAGGAGACCAAACAGAGAATACAGCATATCATTGATGAGACCGGATATGAGCCAAGTGCTGCAGCCAGGGCCATGAAGGCCAAGAGCAGCGGCGTGGTGGGGGTCATTCTGGCGGACACGTCGGAGGGATACTGCTCCAGGGCTCTCAAAGGAATTGAGGAGGCTGCCAGCGCCCTGGAGTACCAGATTGTGGTCGGAAACAGCGGTCTCGCTTTCCAGCACGAGAAGGATTATGTGGAACGCATGCTCAGACTGGGGGTTGACGGTTTTATTGTCCAGTCCACCTATCGTTTCGGCATGCTGGCCTCAGACCTGGAAAAAAAGAAAAAACCCATCGTATATCTGGATGCCAAGCCCTATGATTTCAAGGGACGGTATGTGAAAAGCAACAATTATGACTGTGTGTACCAGGTGATTTCGGAATGCATCAAGAAGGGATATGAGAACTTCCTCATGATTTCCGACGGTGATTCCAATATCAGCGCAGGTTTTGAGAATACCCAGGGATATAAGGATGCCATACAGGACGCCTGGAAGGAGGGCGCCACCCAGTACCTCCAGGAGGGCGTGAAGTCCGATCGGGTGTATGAAATGCTGAAGGACCAGATAAACCTGGAAAAAAGGACGCTGATTTATGTTGCCAGTCCGGGACTTTTGCAGGTGGTGTACCAGGCGATTCGCAGGTATCCGGATTATATGAAGCTGTTTCCGGACACCCTGGGCCTTATCGGTTTTGACGCAGAGGGATGGACCAGGATGACTACCCCAGCCATATCTGCCATCATCACGCCTGCTTATCAGGAAGGGGTCAGGGCCATGGAAGAGCTGGCTGACATCCTGGATGGGAAGAAGACAGATGGGGAAGTGGTGTTTAAGAATATAGTCAAGTGGAGGGAAACCACCCTTTGACATTTTAACTTAATATGAGTCTGCGGAATGACGATGTCCGTATTTTGGGACATCTGATTTTCTGATATGGGAGCCAATATAAGGAAACTTATTTTGGCTCCTGTTTTTTGGGAAAATATTTTATTTTGCGGCGCCCCCCTTCATTGCGCGGCAGCAGGAATCATGATATGATTTAACACACAAATAAAGACCTGAATGAGAAAGGCAGTATTACACAGAGCTATTTTGAAAAAGACATGCTTGTGAATGGGCATCTGGAACTGTTTGGGGTTCTGGATGCCTGTTTATTTTATCTATAAAACACGATTGTTACGGCAGAATAATCCATGATGGAATGGGAATTCTACCAGATGAGGAACAGACTGAAGGCAGTTCAAGGAGGAAAGGATATGGGTAAGAAAGTTATCTCAGACAGCATGATGAAGGATTATTGCAGCGTGATGCATGAAAATGAAATGAGCATCGGAACCATTAAAAAATATTACTATTATCTGAATCTTTTCAGGGAATATGTGAATGGAAGGCAGGTGAGCAAGGAAAGCGTAATATTATGGAAGGAAGAACTAAAGGAACGTTTTTCCCCTGTTACGGCCAACAGCGCCCTTGCGGCCCTGAACGGTTTTTTGCGGTGGGCTGGCTGGGAGGACTGCACCGTCCGGTTCATAAAGGTAAAGCAGAGGGTATTCTGCTCCAGGCAGAGGGAGCTTTCCCGGGAGGAATATAAACGGCTTGTGAATGTTGCCCGCAGTGAAGGGAATGAGAGGCTGTCCCTTCTGCTTCAGACCGTATGTTCCACCGGAATCCGAATATCGGAGCTCAATTACATCACAGTGAACGCGGTGGATAAGCAGATTGCAGAGGTGGACTGCAAAGGAAAGGTAAGGACCGTATTCCTGACCGATGGATTGTGCAGGCTCCTTAAGGCGTACGCAAGAAAAATGAATATTGTATCCGGCATGATATTCGTCACGCGAAACGGCAAGCCCCTGGACCGAAGCAATATCTGGCGCGAGATGAAACGAATCAGCCATAAAGCCGGGGTCAATCCGGATAAGGTATTTCCCCATAATCTCAGGCATTTATTTGCAAGGGTATATTACAGCCAGGAGAAGGATCTGGTAAGGCTGGCGGATATACTGGGACACAGCAGTGTTAATACCACAAGGATTTATACAATGGAAAGCGGAGAGAATCATCTCAGACAGTTGGAGAAAATGGACCTGTTGATAGACAGATACAACAGAATCCCTCTTTTGTTGTAAACAAAATGTCCAGACTGTTCCTCATTTCCCTGAAAGGAAGCGTATACATAAATAAAGAACCATTAAACTCCACAAAAACCAGGCCGGTTAAATATGACTTTAACCAGCCTGGTTTTTGTACAATAAAACCCTAAAAAAATGCGGCTTTTCACTTTTATGTGGCATACACAAAAAATATGTAGTATAATAAATCAAAACATATTTCTGTTTATTACAACAAAAGAGGGATTCTGTTGTAAATAGCGGATGAAAGACAATAAATGGAAGAGGAGTAAGAAATGGGCGGCAGCATACAGGATGAAGAAGCCATAAGGCGGATTGAAGAAATGGTGGTATCTGACAGGGCAAGCACGATGATGGTATGTATCCATGGAGCGAAGGAGGGAGAGCCATACGGAGAAATATATAGTTGTTATCTCAAGGAGCCTGTACAATTTAACGGAGCCGGAGATATGGCGCTGAAACTGTATGAGATATGCGACTGGGTAGGAGCCCCTCAGTCTACCACGGACCCCAGATTCTTAAATACAGAGATGGAAAAGCAGTACCGTGAGGCCAGCTCCCATCATCCCCAGGTGAGCAGGGATAACCTGGTCTACAGCATAGACCAGATTCCGTTTCAGCACGCCATCCAGGCCAGGCATGTATTGGTGGTTTACGTGAAATACAGACAGAATTCCAGTATTCAGGGAAGCGTGCGGGGGAAAGTCACGAAGGGAGAAATCGTTAATTTCCGGAGTGCGCTGGAATTAATGCGGATGATACGGATGATACGGATATAAAACCATGCTTTCATGACGCAGGATTTAAAGAGCGGGAGATTGGAAGGAGTGGGATAGAAAGAAGCAAGATGGGGACAGAGGAAAGGCCGCAATCACCTATTGACATAAAAAAAGGATTTACATATAATAAGGCTGGAAAAACGTGCTTTTCCAGTGGACATACACGTAATTTAGCCACAAGGAGAGAGTATATGGCACAGAGGTGTTATGACTCTCTCTTTCAATATCAGGGAGGATTATCATGCCAGTATTTGATTTCAGCGACACACCCAAAAAGGAAGAGGTGCCCCAGTGTACCTATACGGTATACTATTCCAGCGAGGCGGCTGCCTCTCCGGAGAAGCCCATGCTTGTCCTGGATAACAGCGGCCGGGCCTGGAAGCACCATTCCTGCGGCGTATTCACCAATCAGGCCAAGCGGACAGCCTTTGAATTCAAGGAGGAGGACGGGACCATCAGCGCGGATATCCTGCGGGTTGACGCACGCTTCATCAGTCTGCTGCGCTGGCTGGGGGAGAATCGTATCAGTGTCCGTCTGTCCGGCCAGAACCGCGGGGACGGATACGCGGTCTATAAGATTCGGGAGGTGGCCTTTGGCGGCGGAACCAAGCTGTCCGCCGAGGACGGATTTCTCCAGTTTATGATTGACAGGCTGCTGGCAAGCAGCGCGCCGGAGACGGAACTGGCGGAAGAGGACATGGAGGAAATCGGGGACGACATGAAGCTGACCAGTCTTCAGAGCCTTTCTGATTTCTTGAATTGCGCCGGCAGGACGCTGCCTGATAACATACGAATCTGGGCCCGCAGGAACCTGGCGGTAGCCCGATCCCATGAAGTGACCCCGGAGGAGAGGCGCCATGCGCAGCGCGCCCTTTCCATCATGATGAATATACAGTGGAAGAACCACTATTTTGAGTCCATTGACCCAAGGGAGGCCCGCCGGATTCTGGATGAGGAGCTGTACGGTATGGAACGGGTCAAGCAGAGAATCATAGAGACCATCATACAGATTAACCGCACCCATACCCTTCCCGCATACGGCATGCTTCTGGCTGGCCCGGCAGGCACCGGAAAGTCACAGATTGCCTATGCGGTAGCCAGGATTTTAAAGCTTCCGTGGACGACACTGGACATGAGCTCCATCAATGATTCGGAACAGCTCACCGGCAGTTCCCGCATCTATTCAAATGCCAAACCGGGAATCATCATGGAAGCATTCTCCATGGCGGGAGAATCCAACCTTGTCTTTATTATCAACGAACTGGACAAGGCGTCAGCGGGAAAAGGCAACGGCAATCCAGCCGATGTTCTGCTGACCCTCCTGGACAATCTGGGATTTACGGACAATTACATAGAATGTATGATTCCCACCGCCGGCGTGTATCCCATTGCCACGGCCAACGATAAGAGCCAAATCAGTGCGCCCCTTATGTCGCGTTTTGCAGTGATTGATATTCCGGATTATACACCGGAGGAGAAGAAAATCATATTTTCCAGGTACGCCATGCCAAAGGTTTTAAGACGCATGGGACTGCATGAAAATGAATGTGTGGTGACAGAAGACGCACTTGACGCAGTCATAGAAAAATACGCGGACACCACAGGCATCCGGGATCTGGAGCAGGCCGCAGAGCATATGGCTGCCAACGCCCTCTATCAGATAGAAGTGGACCACGTCCCAGCGGTGGTGTTTGACGGGGAAATGGTGCGGGGACTGCTGGGGTAAGGATGTATTCCTGCTCCGGCGTGACTTCTGGCGCTGGTGGGAAGGGAGGACAGAGAGGGAGTAATATGTATTATACAACAGATTATGCATCGCCGGTTGGCAGGATTAAGCTGGCTGCTGACGGTGAAGGACTGGTTGGGCTATGGCTGGAAGGACAGAAGTATTTCGCCGGTACTGTAAAAGAAGAGATGACTGAGGACCGGGAACTTGGTATTTTTAAAAATACAAAGGACTGGCTGGACCGCTATTTTGCAGGAAAGAAGCCCAACTCCTCAGAGCTTTTGCTGGCTCCCCTGGGAGGAGAATTCCGGCAGGGGGTATGGGAAATCCTCTGTCAGATTCCCTATGGCCGGCTCACTACGTACGGCGATATTGCAAAGAAAATGGCAAAGAACATGAACAGGGAAACCATGTCTGCACAGGCAGTGGGCGGAGCAGTGGGCCACAATCCAATTTCCATCATCATACCGTGCCACAGGGTGGTAGGCACAACCGGCAGTCTGACCGGATACGCCGGGGGCATTGATAAAAAGATATGGCTGCTGAAGCATGAAGGGGTGGACATGGAAGGCCTGTTCATGCCTAAGATGGGGACGGCGCTTTGAAGGCAGGGGAATGTCATGGAAAACAACGGTTGTGGTTTTGATTCCACCACAATGAGAGAGAGGATGCAGCATACGGTCCAGGGATGGGGCAGTTGTCCATATTGTTCCGGATGAAGGCACAAAGACTTATATTTATGGTGTGCTGCCGGAATCCGGACTTAAAAAACATTCCAAAAAATTACAGCTATACAATAACAGTCTGAGATTGTGCAGAATCCAAATTCAGTATATAATAAGTATGCTTTATTATGAATATTGGAGGAAGAAAGACATGACATTTACTTACCCGGCGGTATTTACGCCTCATAAAAACGATAAAGGCTACCATGTGACATTTCCGGATCTGCAGTGCTGCGAGGCAGACGGACCGGACCTGGAGGACGCTGTGGAGCATGCCAGGGAAGCGGCCTACAACTGGCTCTATCTGGAGATTGAGGAGAGAACCTTTGAGTTTCCTCCCCAGACCCATATGGAGGATATCAGGCTGGAGGAAGGGGAGTTTCTGAAACAGATCATGGTGACAGTGAAGCTGCTTCCAGATAATGATTGATTTTATTGCTTTTTTTTACATTAAGTGGTAGGATAAAGCATATCGAGTTAAGAACAGCTGGTGCCGCTGTCTGTCTTTGGCAGACTGGGGGTAATAGGGAAACAGGTGGAAATCCTGTACGATCTCGTCACTGTAAGTAAGGAGCGCATGGTTTATGTCAGGGACAGTCACTGATTCAATTTGAATTGGGAAGGCGGTCATGCGTGTTGATATACGAGTCAGGAAACCTGCCAGTTGTTGGTACAGGAATAATTTCCAAATCACGAGTAATTGGTTGTACCGATTTACGGTGTTTCGGCCGCAGATTTCTGACTCATACGGTAACGGATTTTTACGCAGGGGAAACTGTGCCCGGACGGAGGGGATTGCTTCGGGGCATGGACACGCTGCGTATTACATATCTGCGGAAAATCGCATATCCGCAAAAAGCTTCCGGAATACGCTTATGCGCGTGTGGGCTGCCGTTTGGGATTCATCAGATACAGCTGCATATTCCTCTACCTTGGTTTAACCGATACGGTGTCATAAAACAAGGAGGAAAGAGAAAATAAAGATGAAAAAACTGGCAGTATTATTTGCGGCAGCAGCCCTGACAACAGTGACCTTAGCCGGCTGTTCCGGCGGGCAGAAGGAAACGGCGGCAGAGGCCGCCAAGGAGTCTGAGACAGTGACCACTGCTGAGCAGACCGCAGAGGCAGAAACGGAAGCGCCAGAGACAACAGCAGAGGCCGAAGCAGCAGCCGAGGCTGACGAGGAGAATTACGATACTGGCGATGCTTCAAAGGATAATGCAAGGAATAAGGATGAAATCGGTGAAAATGAGCTTCTGGTAGTCAGCTTTGGTACCAGCTACAATGACAGCAGACGTCTGACCATTGGTGCCATTGAGGACGCTATTGAGAAGGCATTTCCCGACTTCGCAGTCAGGAGAGGATTCACCAGCCAGATTATCATTGACCACGTAAAATCCAGGGATAATGTTGCCATTGACAATGTAGGCGAGGCGCTTGAACGCGCAGAGAAGAACGGTGTCAGGAATCTTGTGATTCAGCCCACCCATCTGATGAACGGACTTGAGTATACGGATTTAGTCAATGAGGTGGCGGAGTATTCTGACGCATTTGATAAAGTGGCAATCGGAAAGCCGCTCCTCACCACGGATGATGATTTCAGGGCAGTCATGAAGGCCATCACAGAGGCAACTGCCCAGTATGATGACGGCGAGACAGCCATCTGCTTTATGGGACACGGCACAGAGGCAGAGTCCAACCAGGTATATGCAAAAATGCAGGATATGCTCACGGAGGCAGGCTATAAGAATTACTATGTGGGTACCGTGGAGGCAGCGCCAAGCCTGGATGATGTCCTGGCAGCAGTGAAGGAAGGAAGCTACCAGAAGGTAGTACTGGAACCGCTGATGATCGTGGCAGGCGACCATGCCAACAATGACATGGCAGGAGACGAAGATGGCTCCTGGAAGACTGCTTTCGAGGATGCGGGCTATGAAGTGACATGCCTTGTTAACGGACTCGGCGAGCTGGAAGCAATCCAGCAGCTCTTTGCAGAACATGCTCAGGCAGCGGTTGACAGTCTGACAAAGTAAATCAGAAAGATAATTGGGCGGTCGGGGTAATTTGCTGATCGCCCTTTTAAAGGTGGGAAAATGAAATACATGAAAATGAAATTGTATGTCCTCCTGGCTGCCATAGGGCTGTCCGCAGGGGCCCTTTCAGGCTGCGGCGGAAAGACGCCGGCTGCCGCTGACACCAGTGCCGCCGCAAAATCTTCTGTGGAGGAACTGACCGAAGCGGCATATGATGATGCCCGGGCAGAAGATGCCGGAAATCAGGAGTCAGGCAGCCACGGGGATGTGGTGAAAGGCGGAATGGAGCCAATTCAGGCGGATGCGATAAAGGACGGGGTCTATGAGGTCAGGGTGGACTCCAGCTCCAGCATGTTCCAGATTACGGAGTGTGAACTTACGGTGCAGGATGGCGCCATGAGTGCGGTTATGACCATGAGCGGGACCGGGTATTTGAAACTGTATATGGGAACTGGGGCTGAGGCGGAGCAGGCTTCTGAGGCGGATTTTATCCCATTTGTGGAAAATGCAGATGGAAAACACACCTTCAAGGTACCGGTGGAAGCGCTGGACAAGGAAATTGACTGCAGCGCCTTCAGCAAGAAAAAGGAAAAATGGTATGACCGTGTTCTGGTGTTCCTCGCCGACTCCCTTCCGCCAGAGGCTTTTGCCGACGGTAAGGTGGCTTCAGCGGAGAGCCTTAAGCTGGAAGATGGTTCATATACGGTGGCAGTCAGGCTGGAGGGCGGTTCAGGCCGGGCGTCTGTGGAGTCACCGGCAGCACTCAGGGTTGAGGACGGCCGGGCATTTGCGGTCATTATCTGGAGCAGTTCCAACTATGATTATATGAAGGTTGACGGAGAGAAGTTCGACCTGATTCATACGGAGGGTAATTCTTCTTTTGAGATTCCGGTCAGTGCATTTGACTGGAAGATGCCGGTCATAGCGGATACCGTAGCCATGAGCGAACCTCACGAGGTGGAATATACCCTGGTGTTTGATTCAACGACAATTAAAAGGGCTGAATGATGAAACGAAAAAAGAAATTAATGGCGATTGCTGCCGCAGGAATCTTTATGGCAGCGGTGTGTACAGGCTGTTCTCCGGCAGAGCGGACCGGGGCGGATCTGGCTGCCGCGAATAACAAGTCCGTGGATTCCTCCCCGGACCCTGTCCCGGAAAGCTGGAGCGGCAAAAAGAGAACCGGAGGTATGGAGCTTCTCTATGCGGACCAGTTTTCAGTGGACTACTACGAAGGCGGTTACGCAATGATAACGATTAAGGACAGCGGCTGTTATCTGGTGGTGCCGGAAGGAAAATCAGAGCCTTCCGGCCTTCCGGACGATGTGGTTGTCATAAAACAGCCGCTGGAGAATATTTATCTGGCGGCGACCTCAGCCATGGACCTGTTTTGCAGCCTGGATGGAATGGACCGGATTACACTGTCAGGGACAGATGCTTCCGGTTGGTACATAGAGGAGGCAAAGTCGGCCCTGGAAGATGGCAGAATGCTCTATGCGGGCAAATACAACGCGCCGGACTATGAGCGGATTTTGTCCGGGTCCTGTGACCTGGCCATTGAATCCACTATGATTTATCATTCCCCGGAAGTAAAGGAACAGCTGGAGAAGCTGGGGATACCGGTTCTGGTGGAGCGATCCAGCTATGAGAGCCATCCCCTGGGAAGGATGGAATGGCTGAAATTATATGCGGTGCTGTTGGGCCGGGAGGAACAGGCAGAGCGCTGTTTTGCCGGGCAGGTGAAGCAGCTGGAACCCGTGATGAATCAGAAGAATACCGGGAAAACAGTATCATTTTTCTATATCAGCTCCAACGGTTATGTCAATGTCAGGAAGTCGGGGGATTATGTGGCTAAAATGATAGACCTGGCCGGAGGATCCTATGTGCCCCAGGGACTTACGGAACATGAAAATGCATTGTCCACCATGAATATGCAGATGGAAAGCTTTTATGCCGCGGCCAGGAATGCGGATTATATTATATACAACAGCACCATTGACGGGGAGCTGGACAAACTGAGCCAGCTTTTGGAGAAAAGCAGCCTTCTGGCTGATTTTAAGGCCGTGAAAGAGGGAAATGTGTGGTGTACGGAGAAAAGCCTGTTTCAGGAAACCATGGGCCTTGGGGATATGATTTTGGATATCCACCGGATACTGACAGAGGAGGAGCCGGAAGGTCTCAGGTATATGCACCGGCTGCGTTAAATAAGGAGTAGTCTGAATGACAAAAAGTACCTACATAAAATACAGCATTTCATTTGCCCTTCTGGCGGCCATGATGTGCTTTTTATTTATCTGGAACATCAATTCCGGCAGTGTGCGCCTGTCTGTGGAGGAAATCGGTGAAATTCTGTTTAGGAGGACAGGGGAGGCCGCCTCATACCGCATTGTATGGGATATACGCCTCCCCCGGATTCTTTCGGCTGTGATACTGGGCGGCGCGCTGTCCGTATCAGGTTTTCTGCTCCAGACGTTTTTTGCAAATCCCATAGCAGGTCCTTTTGTGCTGGGGATTTCATCCGGCGCAAAACTGGTGGTCTCCCTTGCGATGATTGTCCTGCTGGGAAGAGGAAGCTCTATCGGCTCTGCGGGTATGATTCTGGCTGCTTTTGCGGGTTCCATGATTTCCATGGGATTTGTCCTTATGATTTCCGGTAAGGTGAAGAAGATGTCCATGCTTGTTATCTGCGGGGTGATGATTAGCTATATCTGTTCCGCCATAACTGATTTTGTGGTGACATTTGCAGACGATGCCAACATTGTCAATCTCCATAACTGGTCCATGGGCAGTTTTTCAGGTACCTCCTGGGAGAATGTAAGGGTCATGACGGCAGTGGTTTTCCTGGCGCTGATTCTTGTCTTTCTCATGGCAAAGCCCATTGGCGCTTACCAGATGGGGGAGGTGTACGCCCAGAACATGGGTGTGAACATACTGCGGTTCAGGGTGGCCCTGATTCTGCTGTCCAGTATTCTTTCCGCCTGTGTGACTGCATTTGCGGGCCCCATATCCTTTGTGGGAATCGCGGTTCCCCACCTGGTGAAGAGCCTGTTTAAGACGGCAAAGCCCATACTCATGATTCCGGGCTGCTTCCTGGGCGGCGCAGTGTTCTGCCTGTTCTGCGATTTGGCTGCCAGGACAGTCTTTGCGCCCACGGAACTCAGCATCAGCTCTGTGACGGCTGTATTCGGCGCGCCTGTGGTCATCTGTATGATGGTGCATAACCGGAAGGGGATGCAGTGAATTGCAGGAGAAATGCAAGAGAAATGGAGAGGCGGATATCATGGCAGAAGATTACATATGGACAGAAAATATGACCGTGGGATACGGCGGGACACCTCTGATAAGGCAAATCGGGATACATGTGAGGCCGGGTGAAATCGTGACGCTGATCGGGCCAAATGGGGCTGGTAAATCCACCATTCTGCGAAGCGTAATCCGGCAGCTGGGACTGCTGGAAGGGACAGTATATCTGGATGGCATGCCCATGAAGGGTATGGGGGACAGGGAGATTGCAAAGAGGATGTCCATTTTGATGACAGAGCGGATTCACCCTGAGCTCATGACCTGTGAGGATGTGGTCGGCACAGGCCGTTATCCATATACCGGAAGGATGGGCATACTGACGTCAGAGGACAGAGGAAAGGTCAGGGAGGCCATGGAGCTGGTCCATGCATGGGAACTTGCCCCGCGGGATTTTTCGGAGATAAGCGACGGGCAGAAGCAGCGCATTCTTCTGGCGCGGGCCATCTGCCAGGACCCCAGGGTCATTGTCCTGGATGAACCCACCTCCTTCCTGGATATCCGGCATAAGCTGGAGCTTCTGACCATTTTAAAGGACCTGGTCCGCAGGAAGAAGGTAGCGGTGCTCATGTCCCTTCATGAGTTGGATTTAGCGCAGAAGCTATCTGATTATATTGTCTGCGTAAACGGGGAGTACATCGAGCGGTGCGGGACACCGGAAGAAATTTTCACATCCTCCTATATTACCAGGCTGTATGGAATTACTAAAGGCAGCTATTATGCCGGGTTTGGCTGTCTGGAGATGGAACCGGTAAAGGGGACGCCTCAGGTGTTCGTCATAGGCGGAAACGGAAGCGGCATTCCGGTTTACAGGAAACTGCAGCGCATGGGAATCCCATTTGCAGCAGGCATCCTCCACGAAAATGATATAGATTACCCCATTGCCAGGGCATTGGCTGCCAGGGTGATATCGGAAGCGCCCTTTGAACTGATTCGGGAGGAGACCTATGAGCTCGCGGCGGCGGTTTTGGAGTCCTGCGGACGGGTCATCTGCTGCCTGAAGGATTTTGGGACATTAAATGAAAAGAACCGGAAACTGGCTGAGCTGGGAAGGGATAAGCCTGGGTTACAGATATGAGCTAATTCTCCCTGATTATCTATCAGAGCTGATGTGCCTTGCATATCTTGAAAAGGCAGAGTATCCTGTGCTAGAATAAAAAGCAAAGGTAATAATTGAAGAAACCATACTGCCTGACCGGACGGAGCACCAGGTATGAAAACAGAAAGAGGTAAGAAAAATGGGAAAACTGTACGGAATCGGGGTAGGACCGGGAGATCCGGAACTGCTGACTTTAAAAGCACACCGCATTCTAAATGGGGCGGATGTGATTTTTTGTCCTGAAAAGGAGACTGGGGCAGGCAGCTTTGCCTTTGATATCATAAAGGGACTTTTGGAGAACACAGAGGCGGAAATCGTAAATTTAGTATATCCAATGCATTATCACGGCACGCAGCTGCGCGAAATGTGGGAGCAGAACGCGGGATGTATCGCAAAACATTTAAATGGGGAGCGCACCGGCGCCTTTATTACACTGGGAGACCCGGCGGTTTACAGCACATTTATGTACACCCTTCCCTACATAGAGGCAGCCGGCGTGGAGGTGGAGGTAATACCCGGCATCACATCGTTCTGCGCCGTGGCAGACTCCATGAAAATGCCTCTGGTGGCCTGGAATGAGGACCTGGTGGTGGCGCCTGTGCGTAAAAACAGCAGTGAGGATTTGGGGAGGGTGCTCAGGGAACATGACAATGTGGTCCTGATGAAACCGTCCACAGACCCGGAGGTCCTATTGAAGGCTCTTAAGGAGAACCACCTGGAGGACAACTTTGTGCTGATTACCAAGACAGGCACAGGGGAGGAGCGTTTGGTGACTGACTTTGAGGAGCTGAAACAGTATGATATACCCTATCTTTCCACGGTCATCATCAAGAAGCAGGGGAGGCAGTAATGATTCTATGTAAAGACCTGTATAAACATTTCGGTGATGTGGAAGCGGTGAAGGGTGTTTCCATGGAGATTCCCGACGGGATGTTTTTGGGCCTGCTGGGACCAAATGGAGCGGGAAAGACAACGCTGATGCGGATGATGACCGGACTTTTGGTGCCGGATACAGGCACCGTGGCCTTTGACGGACAGGCCATGGACCGGAATGCCGTGGCTGTAAAGCAGGCCATTGGCGTAACCAGCCAGCATGTCAACCTGGACAAGGAATTGACTGTGGAAGAAAATATGGAGTTTGCAGGCCGCCTTTACCGGATGGGAAAGGCGGATATTGCTGCGTCTGCGGACCGCCTCCTGGCCTTCCTTGGACTGGACAGTGTCAAAAAAAGGGTGACTCAGAACCTGTCAGGAGGAATGAAGCGCAAGCTGATGATTGCAAAGTCCCTGATTCACAATCCAAGATACTTATTTCTGGATGAACCAACGGTAGGCATTGACCCCAATGCCCGCCGGGATATATGGGATTTCCTGCGCATGCAGCATAAGGAGGGAAAGACCATACTTCTGACTACCCATTATATCGAGGAGGCCCAGCATCTCTGCGATTATGTGATGCTGATTGACGGAGGAAAGATATTTAAGGAGGACACGCCAAAAGGACTGATTGATGAAATCGGACCATTTAAGGTGGAGTACGAAGACGGGGACAGGATGAGGGCTGAGTTCTTTAAGGACCTGTCAGCTGCCAAGGCCAGGGCTGCCGGGATTGACGCGCTGTGCAGCGTGCTTCCTTCCACACTGGAGGACGTATTTTTCCATTACACCAGTAAGGGGGTGGGAGGATGGAAATAACCACGATTTTGTGGCGGGAATGGCTGTTCCTCAAACGGAGGTTCTGGAGAGTCACATTTTCCCAGATGGTATCGCCGCTTTTGTATTTCGTTACCTTTGGGATGGGACTGGGGAGGGTGATGGAGATGGATGGAAGACCCTATCTCTACTACCTGATACCGGGACTCTTAGCCATGACCACCATGCGCAACAGCTACACATCGGTTTCCACCCGCATCAGCGTCATGCGCCTCCACGAAAAGAGCTTTGAGTGTTATCTGTATTCACCCACCCGGATGCATCTGCTGGCAATGGGCCATATCCTTGCGGGAGCCCTCCGCGGCATGTATTCCGGCGTGTTCATTGTACTGTTGGGAATCGTGTCAGGGGCCAGGCTGGCCATGAATGGGTGGCTGCTGACAGCAGTTATCCTGAATTCGCTGATTTTTTCCGCCCTGGGCTTTCTGGCAGCCATGATGATGGAAAGCCATTACGACATGAATAATTTTACTAATATTGTGATAACGCCCATGTCGTTCTTGTGCGGCACCTTCTTTTCCCTGGACGGCATACCGGAGGCCCTTAAGTGGGTCGTGAATATTATGCCGCTGACCCATACTACGCGGCTTATACGGGAAATTTCTTTTGGCGGCAGCGTCAGCTGGCTGTCCATGGCAGCGGCGGTGTTGTTTGCGGCGGCGCTTACCGGAGGCTGCGTGTGGGCATGTTACCGGGAAGCAAAAGCATAAAAACAGGGATTGTGGAAAGAACTATAATATTGAGGAAAATAGATTGAAAACGAAAAAGAATGAACATGTGATAAAGGAGGTATATCCCGGCTCTATTGCGGAGGAGATGGAAATAGAACCAGGCGATATACTGGTTTCGATTAATAATGAAGTGATTGAGGATGTATTTGACTACAGGTATCTGATTAAGGATGAGTATATTGAGGTGGTCATAAGAAAACCGGACGGGGAAGAGTGGCTGCTGGAAATCGACAAGGAATATGACGATGACCTGGGTGTGGAGTTTGAAAACGGCCTGATGAGCGATTACCGTTCGTGCAGCAACAAATGCATATTCTGCTTTATCGACCAGATGCCGCCGGGGATGCGGGAGACCTTGTATTTTAAGGACGACGATTCCAGGCTTTCTTTCTTGCAGGGAAATTACATTACCCTGACCAATATGAAGGAGAGGGACATAGAGCGAATCATCCGTATGCAGCTGGCTCCCATTAACATATCGGTACAGACTACCAACCCGCAGCTGCGGTGTGAAATGCTCCACAACCGTTTTGCGGGGGATAAGCTTAAGTATCTGCAAATGCTCTATGACGGCCATGTGGAAATGAACGGCCAGGTGGTCTGCTGCAAGAATGTAAACGACGGGGCGGAGCTGGAGCGGACCATTCATGATTTATCTAAATATCTGCCGTTCTTAAGAAGTGTTTCCGTGGTTCCTGCAGGAATCACAAAATTCAGGGATGGATTGTTTCCCATTGAGTTATATACCAGGGAGGAAGCAGGCGCTGTCATTGACATGGTGGAAAGCCGCCAGCAGGAGTTTTATGACCAATACGGCCTTCATTTCATTCATGCCAGTGACGAGTGGTACATCACGGCAGGCAGGGATTTTCCTGAGGAAGAGCGTTACGACGGCTATATCCAGCTGGAGAACGGCGTGGGCATGATGCGTATGTTCATCAATGAATTCAATGAGGCCCTGGAGGATGTAATCAACGGAAAGGAGTATGAAGGGCTGGCTAAGACTGTTTCAAGGACGCTGACCATTGCAACGGGAAGGCTGACGTATTCCACCATCTGCGGCTTTGCGGGACAGCTGATGGATGCATTCCCCCATCTCACGGTTCATGTGTACTTTATAAGGAATGACTTTTTTGGAGAGACCATTACGGTATCCGGCCTTATAACGGGACAGGACCTGATAAGACAGTTAAAGGAACGGCAGGCTGCGGGGGAGGACTTGGGAGAAGTACTGCAGATTCCTTCCAATATGCTGCGTATGGGTGAACAGGTATTTTTAGATGATCTGACGGTCCAGGATGTGGAGCGGGAGCTGGGGATGAAGGTGGTGGCAGTGGAATCAGGAGGCAGGGAGTTCATTGACGCCATTTTGGATCCGGAATACAGAATGGAACGAAAGAATGATAATTTTGTGTATATCCAGGCCTATGACCGGAATAAGGAAAAACAGGAGCAGACGGAGGTAAATCATGGATACCGGGAGAAATAAAACAATACAGGAATCTGATATAGCTTTAAACTATAGTTGCCCATAGAATTTTCAAATTATCCCTTCTTTTTGTTTTGTGTTATGATTACTGCAATCAGGAATCATGACCATGACAAATAAAGAAGGGAACCAACAGACATGAAGACATCATCATTGTTTAACCATAAAACTGTACTGTCCCTGGAGGTCTTTCCTCCCAAGAGGACAGCGCCCGTTGACACAATTTACAGCACGCTGGATGAACTTAAGGGAATCACGCCTGATTTCATCAGCGTCACATATGGGGCGGGAGGCAGCGAGAACAGTCAGAAAACGTTGGAGATTGCGTCTGCTATTAAGCATAAATACGGCATAGAGAGCGTGGCCCATATCCCGTGTCTGAACCTGACAAGGGAAGATGTCCTGTTGATTCTGGAACGGCTGAAGGAACAGAAAATAGAGAATATACTGGCCCTTCGGGGGGACCGCGTTCCGGACAGGGAGCCGGCAGGGGATTTCCGGTACGCGGCGGATTTGGTGGAGTTTATAAAGCTCCATGGGGATTTTAACATAATAGGCGCCTGCTACCCGGAAGGCCATCAGGAATCCGGCGGCCTGGTAAGGGATATGAAACACCTGAAAGACAAGGTGGACGCCGGCGTCAGCCAGCTCATCACCCAGCTTTTCTTTGACAACGAGTATTTTTACCGCTTCAGGGAACGGATGGACCTTGTGGGAATCCATGTTCCGGTGGAGGCCGGAATCATGCCGGTGGTCAACAAAAAGCAGATCGAGCGCATGGTATCCCTGTGCGGTGTAAAGCTGCCGAAAAAATTCATCTCCATGATGGAGCGGTACGGGGATAACCCGATTGCCATGCGGGATGCGGGAATCGCCTACGCGGTAGACCAGATTGTGGACCTGGCAGCCAGAGGCGTGGATGGCATCCACCTGTATACCATGAACAATCCTTATATTGCCAACAGGATTTACGAATCCGTATTCCGGCTGATGGCGTCTTAGCACGCATTTTTCACTAAGACTGCCGGCCAATCAGCTGGTTTAATTCCTCCAGATATTTCTTTGCAAACTCGCTGAGATGGAGCTTGGGGTCCGCAATCCATCCGATTAGCATGTTTTCCTCTGTTTCCAGAGGAATCGCCATGATGGAGTCGCCGTTTAGATTGCGGTTTAGAATGCCGCTGCAGATGGTATATCCGTTTAATCCGATGAGAAGATTGAACAGGGTGGCCCTGTCGCTGACATAGATTACTTTCTTTCTGGGAATGGTGCTGAGTATTTCCTCTGAAAAGTAAAAGGAATTTTTTTCGCCCTGCTCAAAAGCCAGGAAGGGGTAATCCTCCAAATCCTCAATGGTAACGCGTTTCCTGGCCGACAGGGGATGGGATACGCTGATGAATACATGGGGGCTGGCCCGGAACAGGGGATGGAATACAAGACCGCTTTCCTTGAACAGCTTTTCCAGCACCTTCCGGTTAAACCCGTTGATATAAAGGATGCCCAGCTCACTCCGGTAATTCTTCACATCGTCGATAATCTCATAGGTGCGGGTCTCCCTCAGGGTGAATTCATATTCGTCCGTGTTCTGCCGGGATACCAGGTTGGCGAACGCATTGACGGCAAAGGCATAGTGCTGGGTGGATATGGAGCAGATACGCTTCACCGGTTTTTTGTTTGTGTAGTGCTGTTCCAGCAGCTCGGCCTGCTCCAGTACCTGCCTGGCATAGGACAGGAACTCCATTCCCTGGGAGGACAGGGCAATACCCTTGGAGCTCCGGTTGAAGATGGATATGCCCATTTCCTTTTCCAGCTCCTTGACTGCGTTGGAAAGACTGGGCTGGGTTATGAAAAGCTGCTTGGCCGCCTCGGAAATAGAGCCGCAGTTTACGATGGTTACAATATAGCGCAGTTGCTGCAGGGTCATGACAAATACCTCCATTGCATTTGATGCATGGAGGTATTTTAGCACGAAATGATATAGTTTGAAACTATGTCATTCCACATTTTGATGTTTTTTGTGGTATTATCCTGATTTCCGCTGGCTTTATTCACTGTGAGGAATCATATTGCTCTGGAGGGAAGATGTTACTTGAGCCAGGGTCCATCCGGCTGTTTAAGACAGCGGTGGGGGATTAGGGGTGTATAGCAGCAGATATTCCATAAGGATACAGATTTCCTTCCATCATATATTGCATCCCTGCCCTTATGCTTGGTATAATGGTAAGGATAAGCGGGAGAGGCAGGAAAGCAGAAAGAACAGGCGGAGTACAGGGTGCGACCATCGGGGATAATGTGTTCCTTGCCCCCAGGGTGTGCATCTATACCGCAGGTCATCCCATCGACGCCGGAGTACGCCGCAGGCAGCTGGAATACGGAAAGAAGGCAGTGATTGGGAATGATGTGTGTGTGGGAGGAAATCATCAAGGCCCATCACAGAGGAGGATACCAGGTACTGGGAGGAGCTTGAAAGAGAATATCGAAGAAGCAGAGGAGTGTAAGACATGGAACAGGAAGGCCAGAAGCACCAGCGCCGTGTGCGCTACAAGGGAACGCATCCCAAACGTTACGAGGAAAAATATAAGGAGCTCCAGCCGGAAAAGTACCCGGAAACCGTGGCAAAGGTCATCCAGAAGGGAAGCACCCCTGTGGGTATGCATATCCCTATCATGGTAAATGAGATACTGGAGTTTCTTCAGATACAGCCGGGCCAGATTGGCCTGGACGCCACTCTGGGATATGGGGGCCATACCAGCAGGATGCTGGAGCGCCTGGAGTCAAAGGGGCATATCTATGCCCTGGATGTGGATTCCATCGAGATGGAAAAGACCAGGCAGCGGCTTGAAAATATGGGCTATGGGCCGGAGATACTTACCATCCGGAAGCTGAACTTTGCCAATATAGACCAGATAGCCGGGGAATCGGGGCCGCTGGATTTTGTGCTGGCGGATTTGGGCGTGTCATCCATGCAGATTGATAATCCGTCCAGAGGCTTTTCTTTTAAGAAAGAAGGCCCCCTGGACCTGCGTCTGGACCCGCTTAAGGGGGAGCCTGCATCTGAGCGGCTGAAGGGGCTTACCCAGGAGGAATTAACAGGCATGCTCATAGAGAATTCCGACGAACCCTACGCAGAGGAGATTGCCCGCGCGGTTATGGGTGAAATCAAGCGGGGAAGGGAGGTTGCCACCACCACCAGGCTATATGAGATGATAGACAGGGCACTGGCGTTCATTCCGGAGGAGGAACGGAAGGAGGCAGTGAAGAAGTCCTGCCAGAGGACGTTTCAGGCCCTGCGCATTGATGTGAACAGCGAGTTTGAGGTGTTGTATGAATTTCTGGACAAGCTTCCGGACGTATTAAAGCCGGGAGGACGGGCAGCCATCCTGACCTTCCATTCCGGTGAGGACAGGATCGTGAAGAAATCATTTAAGGAGATGTACAGGGCGGGTCTTTACAGCCAGGTTGCCACGGATGTGATTCGTCCTACGGCAGAGGAGTGCAGGATGAACAGCCGTGCTCATTCCACGAAAATGCGGTGGGCCATTAAGGCGTGATATAGCACTGATGTACGTGCGGCATAGAGAGGCGCGTGGACAGGCTGGCGCAGCAGGCAGGAACAGCAGACAGAAACAGGGAGGTGTCATAATGAAAGCATTATTTATAGGGGGAACAGGAACCATCAGCACGGCCGTGACAGCGCTGGCCAGGGAGAGAGGTTGGGAGGTTACCCTGCTCAACAGGGGATCCAAACCGGTGCCGGAGGGAATGGAGTCCATCGTTGCGGACATTCACGACGAGGCAGCGGTGGCCCGCATAGTGGAGGGCAGGACATATGATGTGGTGGCCCAGTTCATTGCATATGGGGCGGAGGATGTGGGACGCGACATACGGCTCTTTCAGGGAAAGACGAGGCAATATATTTTCATCAGCAGCGCGTCTGCGTACCAGAAACCTGTGGCAGGCTGTCCCATAACGGAGAGCACGCCTTTAATCAACCCGTATTGGGAATATTCACGCAAAAAGATTGATGCGGAGGAGGTGCTGACGGCAGCGTACCGCAGGGACGGATTCCCTGTAACCATTGTGCGCCCCAGCCATACATATGATGGTAAAAAGCCGCCGGTGGCCATCCATGGCGATAAGGGAAACTGGCAGATATTAAAGAGGATACTGGAGGGAAAGCCAATCATCATACCGGGGGACGGCACCTCCTTGTGGACCCTGACCCATTCCACTGATTTTGCAAGGGGGTATGTGGGCCTTATGGGCAATCCCCATGCCATAGGCAATGCCTACCATATTACCAGCGATGAGTCCATGACATGGAACCAGATTTATGAAACGCTGGCAGAGGCATTGGACAGGCCTCTCAACGCCCTTCATGTGGCATCTGATTTTCTGGCAGAGCATGGAAAGGAATACGATTTTGCAGGCCAGCTTCTGGGGGATAAGGCGTGTACGGTCCTGTTTGACAATACGAAAATCAAGAGGGCGGTGCCTGATTTTGTATGCACGGTATCTATGGCAGAGGGGATTCGAAGCTCGGTCCGCTATATGATGGACCATCCGGAGAGCCAGACGCCGGACCCTCAGTTTGATGCGTGGTGTGACCGGATTGCCGGGGCATGGAAGGCTGCGGATGAGGCATTTGGAAAATAGGGATTGGTTGGAAAACGGTTGGATGTATCGGCAGGGAAAGCGGATAAACGGCAGGAGGTCCGGGGCATATGGACGGGTGTACATGGTGTCTGTGCAATGAAAAGATGAAGAAATACCACGATGAAGAATGGGGCATCCCTCTTCATGATGACCACAGGCAGTTTGAGTTTCTTATGATGGAAGTCATGCAGTGCGGGCTGAACTGGAACATGATGATACAGAAGCGGGAAATCTTCCGCCAGTGCTTTGACGGGTTTGATTATGACCGGATTGCGGCGTATACAGAGGAGGATATTGAACGTATTCTGTCCTGGGAAGGAATGATTAAATCCCGCAGAAAGGTAGAGGCTGTCATCCATAACGCCAGGTGTTTTCAGAAGGTCAGGGAGGAATACGGCTCATTCAGTTCGTACATATGGAGCTTTTCCAGGGGAAAGACCATTCTCTATGCAGGCCATCAAAAGGGAAAAATTCCGGCCCATAACGCCCTGTCGCAGCAGGTCAGCCAGGATTTAAGGAAACGCGGTTTTAAGTACCTGGGTCCGGTCACGGTTTACTCCCATCTCCAGGCCTGCGGTGTGATTAATGACCATGTGGAGGGATGTTTCCGGTATCGTGATATTATGGAGCATTATCCCACTGTGAAGAAGCGGGATAAGAGTAGAGCGCATACATAATATTTGTCTGTAACATGGAGATGAAAGGGATTCCGAGCTGTCCTGGGCTGGGAATCCTTTTTGTCCGCATTGTTTTTTGCGGTCTCCGGCCAGAAGTCCTTGCGAAGCCGATGACATCCATCCAGTCTGAGCCGCCCAGATGGCCGAAAATCACCGGTACTGAGGGATGGCTGCGGCACAGTGCCATGAGGATGTCCAGGCCGGAACGGGTGACAGGATAAAAGGTATGCACCCACAGAGGCAGCCGGGGATAATCGCCGGCTGCCTTAAATACTGTCTCCAGCTGCTTATGAACTCAAATTATGGACGGATGATACGGTGCTCTGTTCCGGGATTGAGAAGATAACCGAGAAAAACAGACAGGCGGAGACAGTGGAATATAAGATAACAGATAACCGGGGGCTGGCATTTGACCACGCAAAAATCATATCCTATGCCCTGGAAAGACTTCGCGGAAAGGTGGAATATACGGGATTGGCCCTGCATCTGATGCCTCAGGAATTTACCTTGACACAGCTGCAGCAGGTATATGAAGTGATTCTGGACAAATGCCTTTTGAAGCCTGCGTTCCGGCGCAGGATTGCTTCTCTGGTGGAGGAAACCGATTCCTTTACGGAACGGGAAGGCCACCGCCCCTCGCGTCTTTACAGGAGGAAATGGGAGGAATTTTAATATATGGACAGAAAAGCAGTTGCAAGACAGACATTGGACATCATGGAGAAGGGCTGGTATGAGACTGAGGGAACCGTGGTGGAAATCAGCGGCCGCCAGCAGGAGTCAGTGAAGAACAGCATACTTTTTACCCCGGAACAGGGGGAGAAACTGCTGAAGCAATACGATAAGGTTTCCAAAAGGGCAGCGGGTTTTAAGAGCTATACATGGAATTGTTCCACGGTGGATGCCATCAATATTTTCGCCGGATGTGGTGTTTTTCCGGGACGGAAGGTTTCACCTGCTGAAGGAACCCGTGGAGGCGTCCGTGCTCACACTTCCGGCTGTCAATATGGGCCAGGTAATCCTGAAAGGGGAAGATGAGGCCGAAGCAGAGCAGGCCATGAAGCGCCGCATGAAGCTGGCCCTTGCCATCTTTGCCTTTCGGGGCTGCCGGAACCTGATACTGGGCGCCTACGGATGCGGCGTGTTCCGCAATGATCCGGTTAAGGTGGCTGGCTGGTGGAAGGAGCTTTTGGGGCAGTATTTTCCCGGTGAGTTTGATACCATTGTATATGCGGTTTTGGACCGTTCCGGCACGCGACAGCTCCCATAACAGCCGCAAGGCAGAGGAGGAGCAGTACCTATTGACTTTTAAAATGAGCCGTAGTATACTTGTCCCAACAATGAAAAGGGGTGCTGGAGTGGAATCCGGCTGAGATGGAATATGTTCCGAACCCTGATACCTGATCTGGATAATGCCAGCGTAGGAAGCCTGCACAAGATGTAAGTTTTTGTGAGTTTTATTCCGCCCGTAATATCCGGACGGGATTTTTTGATCCATATGATTTGAAGAGAAAAGGAGAAACAATATGAACGCAAGCGTAGCAATCCAGTCACTTCCAAAGGCAGCTGATGACGAGGAATTAATCCGTATCGTGGACCAGGTTATCGATTACATCAAGAGTACGGGGTTAAACTATTATGTAGGTCCCTTTGAGACAACCATTGAAGGGGATTATGACCAGCTGATGGATATTGTAAAAGAGTGCCAGTATATTGCGGTCAGGGCGGGCGCCCCCTCTGTGGCTGCATATATCAAGGTTTCTTACCACCCCGAAGGAGATGTGCTTACCATTGAAAAGAAAGTCACCAAGCATCACCAGTAAACTGTGGTCTGTTTCCGCCATCCTGGTCATCCTCATCCTGTGGCAGCTTTCTGTATCCCTTGGCCTGGTGGAGGGATTCATGCTGCCTTCACCGGTCCAGGTAGCCGTTGCATTCATGAAGGAATTCCCGGCCCTCATGGAGAACGCCAGGATTACGCTGGCCGAGGCCGGGCTGGGACTGGCTTTGGGAATTGCCACGGGCTTTGGGGCGGCAGTGCTGATGGACCGGTTTGACAAGGCATACAAGGCCTTTTATCCCATCATTGTACTGACCCAGACAGTGCCGGCGGTTGCCATAGCGCCTCTTTTGGTGCTGTGGTTTGGCTATGAAATGACTCCAAAGGTCATACTCATTGTAATTACCACATTTTTCCCCATCACGGTGGGGCTGCTGACCGGATTCAGGGCTGCGGACCCGGATGCGGTGAACCTGTTAAAGGCCATGGGAGCGGGCCGGTTCCAGATATTCCGCTATATCAAGTTGCCGGGCGCCATGGGCCAGTTCTTTTCCAGTCTCAAGATATCTGTCTCCTATGCAGTGGTGGGAGCCGTGATTTCTGAGTGGCTGGGTGGTTTTGGAGGACTGGGCGTATACATGACAAGGGTTAAGAAGGCTTTTTCCTTTGACAAGATGTTCGCGGTCATTTTCCTCATATCGGCCATCAGCTTAATTCTGATGTGGGCCGTGGAACTGCTTCAGAAAAAATGCATGCCATGGGAAAACAGCCAAAAACATAAATAGGCAGGGAAAAATATATCCGGCGCTTAATTAAGAGGAGAGATTAAAATGATAAATAAATGTGCAAGTATGCTGCTGGCCTCTCTGTGCCTGGGAGTACTTCTCACCGGGTGCGGTAAAGTCTCGGATACAGGAGAGAATACCGCCCCTGCCCAGGCTGCGGAGGGTACACAGAAAGATGCCGCAAATAAGGAATCGGCACAAAAGGAAGCCGCAAATAAGGAAAACGTAAATAAGGAAAACGGAAGCCAGGAGGAAAAGGCGGCGAAGCAGGATGTAAGAAAGCTGACATTTGTCCTGGACTGGACGCCTAACACCAACCACACAGGCATCTATGTTGCCCGGGAAAAGGGATATTTTAAGGATGCCGGCCTGGAGGTGGAGATCGTGCAGCCGCCGGAAAACGGGGCAGAGGTGCTGGCAGCCTCCGGAAAGGCTCAGTTTGCAATGTCCTTCCAGGACAGCCTGGCGCCGGCATTTTCAGGGGATAATCCTCTTCCGGTGACCGCTGTGGCAGGTGTCATACAGCACAATACATCGGGCATTATTTCCAGAAAGGGCGAGGGAATGGACCGCCCAAGGGGACTGGAGGGGAAAAAGTACGCCACCTGGGACCTTCCTGTGGAAAAGGCGACCATTAAGGATGTGATGGAAGCCGACGGAGGGGATTTTGGTAAGGTGGAACTGATTCCCAGCACTGTGACGGATGAGGTGACGGCCCTCAGGACAAAATCCGTGGATGCCATATGGATTTTCTATGCATGGGCAGGAGTCAAGACAGAGCTGGAAGGTCTGGAGACAGACTATTTTGCGTTTGCGGATTTGGATTCTGTATTTGATTTTTATACGCCGGTCATCATAGCCAACAATACATTCCTCGCAAATGAGCCGGAGACAGCCAGGGCATTTCTGGACGCGGTCAGCAGGGGATACGAGTTCGCCATAGAACACCCTCAGGAGGCAGGGGACATCCTGTGCAGGGCCGCGCCGGAGCTGGACCCGGAACTGGTAAAGGCCAGCCAGGAATACCTGGCGGACAAGTACCGGGCGGATGCGCCAAAATGGGGATACATTGACCAGGAGCGCTGGGATGCATATTACGCATGGCTGAATGAAAAAGGGCTTACGGAGACGCCCATTGAGGCGGGAACAGGATTTTCCAACGAATACCTGCCGTAAGGCCGGGGACGGCAGTGCTGTGCCAGGAGGAGAACATGGAACAACTAAAGGTAGAGGGAATCTCAAAATCCTTTGACGGGGAGCCGGTGCTGGCGGATATATCCATCGCCCTGAACAAGGGGGAACTGGTGTCGCTGCTGGGAATCAGCGGAGGCGGAAAGACCACTCTTTTTAATATTATCGCAGGGCTGTCGAGGCCGGATACAGGGCATGTCCTTCTGGACGGGGAGGACGTGACCGGGTGTCCCGGACGGGTGAGCTATATGCTGCAGAAGGACCTGCTCCTTCCCTACCGGACTATAGAGGACAATGTGGCCCTTCCTTTGATTGTAAAAGGAATGAAGAGGCGGGAGGCACGGGAGCTGGCATCCCCCTACTTCCGGCAGTTCTGCCTGGAGGGCACCCAGAAGAAGTATCCGGCCCAGCTGTCCGGCGGCATGAGGCAGAGGGCGGCTCTGCTTCGGACGTATCTGTTTTCAGGCAGTGTGGCCCTGTTGGATGAACCATTTTCCGCATTGGACATGCTGACCAAGAAATCCGTCCATGACTGGTATCTGAAGGTGATGGATGAAATCCATCTGTCCACCCTGTTTATTACCCACGACATTGACGAGGCCATATTGCTGTCCGACCGGATATACCTGCTGACAGGCAGGCCCGGAAGGATAACGGAGGAACTCATCATAAGAGAGGCAAAGCCCAGGGACAGGGACTTCGGACTTACGGAAGAGTTTCTGGAATATAAGAGGCATATATTGAAACATCTTGAAAGGACATCCTGAAAAGCGTTCTGAAAAGATAACCTGAAACGTACTGTGAGGATATTTATTCTATGATTGAGGAAGATATTATTTTACAAAGCGGCGTTTACAGATGGCGAGGAAAGCACTTTGAAAAAGAGTCAGTCTGTTCCCGAGGGGACCATGAGCAAAATCTCCCAGCCCGTCCCACCGCGCCTTTTCCCGACGACAATCCCCCGTCCGCGTCCCCTGCCACCTTACAAATCCAACTTCAAATCCCCATCCTTAATCCACCCCATACTGCGCAGCACCTCCCCAAACACAAAGGTCAGCACAGCGGGAAGCAGGAAGCACACCAGAAGGATGCCCACCCACATCCGGGTTCCGCCGCCCATGGCCGTATATACGCCGATGGGGCCTACCAGTCCGCAGGTGCCCATGCCGGACCCGGCTGGGATGTTTTCCAGGCGGAAGACCATGGTGGCTATGGGGCCGGTAATCATGGATGCCAGTGTGGGCGGTATCCAGATACGGGGATTCAGCACAATATTGCCCATCTGCAGCATGCTGGTGCCCAGGCCCTGGGCCATCAGGCCGCCGATTTTATTTTCGCGGTAGCTCAAGACGGCAAATCCAATCATCTGGGCGCAGCAGCCGGCTGTGGCGGCGCCTCCGGCCAGTCCGTCCAGGGACAGGGCAATGCAGATGGCAGCGCTGCTGATGGGAAGGGTCAGAGCGATGCCGATAAGGGCTGACACCAGGATTCCCATGATGAAGGGCTGCATTTCCGTGGCTGTCTTTACCAGGTTTCCGAACCAGTTCATGAATTGGGCCACGCCGGGCCCCACGAACTGGGCCACCAGCACGCCGGAGATAATGGTGATGCCGGGCATCACGATGATGTCCAGACGTGTTTCCTTGGATACAATCTTACCCAATTCTGCCGCCACGATGGTGGCGACCAGGGCGCCCACAGGACCTCCCAGGGCATTGCCCGCGATACCTACCGTGGCAGCGGAAAACAGCACCAGCTGAGGCGCCTTTAAGGCGTGGGCAATGGCGATGCCGAGGGCTGCGCCGGTAGCGCTTTTGGCATAGTCGGCAATGACGTTGAAAATTTCTATCTGGAACTGCTGGCCCAGGGTACCGAAGATGGTGCCGATGAGAAGGGAAGCAAACAGGCCGAAGGCCATGGCTCCCAGGGCGTCAATCAGATAGGTCTGTACCGTGATGTTTACATTTTTCCGTTTCAGGAATTCTTTCACACTTGATTTTGCCATACTCATATTCTCCCTTTTTCGGGCTGAGGGGTGTATCGGAATTTATACGCTCCGGAGCCTTTATTTTGTTAGGGATTTTATCACATATTCATAAAAATGCAAGGTTTTTGACTAAAATCGCAGGTTTTCGTTAAAATATTAACAGATTGCAAAATAATACTGTGTGGGATATAATGGTATGAATATGGGATATTAACCTGGAAATGAGGTGGACGGTATCGAATTCAAGATTTTATATACACTGCAGGAACTTCACACGCCTTTGGTAGACGGGCTTATGGTGTTCATTACCTCTCTGGGCGACCACGGATGGTTCTGGCTCCTTATGGGTGTCCTGCTTTTTTCATTTCCCAGGACCAGGCTTTTAGGTGGGTGTATGCTGATATCCATAGCAGCCGGATTTCTTTTGGGCAATGTAATGCTTAAGAATATGGCGGCCAGGCAGCGTCCCTGCTGGCTGGACCCTTCCGTGGAACTGCTGGTCCGTGTCCCGAAGGATTATTCCTTTCCTTCAGGGCATTCCCTGGTGAGCTTTGAGGGAGCGGTCTGCATCTTCCTTTTTAACAGGAAATGGGGGATTCCGGCCCTTATGCTGGCTGTGCTTATCGCGTTTTCCAGACTGTATCTCTTTGTACATTTTCCCACGGATGTGCTGGCGGGAATCATCATGGGAACCGTAATTGCGTGGTCCGTGGTGAGGACGGCTAAGAGGCGGATGGAAAAAACGGACCGGATGTCAGGGGAGCCGTGACATGGCGGCAGGCTGATAAATTAAAATGACCATAGAATGACAGAATGAAAGACAGGTGGAAGCTATGTTGGAACGCGCTCCGGGAATTTTTGAAGTGGAGCTTCACAGCAATCAGAAAAGCATTGATGAGATTAAGATATTCCTCATTCCGGGAAAGGATGGGGAGAGAAGCCTGATGGTGGATGCCGGTTTTCGCAGCAGGACATGTCTGCACGTCATGGAAGAGGCGCTGGGAAAACTGGGAATCACCTATGACAGGCTGGATATATTCCTTACCCACAAGCATCATGACCACTGCGGCCTGGCCGGCGAGTATGCGGCCAGAGGCGCAAGGCTGTTCATGAATCCGCGGGAAGACAGGCATTGTTATGACTGTCTGTACTATAACCACAGCCATGGTTCCCCGGAGGACCAGCCCCAGGTGCTGCAGAGCGTTGGTGTGACAGAGGATGGGACACCGGAGATATGGAACATGTTCATGGAAGTGTACCGGAGGATTCGGGAGAACAAGGGATGGGAATTCGAGATTCCGGGATATCCCTATACACCGGTAAATGAGGGTCAGATGCTGAGCTATGGGGATTATGACCTGGAGACAGTGGGGCTTAAGGGACATACCTACGGGCAGATGGGGCTGTACGACCGGAAGCATAAGATACTCTTTTGCGCTGACCAGGTCATTGACGGCATTGTGCCCATTGTGGGGACCACCTATGCGGATGAGCATCTGCTTAGGGGGTATTTTGACTCCCTGGAAAAGCTGAAACACCAGTACGGGGACTGCCTGATTCTTCCGGCTCACAAGGAGCCCATCCGGGATGTGAAGCGGGTGGCGGACCGGATTGTCTTTGCCTATCTGGATAAGACGGATTTAATCAAGCATATCCTGGACCACGGCCATCACAGGATGACCACCAAGGAGGTAGCATGCCTGGCTTACGGCATAGACCATGTGCCCAGAGACCAGTCTGAGTTCATCAAGCTTAAGATGGTCATAAGCAAGACCTTTTCCTGTCTGGAATACCTGTATGACGAGGATTTTGCCATCCGCACCCTGGAGAACGGGACCTATTACTGGGAAGCGCCGTAAGGAAAATAAAAAAGTGCTTGCATATCTTCATATATAGTGTATAGTAGAAGATACAATAAAAACAGAAGCAGAGTAGGTATATGTGCGTTAAGTGCCGGCTGGACAGGGAGTTGTCAGCTGGACGAAAGAGGATTCCCAAAGGGAATCTGTCTGCGGTACATATACCGCATCCCGCTGCAACAGAGATAGATGGAGCGGCCTGTTTTATGTGCAGCCGGTTTACGCCGGCCAAAAGCGTGTATGAAAATCAATGATGCAACACGCACTCGCACAGGGAAGCCATGTCCGGGCATAAACGTGCATTGGATAGGTTTTCGGGGCCGTTTTTTGTATGCCAGGAAGAAAGGTTCCTGCACCTGCCATTGTATATCTCCGTTTGTAGTCCGTGAAATCTGCAAAGGAGGTAATGAATCATGAAGAAATTAGCAGAACTGTTTGGCAGCTCATCCCGGGAGCTTAAGAGTGTCAGGACCATCACTGTGTGCGCCATGCTGGCGGCAGCGGCAATCATCCTGGTGAATTTCCGCATCGAGCTGACTAACACCCAGAGAATCGGTTTTTCCGGCATACCCAACCAATTAGTGGCCTATCTGTTTGGACCCGCTGTCAGCTGTCTGTTCGCGGGGGCGCTGGACATTATCAAGTATCTCATAAAGCCGGTTGGCGCCTTCTTTCCCGGCCTGACGCTGGTAACCATGCTGGCCGGCCTGATTTACGGGGTTTTCTTTTATAAGAAACCATTAAAGCTGACCAGGGTGCTGGCAGCCCACTTCCTGGTCTGCCTGGTGTGCAACGTGATTCTCAATACACTGTGTCTCAGTATCCTGTACGGGCAGGCATTCATGATACTCCTGCCTCCCCGCGTCATACAGAACATAGTGAAATGGCCCATTGATTCCATTATTTTTTACTATGTGGCCAAGATGCTGGAGATGTCCGGCGTGTTCCGTGTAGTCAGGGGAAGCAGGGCCGCCGTGCAGCGGTAGCAGGAAGCGGCAGTCGGGTTCTGGGAGCCAAGACAGTGGCGGAGGCAGTGGCCTATTCCAAGACCGCTGCAGATGCCATGGATGCTTATATGAAAGAAAAGCTGTGAAGGAAAAAGATAAAAAAGACGGGAAAGGGCTGGCAGGCCGGGAATAACCGTGGTAAAATAGGACTTGAAAACGTTTGCAAAGGAGAATGGTCTATGAAACTGAATACAGGCATGAGATGCCATGATTTATGTCCAAAGATGGAAATGGAGAAGCTGTTTGCCCAGGTAAGGGAACATGATATCTGTCAGATACAGCTGGCATTCGGAAAGTCCATCAGCGATTATGATTTTACCACAGGCCATTACAGCTTTGGATTTGCCCGGGCCATTGCCAGAGAGCTGGAGAAGAACCAAATCCATGTGGCTGTGCTGGGCTGCTACATCAATCCCACCAACCCCATTGAATCCCGGCGCCAGGCAGAGGTGGCGCGTTTCATCGAACACATGAAATATGCCAGAATCATAGGGGCTGATATGGTGGGAACCGAGACCGGACGCCTGGATCCGGATTTCAGGGTCACAGAGGAATCCTATACAGAGGAAGCCTACCAGCTGCTTTTAAGGAGCATGAGGGAGATCGTGGCTGCGGCCGAGAAACTGGGTGTTATCGTGGGGGTAGAGGGCGTATTTAATCACACGCTGTACAGTCCTGCCAGGATGAAGCGGTTCCTGGAGGACATTGATTCCCCCAATGTGGAGGTGATACTGGACGCCGTGAACCTGATCCACCCCGGACAGGTGGAGCCGGAGGCACAGAAACGGGTCATTGACAGGGCCTTTGCATATTACGGCGACCGCATAGGAGTTCTTCATGTGAAGGATTTCGTCTTTGACGGGCAGGAACAGCTGTTCCGCCATGTGGGGGACGGCCTTTTCAGGTATGAACCCCTTATGAAGCATGTAAAGGAGAGGAAGCCCCATATTGCCATGCTGCTGGAGAATTCCAGCAGGGAGCGGTATCATGAAGATGTGAAGTTCCTTCAGAAGATTTACGACCGGGTGTAGATGCGGTATGGGTACAGCCAGCCGCCGCCCGGAACAATGGGCCGTGAAAACGGTGAAAAGGGCCGCAAAGCCGGTAAAAATGGGCCGCAAAGCCGGTTAAAAACCAAAACATAGAACACCCCAAAGCTGATAAGAAAAGCTTTGGGGTGTTTTCTGATATAGGATATTCCGGCCCGCTCATCAGGTGCGGATACATCAGGCATGAGCTGCCAGATCCCGCTTCATTTTCCGGAAGGAAAGAATGAACAGTGTTACCGTGGTGCACACTGCTATGGTATCGGCAATGGGTTCTGCCACGAACACGGCAAACACTTTGTTTTCGAAGATGTTAGGCAGAATGTAAATCAACGGTATCAGCAGGATGACCTTGCGCAGCAGGGCCAGGAACAGGGAGGTCTTGCTGTCGCCGATGGCGATAAAGGTCTGCTGGCATGCCAGCTGGGCGCCAAAGAGCAGGGACGCGGCCATATAGATGCGGATGGACCACTCGCTGAAGGATGTCAGGGCAGCGTCATGGGTAAAGATGCGGATATATACCATGGGCGCGAACATGGCCACGGCCCAAAGGGCGGTGGAGTAGGCCATACATGAGGTCAGAAGCAGCCGGAAGGTCCTGCTTACGCGGTCCAGCTTTTTGGCGCCGTAGTTAAAGCTGATGACGGGCTGTGCGCCCTGGGTCAGTCCCTGGAGGGGCAGGAGGGAGAACTGCATCACGCTTCCCATGATGGTCATGGCGCCGACTGCCACATCGCCTCCGTATTTTAAGAGGGAGGTATTAAAGCAGATATTCAGGATGCTTTCCGTGAACTGCATGACAAAGGGGGCTGCGCCCAGTGCAATGGCCGGCATGAGAATTTCCCTCTTGGGCCGCATGTAGCAGGTGCGTATTTTAAGGTAGCTCTTCTTCGATATAAGGAACAGGATAACCCAGGCAGCGGAAATCCCCTGGGAGATAATGGTTGCCAGGGCAGCGCCCCGCACGCCCATGTGGAATGCAAACATGAGGATGGGGTCCAGGATGATGTTGCATATGGCCCCGATAAGCACGGTGTACATACCTGTCTTGGCATATCCCTGGGCATTGATGAAGGCGTTGAGTCCCAGGGCCAGCTGTACGAAAATGGTTCCCAGGGAATAAATCTGCATGTAAGCCCACCCATACTCTATGGTATTGCCGCTGGCTCCGAACATCAGCAGGATGCGGTGGCCGAAGTTGAGGAAGAAGGCAGTCAGGACAACGGCCACGGTTATGAGGGCAGTGGTACAGTTGCCCAGGATGTTTTCTGCTTCTTCCTTTCTGCCCTTGCCCAGCATGATGGATGCCCTGGGAGCGCCGCCCATGCTTACCAGGGCAGCAAAGGCGGAAATCGCCATGATAACAGGGAAGGTGACGCCCACGCCTGTAAGTGCATTGGCGCCTTCGCCGGGCAGATGGCCGATGTACATACGGTCCACCATGTTATACAGCACGTTGATGATTTGGGCTGTAATGGCCGGCAGGGCCAACTGAAAAAGAAGTTTCCCCACGCTTCCCGTGCCCAGGTCCACCTCTTTTGCTTCTTTGTTCTTCTCCATATAAATCACAATCCTTTCGTATTTCAAAAAATAGCCATTTAAATACTATATCTCGAAACATTGGGAAAGTCAACCGGATGGGCGGATGGAAAAAAGACGAAAAATGAATCCTGCCAGAGAGGCAAGAACAGAACGAAACTTGCCGTGATTGTACAAAATATACAAAAATAAGTGCAATATAATGGTAAAACAGTGGGGGGTTATGACCATATGCATAAAGATGTATTTTTATATTGACAGGAATGTCAGATGATACTATAATGCAAATAACAATACAAGTTGTAATGACAATATGTAATAATAATCTTGCCAGGAGGAAACAGTATGAGAGACAAAATTGCCGGAGCCCTTTACGGGATGGCCCTGGGCGACGCCATGGGTATGCCTGCCGAGTTGTGGGGAAGAAAGAGAGTGAAAGCCTTTTTCGGACGGATTGAGGGATTTTTAGACGGACCGGCTGAGAATGATGTGGCTTTTAATTATAAGAAGGGACAGTTCACCGACGATACGGGCCAGGCCCTGGTTCTGCTGGACTCCATTGCGTCCACTGAATATGAACCGGACACAAGGGACATTGCCCTGAGGATGTTAGCCTGGGCTGAAAAGGAGAATGCCTTTGAGAACAATATACTGGGCCCCACCTCCAAGGTGGCTCTGGCGAATTTCAGGGACAACATTCAGGATTCCAGGATTACGGACAAGGCACTGTCCAACGGAAGCGCCATGAGGATTGCCCCCATCGGCTGCCTGTTCAGGCCGGAACAGAAGGAGGACATTGCCAGGTATGTGTACCAGGTGTCAAGAGCCACGCATACCAGCGATGTGACCATAGCCGGGGCGGCCATGATTGCGGAGGCAGTGAGCTCGGCCATTGTGAAGGATGACTTTGAGGAAGTCATGGAGGATGTGTTTGGGATTGAGGAGATTGGTTACGGCATGGGCTGCGAGACCTTCAGTCCAAAGCTGGGAGAGCGCTTAAAGATCGGCCTGGACATTGCCAGAGCCCATAGGGGGGATGATGAGGGATTCATCCGCAGGCTCTATGATGTGGTGGGCACCGGGGTGGGTATCATTGAGTCCGTACCGGCAGCCCTGTCCGTGGCATACTTTGCCCAGGACCCCAACCGGTCCTGCCTGCTCTGCGCCAACATGGCAGGCGACACAGACACCATCGGAGCCATGGCAACTGCTGTCTGCGGGGCATTTACAGGGCTTGGACAGATAAAACAGGAATACATTGAAACCCTGAGGCAGCAGAATGACGCTGACTTTGACCATTACATACAGATATTGGAAAAAGGAAGGGAGAGACTTGCATGAAAACCCTTGTGATAGGTGCGGCCATCATTGATATTATCATGAAAATAAAGCGCCTGCCTAAAAGCGGGGAGGACATCCTGTGCAGCGAAACCATGTCCGCGGTGGGAGGATGTGCCTACAACGTGGCAGGTACGCTGCGGGGCTTTGGCGTGGACCACGACCTTTTCGTGCCTGTGGGAAGGGGCATGTACGGGGATATGATTGCAGGCGATCTGGAAAAACTGGGGTACCGCATCCTTATCAGGGAAGAGGAGTCGGACAACGGTTACTGCCTGTGTCTGGTGGAGGAGGATGGAGAGCGCACGTTCATCACGGTCAAGGGTGCGGAAGGGTGCTTTAGGCCCTCCTGGTTTGAACAGCTGTCCCAGGATTCCTACGACAGCATCTATGTGGCCGGATACCAGGTGTGCGGCACCAGCGGCAGGGTCATATCCGGCTGGATGGAGGGCGCGAAGGACAGGATGAAGGAAAAGCGCGTTTTCTTTGCTCCGGGGCCTGTCATAACCGACATTGACGGGGATGTGATGGAGCGCATCCTTTCAGTGGAGCCCATTCTCCATCTCAATGAGAAGGAAGCCTTTGATTACGCGAAGCAGCCGTCTGTGGAGGACTGCCTGAGGTACCTGCACGGCCTGAACCATAACCTTGTGGTGGTCACCATGGGGGCTTCCGGTACCATGTATTATGACGGCAGCGGGATGAAGTCGGTCCCTGCCTGTAAGGCCCGGGTAAAGGATACCATAGGGGCAGGAGACAGCCATGTGGCCGCCATGATTGCAGGGTATTCCAAAGGGCTGGATACGGAACAATGTGTGAGACTGGCCAACCGGATGGCATCGGGAATCGTAAGCATCCAGGGACCGGTGATGACCAGGGAAATGTTTGAACAGCAGGATTTTGCATCGTATATCCTGAATGGCTGCATATAACATACGAATGTGGAGGGGAAGTTTATATGAATAAGATAAAAGAGTTCTTTCATGATTGGAGTATATTTGAAAAAGTCTGGCTGGTTTTTGTGTGCTCACTGATGACCGTTATATGGTTTATCAACGGGGATACGCCGTTCATGCTTGTCTTAAGCCTTACAGGCAGCCTGAACCTGGTTTTGGGAGCCAAGGGCAAGGTGGCAGGGCTTTGCTTTGCCATCATCAACAGCGCCCTGTACGCGTACCAGTGCCTGGGAATCCCGCTGTACGGCGAGGTAATGTACAATGTTCTCTACAGCATACCGGTCAGCGCCACGGCCATCTATCTGTGGAAGAGGAACGCAACCAGCGACGGCGAGGTCCGATTCCGCACCATGACGCCTAAGCTTATGGCAGGGGTAGCGGCTGCCACAGCCGTGGGAGTATGGGGATATTCAGAACTGTTAAAATACATGGGCGGTTCCTTTGTATTTATGGATTCACTGACCACAGTGGTTTCCGTCATAGCCAGTATGCTCTATTTGCTCCGTTATTCCGAGCAGTGGCTTATGTGGGTCATTGTCAACGCGCTGTCCATCATCATGTGGATTATGGTGTTTGTATCAGGGGATACCACGGCCCTGCTCATCATTGTGATGAAGACCGTAAATCTGCTGAATTCCCTCTATGGGTATATGAACTGGAGGAAAATATCGCAGAAAACAGCGTAATACCCCCTTTTCTCTCTCCAATAAGTTGAAAGAATGTCTCTCTCAGTATATAATGATAAAAACAGCAAGAGTGCGGATTGAGGTTATCATGAGAGAGAAATTAGCCAAATATGAGCAGATCAGGCAGGATATCATACATAAAATCGAGAGCATGGAATACAGGCCCAACCAGGTCATTCCATCGGAAAATGAACTGTGCGCGTCCTATGGGGTGAGCAGGATTACGGTCAGAAAGGCCATAGACGAGCTGGTTCATGAGGGGCTGCTCTACCGAATCAAGGGAAAAGGAAGCTTTGTCAGGGACCATGCGTCGGAGGGACTATCGCGCATCTACAGCTTTACCGAAGCCATCCTCCATCAGGGAAAGACGCCGTCCAAGAAGCTGCTGTCCCTGAAGGTGGAGGAAGCCGACGCGGACATAAGGCGCAGGATGGGCTTAAAGGAAAGGGAGGAGGTCTATGTCATCAAGAGCATTTATTATGCGGACGGCAGGCCCTACTGTATCAATACCTCCATCCTTCCAAAGAAGCTGTTTCCCAAGCTGGAGTTATTTGACTTCAACCACAACTCCCTGTACGAGGTGCTGAAATCCTTTTACCAGCTCTCCTTCACAAAGGCGCGCCAGATTTTAAACGCCACAGTGGGGAGCAGCGAAATCTACGGATATCTGGAGACAGAGAAAAACCAGCCTTTACTCAGAATCAACGCCACATCGTTCTGTCTGTATCATGATAATGAGACGGTATTCGAGATATATGAATCTTATATATTGACAGACATCCTCAGTTATTATGTGGAAAAATATAACACGTAAGAAGGATTCTGAAGAATATATTGTTTGCAATGCAAGGAAAAAGCGGTCCCTGACACTAAGGCAGGGGCCGCTTTTTGTGGAACAGGAGCAGAAGTCCCATGTAGCTGAAGCTCAGGAACAGAATCTGCACTGTTGTCATGATAAAGAGGGGAAGCTCTTTAAGCCAGACGCAGGCCTGGGAAAATGCCAGGTACATGCCGATGGAGACCAGCAGAAGGAGCACTGGCTTAACTATCATGTTGGCGGTATCCCAGCAAAAGGGCACCAGACGCTTCACCGCAAGGAAACTCATGAGGGCCAGGGCCAGTTCACTGACCAGCATGCCCCACAGGTATCCCCGGATTCCGTATCTCGGAATGGCAAAGAGCACAAATGCCAGTCGTATGACCATGGCAAACACATTCTGGAAGAAGGTGGATGAAGTCCTGCCAAGGCCGTTTAGGATGCTTCCCATGGTAGTGGCCAGGTACATGAAGGGGCACAGCCATGACAGGATGGTGATATATGTACCCGCATTCTGGTCGTGGAATACGCTGACGCCCAGCTGGTTCCCAAAGATGGTGAATATGCCGATGCACAGCACGCCCATATAGCAGCTGTAGCGCAGGGACATGGATATCATGGAGGAAATACGGGCCTCGTTGCCGTCGGCCTGGGCTTCGGCCACCGTGGGCAGCAGGAGCACGGCCATGGAGTTGGTGATGGCAGAGGGAAACAGGATGAACGGAAGGGCCATGCTGGTCAGCACGCCGTATACGGACAGGGCCTCGGAGTTGGTAAGGCCGGAGCTTATCAGCTTGTTGGGAATCCATATGGCTTCCGCGCTTCCCAGGACATTTAAAATCAGGCGGTTTCCCATAAGGGGAAGGGCCAGGGCCATAAGGGGGGCAGCGGTGGCGCCAAAGGAAAGGGGGAGGGCCGGTGCGCGGCGGGAATCTCCGTCTTTGCAAGGCGGGAAGAATCCGAGACAGAACACGGTGAACACGGCAGATGCCATCTCACCAATCAGGTGTCCGTATACAGCCAGGCTTACCGTAATCTGGCGCCCTGATTCCAGCCAGATGCTGGCAATGAGGAACACGGCTCCCATGCGTATGACCTGCTCCGCCACCTGGGAAAAGGCTGGTACACGGGCTTTCTGCATGCCGTAGTAGTAACCGTTGATACAGGCGTGGAGGGCTGCAAAGGGGACGGACACTGCCATCACCGGCAGATAGGGGGCGCATCTTGGCTCCAGCAGAAGCTTCTCTGCCAGGAAACCGGCATTTCCATAGATGCCCCAGGCCAGGAGGAAGGACATGCCCATGGCAATAACCAGACCCGTCCTGAATACGGCCCTGCCCCTGGTCTGGTTGGCAGCCACGTACTGCGACAGGGCGGTCTGGAGGGAACCTGCACAGACGGCGAAACAGATGCTGAATATGGGGTGCACCATATTGTAAATACCCAGTCCCTCGGCACCGATGGTCCTGGACATGAAGATTCTATAGAAGAATCCCAGTATCCTGCATATGAACCCGGTGGAGGTCAGGAGTAAGGTCCCGGTGATGAAGGCCATTTTCCTGGGTGACAGACGCTTGGAGACAGGGGAGGATGCGGTCAATGAGTGATTCATAAACGCTCCTGGAGATGGGAATTATTAAAAATATATGATGAATTCCAGGATGTAGAACACAAGCGGCTGGTTTTAAGCGCCCTCATGCTTCATATAATAACAGTAGTACCATATAAAACAAGTATTCCTATTGAAATTGTAGGAATACTATGGTATAGTAAAAAGCGTAGATGAAGCTTTTAACTTCAGGACTTCAGAAAGGCGGATTTTGATTATGAAGCAATTGATTTATCTGGATAACGCGGCCACCACAAAGACCAGGCCGGAGGTGGTGGAGGCCATGCTTCCATACTTTACGGAATATTACGGAAACCCCTCCTCTGTCTACGACTTCTCCACTGAGAGTAAAAAGGCTGTAAACCATGCAAGAGAGACCATTGCCCAGTCCCTGGGGGCAAAGACCAATGAGATATATTTCACGGCCGGAGGCAGCGAGGCCGATAACTGGGCCCTGGTGGCCACGGCAGAGGCCTATGGAAATAAAGGGAAACACATCATCACCACCAAGATTGAGCACCATGCCATCCTTCACACCTGCCAGTACCTGGAGAAAAGGGGATACGAGGTCACATATCTGGATGTGGATGAAAATGGAGTGGTCAAGCTGGATGAGCTTAAGAAGGCCATCCGGCCGGACACCATCCTCATATCAGTGATGTTTGCCAATAATGAGATCGGCACCATCGAGCCCATCAAGGAGATTGGGGCCATTGCCAGGGAACACGGGATTTTGTTCCACACCGATGCGGTACAGGCATTTGCCCATGTGCCCATCCACGTGGATGAGTACAATATTGATATGCTCAGCTCCAGCGGACATAAGCTGAACGGGCCAAAGGGAATCGGATTCCTCTATATCCGTACAGGTGTTAAGATTCGTTCCTTCATCCACGGGGGCGCCCAGGAGCGCAAGCGCCGTGCCGGAACAGAGAATGTGCCCGGTATAGTGGGATACGGCAAGGCGGTGGAGCTGGCCATGGCCAACATGGAGGAACGGGCTGCCAGGGAAACGCAGCTGCGGGATTATCTGATGAAGCGGGTCATGGACGAGGTGCCATTTACCAGGATTAACGGCTCACGCACCAGCCGCCTTCCCAACAATGTGAATTTTGCCTTCCAGTTTATTGAAGGTGAATCCCTTCTCATTAAGCTGGACATGGCGGGAATCTGCGGCTCCAGCGGTTCTGCCTGTACCTCAGGGTCATTAGACCCCTCCCATGTGCTTTTGGCCATCGGACTGCCTCATGAGATTGCCCACGGTTCCCTCCGTCTTACCTTAAGCGAGGAGAACACAAAGGAAGAGATGGATTATGTGGTGGAGCAGATTAAGGATATCGTAGGATACCTGCGGAGCATGTCGCCTTTGTATGAGGATTATATAAAGCACAATGGCGGTGAGAAAAAATAATATACAGGGAAGTGCCTGTATGAAAGATAAACTTGGAACGATTCAGGAGGAATATAGATGTACACAGAAAAAGTAATGGACCATTTTGAGCACCCCAGAAATGTGGGTGAGATAGAGAACCCCAGCGGAATGGGGACAGTGGGAAATCCCAAATGCGGCGATATCATGCGGATTTACCTGGATATTGATGAGAACCAGGTCATCCGGGACGTGAAGTTCAAAACCTTTGGCTGCGGGGCTGCCGTGGCAACCAGCAGCATGGCCACGGAGCTGGTAAAGGGAAAGACGGTCCAGGAGGCCATGGCCGTTACCAATAAAGCAGTCATGGAAGCACTTGACGGACTGCCTCCGGTTAAGGTACACTGTTCTCTGTTGGCAGAGGAAGCAATCCATGCGGCCCTCTGGGATTACGCACAGAAAAACGGTATTACCATTGAGGGCTTAGAAAAGCCCAAGGATAATATTGAGGAAGAGGAAGAAGAGGAGAACTATTGAGCAGGAAGGTAGTAGTAGGCATGTCAGGAGGAGTTGACTCCTCCGTGGCAGCCTGGCTGTTAAAGGAACAGGGTTACGACGTGATTGGCGTGACCATGCAGATTTGGCAGGACGAGGATACTGAGGTCCAGGAGGCAGAGGGCGGCTGCTGCGGTTTAAGCGCGGTGGACGACGCCAGAAGGGTTGCCATGGACCTGGGTATCCCTTATTATGTCATGAATTTCAAGGAAGAGTTCCGTAAAAACGTGATGGATTATTTTGTAGGCGAGTACGTGGAGGGAAGGACGCCCAACCCGTGTATTGCCTGCAACCGCCATGTGAAGTGGGAGTCGCTGCTCAGGCGGAGCATTGCCATCGGGGCTGATTACATTGCCACTGGCCATTATGCGCAGATAGACAGGCTGCCGGGAGGGCGTTATTCCCTGAAAACCTCGGTGACCGCCTCAAAGGACCAGACATACGCTCTCTACAACCTGACCCAGGAACAGCTGTCCCATACCCTGATGCCTGTGGGAAGCTACCACAAGGAGGAGATACGGGACATGGCAGAGCGCCTGGGACTTCCGGTGGCACATAAACCGGACAGCCAGGAGATATGCTTTATCCCGGACCACGATTACGCGTCATTTATTGAGGAATACACGGGCAGGGAGCTGCCGCACGGAAACTTCGTGGACCTGGACGGCAATGTTCTGGGCCGTCATAGGGGTATTACCCACTATACGGTGGGCCAGAGAAAGGGGCTGAACCTTTCCATGGGCCGCCCTGTTTTCGTGGTGGAAATACGCCCTGAAACAAATGAAGTTGTCATCGGTGACAACGAGGATGTATTTACAAATGTGCTCCGCTGCGGTAAACTGAACTGGATGGCAGTTGACGGACTTCATGGAAAGCCCATGGATGTCTTAGCCAAAATCAGATACAGCCACAAAGGAAGTCCCTGTACCATCCGGGAAATCGGGGATGATATGGTGGAATGCCGTTTCCATGAGCCGGTCCGGGCCGTGACTCCCGGACAGGCCGTGGTATTTTACGACGGGGATTATGTGGCAGGCGGAGGTACCATAATAAGATGAAGCGGAAGATAAGAGAAAGCAGTGCCGCGTGTAAAAGCAGCGCGGCGCATACAGGCAGAATGGAACGTAACGGAATGGCACGTAACGGAATGGCACGTAACAAACGGCGGGTAAATGGTCTAGCCGCCATTGGACTGGCAGGCATCATGGCCGCCGGCATGAGTCTGACCGGGTGCGGAAAATATGTGCCCGGCAGCGAGATGAAGGCCAGAATCCAGTCCGAAGGCGGGGAGGCATCCTGGAGCCAGGAGAGTCCGGCAGCCGGTGAGGCCTCAGGTGCATTGGGAGAAGGCGGTGCGGATGAAGGCGGTACAGCCGAAAGCGGTAAGGGTGAAGGCAGTAAGGCTGAGACCATCAAACTGGACACAGAGCGAACCACGGCACCCATGCCTCAGTTTGAGGATGTATCAGACACTGTCTATGTGAAATCATCAGACGGCGGCAGTGTTCGTATACGCTCTGCCTGCGATACAGGGGACGATTCCAACATTCTGACATACGCCAGTCCCGGAACCGGACTAAAGCGTACCGGGAAGGGGGAGCAGTGGACCAGAATCGATTATAATGGAATGCCGGGTTACATATCATCCGGATATATAACCGCCCAGGTTCCGGAGACCGCGGCTGCGCTGCCCCAGGCATGTGTGGACAGCGGGGAGATAACCCTGAATCCTTCGTGGAAATACGCGGAGTTTTCCAAGATTTATTCGGGTGCGGCGGTACTGTACCGCTCCGAGGCAGCAAGCCCCAAGGGCATCACGGTTTGCGTCAATGCGGGGCATGGAACCAAGGGCGGTGCTTCTGTCAAGACGCTGTGTCATCCCGACGGCACTCCCAAGGTAACCGGAGGCACCACCGGCGCAGGGGCTACCTCTGCGGCAGCCGTGTCAGGCGGCATGACCTTTGCCGACGGAACCGCTGAGAGCAAGGTGACGCTGTCCATGGCAAAGATACTGAAGGATAAGCTGCTGGCAGCAGGATATGATGTGCTGATGATCCGGGAGAGCGACGATGTCCAGTTGGATAATATAGCCAGGACTGTCATAGCCAATAATGCAAGCGACTGCCACATTGCCCTTCACTGGGATTCCACCACCAATAACAAGGGGGCATTTTACATGAGCGTCCCCAATGTGGAATCCTACCGGAACATGGAACCCGTAAAATCTCACTGGCAGCAGCATAATGCCCTTGGTGAAAGCCTGGTGGCAGGGCTTAAGGGGGCGGGAGTCAAGATATTCTCCGGCGGCTCCATGGCCATGGATCTGACCCAGACTTCCTTCTCCACTGTGCCGTCCGTGGATATAGAGCTGGGAGATAAGGCTTCCGACCATTCTGCGGCCACGCTGACTACGCTGGCAGACGGCCTGGTGGCTGGGGTGAACCAGTATTTTGGGCAGTGATTCCTCCCTGAGTCGGAATAGAATGTAATAAGGCCCCACAGACAGTGAGGCCGGTATATTTGACTTTATTTGCGTACGAAATTTAAAAACTGGCGCAGCCTTGGATTTTCAGGGTTATCAATGAGTTCCTCAGGAGAACCGTCAGCCGCAATCATTCCGTTGTCCATGAACAATATGCGGGTTGCTACGTTTCTTGCGAATTTGATTTCGTGGGTGACCAGGACCATGGTGGAATCCTCTTCGGCCAGCTGGCGGATGGTATTCAGCACTTCCCCTACAAGTTCAGGGTCCAGGGCAGAAGTGGGCTCGTCAAAAAGGAGGACATCCGGGTTAACAGCCAGGGCCCGGGCAATGGCCACACGCTGCTGCTGTCCGCCCGACATCTTGGCCGGGTAAAAATCCTTACGGTCCAGCATGCCTACTTTCTCTAAAAGCCGCAAGGATGTCTCCTCTGCTTCAGCCTTTGGTCTGTTCTGAACGGTCACAAGCGCCTCCATGACATTTTCCAAAGCTGTTTTATTCTTAAATAGATTATAGCCCTGGAATACCATGGCAGATTGACGCCGCAGGTTCCGTACTTCCTTAGAAGTATACCTGGCTGCGTCCACCCGCGCATTGCCGATCTGAATGATTCCCGTGGTGGGTATACACAGAAAGTTCAGGCAGCGCAGTAGGGTGGATTTTCCGGTACCCGATGGCCCCAGGATGGCCACTATTTCATTTTTCTTTATATTCAGATTAATGTCCTTTAGAACTTCTGTATCAGTTCCGAATGTTTTGGACAGATTTTCTACTGTAACCATCTGTTATTTCCCTTCAACTGCAGATTTTCAGCTGTTATTTAGTGGGTTGCCGTTAACCACTCGTCGCTAATAAGCTGGGATAAATCCTCATAGAACCATTTGGTGATGATTTCGGATACAGTTCCATCATCATGCATTTCTTTTAATACCACGTTGACAGCATCGCGGAGTTCTGCTCCCTCCTCTGTGTCAGCAAACCACCAGCCTACGTTGTTTCCAAACAGCTTTTGGTCTAACATACGGAATTCCAGGTTCTGGGCTTTTTCTGCCTTTTCAATGTTGGTAACTGTATTTGCATAACAGTCAATGCGCCCCAGGGAACAATCCTGAAAGCCTGCATTTGAATCCTCATAGGTTACGATTTCCCAATCATAATCAGGAGCCATGTTCTCAACCGTTGACTGAGCAGCCTGTCCGGCTGTCACTCCGATGGTACATCCCCGTAAATCATCCAGAGTCTTGTATTCGCTGTCCGGCCGGACTATGATGACCTGCGCATCCGCATAGATTGGGTCAGATGCAATATATGTTTTCAGACGGGCTTCGGTAATGGCAAAGCAGTTTGCGGCCACATCCACACGGCCGGTGTTTAATTCCCCAAACAGGGAGGCCATATCTGAAACCTGTTTCATCTCGATGGTCCATCCGGTGCGGGCTTCGATTTCAGCCCAAAGGTCAGCTTCAGCTCCTGTCCAGTTTCCCTGGTCGTCAACCATGGAATAGGGTTCGCCGGTACCGGCAGTCCCTACAATGACAGTGCGGCTTTCAGCCTGTTCTGTATCATTGCCAGAATCGTTTGTCTTTGCATTTTCGGACTGGTTTGCCTGTGTGGTTTTGGCAGAGGCTGCAGGCTCCGGGTTCTGGCCTGAACAGCCTGCCATGGAAGCAGCTGCCAGGGCTGCCGAGATAATAAGAGCGGTTGCTTTTTTGCTTTTCATATGTTTCCTCCATGATGAATATTATAATATATAAGTAAACGGTCTAAAAAATAGCATTGCACCGTTTTTCCAATACTTTCTGAAAAGCCGTGAGAATCAGTGTTATAACCCAGTAAATCAACATGACGCAAGCATAGCACTCAAAGAACTGGAAGGTGTTGGCTCCTTCGATTTTTGCGGCCCCCATCACATCCCGGACTCCAACCAGGAATGCCAGGGATGACATTTTAAAAAGATTAATCAGGTCATTGAATAAAGGCGGCAAGGCAACCCGTATTGCCTGGGGAATGACTATTCTCATTGTCATCTGGAAACCTGTCATGCCAAAGGCCATGGCTGCTTCCCTTTGCCCCTCATCCACGGAAATCAATGCCCCGCGGATGGATTCTGAAACAAACGCTCCCATGTTCAGGCTCATGATGACCGCAACAGCCACGGTGGGAGACATATTAAGGATAAGGGAACTTAGGTTGGCCAGCCCGTAATAGAAAAAGAACAGCTGGGCGGCAACCGGTGTACCGCGGACAAAGGATATCCAGATTTTTAAAACCTGGCTCACTCCCTTTACTTTGTAATAGCTGATAATGGCAAAGATCATTCCGATGACAAGCGAGAAAACGGCACTGATAATGGTCAGGGTCAGAGTCACATTCAGCTTGCCAGCAATATAGGGAAGTGTTTGAAAGAAATAGCTCCAGTTAAATTTCATACCATACCCCTTCATGATGCTTTATCTTTATGTATAATTGATACAGCTTTGAACAGCAGACATATTATATATCGCAAAATGCATGAAATCCAGTTGACAAAATCTATGGGGGAATTGTGCCGTATAGATATTATGAATGATGTTAAAAATGTAAATGTAAGGAAAACGTAAATCCTTCCGCATTTACAAATTAAACCTGATGAGTTACAATGAACATAACACCAAAGGTTTGTTCAAGACAAGGAGGGATAACATGAAATTAATGAAACGTCTGCTGGCAGTGGTGCTGGGAGCAGCCCTGTTATGTCCCATGACCGCTTATGCGGCTCAGTCACAGGAAGCATTGGAACTGTATAAGGCAGTGGAAGCCAAGAACCAGAACATGACGGATATGAACGCCTTTTACGATTTCAAGATGAAGATGACAGGCAGCCTGCTTGAGAATGAAGGTATCAGTCCCATCGACATGCGGCTGGAGATGAATATGAAGATGAATCATATGCAGGACCCGAACCAGCTGCGCTATATGGCCTATTGCCGTATGACGGTTCCGGACAGCGAGCCCATCACCTATTCCATGTATTATATGGACGGCTATGTCTATATGGATATGCTGGGACAGAAGGTGAAGTATCCCATGGCCATGGGCGACATGATGAATCAGGCCATGGCGTCATCCAAGGCCTTCGATGTGCCGGAGGATTTGATTGGGGATTTCAATCTGTGGGATGAGGGCGAGAACAAGGTTATCGGCTATACCATCAACGATGCCAGGATGAACGAGTACATGCAGATGGTACTTGGCTCTACCGGACTTACAGGCATGCTGGACGGTCTTGACATGAAGCTTCACAATATCCGCGGAGAGTATGTGGTTAATCCGGCCGGCGACTGCATTAAGATGCGCCTCAAGATGGATATGGATATGACCATGCAGGGTGAGACCTTCAGCGTGAGCCTGGACGGCGATGTGGGAATAGCGGACCCCGGCCAGCCCGTGGATGTACCTGTTCCAAATCCTGCGGAATATACCGAGATGCAGGCAGCAGCCAGTTAAAGGGGATTTGAGGTCATTTTTAAGATAGTTTGAAAATATGCTGAAAATGTCTAAAAAATTAACGCCAACTACTACACAAAACACGGATTTTAGTGTATAATGCAGTAGTTGGCATTTTTTTGGAGGAGTACCCAAGTGGCTGAAGGGTCTGGCTTCGAACACCAGTAGGTCGGTAGCACCGGCGCGAGGGTTCAAATCCCTCCTCCTCCGTTTGTGCAATGAGGACAGTCCATAAAGACTGTACCTGAAACAGAACACATACCAGCACAATGCCCGGAACGGGCCGTTTCCACGGTCTTTCGGGCATTGTGCTGTTTTTGCGCTGTCACGATTAAAGACATTTGCTCCAGCCGCAGCTTTTACACAGGTTACAGCCGCCCTCGAATACCAGGGGTTCGCCGCATTCCGGGCAGAGCATTTTTTGATTGCGTATCTTTACTGCCTGGGGTTTGGGCGGCTTTAACGGCGTGTGGCCTGCGACGCCATTTTTCTGTGCCAGATCATCCTGGACTTCGTTATACATGTCCAGCAGGGCATTGCCCACGGCCATGGGACAGCAGGAACCGCGGCTGGTATCTTTCATGGTGGCCCTGCGAACCGTGTAGGAAGGGCAGGAACCGGTGGAATTCAGCTGGTCTATGATGGTGTGGATGTCAATGCCGCCCCTGGCGCTGATGGAGATCATGCGGGAGAGCCCAATCATAAAGTTGTTGCAGCCTCCGGTGGAGCCCTTGCTCAGGTAGGCTTCCAGCAGAGCCCCTGAATAAGGGTCAAAGAGCGCGATGCAGTGAAGGCTTCCGCAGCCCGTGATGAGCTTGCGCTTCTTGCCTATGACATCGTCGTTGACCTGAATGATTTCGCCCCTGCCCAGTCCCTCGCCTGCCACGGCGCCTTTCTGCTTCTTTTCCTCCTCCGGCGTCAGGATGCCGACGCGCTTGCAGCCGTCCCTGAATATGGTGATGCCCTTTAATCCCTTTTCATAGGCATACAGGTACAGCTGCCCGGTTTCCTCCACCGTAAACTGGCTGGGCACATTGACGGTGGAGCTGATGGAGGCGTCGATGTGTTCCTGCCAGACGGACTGCATTCCGATACGCTGGCGGTAATCCAGGGTCATGGCCGTGACAAAGAAGTCTGGCAAAAGGGAGTCATCGGTAATCTTGTGTTCCTTCATATAAGTTTCCACGATTCTGGTATATACCTTATAAAATACATCCTTTCCGTGGAGAGACTCGGTCTTGCGTTCATAGTAATTGGCAAAGACCGGCTCGATGCCGCCGGATATTCCCAGCATGGTGGACAGGGTGCCGGTGGGGGCAATGGTCAGGAGCTGGGAGTTATGGAGTCCATACTTTTTCACCAGTTCCCTGGTGGGGACGGAGGTATTGGCCTGAAAGAAAGGCGTTTCCATGATTTCTCCGGCATGGCACCGGGGAAATGGACCCTTTTCCTTTGCCAGAAGGGCGGAGGCTGCAATGGCCGTGTCCGCCATGGCAAAGCCGATGCGGCCGCACAGCTTGAGGGAAGCAGAATCCCCGTAGGCCAGCCCCAGCTTGATGAGCATATCTGCCAGCCCCATGATACCCAGACCAATCTGTCTCCAGTCCCTTACGCTTTCCTGCTGTTCCTTCAGGGGATGGAGGGGCATTCCCTCATCCAGTACCTCGTTTAAGGCCCGCACACAGTCGCGTACGCACTGTTTGAAGCCGTCGAAATCAAAGGAGGCCATGGATGTAAAGGGTTCCACGACAAACTGGGACAGATTAATGCTTCCCAGAAGGCAGCTTCCGCCTGCCGGAAGGGGTTCCTCGGCGCAGGGGTTGACGCCTGCATAGGAAAATTCCTTTGTATTGCTGAGCAGGTTCCACTCCTTGACGCGGTCCCAGAACAGGGCTCCCGGTTCCGCGTAGTCCCAGTTTGTCTCTGCAATGTGGTGGAACAGTTCCCGCGCATTTACAGTCTGCTGTATGATTTCGCCTGTGGCTTCCCTTGTGTAGTGGAGAAGAAAATCACGGTTGTTCTTAACTGCCTCCATAAAAGCATCGGAGATGCGGATGGATATGTTTGCCTTGGTGACCCTGGACAGGTCGGTCTTGATGTCGATGAACTGCTCCACATCCGGATGGGAACAGTCAATGGATATCATGAGGGCGCCCCGCCGTCCATTCTGTCCGATGAGCTCCGTGACCAGGGAATAGAGGTCCATAAAGGAAACGGCTCCGGAGGTCTCCTTGGCCGCATTGTTGATTTTAGCTCCCCTGGGACTTAACAGAGAGATGTCAATGCCGCATCCGCCGCCGTAGCTGTATGTACGCGCCAGCTTTTTCGCACATTCAAAAATGCTCTCAATCTCATCCTGGGGAGGTTCGATGACATAGCAGTTGGAGAGCGTGATTTTCCGCCCAACATATTCCAGGCCCCGGTTGGCCAGTATCCTTCCCCCAAAAAGAAACTTCTTTTCCCGTATCAGCCCTGCAATCGTGCCGTTTCCCCCGCTGACGCGCCCAAGCCACTGTTCAAAGGTTTCATTCTGATAACGGTATTTGTGTTTCCAGATATCGATTCCCAGCTGGTTATCAGCTCCCAGCCACTCCTGTATTTCCATATAATTACACCCTCCGTTCTATATATTGTGTTAAAAATAATAATATCACAATATATAGTGCATTTCAAGGCCTGGGAAGGCATGGGTTAAAAATGCGCAAAAAAATGCAGCCCTGGTTCATCAGGACTGCATGCGGTTTTCAGGTAATTCCTGAGGGAAATCATGGGTGGCGCTGTCTGCGCCGGGCAAATCAATTTCAGGAATGTCTCCATCCCCATAGGTGCTGCTGTTTCTGCCTGGGAGTTCCAGGGGTTCCTGTCTGCCGGGCTCCTGCCCTCCTGGTATCTGTATTCCGTCCATGTGCCATCATCCTTCCGTAAACATATTTTCCACGTAGTTGCGCATTTCCTCATGGCTTTTTATGTTTCTGGCCCTGTTTACCACATGTTCCTGTTCCGGCTCCGTAAGACCGGAGAAACGGCTCATGGCTTCAGGATTCATGGCCAGCTCCATGGTAAATCCAATGGGAAGTTCATCTCGCTCTATCATATTCATCACCTCAGTATTAGTATGGAAGGCGGGGGTGGAAAATATGCATGGCCGGATTCAGTATTTAAAAGGTACCTGTAACGGAACTGGGAATGGTGAACTGTACGGCACCCATGTAACCCGGCGCCACATCATATTCGTTAAAGGTAATCACAAGTTCCCCGTTTTCATTGAAGTAATAGCTCTCATCACCTGTAAGTCCCTTGAAATCCTCATCCGGCATGTCGGATTGGTAGAAGTACATGACAGAGTCATCCTTTGCCATCTGTTCCGCCATCTGGCTCTTTATGTTGGTGCTGACGGCATCCAGCATTTCCGGACGGTCATGGAACAGGTCCTTTAAGGAGATGACGTTTCCGGTAGCCTTATCTATGGTAAATACCTTGACGAACTGGGTACCGCTGGCCATGGTAAGGGTGGTATCAATGCGGATGGACAGATATTTGCTGTTGTCTGTCACCACTTCATAGCGAGAATCCAGACCATAGTGTCCCTCTCCGTTGTCCTTCGACAATTCTTCCTCATACATGGCAATGAGCTCATTGCCATAATCCTCAATGGATTTGTTTGCCGGTACCTGGGCGCCCTCGGTCCCTTCAATTGTCACTTGGGGAACCTTGATATCTGCCTCAAAATTATCTTTTTTATCTTCATAGGTGCGGAAGGTTACCACCTTTGCGATGGATCCTATGACCGGAATCTGTTCCATGGCATTGGCAAGTGCCGGTGTGGCGTTGGCCAGTACGGTAATGGCAATCATGGCAGCGGCAGCGGCCCCGCCAGTCTTCTTTGCGAATTTCATGATAATCACACCTCTCTGTTCTTTTTTTGCCTGGGCAATGCCCGCAAGCATGCGTTCCTTTGCTTCCTTTGGAACCGGTATGCTTTCATAATCTGATTTCAGCTTATCCATCTGTCTGTTTTCTTCCTGTTTCATGAGCATGGCTCCTTTCTGAAAAATGGTTCTGGTTTCCGCCTGAAGGCTCCGGCTCCAGTTCCAGCCTTAGTTTTTTCAGTGTACGGTAAAGCCTGGCCTTTACTGTATTGAGGTTTTCACCTACTATATCAGCAATATCTTCTAATTTAAGATCCTCAAAATACCGCAGTATGATGACGCTCCTGCTTTTGTCATCCAGCCGATTTATCATCTGTTTTAAATCCAGGTCCTGGTAATGGTCCTCCGTGGGAGTCTCCGGCATTTCTTCTGTGGGGGTTTCTTTCTTTTTCCTGCGCAGCATATCCAGGCCTGTGTTGACTACGATCCGGTAAATCCATGTGGACAGGTAGTCTTTATTTCTGACCTCTTTGCAGTCCTTAATTGCCCGGTAGGCGCTTTCTTGGACTACATCCAGGGCATCATCCTGGTTTCGCATCAGCTTAAATGCCAGGCGGTAGTAGCGTTCATAATTTTCCGTAAGGAGACGTTCTGTTTCCGCCGTATGGTTGTGGAAGCCCATGTATCTGCATCCTCCTTTCATATCCTTCTGACTGTTAGACGTCTGAGGCAAGGATAAAGTTGCATCTATTTTAAGATTTTACAAATTGATTCATAAAATGCAACATCCATTGTGTTTTAAGCTGAAAAATGTTATATTGTTCATGTGACAGAATCTGTGGCGAATCAACGAAAGGTGTACGAAAGGATGAGAGAGGAACGGACTAACGATATAGATGGGATGAGAGATTATGAAGATATCCGGCAGGTACCGCTGGAGCCGAACAGGCCGGCGTCAGGCCGCCAGAATCCTCCTGTGGGGGATTCCTACATAGGAGGCAGGCCCAGACGTGAGCGGGTTTCCAGGAGAAAGCCCGGTATGGGAGATACGGGGCCAGAGGCCAGAAAGCCTGCTGCCGGAACGGCGCAGGAGGACCGGAATGCCAGAAAGAAGGCCGGCCGGTCCCAAAGGAATAAAAAGACAGGAAATTCATGTTCAGGAGAACACCGGAACACTTCCGGGAAAGGCGTGTCCTTCCTGGCGCTTCTGCTGGTGCTGATGTTGGGCGCAGGTGCCGGTCTGGGCGGAGGTTATTACCTCTGGGGCTGGGAGAGACCATATACCGTGGATTTGAAGGCAGTGGAGGTGCCGGATTATGTAGAGCAGGATTTCATAAGGAAGAATATATTTTCCAGGCCGGACGTGGGGCGGCAGAGGGTGGATAAGATTGTTATACACTATGTGGCCAATCCCGGCTCCACGGCTAAAAATAACAGGGACTATTTTGACAGCCTGGCTGACCAGGACCCTCAAAAGAGCGGTTCGTCTGCCAGCAGTCATTTTGTGGTGGGACTGGAAGGGGAAGTCATCCAGTGCATTCCTGTAAATGAGATTGCCTATGCCAATGCCCCATTAAACAACACGACGGTTGCCATTGAGGTGTGCCATCCGGACGACAGCGGAAAGTTCAATGATGCCACATATGAATCCCTGGCGGATTTGACGGCCTTCCTCTGCAGGCAGCTGAAACTGACGCCCAAGGACGTCATACGCCATTATGATGTAAATGAAAAACTCTGCCCTAAGTATTATGTGGAGCACGAGGACGCATGGGAGCAGTTCCTGAAGGATGTGAAGACGGCCATGAAGACGGAAAGTGCGGAATGAGGTGCATAAACGCTGTCCACAGCCGTCCCCCGGCTAAAGAGGAATGAATTCCGGCTTCCTGCCATGGTACACGGTAAAATATTTGTAACCGCAGTCCAGCAGCAGTTCGCGGCAGGTGTCAAAGGCATAACCCACATACTCCGGGGTATGGGCGTCGGATCCAATGGTAATCATCTCGCCTCCCAGCTCCCGGTAGCGCATAAGAATCTCCCGGCAGGGATTGGGCTGGCCCAGGCCGTACTTAAAACCGCCTGCGTTGCACTCCAGAGATTTGCCGTTTTCAATAAGAATCTTTAAGAGCGGGTCAATCCACTGGCTCAGATGCCGGCAGTCGTAAAAGTCGTTCTGGTGGGGAGCGTAGCGCACCGCATAATCCAGATGGCCAAAGGAATCAAAGGTGTGGCACAGGTCTCTGACACGCACCAGGGAGGCCTCGAAGAAATCCTCAAAGCCAGGCACCTCGCCCCGCTTGTTCCAGTATTCGGGGTCGTAGGGGTCCATGCTTTTCACAAAATGGCTGGATCCGATGATGAAATCAAAGGAATCCCCATAACGCTTTACAAAGTGCTCCAAATATTCCTTAAGATGCTCCTGAAGCCCCAGCTCGATTCCAATGTTGATGCGGATGCGGTCCCTGTACTCTGCCTGGAGCATGCGCAGGGCTGTGAGGTAGGTGGGAATATCCAGGATAAAATCACAGTCGCAGAATCCGGAATCGTAGTCGTGGTGGTCGGTAATGCACATCTCCTTCATGCCAAGTTCTATGGCTTTCTCAATCTGCAGGCTGATAGGGGTGTTGGAGTCACCGGAAAATTCAGTGTGCAGATGGCAGTCGTATATCATTGGAGATTCTCCTTTGCTTCTATCATTTTCATACGCATTTCATAACAACATTATAGCAGAAAATACCCGAATGGCAAGATTCCAGTCTTTTCTTGTATAAAAAGGTCAAATATCCGTAAAAATAAAAAAAGGACTTGCCATTTCATTAGAAATTGATTACAATAGAAAGAGGTTGATTAATATTTAACAATAAATATATTTATTAACAAATTAGGAGGAATTGAATCATGGCAGTAAAAGTAGCGATTAATGGATTTGGACGTATTGGACGTCTGGCTTTCCGTCAGATGTTCGGAGCAGAAGGTTACGATGTGGTAGCTATCAATGACTTAACCGATCCTAAGATGTTAGCTCATCTGTTAAAGTATGATACAGCACAGGGCGGATATGCCGGCGTTTATGGCCAGGGTCTGCACACCGTTGAGGCTGGAGAGGATTCCATCACTGTAGACGGCAAGAAGATTACCATCTACAAGGAGCCAAAGGCTGCTGAGCTTCCATGGGGAGAAATCGGCGTAGACGTAGTTCTGGAGTGTACAGGATTCTACTGCTCTAAGGACAAAGCTCAGGCACACATCGACGCAGGCGCTAAGAAAGTTGTTATCTCCGCTCCGGCAGGCAATGACCTTCCTACTATTGTATACAGCGTTAACGAACATGTACTGACAGCTGACGACAAGATTATCTCCGCAGCTTCCTGTACAACAAACTGCTTAGCTCCTATGGCTAAGGCACTGAATGATTACGCTCCTATCCAGAGCGGTATCATGTCCACCATCCACGCTTACACAGGCGATCAGATGATTCTGGACGGACCACACAGAAAAGGTGATTTGAGAAGAGCAAGAGCCGGCGCGGCTAACATCGTTCCTAACTCCACCGGCGCTGCCAAGGCTATCGGCCTTGTCATCCCAGAGCTGAACGGCAAGTTAATCGGTTCCGCACAGCGTGTACCTGTACCAACCGGTTCCACCACAATCTTAACAGCTGTTGTTAAGAAGGCCGGCGTTACAAAGGAAGACATTAACGCAGCTATGAAGGCAGCTTCCAGCGAGTCCTTTGGATACAACGAAGATGCCATCGTATCTTCTGACGTTATCGGTATGAGATTTGGTTCTCTGTTTGACGCAACACAGACCATGGTAGCTCAGATTGCTGATGATCTGTACGAAGTACAGGTTGTTTCATGGTATGACAATGAGAACTCCTACACAAGCCAGATGGTAAGGACAATCAAGTACTTTGCTGAGTTAGGCTAATTGTGACAATAAGACAGTAATTTTTATGTAGACTCATGAAGGGTCCGGTCGTTTGGGCCGGGCCCTTTGTTCGCCGGATGTATCAATAACTCTGAAAGGGGATAGACATATGTTAAACAAGAAAACAGTTGATGATTTAAAGGATTTACAGGGCAAAAAGGTACTGGTACGCTGCGATTTCAACGTTCCGTTAAAGGAAGGCGTCATCCAGAACTATAACCGTATTGACGGAGCCATCCCTACCATAAAGAAGCTTCTTGACCAGGGCGCCAAGGTTATCCTGTGCTCCCATTTAGGCAAGCCAAAGGGCGAGCCCGTTCCGGAGATGAGCCTTGCTCCTGTTGCTCCTGCTCTGAGCGAAAGACTGGGCGTAGAGGTTAAGTTTGTGGACGATCCAAAGGTAACAGGACCTGAGACCCGGAAGGTAGCTCATGAGTTAAAGGACGGAGAGGTTCTGCTCCTTCAGAATACCCGTTACAGGGTTGAGGAGACCAAATTCAAAGACGGCGATGCTGCAAGCGAGGCTTATGCAAGAGAGCTGGCTGATTTGTGCGACGGCATTTTCGTAAACGATGCATTCGGTACTGCCCACAGGGCACACTGCTCCAACGTAGGTGTTACCAGATTTACCAAGGAGAACGTGGTAGGCTACCTGATGGAGAAGGAAATCAAATTCTTAGGGCAGGCAGTTGAGAATCCGGTTCGTCCATTCGTGGCTATCCTGGGCGGCGCCAAGGTTTCCGACAAGATTAATGTAATCAACAACCTGTTAGACAAGGTTGACACCCTGATTATCGGCGGCGGTATGGCTTACACCTTTGCAAAGGCACAGGGCCAGGAAATCGGCAACTCCTTATGTGAGGCAGATAAGCTGGATTACGCTCTGGAGATGATTAAGAAGGCAGAGGAGAAGGGCGTTAAGCTGCTGCTTCCTGTTGACCATGTGGAAGGAAAAGAATTCTCCAACGACACAGAGCATAAAGTAGTGGATGTAATCGATGCGGGCTGGTCAGGATTTGACATCGGTCCTAAGACCATCGCGCTTTATAAGGAAGCATTACAGTGCGCAAAGACCGTTGTGTGGAACGGACCTATGGGCGTGTTTGAGTTCTCCAACTTCGCAGAAGGCACACTGGAAGTATGCCGTGCGGTTGCTGACCTGGCAGATGCTACCACTGTAATCGGCGGCGGCGACTCTGTCAACGCTGTGAAGAGACTGGGCTTTGCTGATAAGATGACCCACATCTCCACCGGCGGCGGCGCTTCCCTGGAATTCCTGGAGGGCAAGGAACTGCCAGGCGTGGCTGCAGCTGACAACAAAGCTTAATTCGGGTTTCCCATAAATGATGGATTTCTGTGTGAAAGGGAGAGGTAAAATACAATGTCAAGAAAGAAAATTATAGCAGGCAACTGGAAGATGAATATGACTCCATCAGAGGCAGTTGCCCTTGTAAACGAGTTAAAACCATTGGTAGTGAATGAGGATGTGGATGTGGTATTCTGTGTGCCTGCCATTGACATCATTCCTGCTATGGAAGCAGCTAAGGGCACCAATATCTGTATCGGAGCCGAGAACATGTACTATGAGGAGAAGGGCGCTTATACAGGCGAGATTTCTCCAAATATGCTGGTAGACGCCGGCGTTAAGTACGTAATCATCGGCCATTCCGAGAGACGCGAGTATTTCGCGGAGACAGATGAGACCGTGAACAAAAAGGTGTTAAAGGCCTTTGAACACGGCATCACACCGATTGTCTGCTGCGGAGAGACACTGACACAGAGGGAGCAGGGAATCACCATTGACTGGATTCGCCAGCAGATTAAGATTGCATTCCTGAATGTGACAGCTGACCAGGCTAAGACTGCAGTCATTGCTTACGAGCCAATCTGGGCAATCGGCACCGGCAAGGTGGCTACCACAGAACAGGCTGAGGAAGTTTGCGCAGCCATCCGTGGATGCATTGGGGAGATTTATGATGAGGCTACAGCTGAGGCAATCCGTATCCAGTACGGCGGCTCTGTATCCGCATCCTCCGCTCCGGAGCTTTTCGCACAGCCGGATATCGATGGAGGACTGGTAGGCGGCGCTTCCTTAAAGCCTGACTTTGGCAAGATTGTAAATTACAACAAGTAATAGCGGAATGTGTGCCCTGCCCCTGACCGGAGCGTGTCCCAATGTGGGATTCACGCACCCTAAGGCGGCAGGGCATTTAAAACAGAAGGAGATTGAAAATGAGTAAAAAACCAACCGTATTAATGATTCTGGACGGCTACGGACTGAACGATAACTGCGAGCACAACGCTGTATGCGAGGGCAAAACCCCGGTTATGGACCAGCTCATGAGCCAGTGCCCCTTTGTAAAGGGCGAGGCCAGCGGCATGGCGGTGGGACTTCCCGAGGGACAGATGGGCAACTCTGAGGTAGGACATCTGAACATGGGAGCAGGCCGTATCGTATACCAGGAACTGACCAGAATCACAAAATCCATTCAGGACGGGGACTTTTTCCGGATTCCGGAGTTCCTTACAGCAGTTGAAAACTGCAAAAAATATGATTCTGCCCTTCATATGTTCGGACTGGTGTCTGACGGCGGCGTACACAGCCACAACACCCATATCTACGGCCTGCTGGAGCTGGCTAAGAAGAACGGCTTAAAGAAGGTTTATGTACACTGTTTCCTGGATGGCCGCGATACACCTCCTGAATCAGGAAAAGGCTTTGTGGAGCAGCTGGAAGCAAAGATGAAGGAGATTGGCGTAGGCGAGGTGGCATCTGTCATGGGACGTTACTATGCCATGGACCGTGATAAGAGATGGGACCGCGTGGAGCTGGCTTACAGTGCTCTGACAAAGGGCGAAGGAAATCAGGCTGAAAGCGCTGCGGCAGGCATCCAGGCTTCTTATGACAATGGCAAGGCAGATGAGTTCGTTATCCCCTTTGTGGTGATGAAGGACGGCAAGCCTGTGGCAACAATCCAGGACAAGGATTCCGTGATTTTCTACAACTTCCGTCCGGACCGTGCAAGGGAGATTACCCGTGCATTCTGCGGCGACAGCTTTGACGGCTTCCCAAGGGAGAAAAGGCTGGACCTGGTGTATGTATGCTTTACGGATTATGATGAGACCATCCAAAACAAGCTGGTTGCGTTTAAGAAGGAGAGCATCACCAATACCTTTGGCGAATTCCTGGCAGCCCACAAAAAGACACAGGTGAGGATTGCGGAGACTGAGAAATATGCTCATGTGACCTTCTTCTTTAACGGCGGTGTGGAAGAACCCAACGAGGGTGAGGACCGCATCCTGGTTCCTTCTCCAAAGGAAGTTGCCACCTATGATTTAAAGCCTGAGATGAGCGCGAACGGCGTGTGCGATAAGCTGGTGGAAGCCATCAAATCCGGTAAATACGATGTCATCATTATCAACTTTGCCAACCCTGACATGGTAGGCCATACCGGGGTTGAGGACGCAGCCATCAAGGCCATCGAGACCGTGGACGCCTGCGTGGGCCGTGCAGTGGAGGCCATCAAGGAAGCGGACGGCGTTATGTTCATCTGTGCGGACCACGGAAACGCAGAGCAGCTGGTGGACTATGAGACCGGCGAGCCATTTACCGCCCATACCACCAACCCTGTACCGTTCATCCTGGTAAATGCAGACCCATCCTATAAGCTGCGTGAAGGCGGTGCCCTGTGCGATATCGTACCTACCCTTATCGAGCTCATGGGAATGGAGCAGCCTAGGGAAATGACAGGCAAATCACTGTTGGTTAAGTAAGAATAATTAAGTAAGAATAAATATATATAAAAGCCAGTTTCGAATGTGCGGAGCTGGCTTTTTTTGACCTGAAATTGCCGGATTAGGCGCCAAGTAGTCCCAAATCACTTAGATGTTTTGGAGGGATTTGCCGGGTTGGTACAGTAGTATTCGTTTCCTTACTGCTGTCTGGGATTTTTTTAGTTCATGTTCCTCCAGGGCCGTTGCGCCCGCTTTATGCACAGTTGGTTGTTCAGCCTCTTCTGCTTTAGTTGCAGATGGTCTGTTTACTGCCGCCTTACCAGCAACAGCCGCCTTACCAGCAACAGCCGCCTTACCAGCGACAGCCGCCTTACCAGCAACAGCCGCCTTACCAGCGACAGCCGCCTTACCAGCAGCAGAATTACCAGAGACAGACTTACCAACAGCCGCCTTCCCCGCAACGCTTCCGGATAACTTGATGGAAGCCTTTGCGCAGGCAGGCCCCACCATTTCATACAAAAGCCCGCTGGACAGAATGATGGTGGAAAGCAGCTGGCCGCTTTCTGCGGGGAGCATACGCTGTCCCAGTACAGCCAGGCCGATGGAAACACCTGCCTGAGGAATCAGCGCCAGGCCAAAGTAACGGCGGATTTCCGGTGAAGCGTGGGTAACCGCGGCGCCCAGGGCAGAGCCGGTGTATTTTCCTGCAATGCGGAACAGAAAGTAAACAATGCCGCTCACGCCGGCAGCTGCTAGGCTGGGGATGGAAAGCCCCATGCCGGAAAGCACGAAGAACACCACCAGGAGGGGAGGCGTGGACTGGTTTAATTGCTTAAACAGGTGTTTGTTGCAGCTGGCATTGATATAGGCTGTGCCGGAGGCCATACATGCTAACAGGGGAGAAACATTAAGGGAAGTACAGATACCGGCCACGCCCATAATGGTGACACAGGCCAGAACCAGGCTGTGATCCTTGCTGCGGCGTTTGTGTATCAGCCTGCTGAGCACCACACCGGATAATCCGCCCAGCGCCAGCGCCAATAGGTTAAAGAGCACCGGAAATGCAATCTGGGAAACCGTCACAGAGCCGTTTGAGGAGCTGGCCTGGACAAAGGCCGCGCACACGCTGAAGGCAATCAGGGAGACAGCATCGTCCAGGGCAGCTACCTGCAGGATGGTGTCCACAAACGGCCCTCTGGCCTTATACTCCGTGATGAAATCCATCTGTTCAATATATTGTGAAGGGACAAGGTTCAGGCACCAGGGCCCGATGATGACTCCCCCAATGATATAACCGGTAACGTTAGGCAGGTGAAGCCGTTTTGTGATTCGTGTCAACAGAAAGCCGGATGCCAGCATGACTGCTATGGTCAATATGATTCCTGCTGCTTCCTGACACGGATTACCTGTGTCTGGCTGTCTCTCCCATGCACCGCCTGGCCAGGGCCAAGACCGTGTCCGTGGAGGAGATACGCCATGAAAAGCTGATTCTGCGCAGCCGCAGTGCAGGCACAAGGCAGCCGTTTGAGAAGCATCTGGGCGCCAGGGACATGAGCCTGGCAGAGTTTAACGTGATGATGGAGCTGGATAATGTGTCCATGATTAAAGAGCTGGTAACCATGGATTTGGGAATTACCATCATTGCAAAAAGCGCCTGCCGCGAGGAATTGGCCAGTGGCCGTCTGGCCATTATTCCCATTGAAAATTCCTCCATGGTGCGCCAGATTGACATGGTATACCAGAAAGATTTCCTGCATCCGCAGCTTATCCAGAATATCCGGGGTATTTATGAACAGTTGAAGGCAAAGTGATGCTTCCTGACTGGCTTTTTATGGTCGGGTATCCCTTCCATTTTTATGGGAAATAGGATAAAATGGAAGCTGGTTTCCTCAAAGGCCGGAGAAGCCTCTGAAGGCCTGTTTTTGTGTTGATAATACAAATCTACATGGTCAGTTTGCAGCCGGGTAATACTTCCTTCAATGGCCTTTCGGATGGTTTCCGGGTGGGAATCCATGACAAGTCCCTCCGGCGAATGCTGTACGCCGCATTTTGTAGCGATCTTCACCTGATTGCGATAGGGTTTTAGTGCTACGCCCACCAAATCCTCGTTATGAGCCAGCGTACCGTCTGCACGATTTCCAAGATAGCATTCCGCCGTATCAAAGAAGGTGTAGCCCATATCCACTGCTATGCTTATCAACGCAGCGGGTGTTTCGCCCAGTCAAGCGCCTATCAAGGCAATTTTGAAAGTTGACCTTTACGTCTTTTTTGCATATCAGATACACCTGGAAATAAGCAGTTTAGGTATCTCCATGCTAATCCGAATAATCATGGACTGGAATCAGAACCCATTTATGATGAAACGAACAAGCGCTGGATTGCCCTCAAGGTAAAGACGGGCGTATTCAAGTGGCTCATCAATAGCAAGGGCATTTAAGCCACATTCCGAGCAAGGAGTAGTCTTTAGTCCTTTCTCTGCTTCCCAACAGTCAATCCGCAGGTTTGATGAATGGAATACAAGAGGGGCTGACCTTACATGGGATGTGAAACAATTCTTTCATAAGAACAACCAGACTATAGTTGAGTGGTATTTTAAAAATAAGATGAACGATGGTTCTGTTGAAGCTTTTGATGGGATGTCTCTTATTCAATGGACTGTGATAATAGGATTTGTTTTTTGAAAGAGTTTGGGTGTAATGAGACTGAAAAAGGCAGAATTTGAGGATTGGCAGGCAATGTACCGGAATGTCTGGTCAAGACCGGAAACAGCAAGATATATGTCATGGCGTGTGACAACAGATAAAGAAGATGCCAAAGTGAGGATACAGAAGACCATAAAATATCAGGAAAAACATGATACCTGGTTGGTTTATGAGAAGAAGTCTGGTCAAGCCATAGGTTTTGCAGGTGTGGAAGAAATTAAGCCGCATATTTATCAGGATGCGAGTATAGCACTTGGACCCGAATATGTGGGAAATGGATACGGGAAGCAGATTTTACGGTTGTTGCTGGAATATTGCCGTTCATTTTCATTGGGAGCAAAGGAATTTTATTATTCTACACGTGCAAATAATGAGGCTTCAAAAGCTCTGGCCTTGTCTTGTGGCGTTACCTATCAATATGCAGAAAAGAAGACAGATTTGCGGAATGGGTAGCCTTATGAATTGGAAATTTACCGTAAAGAAATATAAATACAGGAGCTGTGATAAATATGGAATTTGTTTATAAGAGAGCAGGTCTGGAAGACATAGAATTGAACAAGAATTGAAGTATTGCGTGTTGCGAACCGTCTGAGTGATGATATAGAGATGTCGCTTGTGGAGCAGCAGGAGTCTCTGCAGACAGAATCACATATCGCATATCTTGTTTTCGATGGAGAAAAATGTATCGGTGCAGGAGGAGTCAGTTTTTTCAGAGTAATGCCCACCTATCATAATCCGACAGGATGGAAAGCATATATTATGAATATGTATACGAACCCGGACTACAGGCGAAAAGGGATTGCATACCATACGTTGGAGCTTCTGATAGAAGAAGTGAAGAATAAAAGTGTAAAGCATATTTCATTAGAGGCAACGTATATGGGAAGACCTTTATATGAACGCTATGGTTTTGTGAGCATGAATGATGAGATGGAATTACCGGAAGACTGTATGTAAAAGGAGAATACATGGCTATTATATTGGAAAAAGTGGAAGAATCTAAAAGGGCTGTTTTATACAGGCTCTTACAATATTCTTTATTTGAAGAAAGCCTCAGCGACCAGAATGATATGGACGAAGATGGATTATTTGAATATCCGTGGTTTGAAAATTATTTTACGGAAAAAGGGAGAGATGCTTTCTTCATAAAGGAGCAGGGAACAAGCAAGCTTCTGGGATTTGTCATGATCAATACCCATGTGCAGAAATGCGATTCCGGTCATAGTATAGCAGAATTTATGGTACTGCCTAAGTTCAGAAGAAATAAAATCGGGAAGAAAGCAGCCTTCGCATGTTTTGACATATATACGGGAAATTGGGAGGTTTCCCCGTCCTATGGAAGTGAGCAGGCATATTTATTCTGGAAAAATGTAATTGATGAATATACGGAAAAGAGCAATCAATACGAAGATGGAATTTTTCTGTTTTCCAATTGTGACAGGGAGAGACAATAAAATGAAATTGGAAGATATCAAGGCATATTGCCTGAATAAATGGAAAGCCTATGAGGATTATCCTTTTGGAGATGTACCAACATGCATAATTTCTATTTCATCTGCCGTTAGAATCTGTTTCTGAACTTTTTTACTGAAACTATATAAAACGGTATCATAGGCATGGTCAATCATGTTAAGAAGCTCTTCGTCAGAGAAGTATTCCAGATAAATCGTATTCCAGTAAGGCTGCTGCACAGGCGGGCAGTGATATCCCCTTACCACTACATCCGGATACACCTGTCTATAAAATTGCCCGGCATCTGCTGTACACTTTAAAGTAATTTTGAAATCTTCTTGATTCGGATAAATCTGTGCAAAAACTTTCCCATTCAATTTATAACAAACAGGAAGAAAAATGGTACATATTCTGTGACCATTAAAAAGGGAGAATGAACAGCATTTCGGTTTAGGATACTCATAAACAACGTAGGCGGATAAAAGAATATGTGGCACAGCCAAATCAAAAGGCTGTGCTTTTCTGGTGGAAAAAAAGTAGGTTTTATGATACACTAGAAAACATCACATAGTGTAGGACAGTGAAAGAACTGGACTAGGATTAGTGAAATAGCAGATGGTATGCAGGGATGCTGAAGTGAAAAGATGAAAACAAGTACATTACTGAAAAGGTTTGCACCATATTACCGGAAATATTTGGGAATCATGGCAATGGATTTATTTTGTGCAGCGCTCACAAGCATTTGCGAGTTAGTGCTGCCATTGATTCTGCGCTATGTCACAAATATTGGAATGACCGATTTGTCTGCGCTGACGATACGCACGATTGTGACAATCGGTGCGCTTTATTTCCTGTTACGAATTATTGACGGCTTAGCCAGCTTTTATATGGCTTATACAGGCCATGTGATGGGCGCGGCTATTGAAACGGATATGCGGGAGGATGCATTTGCACACCTGCAGAAGTTGTCGGATAACTATTTTAACAATACAAAAGTGGGGCAGATCATGTCCCGCATTACCAGTGATCTATTTGACGTGACGGAATTTGCGCATCACTGTCCGGAGGAGTTTTTCATTGCATTTGTAAAGACAGTGGTATCTTTTGTGGTCCTTTCCCAGATTAATTTGCTTTTGACGGTAATCATCTTTGTGTTGATTCCGGTAATGGCCATATCTTGTTCTTACTTAAATATACAGGTTAAAAAGGCATTTAAGCATCAGAGAAATCACATTGGCGAGCTGAATGCCAGAATTGAGGACAGCCTGTTGGGGAATAAGGTAGTCCGGGCCTTTGCCAACGAAGATGTGGAGATTGGAAAGTTCAACCGCGATAATCAGGAATTTCTGAAAATAAAACGCCAGACATATAAGTATATGGCTGCATTTCAGAATACCATTCGTATGTTTGACGGACTCATGTATGTGGTGGTTATCGTGGCTGGCGGTATCTTCATGATAAAGAGACTGATTGCACCGGCAGATTTGGTGGCATATACATTATATGTGACAACCCTGCTGGCAACCATCCGCCGTATTATAGAATTTGCAGAGCAGTTCCAGAGAGGAATGACCGGAATTGAACGTTTTACAGAGCTGATGGATGCCAGTATTGATATTTTTGATGAAGAAGGGGCGGTGCCGCTTCAAAATGTAGAGGGAGAAATCACCTTTAAACATGTATCATTTGAGTATCCGGATAATCACACACCGGTGCTTTCCGACATTAACCTGACGATTAAACCGGGAGAAAAAGTGGCTTTGGTAGGTCCGTCAGGAGGAGGGAAAACAACGCTGTGTAATCTGATCCCACGTTTTTATGATCCTACGGAGGGTGAAATTCTTCTGGATGGCCAGAATATCAAAAAGGTAACACTCCAGAGCTTACGAAGTAATGTAGGAGTGGTTCAGCAGGATGTATATCTTTTTTCCGGCAGTGTCTACGAAAACATCGCATATGGGAAAACGGAAGCGACACGGGAAGAAGTCATCAGGGCGGCAAAAATGGCTGGCGCCCATGAATTTATTGAAGCTCTAAAAGATGGCTATGATACTTATGTGGGAGAACGGGGTGTGAAGCTTTCCGGTGGACAGAAGCAGCGAATCAGCATTGCCCGGGTACTGCTTCGTGCTCCAAAGCTGGTTATACTTGACGAGGCCACCGCCTCGTTGGATAATGAGAGCGAACATCTTGTGGCTGAATCGCTGGATATGTTGGCGGAAGGCAGAACAACACTCACAATCGCCCACCGCCTGACCACCATCCAGGGTGCAGACCGCATACTTGTGCTGGCAGGCAATCAGATTGTGGAAGAGGGGAATCATGAACAGCTGCTGGAGAAGAAGGGAATGTATTACCAGTTATACACAACCGCAAACAGACTGAACCAGGGGATTGCATAAAGGAGAACATTTAATATGAAAATAGCTATTGTTGCGGACAGCAACAGCGGAGTAACGCAGGATGAGGCAAAGAAGCTGGGCATATATGTGCTTCCCATGCCTTTTATGATAGATGGACAGGTATTTTATGAGGGAATTGATTTAAGCCATGAAGAATTTTACAAAAGGATGGAGGAAGGCGCCGACATCACCACATCCCAGCCCTCGCCCAAAGACGTGATGGAGCAGTGGGACCAGCTTTTGGAGGACCATGATCAGGTGGTGTACATTCCCATGTCCAGCGGACTAAGCGGTTCCTGCCAGACAGCCCTTATGCTGGCGGAAGATTATGAGGGCCGCGTCCAGGTGGTGAACAACCAGAGGATTTCCGTTACCCAGAGACAGTCTGCCCTGGACGCCAGGGATTTGGCAGAGCTGGGATGGAGCGGTGAGCAGATAAAGGAAAAGCTGGAGGCAACCAGGTTTGACAGCTCCATTTATATTACGGTGGACACCCTTAAATATCTGAAAAAGGGAGGCAGGATTACCCCTGCCGCGGCAGCGCTGGGAACCTTGCTCAAGATAAAGCCGGTGCTCACCATCCAGGGAGAAAAGCTGGATGCATTTGCCAAGGCCAGGACCATGAAGCAGGCCAAGACCATCATGCTGACTGCCCTGGCCCATGACCTGGAGGAGCGCCTGGCAGACCGGAAGGCGGAACACACCTATTTGCAGATTGCCCATACATGCAGTGAGCAGGCAGCCCATGAGCTGGAAGAAACAGTAAGGGAATTATATCCCGGCGTCCCCGTGTTTGGGGCTCCCCTATCCCTTAGTATCGGATGCCATATCGGCCCTGGCGCCCTGGCAGTTGCCTGTACCAGGAAATTAAAGGAGCTGGAATAAGTGTCGGAAAAGAAATTTGTTAAGAAGCTGCGTACCTTTGGCATGAGCATGAAGGTACCTCTGGCCGCCATCATCATAGGCGCTGCTCTGATTCCGCTCTTTCTGGAGGCCGGCATCATGCTGGGAACATTCCGGCAGAGCCAGCTGGATGCCAGGTTCATAGAGATACAGAACCAGTGTGTCATACTCAGCAATAAGATGACCCGGTCCGGCTATATGACGGCCGAGAAAAAGAACAATGCCAGCCTGGACAGCCAGATGCAGACCCTGTCCGATGTATATAATGGAAGAATCGTCATAGTGGGAAGCAATTTCCGGGTGGTGACAGATACCTTTAATCTGGCCACGGGAAAGTATTATTTGTCAGAAGAAGTCATCAAGTGTTTCAAGGGTGAGAACAGCAGCCACTACAACAAGGATATGCAGTATTTTGCCCAGACCATTCCCGTGTATGACGCTGCGGACGGAAAAGCTGTGAGCGGAGTCATTGTGGTCACCGCATCCACGGAAAACATTCTGTCCCTGACAGACAAGGTCATGGGAAAATCCCATCTGTTTCTGGTGTGCATGGCGCTTGTGATCAGTGTATTGGGTGTGGTGGCAGCCCATCTGCTGCTGCGTCCTTTTAAGAAACTTCAGATGTCATTCGACAGGGTGGCACAGGGAGATTTGGACGCGGACATCACAGAGGAGACTTACAGGGAGACCAGGCTTTTGTCCCAGTCAGTCCAGAAGTCCCTGGGCAAGCTTAAGGCCGTGGACCAGTCACGCCAGGAGTTTGTCTCCAATGTGTCCCATGAACTGAAGACGCCCATCACCTCTATCCGTGTGCTGGCTGATTCACTTATGGGGATGGAAGACGTGCCGGTGGAGCTGTACCGGGAGTTTATGACGGATATTTCGGACGAGATTGACCGGGAGAACCAGATTATAGAGGACCTGCTGATGCTGGTCAAGATGGATAAGACAGCTGAAGACCAGATGAACATAGAGCAGGTAAATATCAACGGAGAACTGGAGTTGATTTTAAAACGTCTGCGTCCCATTGCCAAACGCGGAAATGTGGAACTGATTCTGGAGAGCATCCGGGAAGTGACAGCGGATGTGGATAAGGTAAAGATATCCCTGGCAATCACCAATCTGGTGGAAAATGCCATCAAATACAACCGGGATTCAGGCGTGGTCCGCGTGACCCTGGATGCGGACCACAAATATTTCTACATCAAGGTGGCGGATACCGGTATCGGGATACCGGAGGATGCGCTGGAACATATATTTGAACGGTTTTTCCGGGTGGATAAGGCGCGCTCCAGGGAAGTGGGCGGCACCGGGCTGGGACTGGCTATCGCGAAAAATGTCATTCAGATGCACCACGGTATCATAGATGTGGAGAGTACGGTGGGAGAGGGAACCACATTCAGTGTGAGGATACCTCTTAACTATGTACCGAGACAGGAGGCGAAGCCATGAGCAGATATACCTTGAGAAGACATACCGTGAGAAGACATACCGTGGGAAGATATGCGGTGGGAAGATATGCGGTGAGAAGGCTGTTTCTGCCCCTGATGGCGGCCCTATTCCTGTTGTCAGGCTGCGGGGATGGTGAAAGCCCCTCATCAAACCCTGCCGAGGGCAGATATCTGATTTACTATCTGAATGCGTCCATCACCAAGCTGGTTCCCCAGGTATATGTGACAGAAACAAAGGATAAGGGGGAGCTGGTGAATGAACTGATGGACCAGTTCCTGAATGTACCAAAGGATTTGGACTGCCAGCCTGGCCTGACGGACCGGGTGACCTATCAGGGGAGCCGCCAGGAGGAACAGGTGCTGTATCTGTACTTCGACATGAATTACACAGCCATGAAGGCGGACCGGGAGATTCTCTGCCGGGCAGCCCTCACCAGAACCCTGACGCAGATTGAGGGAATTGACTATATCAATATTTACTGCGGGGACCAGCCTTTGATGGACCGGCAGGGAAATCCCGTGGGAATGTTGACATCCACTGATTTTATCATGAACACCAGCAATGTAAATGCCTACGAAAAGACGGAGCTTACCCTGTATTTTGCCGATGAGACAGGCAACCGCCTGGTGCCGGAGAAGCGGGAGGTGGTCCACAACATCAATACTTCCCTGGAACAGCTGATAGTAGAGCAGCTCATTGCCGGACCGGGGCAGGAGGGACATAATCCCACGCTTCCGTCAGACTGCAAGATACTGAGCCTGTCAGTGACGGATAATGTATGTTATATCAACTTTGATTCCGCCTTTGCCAATACAACTCTGGCAGTGAACGAGTATATACCCATTTATTCCATTGTGGATTCTCTTTCAGAGATGACAACAGTGACAAAGGTGCAGATCATGATAAACGGCTCTAAGGATGTGATGTTCCGGGACGTGGTGTCCCTGAATACCACCTTTGAGAGAAGCCAGAACTATATTGACGGGCAGAAAGAATAGACGAAAGGAAACATAACCGAATATGAAGAGACCGCTGGTTGTACTGGCAGCAGGTTACGTACTTGGAGAGGTGCTGGCCCTGCAGGTTAATACGGCGGTGGACATAGGGGTTCTGACGTGGCTGTGCGAGGCTGCGGCCGGAATCCTATGGCTTTTGGTATGGCTTTTGGATACAGGTAGAGGTGTATTGCGCCTTTCTGCTCCAAAGGAGAAGATGCAGGGCAGGAGTAACCGAAAACATAGGGCGCTTCTGCTCTTTTTGGTATGTCTCCTGGCCGGCGCGTCTGTGGGGCTGGCCAGAGGACGGCAGGAAAAGGGGATACTGGACAGGGAGGAGTCTGCGGCCCGGACCATGGCCGGCGCCCGGATACTGGTAAGAGGAGAAATAAAAAAGGCCGAACAAAAGGAAGATGCGATTACCCTTATCTTGGAGGACGTGACGGCTGAGGCGGGGAGGAGGACCTGGAAGTTCAGGAGGATAGTGGTGTATGCAGAGAACGGAGCCAAAGGGAAGAATGACTCTGGCTTCGGTGAAATGATGACAGCAGGTTTGGAAGTACAGGTGAGAGGGAAGCTGGCGCCGGTGGAGGGGCCGAGAAATCCCGGGGAATTTGATTTCAGGACCTATTACCGCACAAAGGGAACTGCATGCAGGATGTATGGAGAAAACCTGGCAGTGGTGGGCGGTGAGGAGATTCCTTATTATAAGGGAATAACGGAATTTCGGATGCGCTGCGCCGGCATCCTTGAGAAGATATGCCTGCCGGAGGACGTGGCAGTATTTAAAGCCGTGCTTCTTGGAGATACGTCTGATATGAATCCGGAGATGCGGGATATGTACCAGCGCAACGGAATATCCCATCTTCTGGCTGTCAGCGGACAGCATCTGGCTATTATCGGCGGAGGGATTTATCTGATGATTCGCCGGGCCGGATCCGGTTATGGCCGGGCCGGGATGATATCAGCTGTTCTTGTTATCAGTTATGGGATAATGACAGGGAGTTCCGGTTCCGCTATAAGGGCAGTTATCATGATATTGTGCCTGTGGCTGGCGGCGGTCAAAGGAAGAACCTACGACACCCTGTCGGCATTGGGAGCGGCAGCCTTAATTCTCCTGTACAGGCAGCCGTATCTGCTTTACCACAGCGGATTTGAACTGTCCTTTGGGGCAGTTCTGGCAATCAGCGGATTAGGGGGCTGGATGCAGTCCTTCATTGAATGGGAGCGGGCATGGGAAAAAACGCTTTTTATCAGTTTGTGCGTACAAATCATACTCACTCCCATTGTGTTGTATCACTATTTTCAGCATCCGCTTTACGGGATTTTTTTAAATCTTCTGGTTATACCCCTTGTTTCCATATTAATGTATTCCGGCATCCTCGGGATTGTACTGGGAAGCTTTTGGATTCAGGGAGGAGTTGCGGCAGTGGGAGCCGGACATTATATTTTAAGGTTCTATGAACTGCTGTGCAGATTTGTGGAAGGGCTGCCCGGATACAGTCTGGTGCTGGGGCGCCCGTCGCCGGGCCGGTTGGTCATGTATTTTGGCATATATGGGATGGGAACAGCTGTTGTGCTGTTTTGCATCAGAGGCCGGACCAGAGATGGTTTAAAAATTCATTCCCGCCATCTGGCAGAAAACGGTTTTCAAACACGCCCCAAGGCAGAAATCCCATCTGAAAGGGAAGAAAAGCCCGCGGCGGGAAGAAAGAGAGCATATGAAGTTTTGGTAACATTTGCGTCTGCCATCAGTTGGAAACCAATGATCTTAATGTGCTTTTTTGGCATTTATGCCCTTAGTTTTCTGGCATTGGTCCCGCGTCCCGTCAAAGGACTGGAGGTTGTCTGTCTGGATGTGGGACAGGGGGATGGTCTGCTGCTCAGGACAGGTGAGAAGGTGGTGCTTATAGACGGAGGCAGCAGCAGTCAGAAAAAACTGGGGAATATTGTTCTGGAGCCTTATTTAAAAAGCCGGGGAATATCATGGATTGATTACGCGGTGGTAAGCCATGGGGACAGCGACCATATAAACGGTCTTGTGTACCTGCTGGAGGAGTCAAAGGACATCAGGATAGGAACGCTGGTACTGCCTGTGATGGGAAAGGGGGAGGAGGTATATGAAAATCTGGCTGTACTGGCCCGGAGAGAAGGTGCAGATGTGGTTTATATGAAAACCACAGACTGGGTGGAAGCAGAGGATTTGACGCTTACCTGTCTGTATGCCGGTGAAGATTTTGGCGGAAAGGACCGAAACAGCCACTCCCTGGTTTTGTGCGGAGATTATAAGGGATTTCATATGTTGTTTACCGGGGATATGGGGGAAGGACAGGAGCGCAGTCTGGTCAGACTGGCAGAACAGGAGGGGGCCCTGCAGGATATACATTTGAATCATGCGCAGATATTGAAAACAGCCCATCACGGTTCCGGGACATCTTCATCGGAGGTGTTTCTGGACCGATTGAGGATTCAATTAGCCGTGGTTTCCTATGGAAAGGGAAATTCCTATGGACATCCGTCGCCGGAGACAATGGCCCGTTTAAAGGAGCAGGGGATTGTGATTCTGGAAACCGGAAAAAAGGGGGCCATAACACTTAAAACAGACGGCGCGTCGCTGAGGGTCCATGTATTCCTGGAGGAAAAATCTCGTCAGGATTAGCTGGATGAAATACGCCTCTGACAGCCATATTACTGGACATGCAACAATACGGCAGATATCCGGGATACTACAGGCGGTATCTTAAGGAGCGTAATATTATGCCGGCTGCAGTGTCGTAGAGACAAACGGGGCAATAGTATAAGCTGTCAGTAAGGAAGGGCAATGTTTAAAGACGCTCTAATATATAATTCAGCAGTGCAGTGCAGCCTTCCGTCACATCGGACCAGGTGGTGTCGAAGTCACCGGTGTACCATGGGTCGGCCACATCCCTACCAGAACCAGTGAGTTCCATAAGTTTAAAAATCTTGTGGTCAGGATCACCACCTGCAATGCGCTGCATGTTGCGAATATTCCAGCTGTCCATGCCAATCAGGTAATCAAATGAATTATAATCTGCCCTTGTCATCTGCTTTGCGCGGTGCCCTTCGCAGGGAATGCCGGCCTGCTTTAATTTGGCGCGGGTCCCGTGGTGTACAGGATTACCGATTTCTTCGGTGGACGTAGCAGCAGAATCTGCCTGAATTACCCCGGACAGGCCTCCTTCCTTTAGCAGGCTGCGGAAGTAGTAGAGGGCCATGGGGCTGCGGCAGATGTTGCCGTGACACACGAAAAGTATTTTTATCATCTTCTTATATCTCCATTTAAGTCTTGTATTTCTTCTCAAACGCTTGATATTTCAGGGTTTTCCGACTTTTGAGTTTTCCTTTCTTTTCAAGGTATCTTCTCAAATCTTCTCATGTTTTCTTATGTTTTTCCCTGCAATCTTGGTAAATCCGTTGGTAAAGCAAGCATCCTTACCAACGGGCTTTTTTAACTATTTGCTATCCGATATACTTCTTCCTTTGCATCATCAAAATTCACATGGGTGTAAGTGTTCAAGGTTACACTGATGTCTGCGTGACCCATGATATACTGCAAGGTTTTCGGATTCATCCCGGATTTTGTCATGTTAGAGCAAAAGGTGTGCCTGCATACATGCGGGGTAACTTTCGGCATCTGGATACGGTAAATCTTGTTGTATTTCTGAATGATATGCTCCAGATACTTCTCCCAGTGAAGGGCAACCATCGGCATATCGTTTTTATCCAGAAACAAAAATCCAGCATATCCTTTCACCATCGGCTCAACCTTTGGTGTCTTGCGGTTGGCAATAATTCTGCGAAAACACGCTGCGACAGCTTCTGTCATCGGCACATAGCGGATACCTTTGTCTGTTTTTGGTTCTTCAATCACATACTGCATCTGTGCAGTTCGCTGTAACTGATGGTCTACCTTGATATGCATTTCTCCAAACTCGATTTCTGAAACCGTCAGTCCAGAACTCTGAGATACGAAGCCCTGTGTGAAAAAGAATGTAGATTGCATCATAGTATCTGCTGAAATGCTTATCTTCCTGAATAAACTTTAGCAAATCTCTCTGCTGCTTTCGGGTAATCGCTTCTCTGGTAACAGAATCATTGACAATGACGGATGCAAGCTCAAATTCAAATGGATTTTTACGAAGCAGATCATCGTCTACTGCCATCTGAAATGCCGGTCTGAGAACGCCCCGGATAGAATGAATGGAACTGTATCCACGCCCATCAATCTGCTGGAGCTTAATCAGCCATGCCTTTGCATCCGACAAACGCACCTTATCAATTCGCTGTTTCCCGAAGTCCTCTTTTTTCAGCATATTGATAACCGTTTTATATCCGGCAACCGTATTGTGGCGGACTCCGGTTTTCAATGAAACATATTTTTCTACCAGTTCCAAAACAGTATAGTTGCCACCGTTTGTTACGATACGGTCAAACAAATCCGCTTCAATCTGTTTTTCTTTCTCACGCAGGGAAGGCTCTCGCTTCTTCCCCTTTGGCATTGGGTCATTCTTGTCCAAACGCCAGCTGTACACATTTTTCTCTTTTCCGTCCTCATCAATATAGCGGAACCGATACCTCCCATCTTTACGCTGATACTCGCCCTCTCGCAAAATCCGATTACGGTTATCTCGTCTTTTTTCACTCATCGTGAACTCTCCTTTCAAAAAAAGAGAGCCAGACTTGCACTCTTATCATAGCACAAATCCAGCTCTCCGCATAGTTATATCATATGAAATCGGTAAATCTGTCAACTCTTTTTACACAGTAGTAGCCTGATCCAGATACCGTTCAAATTTCTCACGCTTAATGAGGGCACGATTGCCATTCATCACATAAAAATCCTCATTGGGATGTGTGTCAATAAGCGTTCTCAGTTTTCCTTCGCCGATATGATAATATCTGGCAGCTTCTTCAATAGTAAGCGTATATCTACGCCACACCGGAATATCTGAGTAATTTTTTCCTTCAATATTCATCTTATTATTTGCCATAGGCAGTTATCCTCCATAACTATCGTTGTCGCAGCATTCGCCAAATGGATATGCAAGCGTATCCGCTTGGCTCATTGCCTGCGCACAGGAAAACAGCCAGACAGAGGGTGTCGGCAACGAAGTCCGGCAACGGGCTTCAAAAGACCTTGCAAACAATCTCAATCTGGCGATGGTTACTATTTATACTTTTCTTTTATTTTTCTTTTGTTTTGGTTGTCATAGGGGAGAAAAGCCCGCAGTTATGGGATTTTCCCCGGCAACCGGATCGGCAACGGGACAGCAACAGGGGGTGCAACGGGCTGTCATTTTCAGAATGGAAGCTCCATCTGTTCTGTGACCTCCACAAAACCGTCCATCGTTTTTTCAGACGGGTTGCCGGAGTCCGTTGCCGGGTTTTCACGCTCCCAGCCCTTTTGCCTGCCATATTCCGCAAACATCCTTGGGTTCGGGAAGTACCGCCAGCCGGAAATGCACTGGTTCATAATCTCGTTAATTTCCCGGATTTCCCATTGCTTCGGCTCGTCAAAGGCATGGTTTAAGGCTTCCTTGTAAAGCTGCTTGGAGCAGACCATGCTCCCGGTGTACTTATCAAGATACGCCTGTATCATCCCGGCTTTGGTGTCCTCCGGCATAAAATCCCGCTGGTGTTCTTTGAGATACCGCTGCATGGCGGGACTGAAAGACAGCTTGAACCTGCCGCTTCGGTAAATCTCCATTGCTTCCGCCCACATCTGTTCAATATAGGCTCTGGAAGCGGCTTCGTCCTCCAAAATGTGAACCTCCGCCTGCTCTGGGTACACCATGACCGGGATAAAGCGGCGGTTGCCGGAACGGTCAAGGGGCAGGAAGTCAAGGGCATTGGAAGTACCGCCAAACACGCACTGACGGGGGCGGTCTGCCGGGTGGGTTTCATAGGGTATCTTGTAAACCTCTTTCTGCCGGCTTAAAAATGACTTGATTTCCTCAATGCTCTTGGCATTGGCGGTTGCCATCATTTCCGACATTTCGATAATCCAGTGACCTTGCAGCTTGCGGTACACATTGTCATCGTCCAGCTTCCGCAAATCATCAGAGAACCACTCGTCCCGGACTGCCAGCAGACGGAAGAAGGTGGACTTGCCAGCCCCCTGACCGCCTACCAGACAGAGCATGATTTCAAACTTGCACCCCGGCTGAAAGGCTCGTGAGATTGCACCCAGCAGGAACAGCTTCAACGCTTCATAGGTGTAATCATCTGCGTCAGCCCCCAGAAAGTGCCGCAGGCAGAAGCGGATTCGCTCTGTACCGTCCCACACAAGGCCATTGAGGTAGTCCCGGATGGGATGGTAATTGTTTTCATTCGCCACAATCCCGATGGCATTATCAATCTTTTTCTCATTGGTAAGCCCATAGGTTTCTTCCAGATAGAGAAGCAGATACTTCATATCTGTATCGTTCAGGGCTGTGCCTTCTCTGTGAAAACCGATGGGCTTTATGATATCCTTGCGGTCAGTCAGGATGTTGTATGCGATAGCCCCGGAAAGCAGCGGGTCACGCTGGAATACGGTCAGACAGTTCCGTATGCTCTGACGGATACCGCCTTTCTCAGTGGTTTCCAGCCCTGCTTTGATTTCCTCAATGCTCTGGGGCGGCTGCATGGCATTCATGGTGTTTTTTAGTTCTTGCTGCGTCTGCGGCTGCAAGCTCTGCCATTCGTTGTTCAAGCTGTATCACATCCTTTCCGTAGTCCGTAATCAGGGCTGCTTTTTCCTCTGTCTCCCCAAACATCAGCACATCCAGCAGATATTCCACTTGGGCTTGCTTCTGCAAGGCTTCCACAAACCGGGGATTAAAAGTTTCCTCCACCGAGTGAGGGGCGTAATCCGTTCTCCATGCCATAAGCAGATGGAGATAATCGGCAAGAATACGGAAGCAGCGGTTCTTTGCTTCCTGAAACTGTTCCTCCGGGGATTTCTGCCGGGGCTTGGGCTTTTTTGCCTTTCCCGGCGGTTTCCAGTCCTCATAGGAAAGCCCGAAGTCCTGTGCCAGTTGTACGGCGGCTTCTTTCTTTCCCAGCCCATACAGGGCGGCGGCAAAATCAATCACATCCCCATCTGCGCCGCAGCCAAAGCAGTGGTAACGCTGATCCAGCTTCATGCTTGGGGTTTTATCGTTGTGGAACGGGCAGCAAGCCATCCCGTTCCTGTTTACATGGATTCCATAATGCTCCGCAGCCTGTCTTGTTGTGACGGACTGCTTCACAGCTTCAAATACATTCAAATCTATCCCTCCTTGAAAAAAGAAAAGCACCTGACATCCTCTGATTGAAAATGGCAAGTGCCTGTTAAAGTTCCATATCCTGTTGTTTGTGTTTCGTCTGTGCCGGGGCAGTCCTTTGTGCCTTTTTCTCGTCAGCCTTATCCCGCAAGACTTCTTTGAGGGGCTGCTTCTTGGGCAGCTCTTTACTTTCCTTTGTGCCGGGTATGGCTTTCCGTACCCAGTAGCGGATATCTCGCAGCTTCTTCAAATCATCCTGTACCTCGGTCAGCGGCACTTTCAGCTCTGCAATTTCGCTGACCAGTTTTGCCTGCTCCTGTTGCAGCTCCTTTTTGGTTCTGTCCTTATCGTCCGGGTGCTTGGCAAGGTAGGCAGTGGCTTTCTCATACCGGGCAACCTCCGGGTGTTCCTGTTTGAAATTTTCCTTTGTTTTCTTGAAAAATATCTTTCTGTACTTATAATAGACAGGCTTACATTCCTTACAGTCTGTCCGGGCGGAAAGAATCCCGTCAATCACTTTGCTGCGGGCTTCCTTTGGCTTCATCTGACTGCAGTAGTCGGTAACAGATTTCTCGGAAGCTTCCAGAAACGCTTCCAAATCCTCTACGGTAGAAAGCCCCTTTCGCCGGAGATAGGACAAGGCTTCGCTGACTGCCTTTAAGTCCTTTGAAGTCCCCCGGTTCTGTCCAGCCCTTGTCCAGCTGCTCCGTTCTTCTTTTCGTATCTCCATATACTTCATCAAAAGATTAGGAAGAAATGTCGCTTCCTCCGCCGCTTTTTGTGCAAGCAGTTCTTTCCGTTTTTCTCCCAGTTCGGTAATCCAGCCTTTGAGATTTTGAATGAGCTGCCGGATAGACTTCATCAGGCGGTTGGCGGCTTTGATTTCCCGGTTCAGGTTGCCGATATTCGTCTGAATACCACGCTTTTCCATCTGCCAGACGGCAGCCCCCTCATGGATAGTGGGGACAATATCAAGCCCCTGTCTGGCATAGGAACGCAAATCCACACGCTCCGGGCGGTTATTGGCTTCCAGATAACGGTTCTGGATGATCTCCCATTCATGCCGCCAGATTTCACAATACTTCTGGTCGTTCCAGTCAACCGTATCCTCCTTGTGGCTTTTCCACCTGCCTGACGGAAGTTTGAATCGTTCCCCGTTTTCGTCAAGGTCATAAACCTTGCGGCTCTTGGGAAGCCATTTCCCATGTTCGTCCATCGCCCGCATGGTCAGCAGGACATGGGCGTGAGGGTTATGTCCCGGCGGATGAGGGTCATGGATAGCAAAATCCACAATCATGCCTTTGGAAACAAACTGCTGCTGGCAGAACTCCCGGACAAGGACAGCGTACTGGTCGGGCGGTATTTCTCTGGGGATGGTAAGCACCCACCGCCTTGCAAGCTGGGAGTTCCATTGCTTTTCCACCGCTTCGGCGGCGTTCCATAGGGTATTGCGGTCCGCGTACTCCGGCGGGGCATTTGCCGGAAGCAGGATTTCATTGTGGACGATACCACGCTTTTCCGGATAGTGTTTCACTTGCTGGTCATATTCACAGAACAGCTTTTCGCCGCTTTGGTAAGCAGCGGCGGCAACCGCAGACTGCCGCTGGCTGCGCTGCACAACAGAGATTTCGTTGTGTGGACAGGGCATTTCGTGTCCCTCCTTTCTGTGATTCATGGATGGGGTGGCGTTTTACCACCTCATTTTGGACAGAAAAAAAGCAGGAGACCTTTTTTCAGATTTCCTGCTTGGTGTGCCGCTGTGTGGGCGGTAGGTATTTAGTTAAATAGCACCTACTACTTAATGTTATAAACGGTTTCTATTGCTTGTGAGAAGAATTCAGAAGCACCTTTACCATATTTTTCGTCTATCATTGGTTTAACTATTTCATTACGATAGTACTGTGCCTGTGCCAACATGAATTCTTCTTCATTTTTTATCTGTGAAAGCTCCTTCATAACCAATCCATACTCTTTGACGATTTCCTTGACTTCCACAGAGTTTACATCACAATTTCTTTTTGCAATTAGTTTTTGCAATATTTCCTCAATTCGCTTGTTGTAACTTTCAGCCACATCCTTGCTAATGGGATTATTTGCAACAGACAGAAACTTTTCTTTTCCGCCATACCATTCAACAACTTTAGCGTAGCCTTTCTGCATTTCTTCTGATGAAACTACCTCGATATAATGTTTTTTCCATTCTTCAATGCTTCCAAACTCTTTGGCTGCAAGATTTTTCATGTTTTCTGGCATATGCTCAATCATAGTTTGGAACATTTCTTCCACTTCTGTTTTACTGAAAATTGCAAAATCCATTTTATTATCTCCTTTCAGAATGTCATCAATGCTGTTAATCAATCGTTCCATGCGTTCTTTTTTTGCTACCAGCATTTTTCTCTGCATTTGCAAAATTTGGTTTCTTTCAAGAACTGGATTGTCCATAACAGCTTTGATTTCTTTCAGCGGAATATCAAACTCACGAAAAAACAAAACCTGTTGTAATGTTTCCAATGCTTTATCGTCATAAAGCCGGTATCCCGCATCACTTTTTTTCGTTGGTTTAAACAAGCCAATTTCATCATAATAGTGAAGCGTGCGAACGCTGATACCTGTTAAATCTGATATTTCTTTTACCGTCCTCATAGCTACTAACCTCCTGTTCTTGATAAGATAACTTTAATCTATGACGCTCCGTAAGAGTCAATAGGTATTTTTGATTTTTTTCAGTATAACATTTTTCTATCTTTATCAAAAGATAGAGAAGTTCTTCTACTATACTTGTCGGCTGGGAACAGCTTGCAATGCAAGGTGTCCCCAGATGGCAAGTTCACAAAAGGGTAGCTGGCGGTAGCCAGCGCAGGGGAAGCGTAGCGTCCCCTGTTTGATTTGGAGCAGTGTTTATGATACACTAGAATTACCGAAAAAAAGCGTCAGAATTCCCTGAAAAGAGCAAGGGAAATTCCCTAAAAAAGGCGGGACATATTGAATCCCCTTTAACTAACGCTTATCCTTTATCTAAGCACGACCAAAGATAAAGGAGGAAAGGAAGATGCTCACTATGTCCCAAATCAATCATATCAAAGATTTGAGCAGTTGTGGATACCGAATCAGTGAAATTTCCGAAAAAACCGGCTCGGATCCCAAAACAATACGCAAATACCTCTCACAGGATGATTTCTCCCCTGTTCCACCGATTGCACAGGAGAATCCTTCAAAACTTGATCCATTTAAGCCTGTCATTCAGGAGTGG
>NZ_AUJR01000016.1 GCF_000424325.1 [Clostridium] clostridioforme AGR2157
AATGCGTATCTTCCGTGAACTGCGTTGTTCCGGCTTCCGGCTTCTCCGGGTTCCAGCTCTCGCTTGCCTGGTTGTATCCGTTGGCTGCCGTTGCCTTTGCTATCTGGGCTTCCGTCAGCGTTCCCACGCCTCCCTCTGCCTTCGTCGCATAATGGTCATCCTTATACAGCGTCACATACTGTGCTTCTGTCAGGTCCACTCTTCCGTTCACCGCACTGTAGGTTACTTTAATCTGGTACTCATCCGGGATCTGGTCTCCGTTGTCGTCCACTCCGAAGTTCGCTACGTATTCGGATGCTACATACACGCCTCCTACCTTCTCAATATCCTCCGGCTTCAGCTCTGCATTCCAGCTTACCACCTCTCCGTCCTTCGTCCAGTTCTTGAACGCATATCCGGCCTTTGCTGTCGCTACGGAGCCTTTCGGCGTTCCTGTTGCAGGATTCACACTATCAGGATTGTTAGTCGTTGTTCCGTGCTCTGCGTCATCCGGCACATATCTTATTTCCACTGCCGCATTTTCGACAAACCGTCCTTTTAATGTAACATCATGAGTAGGCATCATAAATTTACCATTAGATAATGATGCTACATCGTCAGTCTCCCATCCAATAAAGGTATATCCTGGAACGCTAAGTGTAGGTTCAAGTGTTACTGTTTCCTTATATTTATAACTTCCACCAGTAGGAACAATAACTCCTTCAGGCTGCGGCCCATCAATTACATATTTTACATCATAGCTGCTTCTCACATAGAACAACTTCATAGTCAGTATATTTTGGATATTCGTTGTTCCACTTGCTATTGTTCCTGCAATACTTGTATCCAGTGTAAAACCTTCTGGCACAGGTTCTAATGCTTGAGCCGAAACTGGTATACCAGATTCAACACCTGTGGTCGTTGTGATATCATGTAAGCCAAATCGCTCGTTTTCATCAACATAGCTCACTCTTTCAAACCAATGTTGTGTATGGTATATAGCTTTCTTCTCTCGGTAAAAGAATACCGCCTCAGGCCTCTCTTTTGTTACACTGACCACTGGAGCAGATACTAAGGTGTATCCTTCAAAAGATTTAAAGTTAACCGCTAATTCATGATCACTTGTTTCATTCTCAAAAGGACTGCTTCCCGGCACTGCATCTTGTGTTCCCTCCAACAAGTATTTTACAGTGTAAGTCCATTTTTCGACTGGGGTGTATTCAAATACAATTTCTTGATCACGCTCTGTTATTTTAACAGTCAATACTGTAGCCTTAGGATAATAATTATCAATTGACTTTGCTGCTTCACTGACAGTAGAACCTAATTCAGCATTTCGTGTTTCTTCAGGTGCTATAACGCTTCCATCTGCTGATGAGACATACTTCACTGTATAATTTACAGTATCAGAGCTTTCCCATCTTGCATATAAAATTGTATCTTTCACAATCTTAGATTCAGCAATATATTTTTTCGTCATTTGAGGGTCTGTATACCATCCAAGGAAAACATCACCTGTTTTTTTTGGTACTGGAAGGTCAGATAAGACATCTCCCTTTTTTACTGTAATCTTGTCAATGGAATCTCCACCATTTGTTTCAAACATAACATCATATTTAGGAATTTCCCACTTGGCATAGATTGTAACGCCTTCCGCAGGCATCCTTGAATCCCAATCCACCGCTGTAGTAAATCCCGGGTCAAGGTACCAGCCTGCAAATTTATAATCATTATCTATATTGGCCGGCCGTCCGGGCTCTCCATCAGGTTTACCAGTTGATAAAGGTGCTTCAAACTTGATTTTTTCAGGGTTCATTGTTGCGCAATTTTCGAAAAATAACTCATAAGAATTACGCGTATAATATAACCACAAGTCAGATGACCCATCGGATGAATATTGCTTCCAAGAATCAAAAGCAAATCCGGTTATCGGCATCTTATCTTCCTCGGTCAGATGAACATTACTCGATGCATTAAACGCAGCATATGTTAACTTTTCACCTTGCGTTAACCCCTCAACATAATAATAGATTTTTTTACCACTACCAGCGTTTTTTCTATACATATTCAAATTTTCCGCCGGCATATTTGCTATTAATGTGTATTGAACACTATCATTTTTATTTGGTCCCCAGCAGTCTTTAGCACAAGCCTTTTCCCATTCCTTTGATACATCTGCGCCATAACGTGCGGTTATTCTTAAAGATGCATCTTCCTGCCACCATATTAAATCCTTTCTATAAAACTTAATCGTATACTGCTCTCTATCATAATATACATTCTTTACCGCCAGGCCATCCGCAGTAATCTCTACACTACCTGCGGATTTTTGATTGTTTAGAGCAAACCCCTCATAGTTCTTTATCTGAGTAGGAATATTATCCCCCACTGTTCCGTTCCGGCCATAAGTAATTTCCGCTACAGCGTATTCTCCAACAGTAAGTGTCTCTTTCCAATATACCACTTTATAATCCGCCTCAGCAACACTCTGCCACTTTGCCGTAACCACAGTATCCTGAGCGGGCATTGTTGCAGGTACCGTTTCCCAACCCAGGAATTCATACCCCAACCTTGTAGGTTTTTCTACGGGTTCGTCGACTGCTGCGCCATATACAACTTCCGTGGGAGCGATATAACTTCCGCCATCTCCGGTATCCCAAGTCAAAGTATATAGATTACGCTCATAATGTACTTCGACAACAGTTCTGCCATCAGACCCAATCGCAACCTGGGCAATGGGCTTTGGCGTAAAGCCTTCATACTCTTTCGCAGCAGCCTGGGTATTCAACCCAACCTCTCCTGTCAGAGTTTCAGTAATTACCGGTTCAGACGGCTGGCTTCCATCCGGGTTCAGCAGATAGTGTTTAACCTGATATTGGGTCTCTCCGCCTTTATAAGTAACGGTAACTGTTTGATCACCACTATATACACCATTAAAGCCAACCACAGTTTGATCCGCTACAAATCCGGCTATTTCCGGCGATGCAATAGTATAATTACAGTTAACACCTGCCTGAACTTCCGCTACCCATGGTTGGGCTGCCACAGTTCCATCGGAATATATATAGTTTACTGTAAGCCTAATTAAATCAGCCGTCTTAGAATACCGGGCATATATATCGGAATCCCCCGAAATGTTCTGAGGGCTGGGATCCCATCCGACAAAAACATACCCATCAAATTCAGGCGCAGCGGGCAATATTGCGTCATGCCCTTCTTCCACATATTGTGGTCCTGAAATCAGTTTGTTCTGACCATCCTCCGCATACCAGAAATTAACTTCATAATAATATCTTTCCTCAGTCTCAATCTCCGCATATATGGAAAAATGATTTGTAACAAATGCAGCCTCATCACTGCCAGCATCTACGTTTGTAACTGTTTCCGCCGTATATGGATTAGGCTCAGCCGCATCCAGACTCAAAGTACTTATTCCACTGTTCTCGTCGTCCATATGATATACAACAGACTCGCTGCTGTTTATCTCAGTTCCCTCAAAAGCAACCCTAACGCTGCCCTTAGGCTGTATCTCATTTCCATCAGCATCAAAGAGTTTAACGTCCGCTGCGAATATATCTACGGCTGCCAGATTCTGTCTGTTCAGCTTCTCATTAGCAGCTTCCTTCATCAATTCAAGCTCGCTGTCATCAATAATCGCTGTCGCCTCGATATAACTTCCCTGTGGTACCACACCAGGATTTGCTGTCAATGTAACATTGACATTCTCAGCACCATCTACTGTAGCTGAAAGCTCAAGCTGTCCCTTCAAAACCTTAAGGTCTTTTAATTTGGTCACATAAGCCTTCGCTGTGCTGCAATACCCCATGCCAACTATATCATTCTTCTCAGCCTTATTAACATTTTCTTCCGGTTTCATTTCCTCCGGCTTAGTTACTTCAGATGGAGTACCAGCCTGAACCGGCTCTGTCACCTCAGGTGTCTCAACTGCTGTTGCGGTCTCCTCATCCTCTGTCGGAGCTGTTGTGGTCTCCTCAGCAGATGTGCTTTCACTTGGATTTACATCCTCGCCTCCTGCTTCTGTTGTCGCATCCGGAACTGTAGTAGACGTTTCTTTTGTAGCTTCAGTTGAATCCGTAGAATCTGTGACTTCTGTAGGTTCTGTAGCCTTCTCAGTTGTTTCGGGTTCTTTTTCTTCTGTTTCTACTTCTGCCTTAGTTGTTTCCTTTGGTTCCTCTACATGTTCTTCAGCTGCATCCGCCTTAGGCTGTTCTGGCACTCCGCCTTCCTCGTTATCAGCAACAATTGGTGCATAATGACGAGTAATAGAAGCAACGGGTTCGCCGGTTGAGTTCTCCGGCTCAGCTACCTCAGCTTCAGAGGTTTCCGGTTCCTGAGTTTTTTCCTCAGTGGTTTCCGGAGCTTCTGTAGTTTCCGGTTCAGTCTGTTCGGCTTCTGTTGTCGAATCTGTCTCGCTTTCTGAAGGAGCCTCTGAACTGCTCTCCTCTGCTGCGGTCGTAGTTTCTTCCGGCGCTACAGTTGTTCCCTCATCCGGTGCTGCTGTAGTTCCTTCCTCTGGTGCAGCAGTACTTCCTTCTTCCGGTGCAGCAGTACTTCCTTCTTCCGGTGCCGCTGTCTCAGATTCTGTCGGAGCCGTAGACTCCTCCTTTGCCGGTCCATTGTCTTCCGCTGGAGCGGTGGTTTCCGTTGGCTTGGAGATATAATTGATTTCTTCTTCACCAAAAGCAGCCTCAAAACTTTTTACCCTGATAGCTTTTGTTGACTTCAGTTTCCCACCTTCATCATCATAAATCGTGGTAGAGAAACTAACCGTATCTTCCCCATTATTCACATATAAGAAGATAATCTCCTCATCGCCGGTTACCATATACATGTCATCGGCATCTTCCGGCAGACGTACGAATACTCTCAGTTCCGCATCCATACTGCCGCCGTCCGGATCCGGGAATACTTCTAATACTTTCCCCTCTCCGTAGAACAAACTCTCGAATTTAGCAATGTCTCCATTGGTAAAGTCAAGATCGCCCGGTGATATTACATTGCCGTTTTCGATAGCTTCTTCGATAGCTGTCACCAATTGGGAACCAGTCATTTCGAATGTGACAGACTCTGACGACGATGTAGCCGCATAAGCTGCGTTCAGGTCCGCACCCACATTGGTGCAAACCATGGCTGCCGCTAACGCTAAGGCCACCAGACGTTTCCGCATGTTATAGACTGATTTCTTTAACATGCAAGACCTTTTTCGTCCTTCCATACTTACACTCCTCTCATAATTTTTTCTTTCTACATGATTCCTGATAATCCAGCTGTCCGAAACTAGTATAGCAAACCACAGTTACAATCTGGTTACAATTTAATAAAGTTTAAAATTTTTATTAAATTAATTATGTAATTATAGCTTCCCTCGCTATAATCATAGCAAAGAGGGCGTTATGCAAAGCGTTATTTTCCCCTGATTTCTCGTTACTTTTTATTTATATCATTAAAATTTCGCCTGCTTTTTATAACCTTTTCATGTATTTATATCCATATATTTCCATTTATAAAGCTTTAAGAACTCCTCTTGTCAATGAGAAAAAAACTCATTTTAATTGTATTATTGTCAATATTATGGTAAAATGGTTACAGATACAAATGACACATATTTTTGAGTTTTTCTCTCACGTTTTGAGGTGTTATTATGCTAATCCAGTTCAGTTTCAAAAATTTCAAAGCATTCAAAGAGGAAGTTTTGTTGGATTTCCTACCTGCCTCCATCAACGAACATAAAAATACCCTGTTGAAGGACCCGGCTGACGGCGAACGCATCCTTCCCCTTATCGGAATCTATGGCCCTAACGGCTGCGGGAAGTCCACGGTCCTCAACGCCTTATCCTGTCTCTCCTCCCTGGTTACAGCATCTGTAACAGTGCCAACCAGAATCAGGGATGTGCATTGCATGTTTTCATCTGAGTGCAGGGACACCCCCACCCAGTTTGACGTGTTATTCCGCAGCCAGGGATTCCTGTTCCGCTATCAGCTCCAGTTCTCAAAGGGAACCATTGCTGAGGAGAATCTGTTCTACGGTAGTCTGGGCGGGAGTGATACGGGTATTCTTTTTAATAGGAAGGAATCCGTCATTCATCCCGGGCGTGAACTCATCTCCTTCCCCCTCAAGGCCGTGCCCCCATCGGTGACTTTGCTGTCTTGGCTCAATGCCTATACGGATTCCATACATGCCAGGGCCGCCTATTCCTGGTTCAGCAGAATACAGGGAAACAGTCCCAAAGAACTGCCTTCCGATACGGACGCCGGAGACTGTGCGGTATCCTTAAGGATTTGGGACTTGATATAACGGATTACAGTATCATACCGGACTCTGACCAAAAATCCCCTGCTGCATTCCTTGTTCACAGTCCTTATGAAGGCTGTACCTTCGAACTGTCATGGGAAGAGGAATCCATGGGCATTAAAAAACTGCTCTCACTGCTGCCCTCAGTCCTGGCCAGTCTGGATGACGGCAGCCTGATGATGGCAGATGACCTTGACTGTATTCTTCACCCTCACGCACTCCGTTATATGATTGCACTCTATGCCAACCATGAGAAAAATCCTCATAATGCACAATTGCTATTCACTGCCCATAATACTGCCATTCTGCAGCCAACGCAGATGCGCCGGGATGAAATCTGGCTTTGCTGCCGTCAGGATGGGCAGGATACGGAATTATATCCTCTGTCCAGTTACAAAAAAGAAAACGGCCTCATACCGCGTAATGATGAGGCCTATGGAAAGCAGTATCTGGAAGGCCGTTATGGGGCCATGCCTAATATGCATGCCTAGAACGCGTTTAATTATTACATTCCAAAATCCGGATACCATATGCTTTCTATATAATAAACAAAGCCGCCGCAGATTCACTCTTCTGCGACGGCTTATCTAATACCAACCAGTCTATTCTATTACAAATTTTTCTGTCAGCTTCCCCTCATTCTCCCTATATCAGACTCTCCGGCATCACCTGGTAATTGAGTTTCACCTTCCTGGCTCCATCCCAGAGATGCAGGTTACTGTCAATCCGCTCATAAATCAGCAGACAATACTCATTGGACGTGCCGTTGAGCATGACCAGATATTGGCTGGGATTATAGCAGGTAAATAAATCGCCTTTCCTGAGGGACTTGGCGATGGCATCGTGAAGCTTTTCTGACGCGGTCTTTAAAAGCTCCCCGCCTGTATCCAGAGGCTTTCCCTTGGAATCCAGCAAGGTACAGCACAGAAGCACGCCGGAAAAATCCCCCCTCTCCGCCATGCGGGCCAAAAGCCGGTAACAGTCGATAAATGCCGGGTATGCACAGTAATAAGGTCCGTTAATCCGGTCCCTCTCATGAAGGCTGTCCCTTATATCCTTAAGCGTATCGGATGTATAACGAATCTGTCCGCTCATAATGCGGAACCGTTCCAGCATCTTCTCGGATGGAGGAAGTCCCTGTTCCTCAAAATACTGGGAAACTGCGGCGTCATACACCTGCATGGCCTCCTTGAACCGCTTCATGGCAATGAGGCAGTCAATTTTCATAATCTGGCATTCCTCATACGGATACAGCTCGCAGGCATAATTACATATCTCCAGAAGTCCATTATATTCCCGGTTTTTTCGCATTAGACTGCTGGCAGCCCGCAGGCAGCTGAAATACAGCTCCTGATATCGCACTCCCACCGCTGATACCCATTTCTCACCGGCGAGCTGGTCCAGAAATTCTCCCTGATACAGACTGCAGGCACGTTTTAAGAGTGCCTCATCATGGGTGCGCAGGGCCTCCTTTGCCGTATTCTCGAAATCTCTGGCATCGATATACACAGGCAGTTCCCCGCTGTCCCATCTGTAGATTCCTCCGTCTGTGCGGATATACTCGCGGGGCGGCAGTTCACTGCCCTCCAAAAGCTTGCGGAGCCGGAATACCGTGGCCCGTAAACTCCCCGAAGGATTGGAGCATTCACCATTTCCGTAAAGTATGTCCAGAAGCTCCTCCCTGTGTACGCCCTCCTCGCCGGAATACAGCAATATAAGTACCAGCTGCAGTACCTTTCCCGAAGGTCCTCCGGGAATCTGCAGGGGCTTCCTGTTATATTCCAGCATGATACTTCCCATCATAAACACGGTCAGACCCTCCCCATCTCTGGCCGGATAATATGTACCTTCCTCCATTTGTATCCCCCTTGTAGTAAAGCGTTATTTTATATATAACACATTTTACTACAGATTCCTTAGTTTCTCCATTATTTATCTTTCATAAACCAAAAATAGTAAGGAACCTCAGCCAAAAGCATGACACTCCAGCCTATGGCACAGGCATATGCAACCCCCGGAAGTCCGATTCCGGGGGTTAACAGGTACACAAACACTACCCTGAGGCTGGTCTGGACAAAGGTTCCTAACAGAGTAACGCTCATATTTCCCATTCCTCTGAAAAATCCCTGTATCCCATTGGTAAATGCCGGAAACACATAAAATAACGCCATCATTCCCAGATAACTGCTGCCCAATGCCACAATCCCTTCATTTCCTGCCGTAACGAACAGCCCCATAAGCGGCCTTCTGAACAATGTAATGGTTATGCAGATGAACACCCAGTAACATGCTTCCAGCATGAGCCCTCTTCTCAATCCCTTTCGGATGCTTTCCTTCCTGCCCGCCCCTCTGTTCTGCGCCACAAACGTGGTAATTCCATGTGAAATGCTCTGCTCAGGGGTAAACGCATAGTCATCAATTCGATTGACCGCGTTGAATGCCGCAATCATATCCACGCCCAGCGGATTGACGGCGCCCTGAATCAACAGCTTTCCGATGGGCTGGCAGGACTGCTGCAACGCCGTTATGCTGCCGTAACGCAGTGTCTGCCTGAGAAGCTGCCTGTCCATGGTGAACTCCCCCCGCCTTAACTGCAGCATGGGGATTTTTCTGTATACATACGTTATGCAGAGAAAGGCTGAGGCCGCCTCCGCCACTACCGTGGTAACAGCAGAACATACAATGCCAAACCCCAGCCCCCCAATAAAAATCAAATCCAAAACCGCATTTAGTATAGAAGAAAATGCTAAAAACTTGAGTGGCGTTTTGGAATCTCCCACACTCTTAAGGGCAGCCGATACCGCATTATAAAAATAAGTAAACGGCGCACCCAGAAAAATGATGGACAGGTAAGAAGCCGCTTTGCCCAGTATCTCATCCGGCACTCCCAGTGCTCCGAGCAGAGGTTTTGAGAAAAATCCTCCTAATGTGGCTATCATCACCGAAAAACAGCAGCCGAATATGACTGTGGTGGACATTTCCCGTTTTAACTTTTCTTTCTTACCCGCTCCATAGAACTCGCTCATCAGTACAGACGCCCCCATACAGATGCCCGATATTCCGAGTATGACAATATTCATCACCGGGCTTGCCGTACCTTCCGCTGCCAGCGCCTCCTTTCCTATGAATCTGCCGGCTATGATGGAGTCCGCTGCATTGTAGGTGAGCTGGAACATATTGCCCAGAATCAGGGGAATGGAATAGTCCGCCAGATGTTTTGTAATGCCGCCTTCTGTCATGTTAACTGCCGCCATATGGTTCTCCTTCTGTCCCTCATTTTATATGTGAACACTCTTATCGCCGGAAAAGGCCCGGCAAGACCTTCTGAATCTTTTCAACCTTCTGCCGGGCCTGAATCCATATAGAATGGAACGTGAATGGTATTCTGTTAATAACTGCGCAGCTTATCTTCATCATCTTCCGTGGTCTTATCAATGGAGCGAATCTCCACATCATATCCAAAACAATCGTCCACCTTCACATAGACCTTATCCCCTGCCTTGCGGCCCCTTATGGCCTTGCCCAGAGGCGAATCAATACTGATTAATCCCTGAAGGGAATTACCTCTGACAGTAGTTACAAGCTTATAACGTTCCGTCTCATCATCATCGGGAATATAGACCTCCACTGTATCTCCCAGGCCCACTTCGCCTTCCCTGGAGATATCGGATATGATTCTGGCGGTTTTTATCATTTTTTCCAGATAACGAATCCTGCTCTCATTCCTGTTCTTATCCTGCTTGGCCGCCTTATATTCAAAATTCTCACTTAAATCCCCATGGGCCCTGGCTTCCTTCACTGCCTCCAGGGCTTCCTTGCGGACCACTAATTTGCGGTATTCTATTTCTTCCTGCATTTTCTTTATATCATTGGCTGTCAGATTATCATACATTCTATTATTCTCAGTCCTTTCTTTTCCGGAATCTCCGGAATCACTTTTCAGAATTCTTCCGCCGCCATGTTCCACGGCCTAAGCCTCCGCTCTACGGATATTTCCGAAGCTGTCTGCCGTTGCTTAAATCATACACCTGTCCGGGAGCCAGATTTCCATAATCCACATGGGCAATGTATGGATTGGCCTTATTATAATAAGCGGCAAAAATGCGCTCCACTTCCTGGTTTGCCGTGGTCTTAAAACACCGGTCCACCATGGTCTGGGGCATCAGTCCTGTCACGGACAAATCCACCTTATACCAGCTGCCTCCTGCTTCCACGTAAACAAACATGTGGTCCTTATCATTATCGTCCGGCGCGCAGAAGCAGTTAAGGCCCATGGACCTGGCCAGCATCTGATATGCCACGGAAATGCCTTCGCAGACAGCCTTATGATTTACCAGGCAGCCATAGGCTGTGAAGGACGGGTCTCCGGAGGTGTCCTCCCCGTTTACAAACCGGTTATACAATCCTGTATCATACGTGCAGCCCGAGGCAATGTAAAGGGCCGCATGCTTTGCCCGCTCCAGTTCACTGACATCTCTCCACCGGTAGCTGTTCAGATAATCCCGGAGCACCAGGGCCAGGGCATTTCGCCTCTGTTTGTAGGTATCGCTTCCCACATTTTCCTGATACAGGGCCACCTGGCCCAGCATCAGAAGACTGTCGCCGTCCACAGCCATTTCCCCTGTCCCTATCTGGTCGCTTTCCCCGTACAATGCCTTGCACAAATCGTCGGAAAGCCCAAAATAATTATACAGCCCATAATTATTATCCTGGCGCAGGCGCCTCTCCATCACAGGTTCTCCCTTTGCATTCCACCCCATGATAACATCCACATATTGAAGCCCGGCCTGGTCCAGGTAGTCCTTCAGGGGGTAATTGGCATCATAGGCTGCTTCCCATCCTCCAACCGTCCACGCACCATCCGGTCCCACCTGGGACCAGGCTCCTGCATAGACAGTGGTGGATAATAAAAGGGCTGCTGCAGACGCCGCTGCCAGCAGCCTTATCATTGACCGGCCTATGTTTAATTGTTTCATGCCTGATTGTTTGCTGTCTGGCTGTTTCAAATTCCATTGTTTCGTCTGTTTCATATTTGATTGCTTTATATTCGATTGCTTCATGCTCGATTCCTTCATACCCGATTGCTTCATGTCTGCCTCCCCACTGCCGAATCGTCTTACCATAATCTGTCTCCTGCTTTTATAAATTGTTTATTTTCCCTTTAGTTTCTTTATTGATTCTTTAGCGTGTGCTCAAACTTTGGCCACATTTTCCCTGTATAGTAATACCTGTAAGGCGAAAGACCTTTTACTATACAGGAAAACACTTTTTCATACCTATGACCGGCAGCTCCCCTTCTGCCGGTCCCCTCCAAATAAAAGATAAGTTTACCGATTCAGGTAAACTTATTTTTTTATGCGCATATGCTATAAAGAAATCATCTTTACAGGAGACCATTATGGCCAACCAATCCGTCACTCCTGCTGACATCTTTGCTGATTTGCTGCGCTTTCGGGCCCCTGCCGCCATTGCCTGGGTCAGAGGCGGAAGTGCTGCTCCCAACTTAAGCGGCCTGGTAAAATTCTACCAGACTCCTTACGGGGGCGTGCTGGTGGAAGCCGAAATCTTCAATCTGCCGAACAAACAGGTGCCCGGCTCTACAAACTATTATGCCATGCACATCCACCAGAACGGCGATTGCTCTGACGACTTCGCAAAAACAGGAGACCACTACAATCCGTCCGGCGAACCTCATCCGGAACATGCAGGCGACCTGCTTCCTCTTCTTGGAAACGAAGGTTATGCCTGGCTTTCCTTCTATGACAAGCGCTTCTCCACAGATGACATTATCGGCAGAGCCGTAGTCATTCACAGTCATGCCGACGACTTTACATCCCAGCCCTCCGGAAACTCCGGAACCAAAATCGGATGCGGTGTCATTGAAAAAGCGGATTACCTAAAAGTATAGCACAATAGCAGGAAAATATCATCCCTGCAGTTTTCACAAAAATACCCAGGAAATGCGGCAGAACAAATTACAAGCAGAAAGTACCGGATACCGCCATTAATACGTGCGGAATCCGGCACCTTCCATGATATCCAGGTCCCGGAATACAGCAGCTGCCGCTGCCTCATATTCTTCCAGTCTCTGTGATTTCTTTATTCTCTTAATGTATTTCCCATTGTCGGAAAAAATCTGAATCATGCAGGCCCACAGTTCCTTCATCTTAAACAGGACATTTCTGTCCCCGGACATGATTTCGCGATAGCCCTCGTATACCATCTGGTGGAATTGTTTTAATGTTTCCTTGCCGGTTCCCACACCACTGGAATTTGCCCCTGCCGCAATCCTGTCCAGCAGTCCGGGATTGGATATGATTCCACGGCCCAGCATTACTCTATCCAATTCCGGATAATCTCCGCACAGTGTCTCATAGTCAGATATAGTAAATATATCCCCATTATAGCACACCGGGGCCCGGCTGCCGTCAAACCCGCCGCGAAATGCCGGCATATTCGGGGTATTCTTATAGTAATCCGTACGGACCCTGGGATGCAGGATCAATTCCTTCAGCGGATAGCGGTTGTAGATTTCTAAAAGTTCCGTGAATTCATCCGGCGATATCAGCCCCAGTCTCGTCTTCACAGACAATTCCATGCCCATCTCTTCCATCTTCCCGCACACCTCGTCCAGAAACCGGTCCAGACTGTCCGGCAGCCCCAGGAAACCAGCCCCTTTGTGCTTGGACACCACGGTGCCCGATGGACAGCCTAGATTCAGGTTTATCTCAGAATATCCGTACTCCTGTAATTCCTTTGCTGTCCGAATAAAATCCCCTGCCTGGTTTGTGAGTATCTGCGGGACCACGTACATGCCCTGATTATGTTCCGGCAGGATGTCGTTCAACTCCCGGGAGCTTAGGTAGCTGTTGGCCTTTGGGGACAGGAAGGGAGTAAAGTATTTGTCCATGGGATGATAGCAGGCATGGTATGCATTGCGGTATATATAGCCGGTGAGGCCTTCCATGGGCGCCATGTAATGTTTAATTTTCATATCAGATATCACTCTATTCTCAAAAAATCACTGCTTTTTAAATCAATATCATTGGGCACCCTCACCTTACACCTTGATATTGCATCGTGTAAAAGGATGGCTGGCATTGATTATATTCCGGCCTATGCTGTTTTCTTCCGTCAAAATGCGGCTGTCTGCTTCATCTGATTCTGCAAATAACAGGGGAGGAAATACAAGTTCACTTTCCGTGAATCCATTTTCCCTCAACCCTATGGCATACAAGGACATACTGGGTCCGTTACTGCTCCTTTCACACTTCAATCTGCAATTCTTTTGGACCAATGCCCGAACTATATTTTCATCCGGCCTGTCTCCAATTCCAAAACACCGTTACCTCGGAACAATTCCTCAGCTCTAAAACTATATACAACAGTCAGCCTAAGTTATTCCTCTTTAAAAGGAAAAAGAAACCCCAAGGAGTTGCCCCTCCTTGGGGTTTCGCTTTGCGTCCAATGGACACAACCGCTTTTCTCTGCTAATATTATATTTCGACAAGGAAGCGCTCTCCTCGATGGTGGCAGTAACCTTTGATTTTATGGCATTTAAAAGCCGTTTGGGTACTATACAGGTACTACCAGCTGCATTCTATTTTTAAAACAATTCACTTAAAACTTGCCTGCTTTGCTGGCCTCCTCGATGCTAACCGCAATCGCCACCGTCATACCAACCATTGGGTTATTACCAGCGCCGATGAGACCCATCATCTCAACGTGTGCAGGTACGGAAGAAGAACCAGCGAACTGAGCATCTGAATGCATACGTCCCATGGTATCGGTCATACCGTAGGAAGCAGGACCAGCTGCCATGTTGTCCGGATGCAGGGTACGGCCTGTACCGCCGCCGGATGCTACGGAAAAGTACTTCTTGCCCTTCTCTACGCATTCCTTCTTATAGGTTCCTGCAACTGGATGCTGGAATCTGGTTGGGTTGGTGGAGTTACCGGTAATGGAAACATCAACACCTTCCTTCCACATGATGGCAACGCCTTCTGTTACGTCGTTAGCGCCGTAGCAGTTAACCTTTGCGCGAAGTCCCTCGGAGTAAGACTTTCTCCACAGCTCCTTAACCTCGCCTGTATAGTAATCCATCTCTGTCTCTACATAAGTAAATCCATTGATTCTGGAGATAATCTGTGCAGCGTCCTTTCCTAAGCCGTTCAGGATAACGCGCAGTGGTTTCTGACGAACCTTATTTGCCTTCTCAGCGATACCGATAGCGCCCTCAGCTGCGGCAAAGGACTCGTGGCCTGCCAGGAAGCAGAAGCAGTCAGTATCTTCTTCCAGAAGCATCTTGCCCAGGTTGCCATGTCCTAAGCCAACCTTACGCTGGTCAGCAACAGAACCTGGAATACAGAATGACTGAAGGCCCTCGCCGATAGCAGCAGCTGCGTCAGCTGCCCTTCTGCAGTTCTTCTTAATAGCAATAGCAGCACCTACTATGTATGCCCAACAAGCGTTTTCAAAGCAGATTGGCTGGATTTTCTTAACCTGATCATAAACGTCCAGGCCTGCATCTTTCGTAATCTTCTCAGCTTCTTCAATGGAAGCAATGCCATAGCTGTTTAATACAGAATTGATTTTGTCAATTCTTCTCTCATATGATTCAAATAATGCCATCTTCTTATTCCTCCTATTCGGTCTTCATCATTCTTTACGTGGATCGATAATCTTAACAGCGTCAGCAACACGGCCGTACTGGCCCTGTGCCTTCTCCCATGCTGTGTTAGGATCGTCGCCCTTCTTGATGAAATCAGTCATCTTGCCAAGGCTTACGAACTGATAACCAATGATCTGATCGTCTGCATCCAGTGCAATACCAGTCACATAACCTTCAGCCATCTCCAAATAGCGGGGACCTTTCTTCAGGGTTCCGTACATGGTTCCAACCTGGGAACGGAGGCCCTTTCCTAAATCTTCCAGACCAGCTCCTACAGGAAGTCCATCCTCAGAGAATGCACTCTGTGTTCTTCCGTAAACAATCTGAAGGAACAGTTCTCTCATAGCTGTATTGATAGCGTCACATACCAAGTCTGTATTTAAAGCCTCTAACACAGTACGGCCCGGCAGAATCTCTGCTGCCATAGCGGCGGAGTGTGTCATACCTGAGCATCCGATGGTCTCAACCAGAGCTTCCTGGATAATTCCTTCCTTTACATTCAGTGTCAGCTTGCAGGCACCCTGCTGAGGAGCACACCAGCCTACGCCGTGGGTCAGGCCGGAAATGTCTTTGACTTCTTTTGATTTTACCCATTTTGCTTCTTCCGGAATTGGAGCAGCGCCATGATGAACGCCCTGTGCAACTGTGCACATCTCTTCTACTTCATGTGAATAAATCATGTGTTAAAACTCCTTTCAAAAATGAATTTGATCAAGTACAGTGCCCATTCGTTAAATTTATCACATCATACTTGGTTCTATTTTCTCACAAAATCCCAGATTTTACAAGCATATTTTTTTGAATTTTACCCCCCTTAAACTTTGCCTGAATTTTAGATGGATTTTAACTCCGGGCCTTCTTTGCGGTTCGCCCGGTACAGCCAAGCTGCAAAGCTGCAGCATGTCAGCCGCAATACCTATGCCTTCATCCTCTTCATGATATGAAGATAATACACAAAGAAAATGTTTCCTTTTACAATGCTTGAAATAGTCAGGGCCCACCAAATACCGTTCAGGCCCAGGGCCGTTCCCCCCAATATCACGGCAAGCGGAATGCGCGCCGCCGTGAGAATAATGGTTATGACAGATGCCTCCATTGTCTTTCCCATACCGGACAGGGCTCCCACAGTCATCAGTTCCACACACATGAACATTTCTGAAAATCCAATAATCCGAAGATAATCAGCTCCGGCCGGTATGACCTCCGGCTCATGGATGAACAGGCTGAATATGGGCGCTGCCCCAAATATAAGGAGGCATGTGGTAAAGATGCCCCATATAAACATAATGACAGATGCCGTCATGTACCCCTTCTTTACCCGCTTCAGGTTTCCCGCACCATAGTTCTGCCCTACAAATGCATTGATGGCTGTCCCGAAACCATCTGCTGTCATCCACGAAATGGATTCAATCTGCCCTCCTACTCTCTGGACCGCCACCGCCGTATCCCCCCATGCAGTGACGAACCTGGTAAGGACCATGGATATCCCGCAGTAGAGCATACTCTGAATTGCTGCCGGAAATCCAATGCGCACCATGGTTTTAATATTGGATAAAGGTGTAGGAATCCAAATCCGCATCTGAGCTGCCAGCACAGGTTCCTTTCTCATAGAAATCACCAGGACCAGAGACACGATAAACTGGGCTGTCACCGTAGCAACGGCTGCACCGGCTACTCCCATGCCGGGAATAGGCCCCAGGCCAAAGATTAGCAGAGGATCTAACACAATATTGGCTCCCATACCGATGCAGTTGGCCACAAAAGGAGTCCTGCTGTTGCCGGAAGCCGTATACAAGCCCGTCAGTGTCTGTCCAATAAACGCAAAGAGAATAAGGCCGCATGCGATTCTCAGATACACAATTGCATCTTCGACCACCAGAAATGAGTTGAGATGGAAAAAACCTATCAGAGGTCCCGCAAAAAGATTTGTTATGATTCCATACACAGCGGCCAGCACTAGAGCCAGCTGCAGGGCTCCCTTTCCGTACTGTACCGCCTCCCTTCTGTTTCCTTCCCCATAGGCATGGGCAGATTTCACCTGTCCTCCCATCCTGGCCAGGGTGGCAACGCCGGAAGACAGCCAGGTATACATGGCTGCCGCCCCAACCGCTGCCACTGCATCGCTTCCCACCATGCCAATCCAGGCCATATCCGTCAGATTATAAGCAGTCTGTACCAGTGACGTGGCCATGATTGGCAGTGCCAGCTCAGTCAGGGATGCGAGTATATTTCCATTTAGTAAGTCTATATTCTTTTTCACTAATGTCACCTATTGTCATCGTATTTGCATAAAGCTTCTATTACTATACTATTTTTCTGCTTTATATGCAATATGCATGGCAGTCAGGGTTAGCGTTAACTTTTTTACACCCTCAAAAACCAACGCACACATTCTTAACAAAATCTCACCTTCTCTCACCTCCACCCACGAAAAAAATCCGAATAAAAATCCCTGCCATCATCCTCAGAAAATACCAATATGCGGGTATTACATACCGTGCAACAGCGCCTGCACAATCAGATATTGGTCTTTGCCGTAGCAAGTTGAAAGCGTTATAAGTTTCTCATCCCCTCCTGGAATGATTCCCGTTTCATAGAGGGACGCTGCCCTCATCTTCTCAAGATAGGGCAGCCACTCCTCCTCCATAAAGTTAGTGCCGTAGGCCCCGGCGTCGCTCTGATGGCGGAGCTGACAGGAAAAGATGGGACATTCCAGCCACTTTCCCCTGTAAAATATCTGTATGACAGGATTTTCCCGGAAAAAAGCTTCCTCACCATATTTTTTCAAACCGGCAAACATGCTTCCGTCCTTCATGTTATGCCCATACAGCACTGTATTGTCCACAGCCAGGGGAACAGCCGAGGAATCCGCAAAAACACAGCCTGATATATGCTGTTCCTGGTAAAAGTTATGATTCAGATAATATTCATTATCTTCATGCCGCACCACCGGATAATCAATTTCGGTTCCAGGTACAGACAGCCAGAACTGGTATTCCGGATTGATGGAAACCAGGGCCGCTTCATTTAGGTTGGACTCTGCACAGGAAGGTCCATCACTGGAATTTTCCTTCCCACCAGGGTATCCCTCCCCACCAGAATATTCCTCTTCATCAGCATACCGCTCCCCATCAGCATACCGCTCCCCATCAGCATACCGCTCCCCATCAGCATACCGATCCCCATCAGCATATCCTTCCTGCCTCTCATTCACTCCCCATCCATATGCCTCATGCTGTACCGTACCATACATTCGGCGCCCATCAGCATAGTCCATCCCTGTTTTCACCAGAAAATGCAGGCTGAACACAACTCCCATGAAAAACATGAGCATAAGCACCGCCATACCATGCGGTCTGGTCCGCTTTATCATGGTCAGAACCATGGCTGCAATCAATACCACAAAACAAATCCCAACTGCAAACACGGTTATTCCCATGGAAAATAACGGCTGCACGCTGTTTTTGATAACATGCCTCTCATCAATCCCTGAATCTCCAATCTGTCCGCTCTCTTCATCCCATTCGCTGTCATCCAGAAATACGTTCCTGCTGACCTCTCCTCCATAAACCGCAGTGCAGTCCGCAACCATTTTACGTCCAACCGCTGTCAAATTTCGGCACAGTACCCCATCATTTTCATAAATTTCACCATTCCACTGGAATTGGTCAATCCTGTACGCTTCCGAATCCAGGCCTGCCTGGCTTAAAATTTCCGCCTCATGGCCCATCAGGCTCTCCCTAATCTCCTCCTTCTGCGCTTCAATTCTTACCCCGCCGACTTCATAAAAACCTGCATCATAATCCGTCACCGTCAAATCCAGCCGAAACCCGTCCTCCCAATGCTTATCAGAAAAATGATAACTTACAAGGGGCAGCAGGACATTCCGTTCCTTACCTGATATATCGTCCCTGGCTGATACCCAGGCGGTTTGAGGGACAGGCTCTATGTCTTCCATGGAGGGATATACCCTCTTCCCTGAGACAGATACTGTATCCGTTTCCTCTGCCATCACATCAAAAGCCAGATAAATTGTTATGGGTATCAAAATCAGAATAAATACTACCCATTTCCTGCGTTGACTCCATTCCCTCTTTCGTTTCATACATAGACACATAATGAAGCCCGCCATACATAAAACTGCAATTGCTGCCGCCGCTGCCACGGGCAGGTCGTCTCCGGTCCTTACCGTATCCCTGTGACCGGCTCCAAAATGATATGTCCCTTTTCCAAACCGGTTGCCCACTTGATACACAGCTGTAATGCTTCCGATTTTCCTTACCGGCGGCTTTTCCTTCCAATTATATATAATTACGCCGCCCTGTATGGTTGTACCGGCCTGCACCATTGCACCGTCCCGCATTATTTCGCCGCCCTGCGTCATTGCTCCACCCTGTATTCTCCCCTCTGCATCCAGTGTAAACTCATATACCTCATCAGACAGCTCATACCCCTGAGGTGCCTCTGTCTCACGAATAACATACAGGCCGGGTGTTGCTAAATGGTAAGTATATGTACCGTCCGCTCCGGTTAACGCATCGGTTACAGCTCCGGTTACCGCTTCGGATACAGCTTCGGATACACCCTTGCCCGCAGTCTCCGGCCCCTTGCCCCAAACACCGCTTTCTCCCTTTTCGATCCTGAACCTGGCTCCCATAAGAGGCAGACCGCTGTCTCCATCCAGCTTTGTAACAGTAAATTCCAATTCCTTATCCACAACCTCATATGTACCCCTTATAACATCGCTGCCATTGACTGTAAAACTGAATATGCCAGGATTTAATACATATCCGTCCGGCGCCTTTGTTTCCCGGAAGGTATATGTACCATTTTCAGGCCTTCTTATGCGGAATGCTCCTGTACTGTCGCTGACAGAGGTACCGATTACATGGCCCGTCTGGTCATAAAATGTGAATTCTGCCCCCTGGAGTACCTTTCCGGAAACATCTGTTTTCTTAAATGTAATGTACTCCACCTTTGGTCTTGGCCTGTTGCCTCCGCCTCCGCCGGATGAGGATGCTGTCCGGTTCTCAAACCGGAATACCTGAAGCATATTATGCAATACATTCCCATCCTCCTGGTCCATTTCCGGCCCAACTGTCCCTGACCATTCTTTTACCACAATTTCCCTGTCCTCTGTCCTCTCATATCCGGATGGGGCCTGAAGTTCATGGATGATATATGTGCCCGGCTTCAACCCGTAAAACCGCTGTCCGCTTCCTGCCTCGGATGTCCATTCCCGAATCACCTTTCCGTCAGACTTATCAATGAGCTGCAATCTGGCGCCTCCCAGCAGGTTTCCTGTTTCCGCCGACGTCTTTTCCACGTCTACGATGGTTGTATAATTGCGCATGACCAGATGGGGAACTTCGGTCATGCCATCACTGATAGTAAATTCTATGGGAGTTTCATGCAGTTTATATCCCTCCGGCGCCTTCACCTCAACCAGACGGTATTCTCCTGCACTCAGGTTCTTTGTATAATGCCCCTGTCTGCCGGTCAGCCATTCCTCTGCTGTCTCCCAGCCGGATTCTGTCCAGCGCTCGATTCGTAGTACTGCGCCTTCCAGCATTTCTTCTGTATCACCTGACAGCTTGTCCGTGACTACCCGGTTGGAGTCGTTGGTGGGGTTATATTCCCAGACAATGATGTCTGTCAGCTCATTCCTATAATGAAATTGAAACTCATATGGTTCAAGGGTCAGCATGTGCCCCGCGGCTGCCTTTGTCTCACTGCACACATAGGTATAAGGTTTAAAATTCCCATCCCGGTCCATGTATCCGATGGGTTGTGGATCAAACTGCGCCTGCCCCTGCTGGTCCGTGGTTACGGTGCCGCATATGGCGCCGGTTGTCTGGTTCACCAGGGAAAACTCAGCTCCCTGCAATTTATCATCCGGCTGGTCTGAGTCACTTTTTATGATACGGAGAATTCCATCCGGGATTTCATCTGTCATTTCTGTTTTTTGCAGGACCCTGCTGTCCGTAATGGTAAAGGGAATATCTACAGACTGCAGGAATCCGTACGGGGTTGTTATCTCCCTGAGGATATAGTCACCTTCCGGGATATACTCCAGTATATGCGGTTTTAAATCTCCTGGTTGAAAGCCTGGTGGGATAAGCCCCTGGTCTGCATCCTCCTCTGTGTACCTTCCGTCAAATCCCGAAATCCATACCGCCTCAATCTCCTGATATTGTCCATCTTCTGAGGGTTGGTGGAGCATAAGAGGTGTTTCCGATACATTTCCCCTTTCATCCACCGGATAAATGACAAGTTTTGCACCGTTTACCTCCTTACCGCCGGTGATATCCACCTTGGAGACCTCCAGTCCAAGCGGCTTATCCCCCATCTTAAAATATTGTATCTCTTTTAAGTGTCCTGTTTCTTCTATATTAATAAGTATGGGTTCCGCCGTGGCATAGCCCTCAGGATTTTCTGTCTCTGCCAGCACATAATTTCCTACAGGCAGATACTCCAGGCGCACGGTCCCTTGCTCCGTATAATAATACCGTCCCTGATATGTGCCGGGAATCTCCCGGAAGTCATAATCATACTTCATGATCGGATGATTTCCGCCTGCGTCCGGGACCACGCGGCCTGTGGCCGCCACATCCTGACCATCCTTATAAGTAGCGGCCCGGAATGTGAATATCCTTCCTGTTTCATCGTACCTGGGAATTCCATTTTCCAGCACCGGAAATCCCTTTTCATCCAGTATTGGACGGTATAAGGTCAGGTACGCTTCGCTGTCCCCGTAGATTACATCACCATTTCTTGTGTCGTATTTCATAATATCAATGGACGTAAAATCATCCTCCATCTCAAAGCTCTGAACATCCCCTGTTTCCAGTACGTCAATATTCACTGCCTCAGACTGAACATATCCCTGCTCATAGGGACAAATGGTTTCCTCCAGTACATAATATCCAACTGGGATGTGGTCAATCCAGTGGGGTTCTGTTGTCGTTACAGGTTCCCCGTGTTCATCCATTTTCATGTTTCCGCTATCATCGTACTGGTATCCGCTAATCCATGAAGCATAGACCTGGCCTTTTCTGTATATGCCATCCTGTTCCTTATGGGGGCTGCCGTCACTGTCCAGACCGGCCCGGTACAGGGTCATGACCGCTCCCCTTACTTCCTTCTGCGTCCGCACATCCAGCTTCGCAAATGCAGTCTTGGTAAATTCATTCTGCATGAAATATTTCTGTACCTCGTCTGTATCCCTAAGTACAAGCCCCATATACCTGGCCTGGATATATCCCTGGTCATAGGGGACTCCCTGCTCTTCAAGTATATAGGAACCAAAGGGCAGGCGGGCAATCGAATGTCTGGCGCCGGTAGTTTCCGGAGTTCCATAAGAATCCATGCTGCTGTCTGTTGTCCAGGATTCATCCTTTGTCACTACATTTCCGCCTGTATAATAGATGGGCAGTCCATTTTCATCATCCACTGCTGTTTTATTCTCATAGATAGTCTGTCCATTTTCATCTTTCAGTACCTGTATGGATTTGACCAGTATCTTATTTCCCTCATCATCCACCGTGTATGCCAGCATACGGCCATAATCATCATAGACATATGCCATTCCGGTGACGGAATCAGCGAAACACAGCTGGTTTCCTTTTTTATCCAGTACCAGCAGTTCTCCCGTATCCGGGTCTTCCCTGGTATCCACCTGGTTCAAATCATAGAAATACAGATTTACAGGATCATTATCCACAATGACGGTATCCCACACATCCCACGATGCCGGATGTGTTTTCATGGCATTGCCCTGACTGTTTTCCTTACCAACCACACGTATTTCCTTATGGGTACCGGTATTTGTATCCGTAATCCCCGTTACCCTGCCGTCCTTAACAGCAACGCTTACGCCCTTATAGACGTGTTCCCCTGTTTTTTCAATTTCCATGGCTTGGTACAGGGACAATACGGCGCCGGATACAGAAATGTCAAACCGGATTCCCATGCCAGAAAAGGTACCATCCAAACGGTACAGCGGTTTTACGCCGGCCATGGCCTTAAGCTCCTTCTCCGTCCCCTCCACCATATGTTCTGAGTATTCGTCAAATGACTTAGTCACGTATCCATCCCACTGCATGGTTTCCGGATTGTAAGCAATATCCCTCACATCCCCCCGTTCCTCCAGCTTCTCTTTACGGCCGCTTACCTTATAAACCAACCGGTCCCCGGCGTCATTTACCGTGACATCTTTCTCAAAACCTCCGCTTGATTCCACCCTGCCCTGTGCATCGGTCCTCTGAAGGATGTTCTGGTTTCCCACCAGGGAATCCCCGTCCTCCACTTTATGAATTTCCATCCTGGAAGGATAGTCCTCCACCTTTATCCGGCTGGCAGTCTGGGTCCGGACTTTATTGGAACCTCCTTCCACCGGAATGGCATACTGGTATCTCACAGCCGTGTCCTCCTCCCATCCCTCCGTGGTTCCGTCCGCGTTTCTTCTTTCCCTGTAAAACGATACGCTGTCCGCATACACTTCAAATGCCACCGGGCGGCTCTTGACATAACCTTCCGGGGCCTGAATCTCCACCAGCACATAGACGCCTGCCCCCAATGGCTTATAAGTCTCAATATATCCCACCGTTACCTTTTTAACCTGACCGTCTATGACTAATTCCCTGATTGTGGAGTTTGCCCTGAAAATTCCTGTCTCATTTCCCTCCTGGTCTTCCTGCCTAATCAGCTGGCTTTCATCATACTGCGGGATCCCATCCTTATCCAGACGCACAGGCAGGTCGTCCGTGCTCCCATTGTTCTTACCCACTCTCGGATACAGGATCCTTCTTCCGTCTGCATCCGTCACAGGATTTCCCTGCCAGTCCACAGCCTCGCCGTACAGCACATTTCCGGACCCTGTGACCGTGCTCATTCCCTCTTTCTCTACATCCCTCTTAGCCGCATATATCTTAAACAATGCGCCGTCATGGATAATGGAATCGCCTGTCTCGGAATCCAGTTTCTCAATACGAAGTCTGGAATTATAATACTCGTCCTCAAAATCCTCCTGGGCAAATGCCACGAAGTTAAAATCCCGGCCATTTCCGGAGGGAATCAGCGTCTCCACATTTCCCGTGTCCGGGTTGATTCTGTCCACCGCAGGGGGAAGCACGGTCCACGGAACCAGCATGGAGGCAAATTTACCGTCAATGGCAGTCTGCATCCCTTTCATCGCTGCCACCTGGTCCCTGACCTCCAACTGTCCGTCTGCTGTTTCATATCCGTCATAGACCACCCCGTCCAATATCCCTGCGTCCTCGCTCTGGGAGGTATATCCGGCATAATATCCCTTTACGGCATCATTTCTGCCATCCATATATTCTTCTTCATAGGGTGCTTGGGATGTCAGGCTGCGGCCCGGCCGCATATCCTTATCCAGACCGTATTTATATATCTCAAATCTTCCATCCTGTCCATTGGCCTGTATGGTGTGGGTCTCCTCATTAAAACGTATCATATATTTGCGAATCAGGTCTTCCGGCGTATCCGTGCTGTCATACCGGAAATAGGGACTGCCTGTCTGATAGTTGACATCCGTTTCCCCTGTGCCTCCATCCTGGCCGATATCCGGCACAAACGGAAGGGTGACTTCCCTGGGACAGTCTCTGGTAAAATGCCGGTTTGCCAGCTCCCTGTCCACGTCCGCGGGAACCTGTTCCACAATAACGTATGTGCCATACGCAAGCATGATGGAGTTATTGTAATAATCATCCTTCCCATTCCTGGTATTGCATTGCAGTGTGGTCACATCACCATCTGCCCCTCCTCCTGCATCGCTGTCCCAGGCAATGGCCAGCCTGTCATCCAGTCCAGTAAAAATAGACAGATAGCTCCCAGCCGCATCCACGGCCCGAATGAGCGCCTTTTCGTAGGCCGTATCGCTGTTAAGTCCAGGTTCTGCTGCAAGAATTTCCACTTTATAGGCATCTATATCATAGTAATCCACAGCAAACTGCCGTATTATCTCCTGTGGCTTTTTCCCTTTTTCCACCTGCACTGCCGCGTACATGGCGTCAAAGAATTTCGTGTAATCATAGCTTCCATCCTCTTTTGTTTCCAACAGCCGCTGTCCGCTTCCATCCCTGGGAGGAAGAAAGATTTTCTGGACATCTCCTTTGAAATCCGCTGTTCCTATATCTTCTGAAATGATATTGCCTGCGCTGTCCACAAAGATATTTTCCAGATTACTTTTCAGATATGCCTTGAATTTAAACTGATTCAGCAGCTTTGCGCCCTGGGAACTGCTGCCTCTGTTAAACAACCCCAGCATTACGGTCAGCGGGTCGTTGTGGACAGCTCCGTATGTATTTACTCCGTCATAGGATGACTGGGAAATATCTTTTGTGACCTTTACGGACTGCTTTATGACTCTCTGCAATACCTGCAGCGGACTGGAACCAGTCCCGGCTTCCTGTACCGGCTGATTCTGCCCCGGATAATTCAATGCCTGGAATACAACATAGCTTCCTTCATCCAACGGGGGAATCGTAGCAAAGGCGCTTACCCCGGCTCCTGCTATATCTGTCAGATACTGGCTGTAAGGCAATTCCTCCCCTTCCCAATCAATGGATTTCTCTTTTGTCACCACCCGGAATTCCGTATATACCGGCTCTGTCCTGTCATTCCAGTCCACAGAATTCTCCACATGAATCACATAGTTCCCTGTAGCCCAATCATAGACAGCAGAAACCGGCTCAAACCTATCTGTGTCATATGTCTCTGTCCTGTCTTCATACTCATAGACCCGCTCCAGGAGAGGAATGGGATTTCCCTCCCTGTCAAGGACAATATCCCCTTCTTTGTAAGTCTCATACAGCGGCTGATACACGGTTTCGGCCGCAGCTTCTATATCACTTCCAAAAGGAATGACCGTGTTTATTTCCCGTTTTTCCCCTATTGATACAACGGCGCTTTTCAGGCTGTATTCACCCTTTTGATACTCAATCCAGCAGCCAACCTTCCCGGCCGGACCCCCTGACACCTCTGCCGTCTTGCGGACATACAGCTTCCGGTTTACGGAATCATAGACTGCGGGGAAGGCGGCATCGGCCAATGAATAATCATGGCGCAGCAAGGCAAAGAAGCTTCCCTCCTTCTCATATATATCTTCCACAGACCCGCAGTCAAAGAAGTTATGGACCGTGTACCAATCCATGATTTCCTCTGCCGCCTGTGCATTGGTCTGGCCCGAAAGCCGGATTTTTGTCCACTGCGAAGTGGCTGAAACCGGTCTGTATCCAATCTGTCCCAACATGCCGTTAACCTGTTCTGACAGATAATGGGGTTCAATTGCCTGTCCCCATTTACTCATGTCAGCCGGTACAGCCGTACCGCTGGGATATGGGGCTGTCCTGAAACGGTAGGGCAGGGTCTCCCCATAGGGAATCCGCTCTCCCGTGTCACTGTCCGTAGCAGTATCCGTCCGGATAATGGGATTACCGTCAGGCCCAATCTTATACTCCCCTCCTTTTGCCGTCTGATAGACAGGACTGCCCTGCTGATCTACCTTTGGTTTAAGAGAACTTCCCAAAACCACCTTGTATGTCTTTGTCTCTGTTCCGGTCCCTATTTCATAAAATTCCGCTCCCTGGGGATATCCGGTCAGGGTGATATCATATCCATTTTCAGTTTTGTAGCTCTCTACTATAAAATCATTCCAGGAACCGTCTGCATCCATGGAATTATAATCGGACAAACCGCCTGATATGCGGGCCTGCCCGGCCTCATGTATCCTGCTGACTGTATCCTGAGTACGGTTGCTTTCCTTTAAGGAAATGCCGTTGACAGACAATTCATATCCCTCTGACCTGCTAAGCTCCATGACATAATAACTGCCCATAATAAGGGGCCGTCCAATCCACTGGTCTCCATTGGAATACACATAATCGGGATAAACATCTGTGCCGAATCCTTGGTCGGATGAGGTGATGGACGAACCATTATAGAGATTCTCAGGTCCGGTGGCGTTCTCCGGTGAGATTATGTTTCCATCATCATTCAGTCTGGTGCCTGGTTTTTCCGTGTATGCCAGGAAAGAGGCGTTTCCCTGTTTATCCGTGGCAGCTACGGCCGTCAAATCGTTCTGATTATAAACAGTACCTGATTTACCATCCGGGTGAATGATATCCTGAGCCGCAAACAGGCCATAGACAGCGCCCTCCAGTGTGGCATCCCCCTGGGTCAGTCCGTAACTTTTGTCCCCGTCCGCGCGGTACAGCTCTAAATCCCTTTTATTGATGTGCAGCCTTCCCTCTGTCCGATGGTCCCATACCTTAAAGGTGTAGAGGATAGTATCCGGTTCCCCATAGCCCGATACATCCATGGACCCCAGGTCATCGTCCATAAATGACGGCAGGGATACTGTTATGGTGTCGTCGTCATCCTCTTCTCCGGAAAACAGGGATCTGATAAACCGCACTGCACGGTTTCCTTCCCCATCAGGTTCTCCGGTATCTTTCTCAGTGTCTTCCGAAAAATATTCAACCGTGCCGAAGGATGGTGAGATAGGATTTCTGGCATATTCATATTCTTCATAAATATCACCTTGACTGTCATCCTCATCATCCCCATCACTTTGGCCGATACCGCTGTCCTTGTCTGTCCCGCTTTCTGTGTCCTCATCTATGCGTTCCCTTACAATCCCGCTTTTTTGAATTTCCGTATCTTCTGGTTTCTTTTGGGATTGATGTTTAGAATTATCAGTGTGTGCTTCTGATGAAATGCTGGAAAATAGAATGGTTCTTCCATGTCCTGATTTAAATATATTAGGTGGTGTGGACATCGCAGACGATTTGGCCTGAAGTTTCCCGCTTTTCTGTTCTTCCTTGTTTTTGCCCTCGCTGCCTTGGCCTACCGTATATGAAGTTTCTCTTTTCTGATGATTGTCCCCTGATTTTTCTCTTCCTGGACTGTCGTCTTTCCGGCCTCCGCTCCCGGAATCCACATTTCCTGAGTTTTCATTTCCCGAGCCTCTGCTTTCTGAATTCCCATTTTCTGAACCTCCACTATCCGGATTTCCACTCTCTGAGCCTTCACTCCCTGAGTTTCCTGCCCCTGTGCCTTCACTTCCTGAGTTCTCTGCCCCTGAGCCTTCACTCCCTGAGTTCTCTGCCCCTGTGCCTTCACTTCCTGAGTTCTCATCTCCTGCCCCTCCACTTCCTGGTTTCTCAACCCCTTCATTCCCGCCTTCCGGACTTCCATCCGTCAGCTCCCCATTTTTATCCTCCTCACTTTCCTGACTTCCATTGCCAGCCTCACCTTGACCCCCGTTTCCAGGTGCAACGTCATCCTCCCCTTGTGTTCCATCTCCATCCTTCTGTTCTCCCGCACTGCCAGAGGCATTTTCCTGTTCCTGAGAAATACCGCCATCAACTGCTCCGTTCACCGGAGCCTCTGCCTCCTTCTTTTCCTTCTTATCTCCCAATAGGCTGAATATGCTGCGCTGTTCCTCAAGCTCCATCTCCTGACCATCTGGAACCGGATATTTGTAAGACCTTCTTTCCCTTATTGCCACCACGTAAGTGTACACAGGCTCAACCGCCTTCCCCACAAAAGAGCTGGGCCTATATACAGCTGACCGCGCACTTCCTCCCGCCTGGGCGGATGACAGTATAACATTTTCTATCTCCTTGTCATCGTTGTGCAGTCCATGGAGAATGTATCCTGTCCGGGCTGTCTTTTCCTGTAAATGGTAACTGTATTCCAATTCTATGAACCGTTCATATGTCTCATCCCGATCCTCCAGCATGGCTTCCATAGCCGAGGTGTCCTGTTCACGGTTGTCCTCATCATGGTTCGGGGCATGGAAATCGCATGTGGCTGCGCACAATTCCTGTTCTGACCTCCACTGCCCGCGAAGCCGGTCATTTTCCTCATCACAGCTGCAATCCTCATCCTCCTCATGGTCGCACTCAATCCATTCCGGGGCAGGATGGCCCATGCAGTATGTTTTGCTGTAATTATAATATCTGGTATCGCTATGCCTTGCATATCCGTCTGTATCCGTGGTCAGGATATCACAGATATAATCAGTTTCCGGTTCCGGCGACATGCAGTTTAAATAGACCTGTCCGCTGGTCCCATCCGGTTCACCTTCCTCATACCCCTGTTCATTTACCTGGGAAAAATCAAAATCCTCCCACACGTTGAATACAGTTCCCTCTAGCGGCTGATTAGTCTCAGCACAATATTTCTCCAAATCAATGTTATAGTTGCTCTCAAATGTTTCAGAATGGCGGTATAATTCCAAATCACCGCTGCCTGACAGAACCGCATCTGTTCCAACCGAAAAGGAGACAGATGCCATGGGCCGGTTAAAATCCAGCCACCCCAACTGCTTTTGAAGGTTTTCAGATGCGGCCGGGGTAAATATATAAGCGTAAAAACGGTTTTCGATTCCCTGAATTTTTGCAGACACAATTGTTCCCTGGGGTTCCTGGTTTCCATTGTACTGAAATGTCACACTTCTGCCATCCGGTGCCAGTTTATATGACCACTGATTATCCGGAAAGGACCAGGAAGTGCTCTGAAGCTGCGGACAGCTGCTGATATCCAATGTAAGCTCATAATGTCCTTCTTTCAAGACCATTTTTTGGACAGAACCAGCCCACGCAGGCAGGGAAGAGCTGCCCGTCCCGTTATACTCGGCTTCCCCCTCCAGAATGTGGGCCTTCATTTCCTCAAAATAGACCATGACCATGGGATCCCCATTCATTACTGCCTGGAATTTTTCCATGGCCTGCTTCTGCAATGCCCAGTTATGTTCATATCCATTCATGCATCCCCAGTAATAGACCTGGACTACCCCGTAGCGCGCCGGAACATAGTAATTGTCCGAAACCAGCCACTCATAGGCAAGCACCATGGGCAGATAACGCTCAAATGGACCAATGACAGGAACCGGCTTTCCCGGCTCCACATAATATTGCTCGTATTTCGCCGGACTTCCGTCCGGCAGTTTGTGTCCTTCCTGTATGCATAATGCCGGCAGGGCGCCTGCCCCTTCCCCCACCTGGTAGATGTTCATATCCCGGTGTGTCCTTCCAAATGCATTCAGATTTTTCCCCCGGAACACCTGGCGGTATGGGTTCAAATTAATCAAATCCCCGGCTCCGCTGGTGGTCCGTATTGCTGTACATACCAATACTGTTACAAGAAACAATGCCATTACGCGTTTCAGTGTCTTCATTATCCTCATTATTCCTCCTCGGTAAAAAACTTTGCACTACATGCCTTTACACCTGCTCCTGTCTTAGTCCATCTCCTTGGAATCACCCCATCCATTATCCAGGCTCCTTCTTCACTAACCTGCTGTCCATCCGGCGCCGCGGTATCTGAAATCATATATCCGTCCGGGCCAAAATAATAATGTTCCGCCATACTGTCCTGATTGCCGTCCAGCCACTGCCAGCAATTTTCAGGATAACTTCCATTGCCGGATTATCTGGCATTTTCACGGGATACAGCACAAAACTTTTTTCCTGTCCCAAATTAACATTTCATCCCCCTTTTTAATCATCCCGTCTGCAATCCATACCAATATCTCAATAGCAGCAAACTGCTCCGGACAATAAATAAATCCGGCTCCATTCCCCATATTTCGTCAGCAAATAAACGCCATTAAAATAAATTTTCTAGGCGCACAAAATAATATGATTCAATTTTAAGGTACAAACAATCCCTCTGATTTTTCAAGAATATTGATTTACGAACGTGACTGACTGCTGATAAACAGTACTAATCTCAAGAAACTTACAGATATTATCCAAACACACCGCTGCATCCTGAATAACGCAATATAGCACACATCACCACCTTTTTTCAATCATTCCTACGTGAAAAACGGCTGAACCAGCCAAACGACCATGAAACTGCAAATAAGAATCCAGCACAGAGACTTCCGTGCGATTTTATATAGAATACCATATATACCCTTAAAGCGTCAATACCCAACTCATTTTTCTTTCTCTCCTGTTTACGGAAGTTAACTTTTCAATTCCCCCCGCAAAACTCCCCGCCCGCTGCCGCAAAAATCCCCACCCACCGCTTCAAAAAAGCCGGCATCAAGGGTCGTTCTGTCCACTACAGACAGTCCCCGGATACCGGCTCTCTACATCTCAGATTACATATTTATTTATTCCCATTAAGGTACTCATCGATTCCTCTTGCACCTGCACGGCCTGCCTCCATGGCAAGGATTACGGTTGCAGCGCCTGTTACGGCATCGCCGCCTGCGTATACGCCTTCCTTGGTGGTCTTTCCGTTGCTCTCGTCAGCAATGATGCATTTCCACTTGTTGGTCTCCAGGCCTTCTGTGGTGGAAGAAATGAGTGGGTTTGGTGAGGTTCCAAGGGACATGATGACAGCGTCCACGTCGATGGTGTAATCAGAGCCGGCAACCTCTACCGGTCTGCGGCGGCCTGATGCATCCGGCTCGCCTAATTCCATCTTGCGCACTACCATTCCCTTAACCCAGCCGTTGTCGTCGGTCAGAATCTCTACCGGATTGGTCAGCAGGTCGAAGATGATTCCCTCTTCCTTGGCATGATGTACTTCCTCCGCACGGGCAGGCAGCTCGGCTTCGCTTCTTCTGTACACTACATGCACCTCTGCCCCCAGACGGAGAGCTGTCCTGGCAGCATCCATGGCAACGTTTCCGCCGCCTACAACCGCTACCTTCTTGCCCAGGTAGATTGGCGTATCGTAATCATCACGGAAGGCCTTCATCAGGTTGCTTCTGGTCAGATACTCGTTGGCGGAAAATACGCCGTTGGCGTTCTCGCCTGGAATTCCCATGAACTTGGGAAGTCCTGCACCGGAACCGATGAATACGGCCTTAAAGCCTTCCTCATCCATAAGCTCGTCTATGGTCACGGATTTTCCGATGATAACATTGGTCTCAATCTTAACGCCCAGTTTCCTTACGTTGTTGATTTCAGGCTGTACCACGCCGGACTTGGGAAGACGGAATTCAGGAATTCCATATGTAAGCACGCCGCCTGGCTCATGAAGGGCTTCGAAAATGGTAACTTCGTATCCCATCTTTGCAAGGTCGCCTGCGCAGGTAAGTCCTGCAGGGCCGGAACCGATTACAGCCACCTTGATGCCGTTAGTCTTCTCTGGCTTAGCTGGTACGAATCCATTTTCCCTTGACCAGTCTGCCACGAAACGCTCCAGCTTTCCGATGGAGATAGGCTCGCCTTTGATGCCGCGGATACATTTACCTTCGCACTGGCTCTCCTGTGGGCATACACGTCCGCATACTGCAGGCAGGGCGCTGGATTCTGCTATGGTATTTGCTGCATCCTCAAATTTTCCTTCTTTTACTTCTGCAATGAACTTTGGTATGTTGATGGCAACCGGGCATCCCTGAATACATTTGGCATTCTTACAGTTAATGCAGCGGGAAGCTTCTTCCTGAGCCTCTTCCTGGTTATATCCCAGACATACTTCCTTGAAATTCGTTGCCCTTTCCTTTGGGTCCTGTTCCCTTACGGGTATTTTCTTTAATACGTCCATTATTCCTCACCTCCGCAGTTTCCGCATCCCCCGTGATGGGTAGCTCCCTCACGCAGTCTTAAGATGGCCCTGCCCTCTTCTGTCTTGTACATCTGCTGGCGCTTCATGGCCTGGTCGAAATCTACCAGATGGCCGTCAAACTCAGGTCCGTCCACACATGCGAACTTCACTTCCCCGCCAACGCTTACACGGCAGGCACCGCACATTCCTGTGCCGTCCACCATGATTGGGTTCATGCTGACAATGGTTGGGATTCCCAGCTCCTTAGTGAGCTTGCAGACAAATTTCATCATAATCATAGGTCCGATGGCAACGCAGACATCGTACTTCTTGCCCTGGTTCTCCACCAAATCCTTAACAACGTCGGTTACCATGCCCTTGCGCACATAGGAACCGTCATCTGTGGTAATATAGAGGTTTCCTGCAACTGATCTCATTTCCTCTTCCAGAATCAGCATGTCCTTGGTCTTGGCGCCTTCAACCACATCCACGTCAATGCCGCGCTCTTTCAGCCATTTTACCTGTGGGTAAACAGGCGCGCTGCCCACGCCGCCGGCTACAAAGAGATAACGTCTCTTCTTCACTTCCTCCAGGTCATCCTTCACGAATTCGGAAGGCTGTCCCAGCGGACCTACGAAATCTGCAAAGCTGTCCCCGGCCTTCAGTCCGGCCATGCGCTCTGTGGATGCTCCCACAATCTGGAACACTATGGTTACCAGGCCCTTCTCACGGTCGTAGTCACAGATGGTTAACGGGATTCTCTCTCCTACTTCATCCATCTTGACAATTACAAATTCGCCTGGTTGACAGGCCCTGGCTATACGCGGTGCTTCCACGTCCATCAGATATATCTTATCTGCCAGGCATTCTGATTTTACAATCTTATACATGGTTCTCCTCCTAGTAATATATACTCCCGTCCTCAGCTGATTTTCCGCCTCGCATCCGGACATGACATTCATTGTTATTCCACCCGGATCTGGTAGCTCTTCTGCCAGTTTTCCCATCCGGGCAACGATATGATTCCCCTTCTGTCCTTCAATTCCCCCTTATATCCATCTGATGCGCAGATACCGTACCATGGTTCCAGACATACAAAGGGATGGGTGGCCTCCATTGTCCATATTCCCAAATATGGGAAATCGCTGCATTCCAACGTCACATAGGGGCTTCCATCCACAATCAGGCTTACGCTGCTGACCTGTGCTTCATCAAACATATATGTAAGAGCTGTATCGAAAAATCCTTTTGTCAGGGGCACCCGGCCCTCTGACAGCTTTAAATCTCCCTGAAGTTCTTCCTTCTCATAGCCATTTGCATTAGGCGCAAGATAATGGAGACAATCCGTAAACTGTCCCTCCCTGCACCCTCTCCGGTTAAATTCAAAGGTGAAATCGTATATGTTCTTCCCTTCCGGCACCTGAAAAGCAGGATGTCCGCCCATCATGAACAGCATCTCTCCTGAATCCGTATTGGTGACCTTCCACATGACCTCGATGGTCCTGTCTTCCAGCCTGTGTCCAATCTCCACCTCGAAATGGAACGGATACTTCTCATATGTCTCCGGCGTGTCCTTCAAACGGAACCAGCATTCGTCCATATCGCAGAGAAGGGGTTCAAAATCCATATCCCTCGCAAAGCCGTGGGGCGTCATGCTGTATTCTTTCCCATCATGGACATACGTTCCCTCATAACATTTTCCCACAAACGGAAAAAGCACAGGGGCATGTCTGTCCCACACAGACGGTTCAGCGCGCCAAAGCACTTCGCGGTCTGCCTTCTTGTCATAAATCCTGGTAAGTTCCGCACCGTGGCAGGCAACAGTAACTAGAAGCTCATCATTTTCAAGTGTAAATAATGTTCCATCCTGTTTCACTATATATTCCCCCGTTCTCCTGTTTTTTTAGAAGCTTGTGAGAATTTACCCTCGCACAAGCTTTATATTAACATTTTCTGCTTCATGTTACAACCGGTTTTTAAATTTTCCCAAAAATTATTTTCTTTTTTTCAGCGTGTTGAACATTTTTTTTATTACCTCTTCCTCTGGAACCTCCGGAATGTATAACAGAGGTCAAAATAGGTCTGTTCATCTCCCTCTTCCGCCAGATACCAGTCCTCTTCCTCTTCCAAATCAGGAAAATATGCATCCCCGTCATAGGAATAATCGATACTGGTCACATGGGCTGTTGTACAATAGGGAAGGAACTGCCGGTAAATGCTCTCCCCTCCTATGAAATAAATATCACTTTCATTATAATCCTCCAGCGCCTTAAGCGTCTCCTCCAGGCTGTGGCAGACCACTGCGCCCTTTACCTTATACTGCATATCATGGGTCAGGACAATATTTACCCGGTTTCCAAAGGGCTGCCCTCCCGGCAGTCCCTCCAGGGTCCTGCGACCCATGACCACCACCTTGCCGGCCGTCTCCTTAAGGAACATCTGCCGGTCCGCAGGAATGGTCACCAGAGGCCTTCCGTCCTTACCAATGGCCCAATGCCTGTCCGCTGTCACGCAAAGATTCAATGTCGTCACCTTACCCTTCTGTATATTCTGAATTCAAAGGCAATGCCCTCATACTCCTTTACATCGCTGACCGACTCCAGATTCCAGTTTTCATCCTGATCCAGATTTTCAAAATCCGTGTCCACATCAAAGGTGCGGTGGATATAGGTCACATATGCCTTACTGCAATATGGAAGAAATTCCCTGTATATCATGCCTCCGCCGACGATGAACACATCATCCTCATTACAGTCCTTTAATGCCTCCAGCACATCCTCCACCCTATGGTACACCTGGACGCCCTCAGGGGCATACTCCTCATTTCTTGACAAAACCATGTTCACACGGTTCTTGAGGGGCTTTCCCCCCGGAAAACTCTCCAGCGTCCTGCGTCCCATGACCACGGTCCTGCCCCTGGTGGTCTCCCTGAAATACTTCATATCTTCCGGAAGATGCGCAAGGAGCCCGCCGTCCTTGCCAATTCCCCATTTCTCATCCACTGCTACAATCAGATTCATGTGTGAGTACCTCCCATTTTTTTCTAATATCTGTTCATCCCTGCCGCCTGCTTATACGCAAACAGACACAGGGCGTATTATATCATGAAACCCTTTGAAAGAAAAGGTGATAGACAGCCGTAACCCAAACTTACACCATAAACATCTTCCTAAACAGCCACTCCTCTGTTATAATGATTCCATATTAAAAATGGAGGACAATAAACATGAGCTACGCAGACCAGATATTCATACAGAACTGCAACGATATATTAGAACACGGCGTCTGGGATACAGACTATGACGTGCGTCCCGTATGGGAGGACGGCACCCCGGCCCACACCATCAAGCGCTTCGGCATCGTGAACCGCTACGACCTTACCAGGGAATTTCCCGTCATCACACTGAGACGCACTGCCTTTAAGTCGGCGGTGGACGAGCTTCTGTGGATATGGCAGAAAAAGTCCAACAACATCCACGACCTGAACAGCCACATCTGGGATTCATGGGCAGATGAGGACGGCAGCATAGGCAAGGCCTACGGCTACCAGCTGGGTGTAAAGCACCATTATAAGGAAGGGGATTTTGATCAGGTAGACCGCATCCTGTATGACCTGAAGCACAATCCCTTAAGCCGCCGAATCATGTCCAACATCTATAACCACCATGATTTATGCGAGATGAACCTCTATCCCTGCGCCTACAGCATGACCTTCAATGTCTCCGGAAATACCCTGAACGGCATCTTAAACCAGCGCTCCCAGGACATGCTGACAGCCAACAGCTGGAATGTATGCCAGTACGCGGTCCTGCTCCACATGCTGGCACAGGTAAGCGGCCTGAAACCCGGCGAACTGGTCCATGTCATTGCAGACGCCCATATCTATGACCGGCATATACCGATGGTAAAGGAGCTGCTGAAACGGGAGCCTTACCCAGGTCCAACCCTGGCCATGGATACTTCCATCCAGGATTTCTATCAGTTCACCACTGACAGCTTCCGGCTGGAAAATTATCAGTATCACACCTTTAGTGAGAAGATTCCTGTGGCTATATAAGCAATAACATAAGACGGATGGCCATTCCCACGGTCCATCCGTCCTTCCTTATTTATTTCCATCTGCCTCTCCCCAACGCAGCTGACACCGCATTTCTCTTAAAACAGCCCCTCATTCTTCTGCTCCAGCACCTTGATTCCATGGTAGAACATTTCATTATAAGGCGTAGGCACTCCCAGCTCACGGCCCATGCGGATGATGGTGCCTCCCAACATCTCCACCTCCGTCCTGCGGCCTGCCTCAATGTCCTGGAGGGTGGACGGCTTATTTTTAGGAGGCACATCCTTAAGCACGCTGGCCTGTTTTTCCATATCCTTTTCCGAAAGGCCGATTCCTTTCTTTCGGGCAATGGCTATAACCTCCCGCATCAGTTCCTCACGGATGAAATTGGCATCGCCGCTTACACTCCAGGCCCCGAAGGGAATGCCCAGGACAGCGGCGCTCTGGTTCTCACTGACATTGCACATGTATTTATACCAGATGGCCCGCTCCATGTCCTCCGGAACAACGGTACGTATGCCCGCCCGCTCAAACAGCTCCTTCACGGCCTGTACCCTGGGGGACACTGTCTCATTATGCTTTTCCCCCATTTCAATCCGAGCAGCCTTTGGATTAAAGGAGGCGCACCCGTCCTTCATGACCACGCTTACCTTTGCCAGGGAATACAGCAGATTACCCCAGCCAAATACCTCTGCCACCTTATCCTCTGCCTCCACCCCGTTTAGCGGAGCCATAATAAGGGTATCCGGGCCAATCTGGTTTCTCATGTCCTCCAGAGCCTGGGGCAGGTCCGGAAATTTGGTTATGATAACAGATAAATCCGGATAATTCTGACCGCAGGTTTCCTCCGGAGATACGATATTGAAATAGTGGCGGACCCCATTGACCATGACTCCTTCCTGTTCCAGGCGCTCACGGCGGCTGCCTCCTGCAATCACACGCAAATCATCTCCCAGCAGAGGACCCAGATGGCTGGCCAGGAAACAGCCGATGGCTCCCAGTCCAATAAGGGATACAGTCCTTATTTCTCTTTTCTGATTCATCCTGATACCTTCCTTCATACGTTTATACTCATCTGAAGCGCAAGGGAATAGATAATGCGCTCTTTTACATGTTTCTCAGTCAGCTGTGTCAATGCGCGCTCATAATAGTCCAGCTGGACCCTGTAGCGCTCTGCCAGCATCTTTGCTCCCTGTTGCAAATTTCCTTCCGGTATATGGTCTGTCTTGTAATCAATGAGGACCAGTCCGTCCTCTTCCTCCAGATAGGCGTCGATGATTCCCTGTATGAGTACCAGCTCATCGGAATCACCAAGTCCCATTTCCCTGGCAGGCATGCCTATGATGAACTGCTGTTCCTTATGGAGACGTCCCTCTGACTGTGCTTTCGCCATACGCTTTCCAAGGGGACTGGACAGGAAATTCCATATGACATTCGGATTAATGAAGTCATGGGCCTCCTGGTCCAGGAATCCGTCCTCCAGAAGCTTATCCACCACCGGCTTTACCTCCGCCAGGCCGTGTATCTCATGAAAATGGATATGCTCCAGAACCGCGTGGTATGCGGTTCCGCGCAGGGCTCCGCGGTTTGGAGCGGCTGAGGATGTTTTTTTCTGTTCTCCGGCTTCCTGAAGTGCCGGGACGACAAGGGCTATTCCCTCCATATTATCACTGTCCGTGCCAATGGCATCCTCTGTTCGTCCTATCTGGCTCTGTTTTTTGAGTTCGGATACAGACACCATGGCGTACAGTCCGGTATCTGATTCATAAGGGTACTCATATTCCAGGGCTTCCCTGAGACGTGTTCCAAATGCCGCATCGTACACCCTCTCCTCATCCAGGTTCAGAAGGTCTTCCTTTTTCATCTTCCGTATGATTTGCCGGGTGATTTCCCCGCCAATCAGGTCCTTTACCTGAATCTGGCGCATTTCCATATGGGTAGCCGGAATAGCGGGCTGCGCCATAAGGAGCCAGTCCAGGCAGGAATTTGCCGAAGCCAGTATGGTATAGGGCAGCCGGCCCTGGGAAAGCGGGATATCCTTCCACTTTCCCAGCTTATTCTCCAGTGACTTATCCGCGGCTGTCATAATCAGCTTTTCCTTTGCCCTGGTCATGGCCACATAGAGGACCCTGAGCTCCTCTCCCATTGTTTCCAGCTCCATCCGGCGCTTCAATGCCTGCTTTTTAAGAGTTGGCGCCTTGACCCGCAGCTCCAGGTCCAGGAAATCCGCCGCTGCCCCTAAATCCGCATCCAGAAGAATCTGGCCGTATGCATCCTGCTTGTTAAACCGCTTGCCCAGACCTGCCAGAAATACCACAGGGAATTCCAGGCCCTTGCTCTTATGAATACTCATGATACGCACCGTGTTGTCCTGCTCACCGGCCACGCCGGCCTCGCCGAAGTCCGTATCAATCTTTTTCAGTTTTTCAATGTACCTTACAAAATGAAACAGACCCTTGTAGCTGGTGGATTCATAGGCAGCTGCCTTTTCCACCAGCATGTCCAGGTTGGCCCGTCTCGTCTCCCCGGCCGGCATAGCGGATACGTAATCGTAATATCCGCTCTCCTTGTATACCCGGTACAGCAGCTCATGGATGGGCAGATGCCTTGCCTCTCCCCGCAGCCGTTCCATAAGCAGCGACAGCTTAAGGGATTTAAGTGAAATGGAATAGGCTGCCTTTACCGGTATGCTGGATAAGCCCACTGTAATCCAGCCATTTTCCATATCAGAATTTTCTTCCGAACCTGGTCCATTTTTTGGCCCTGGTCCTTCCTCCAGCCAGAGCCTCCACGCCCCGTATACGCCCCGGTCCTGGCCCTTTTTGGAATTCCGCTTGTAGGCAGCCATCATCCAGGCCATCTCCTCATCGTCCATTTCCACAATGGGTGAACGCATGACTGCGGCCAGCGGAATATCCTGCATGGGATTGTCAACGACAGACAGAAGACTAAGAATCGTCTCCACTTCAACCGTGTTGAAATATCCGGTCCTGGTCTGGGCAAAAGCCGGGATTCCTTCATTCATCAGCACATTTACAAACACCTCTGACCATCCGGTCATGCTTCTGAGCAGGATGACCATGTCGCCGTAACGGGCCTTGCGGTAAGCTCCCTTGGATTTGTCCCACACCAAAATCCCCTGGCCTTCGCTTACCAGCTGGCGTATTCTTCCGGCAATCAGCCGGGCTTCCAGCTCCTTTGCCGTATAGTCAAGGGAATCCTCGTCCAGCTGTCTCAATGTATCGGCACCCGTATCCACCAGGAGAAGTTCTGTAGGCGTTCCGGCTTTGAAGCAAATTTGGCCGGCTTCCTGCCTTTCAGACTCCCCCTCATCCAATTCCAGGCCCCAAACCGTTTTCCTGTTCACTTCCTCAAATTTCGCGCCGGGATAAAGGGCTGTCTCAGGCGTATACGTGATTCCTCCCAGATTCTTTGTCATGATTTGATAAAACACATCATTGACACTGGTCAGCACAGACTCCCTGCTCCGGAAGTTCTGCTGCAATTCAATCATCTGGTACGGTCCGCTTTCCCTGGAATATTTTTCGTATTTATCCATGAAAAGCTCCGGCCTGGCCAGACGGAACCTGTATATGCTCTGCTTCACATCCCCCACCATGAACACGTTGGGATGGCCGGACCGCTCCCTGGAAATGCTGGTAATCAATGCTTCCTGGACATAGTTGCTGTCCTGATATTCATCCACCAATACCTCTTCGTACTGCCGGCTCAGCTCGTCTGCTACCTGAGACGGACGGGAAACCTTTTCTTCCCCATTCCCCGTTTCCTCCCGCTCATACAGAACCTCCAGCGCCAGATGCTCCAAATCATTAAAATCCAGCACGTTCCGCTCCCTCTTGGCATCCCTGTATGCCTGGCCGAACATGCCTGTAAGCCTTAAGAGTTCCCGGATGACCATTCTGGTCCCTCTCATGCTTTCCACCACTTCCTCCGGACTCTGCTGGCCGTAGAACTCCCTGCATTTTGCCACGGCCTTCTTGACCCGGTCCCTGCATGCGCTTACAAATGCCTTCTTATCACCGTCAATATCCTTGCTCCGGATGGATGCCAGCCGGTCGAAGCTCATGTTCTGCAGGCTGTTATACAGGGCTTCAAAGCTTCCTGTGGCCGCGGCCCTTCCTATGGCCTCTATTTTACTCCTGTCGCTTATGAGCATTGGCTCGTATGCCAGGGGGCCATTTTCCTCCAGGCACACCTTAAGGGCTTCCCCAAGCTGCCCGGAAAGCTCCTCCATCTGTCTGGCCACATCCTCCATCAGGAAAACCATCCAGGGGCTTCCCTCCATTTCCCGGATGCTTTCCTCCTCCAGCTCCTTCTGACAGGATGCAAGCCATTCCTTTGGCCATGGATGGCTCTGGGAGAACTGCCACGCCTGGAGAATCACATCCTCAATTCCCCGGTCTGATTTTCCGCGCCCGAAATGCTCCACGAACCTGGCAAATTCCGCACCCGCCTCATCGTAACAGTTTTCCAGCATTTCCCTCATACAGTCCCCCCTCAAAAGGGACAGTTCTCCCTCATCCCCGATACGGAAGGCCGGATCTATGTCCAGGCTGTTATAATGGCTGCGGATAATATTCAGGCAGAAGCTGTCAATGGTGGTAATCTGGGCCTGGGGAATCAGGGCTGCCTGGAGCCACAGATGCTCGTCCTCAGGACGTTCCTTCAGCTTCTGCTCCACCGCAGCGCCTATCCGCTCCCGCATCTCTGCCGCGGCCGCATTGGTAAACGTCATTACCAGCAGCTGGTCAATATCCAGAGGATGGTCTCCTTCGCTTATCATCTGGATGATACGTTCCACCAGCACGGCCGTCTTACCGCTGCCCGCAGCCGCGGACACCAGAAGGTTCCTGTTCCTGCTGTCTATTACCTCTTGCTGTTTACTGGTCCAATTCACTGCCATCTGTTTCCTCGTCTCCTTCAGCTTCCAATTCCGCCCAGATTTCCTCAGGCTTAAGTCCCTTGAGCCTGCGGTATCCATAGCCTGCTGTCTTGGTGTCAAATCCGCACACAGCATGGTAGGGACAATAGTCGCAGGCTGTCCTGCTTCCCTGTTTGTAAGGCTTTAAGTCCACATTTCCCATCAGGATATCCTGCCCGGCCTCCCTGAGCTTCCGGTTCACGAACCGGCGCAGGTCCCGGAAGCGTCTGGTGCTGGCCACGGACGAGCGGCTTTCCTGGACATAACCGTCCTTTATTGCTACTGGTATCACATCGGATTCCTTATCTATCTCCCTGTCCAGATGATGGATAATATCCAGATCACTGTTTACCAGCCCGTTCATCCTGAGCTGCTTTAATATCTGTTTCTCGATATCCTTTTCATCCATTCCTTCCTGCTTATCCGCTATCGGGTCACCTATGTGGTAGTAGAAGATACCGGCAGGCACCACCTCCTTGTCCGGGTGCTTCCTCTCCTCCATCTCCACCGCCGCATCCATATAAACCACCAGCTGAAGCTGCAGTCCATAAAACAGGGCAGCCAGGTCAAAGGATGTGGTTCCTGACTTATAGTCAATGATTTTTACATAAACATGGTCCTCATCCCTGCACAGGTCCATGCGGTCAATGCGTCCCCGAAGCTGCAGCTCCTCATCCTCTGACAGGCCGATGCGCATGGCCTTTAGGTTATCAATGGCTGAAAAGGACACCTCGAACCCCACCGGCTCAAAGTCGCCCTTTTTCACCTGCTCTGCCAGGGCCCATATGGTGCGGTCCGTAATCCGCTCCACCCTGCCTGCCAGGTATGCGTTGCGGGCTGAGCTGGACATAATTGTGTTGCCGTATTCCTCCGTCACCCGGGTCACACATTCCTTTACAAGGCTCTTTCTCCCCTCTTCGGTCAGCTCCCTCCAATCCTGCCCTCTGTCCTTCATACAGGCAAAGCACCTGTCGATGGACTGGTGGAACAGGTTGCCCATGTCCACAGCTTCCAGCTCATACTCCTGCCGCTCCATCAGTTCCAGTCCATACCGCAGGAAATGGGCGTAGGCGCAGGAGGCGAACTGTTCCAGCCGGGTCACGCTGCCCTGTAATTCCCTGCCGTAAAGGGCCCTGGCAGCCGCACGGCCGATTCCCCTTTCCTCATAGGAATAGAAAGCAGCGTCCACCAGCTGCCTAACCTTATCCCGGTGCCCCGCCGATGTGTAAAAATGCTGAAAGAGCTGCATAAAGGCTGCTTCCTCCCGCTCCCTGTCATCCTCACTCTGTTCCTGCATTCCACGGAGCCCCTGTATAAGAAGCTCCCTGGCATCCCTCTCGGTCTGCACCGGCCATTCCACGGAATGCTCGTCCAGGGTTTCCATTCCCGGAAACAGCTTTCCCACTTCTCCCATAAGATTGGAGGGTCTCTGGCTCTTGCCGTCCGACGTAAGTCCGGCATAGGTGAGCACCAGCTGTCTGGAGGGCTTTGACATCATAAGATACAGGTAAAATTTCTGAATACAGCCATCCTCTTTCACCGTGGGAGCCAGCTCTATATCCATTTTTCTGAGAGCCGCCCTGTCACGGTCCGTTAAAAGGCTTCCTCCGCTCTTTCTCTGAGGCACCGTACCCTCGTTCACTCCCACAAAGAACAGTACCTTCACTGCCTCCAGACGGCTTCGGGTGATATCCCCCACCATGACCTGGTCAACCGTGGCTGGAATCACTCCCACCTGGATTTCCTGGAAACCAGCGTCCAGAATCTGGATATAATTCTTCATGTCCGCCTTTTCCGCACCCAGCAGCCCTTCCAGCCTCTCAAACAGTTCCAGTACACGGTCATAGACCTGGCCGTATTCCCTGGCCAGGTTCTCGTCCCCGGGCTCTCTTCGCTCCAGAAAGAAATCCCTGTATTTCTCCAGCTTTTCCCTCAGCTTCATATGCTCTAAAAATTGGCGCAGGGCTGCCGTGACAGAGGCAATGGTGGCTCCCTCTGCTTTAAAGGCCTCCCGCAGAGACCGCAGAGGCTCCAGTATCCACATGCGGTATTCGTTCAGCTCCTTCAGGTTCAGCTTTTCACCGCCTCTGTACTGCCGTTCCCAACAGGAATCCCAGCGCTTCCACCCGCGTATGCCCAGGGCCCGCACATAATTTTCCAGCCGGTCCGTCATCTGCTCCACATGCTCCCTGGAACCGTCAAACCCGGTTTCACTATCATGCTTTGGGGAAATCCTGTCTATAGCCCTGTCTGCATCTGCATCCGCCTCCAAATCCATGCCGGACTTCTCATACACCAGCCCTGTCTTCAGATACCGGAACACGCTCTCATAGGAGAAATCCTTCACCATCTCCAGCGCTGCCCGTATCAGCTCCACCATGGGATTTTCCAGAATACTCTTCTTATCATCCAGGAAATAGGGAATCCCGGCCTCATCGAACTGGTGGGCCAGCTCCCGTCCATAGGATTGAAGGTCCCCGGTAATGACGGCGGCATCCCGGTAACGCATCCCTTCCTCCTTTATCATCTGCTCAATCCTGCTGCACACATAGGCTGCCTCCCCTGCCGGGTTGCGTCCCTTGTACACCTGAATGCGCTCCGCATTTCCCTCCCAGGTCCTGCCAGAATACCGGTACAGGTTCTGTTCCAGGAAATCCAGCTCCGGGCTCTCATCATACCGCCAGGCCGGACGCCGGTTACAGATGATGTCCTCCTTCTTCGGTATCCCATGCTGCTTTGCCATGGCGGCCACGCGGCATACCGTATGGCGGCTCATGTAAAACAGATGCTGGATGCTGCTCTCCTTGTAGGCTTCTTCCCTGGAATCAATGGTGACCGTGCACACCACATCCCTGGCGTGCATCAGGAACAGCTCCACCAGCCTGTACTGGACCGGCGTGAAGCCGGTGTAGCCGTCCAGAAGGATAATGCTGTCCTTAAGGGGCTCCCACTTTGGAAGCTCCCTGCACAGAATGTCCAGAATCTCCTCAGCCGTGATGTAGTGGCTCTCTATATACTCCCTGAAACCGCTGTAAATCACCTCCAGATCCTCCAGCTTCTGGACCAGAAGAGGAGCATCCGTCTCCTCCCGCACTTCCCTCAGCATGTCCGGCGTAATACCGTACTGGTACAGCTCCGAAATCTGGGACTTAAGCTGGCTGATGAAACCGGTCTGCTCCAGATGCCCCTTATAGAGGGACAGCTTTCCTCTCTTTAACCCGGCCACCTTGCGCAGCACCATGGATTTTCCCATGTCATCCAGCACAACCGGGATTCTGACTCCCAGGTCCTCGAATACCCGGTAAGCCAGACGCTTAAAGCTGAGGATGTCTATGTTCATAATCCCGTGTCTGGGGTGGAGCCGAATGATTTCCTTCTGTGTCTGCATGGTAAACTGCTCCGGCACCACCACCAGGTACTTTTGTTCCGGATGCTTCATGGACTCCTTTATGACCCGGTCATAGAGCATCCTGGTCTTTCCTGAGCCTGCCCCTCCCAATATGAACTGTAACGCCACGTTTTCTCTCTCCTTCCGGCAGGCGGGACAACGAAAACTTCTCATATTTACCCGCCCTGCAACATAAGCTTTAACAAACTATCTTAGAGGTCCTGACTATGAGCTCTAAAACCAAAATTGTGGTACTAAGGATGAAGGAAATCATCTACACCGCAATCTTCGTAGGCCTTGCCATCCTTTTAATTACCCTCTGTTTCATCATGTTCCGGCCTGGGAAGGACAACGTTTCCGTATCCGCTGAACCTGCCGGCTACCTGCCGGGCGTATACAGCGCGGCACTGACCCTTGGCAGCGAAGATGTGAATGTAAAGGTAACTGTGGATGCCAACCGCATTACCTCCGTTGACCTGGTTCCATTAAGTGAGGCTGTCACCACCATGTACCCGCTTATGCAGCCCACCCTGGATGACCTGGCCAGCCAGATTATAAGCAATCAGTCCACGGAGAACCTTACATATCCCAGCACCTCCCGCTATACCTCCACTGCCCTGCTTAATGCCATCAACACGGCGCTGGACAAAGCAAAAGTGGATTGATAAAAGCGGGTGTATGTATCCCAAAGCACTCCTGCACGTCTTGAAGCTCCTGCCCCATGTCATGAAGGCGGGGGCTTTTCCGACGCACCAAATGTAAAAAACGGCAGATTGCTCTACCGTCTTATCCTACAAAAGAATATATTTTATCGTACCATGTTTCCCGACCCGTGTCAAGTTGGCAAACACACGTTTTGTCCCTACGGCAAACACACGTTTTGTCCCTTTCCCAGCCGTGCAGGGACGTTTAAGCCCCTGGACCCAGATAGATATAGGGGTACATGGTTCCGTCCTTTATACGCACGCCCATAAGCCTGGGAGGTTCTTTGGCAAAAACAGCTTCCTCTTCCTGCCCTATGCCAGGCAGACAGGCTTCCATACATAACCGTCAGTTAAGAAAATCCTCCCGCTGTTTAACGGCGCCTCCATTGCGCAGCGCCTTTCTATGGTCTATACTAACTATATCCGGCCGGACAATTATGTTATACAGAGGAGATTATTATATGGAAATTAAACTAGGCCCGCGCATTGCATCACTGCGCAAATCCAAATCTATGACGCAGGAACAGTTAGCCCTTGCCCTGGGCGTGTCGCCTCCTGCTGTCAGCAAATGGGAGACAGGTGCCTCCTGTCCGGACATTGCTCTTTTATGCCCTCTGGCCCGCGCCCTGGGAACCAATGTGGATACCCTGCTGCAGTTCGAGGAAACCCTTACAGAAGAACAGATTGATGCCCGGCTGAATGAAATCGTTGAGACAGCCCGGAATCATGGGTATGAAGCCGCGGACGGCATGGTACAATCGCTTCTGCATACCTATCCCTCAAGCATCCCCTTAAAATCCAGGGCAGTTACCTTGTTTGACCTGTTCGCGATGCTGTTTCCCGCCCAGCCCCAGCAGATTAAGGATGGCTGGATTAAGCAGAAGAAACAGCTTCTGGAGGACGTGCGTGCAAGCGGTGCCGCGGCCTTCTGGCAGGCAGCGGTATCCCACCTGGCTTCCATCGCCATAGTGGAAGGCGAGCTGGAGAAGGCAGAGAGCCTTTTAAAGGAACTGCCCCAGCACAGCACTGACTCCACCTCTATCTGGGCAATGCTGTACCTGAAAAAAGGAGAAGCTCCCCAGGCCTTGGAGGTCATACAGAAACGCCTGTATGTGCTGACACTCCAGGTACAGAGCTTCCTGACTCAGATGATGAACCCGGAAATGACCCCTGACACCGCAAGGACACTGGAACTGTGCGTCATTTACCGCCAGCTGGAAGAACTGCTGGGCGTGGGAAATGGCATGAGCCCGGGCTTCTTTGCCCAGGCTTACCAGCGGGCCGGAAAAGACCAACAGGCATTGGACAGCATGATTCAGTTTGTGGACGCCATCACCGGCACGGTCCAGAAGCCTAATCCCATCCTGTTCTCTCCTGCGGTAAAGATAGATGGGGAACATCCTGCCGCCACAAAGGAAATGCGTGAACTGCTCCTTAAGGGCCTGCTGGAGGATGAGTATTATAAACAGTTTCTGAATGATGAACGGTTCCAGGCTGCAGTGGATAAGCTCAGGGGTAGCATCCAAGAAGAGACGGCCTGAGCATCCGATATAGCAAAAGGACAGCCGCACGGTAAAAATACCTGGCGGGCCGTCCTTTTTTACATCTTTTACCTATTTGCATTAAAATGAGAAACTTTCTTACTGTGTCAATTCCATCCTGGTGCCCCTCCTGCTGCGTCACAATCCCTCTGAGCAGGATTGTCTTCCAAAGACTCACCATGGATTTAATGAAACAAATCAGCAGCGGATTCCCGTTTGCCTCGGCTATGCAGATAAGGGAGCGGCGGTCCGCGTCATTCCCGACAACTCCCCATCCTCTCACCAAAGATGTCTTATCAGGAATTCCTATTATCTTTCCTTTCGGAATTTCTTACTCTTAAACACATACACATGGGCAGCCATTGAGGCTCCGAACACAACCAGCAGAATGGATTCCACCACATCCGGAAACCGGTTAAATCCCACTCCGAAGCTGCAGGCAGCGTCCACAAGGAATATCCATTTCTCCACCTGGAACACCTTTTTCAGGTCATAGTCCTCCTTTTTGGTGGAGCAATACATCCATCTTCCAGCCCTTATGCCTTTACTGTACTTGTATGATTCTGCTCCACAAACCTGCGGATGTTGGAAGCATTGGCAAACTTCTGTACGATGCCGTCGCTTACAATTACCAGGGTAGGTGCCTGCATGATGCCGAATTTTTCTGCCAGGTCAGGACGCTCCTCCGCATTGATAATCTGGTAATCCTGTCCCTTTAAGAACTCCTTTGCCGATACACAGTTGGGACAGGTCTTGGTGGTAAAGAGATACAGGCGGGCTGAGGCGGCTCCCTTTTCCTTCCCCTGATGGGAAGCCTCTGTCCTGGCACTGTTCGCCCGCTCCCTGGTATCTGCCACGATTCTGGACACGCCATGCTTTAACTGGGATTTGCCTATGTTGTAGTTGGTACGGTTCTTGTACTCCTGGGTCTTGCCCTCGTTCCAGTTCTGGACCGGACGGTAGTAACCGGTAATACGGCTGTAGACCTCTGCCTTCTCCCCGCAGATTGGACAGGTGAAATGCTCCCCAATCAGGTATCCGTGGCACTTGCAGATGGAATATGTAGGCGACAGGGTATAGTAAGGCAGCTTGTAGTTCTCAGCAATCGTGCGCACCAGGTTGGCTGCGGCCTTCCAGTCAGGCATCTTCTCACCCAGGAACGCGTGGAACACGGTTCCTGATGTGTACAGTGTCTGAAGCTCATCCTGGATGTCCAGGGCATCAAATACATCCTCCGTATAATCCACAGGAAGATGGGAGCTATTGGTGTAATACGGCGTATCCCCCTCTGCCCCGGCAGTGATAATGTCGGGATAGCGCTCCTTGTCATGCTTGGCCAGACGGTAGGTGGTGGACTCAGCCGGCGTAGCCTCCAGGTTGTAAAGGTCGCCGTACAGCTCCTGATAATCCGACAGGCGTTCCCTCATATGGTTCAGCACGTTCTTGGTGAACGCCTGGCATTCCCTGTGGGTCAGGTCCTTTCCGACCCATCTGGCATTGAGGCCTGCCTCGTTCATGCCTATGAGGCCGATTGTGGAAAAATGATTCTCAAAGGTGCCCAGATATCTCTTTGTGTAGGGATACAGGCCCTGGTTCAAAAGCTTTGTTATGACCTGGCGCTTGGTCTTTAAGGAGCGGGCAGACACATCCATCATGTGGTCCAGCTTTGCATAGAAGTCAGCCTCGTCCTTGGCCTGGTAAGCGATTCTTGGCATGTTGATGGTCACGACGCCCACGGAACCGGTGCTCTCGCCGGAGCCGAAGAACCCGCCTGTCTTCTTGCGCAGCTCCCTGAGATCCAGACGGAGACGGCAGCACATGCTGCGGACATCGCTGGGCTGCATATCGCTGTTGATATAGTTGGAGAAGTAGGGCGTTCCGTACTTGGATGTCATCTCAAACAGAAGCCGGTTGTTCTCTGTATCTGACCAGTCAAACTCATTGGTAATGGAGTAAGTGGGGATGGGGTACTGGAATCCGCGTCCATTGGCATCACCTTCAATCATGGTCTCGATGAACGCCTTGTTAATCAGGTCCATCTCCCTCTTGCAGTCTTTATACTTGAAGTCCATCTCCCTGCCGCCTACAATAGCATTCATCTCTGCCATATCATCCGGAACAGTCCAGTCCAGGGTGATGTTGGAGAAGGGTGCCTGGGTGCCCCAGCGGCTGGGGGTATTCACTCCGTAGACAAAGGACTCAATGCACTTTTTTACCTCCGGATAACTTAAATTATCTGCTTTCACAAAGGGAGCAAGGTATGTATCAAAGGAAGAAAATGCCTGGGCTCCGGCCCATTCGTTCTGCATGATTCCCAGGAAGTTGACCATCTGGTTACAGAGCACGGACAGGTGCTTTGCCGGCGAGGAGGTAATCTTTCCCGTGATGCCTCCCAGGCCTTCCATAAGGAGCTGCTTTAAGGACCAGCCCGCACAGTATCCTGTGAGCATGGACAAATCGTGGATGTGGATGTCCGCATTGCGGTGTGCCTCTGCTATCTCCTGGTCGTAAATCTCGCTGAGCCAGTAGTTGGCTGTCACGGCACCGGAGTTGCTGAGAATCAGCCCTCCCACGGAATAGGTAACCGTGGAATTCTCCTTCACACGCCAGTCCTCCACCTTCACATAGCTGTTCACCACGTCCTTATAATCCAGAATCGTGCTGTTCATGTTCCGTATCTTTTCCCGCTGCTTTCTATATAAAATGTAAGCCTTTGCCACATCTGTATATCCGGTCTGTTCAAGGACGTGCTCCACGCTGTCCTGGATTTCTTCCACAGAAATCTTTCCATCCTTCATCTTATTCTGAAAATCTGCAGTCACCCTTAAGGATAACAACTCCAGAATCTCATTGTTGTAATCTTTGGATGTTGCCCTGAATGCCTTTTTGATAGCCTCTGTTATCTTATTCAGACTAAACTCGGCAACTTCCCCATCCCTTTTAACTACCTGAATCATACCACTTGCTCCTTTCAACCCACGTACACTTTATTCAACCCTTTTTCCGCGTCTGTTAAACCCGGAATGACACAGCTGTTTCACGGCTGTTAAAACGCAGGGCCCGCTCCGTATGGAGCGAGCTACGCACCCATTATAGCAGATGGAAATACAAAACACAATATCTATGAATAACATTTTATATTATCCCAGATATTGTGTCCTATTAACTGTACTTATAACTCTTTTTCCCAGATCCCCGCAAAGCCGCATACCTGCGTGGTTTTTCGGACAGGGGGCATTTTATTTCATATTCACTTAAATTCAGTCGGAATAAAGCTTTCCAAAAAGCTCTGCCGGCACATATGCCTTTACCGCGATTCCGTCCTCCTGGTATTCCTCCTCCAGAAGCTGACCATACTTGCGGATGGTCTGAATGCGTCCTGCCTGGCTGTATGGAAATACTTTTTCCAGCAGAATCCGCCTGCTGCGTATAATGGCCTGAAGCACCTTCTGAAGTTCTTCCAGCCCCTCTCCGGTCCTGGCCGAAATCCGCACCTGGTAGTCGGATGAGAAATCCCTGGGAATCTGCATGACACTGCTGTCCTCCCTGGCCTCCAGCTCACGGAACCGGTCCACCTTGTTGAACACGGTGACTATGGTCTTATCCACGATCTCCAGTTCCTTCAGGGTTTCCTTCACCACGTGCATCTGCATGTCTATCTGCGGATTGGAACAATCCACCACATGCAGGAGTATATCGCTGTAGCGTGCCTCCTCCAATGTACTCTTGAACGCCTCAATCAGATGATGGGGAAGCTTGCGGATAAATCCTACAGTATCTGTAAGCAGTATCTGCTGGCCATCCTCCAGGGTATAGCTTCTGGTAGTGGGGTCCAGAGTGGCGAAAAGCTTATCCTCCGCCAGGATTCCCGCCCCGGTCAGACGGTTGAGCAGGGTGGACTTTCCCGCATTGGTGTAGCCCACAATAGCTGCGGAAAGGGCAAAATTCTTCTCTCTCTGCTGCCTGGTCACCTCCCGGTGGCGCTTCACATCCGCCAGCTCCTCCTTAAGCTGGCCGATTCGCTGGTGGATAAGCCTGCGGTCTGTTTCCAGCTTTTTCTCGCCGGGCCCTCTGGTGCCTATGCCGCCTCCCAGACGCGACAGGGAATTACGCATGCCTACCAGGCGCACGGCCCTGTATTTTAACTGGGCCAGCTCCACCTGAATCTTGCCCTCCCTTGTGCTGGCACGGGAGGCAAAGATATCCAGTATGACCATGGTCCTGTCCATGACCTTGGTGTCCAGGGCATCCTCCAGGTTCCTGAGCTGGGCCGGTGACAACTCATCGTCGCAGATAACGCCTGTGGCCCGGGTATCCCATAACAGCTCTCTCACCTCGTCTATCTTACCCTTCCCCAGGTAAGTGCCCGGATGGACCTTTTCCCGGTTCTGGATGATTCTGGCCACAGTCACAGCCCCGGCTGTGGAGGCCAGCTCCTCCAGCTCATCCAGGGAATCAGGCGTGTCCTCCTCCTCAGCAGTGCTCACCGCCACCAGTATTACCTTTTCCTGCAGTTCACTCAAATCAATTAATTCCGCCATTCCTACCTCGTCTTCAAAAATGCAATCTCATGCTCCGCGTCTTCATCGGAGCCAAACTCCTTTACAAAGTCCTCAAACAATGCCAGGGCTTTATCGTACTGCTGTAAGTGTTCGCAGGCAACGGCCCGGTTATACGAAAGCTCCTTCAAAAGCTCTCCGGAACCGTCCCCATCCTTCGTTTCTTTTTTGTCCGTCTCTTTGCCTGTTTTCCGGTCTTTCTCCTGTAGAGCCGCAGCCTGGGCAGCCGCGGCTACCTGGTACCCTTTGTCAAATGAATCATAAGCACTCTGATAATCCTCCGCAGCCATCTGGCATAGACCCATTTGATTATAGATTTCACCATGTTCCATCCCATCCTTAAGTGCATCTTCATAAAGCGCCATAGCCTTATCGTATTCCTTCGCATCCACGCAGGCGCTTCCAGCGGCCAGCAGGGCCTCCTGCCTGCCGGGCACCGGCTTGTCCTTCTTATCCAGTGCTTCCGCCTCCTGGTAGCGCTTAATGGCATTATCCGTATCTCCCAGTCGGGCATAGCAGCTGCTCTGCCTGTACATATACTCCGGTGTGTCCGGCTTCATCTCCAGGAGAAGGTCATAGGTGTGAATAGCCGCATTATAATCCTTTAACATAAACTCTGCGTCCGCCCTGTATAAGAGCACATCCCGTTTGAAATCCTCTGCTCCCCTGCCGGACTTTTCAAGGGCCGTATCAAAGGATCCGATGGCCCCTGCATAGTCCCCTGCCTCCAGCTTCTCTATACCCTCTGCACGGAACTGGCGTTTCTTGGAGGTGGTCATGTGCGCCACCAGCCGGAATGTTCCCACTGCAATCAGCCCCACGAGAAAGATGCAGATTGCCCATGCAATGACTGCTCTGATAATCCGGTTCCTCCTGCGGCGCCTGCGCGCTGCATTAGAGACCGGCCTTTTGCCTCCGTATCCAGGGTGCTGCCCCTTTGACTGGGGCCTTCGCCCGCTGCTGTATGACCTCTGTCCACGACTTCCCATATATTCCTACCTACCTTGCATCCGTACTTCCAAAACCGCCGTTGCGCACATCACTGCATTCGTCGTCCACGGTGATGCCGTAGGGAATGAAAATTCCCTGTGCGAATCCCGCGCCCTGTCCCAGTTCCACGGTCTTTCCCTCCCTGGAATCATTGGTTATCTTAATGAACATATGGCCTTCATTGTCTGAATAAAAATAGTCGCTGTCAATGATTCCCACTGTGTTGTTCAGCTGGAGCCTGAATTTAAATCCCAGGCTGCTGCGCGGAAAAATCTGGAGCACCCAGCCTGCGTCAATCTCCGCCCTGACGCCTGTGGGGACCTTCATGCTCTCACCAGGATCCAGGGTAAGGGGAACCGGGGTAAAGAAATCATATCCAGCGGAGCCGGACGTGGCCCTGGCCGGAAGCCGGATTCCTTCATAAATATGTATTATCTTTTCCTCCGGAGTATCCGGGAAGGTATCGGCCCAATCGGCCTTAAACTGTTCAAAACTAACTTTATGAAATTTCGCGATTCTCTGCATAATTTTCTCCTGTCTCTTTCATACTTTTACAAGTCTATCATAATCCCACAGAATTTTCTACTTTATTTTTTATTCCTTCTTTATTAGAAACTTTGATATATTCATATTCATTACAATCATAAAAGAACTTCACTTTTAGAAGTATTACACCGAACAGAGGGACATCTATGAAAATTTCCTACAATTCCCAGCCACAGAAAAATCTGATTGGCAATCAGATTTTCAAGCTGCGCAAGAGCAGAAAACTATCCCAGAAGGAAATGGCTGCCCAGCTCCAGGTGCAGGGCTATTATTTCAGCGAACTGACCATCCTCAGAATTGAGAAAGGCAAACGCCTTGTGACGGACATTGAGCTTAAGATACTTTGCGACTATTTCCATATCACCCCCAATGACCTGCTGGGATACGGGGATGACGGCCGTCTGGTATAGCAATGCATTGTACGTGTATTTATGCATTATATAGTGAATTCCCCCACTACTACATTTCAGCCTAATGTTTTTTTCACCTCTGGGATACAATAATACAAAAGATTTTGTAGATAATAGACAATGGTGGTGAAAAACATGATGAGTTATGAGCTGGAGCGCATAGAAGAACTTTGCAGAGAGAGGGGATGGAGTCATTACCGCCTGGCACTGGAGATGGATACTTCCCCTAACAATATAGGGAACCTGTTCAGACGTACCACGGTTCCCAGTATACCGACCATACGGCGTATCTGCGAAGTCATGGGGATAACCATGGCCCAGTTCTACAGCACCGATGGCATACAGGTTACCCTGAACGAACAGCAGAGGCGGATTATGGACCTGTATGATAAATTGGACCCTCTGGATAAATCAAAGGCAGAAGCTTACATGGAAGGCCTGTCAGCCAAGGCAAAGGATATATAGCGGTAAAACGGCAGTCAAAAGCAGCCCCGGACCGGCGTATGGGAATTCCCGTACGCCGGCTGGGCTGCTTTTTTCGTGTTTTTATGTTCTTTCCGTATAAACTGGCAAAAAATCAGGATGCAGGACACCATGAGGCACGGTCCAAAACCATCCTCAGCCATCCCCCGCGTTCAGCCATCCCCCGCGTCAATGAAGGACCTTCATCAGAGCCAGGACCATCAGCAGGACGCCGCTAATCCAGGACAGGTCGCACCGGAAGCGTGAAGCCACCTTGCGCCCCAGCCACAGGCCGCCGTACATCATACAAACTCCCACGGCAAAGGACAGTGCCAGGGTTGCTGCCACGGGAATATCCAACAGGGCTGCCATGGTTCCGGCCACCAGGCTGTCAATGGACATGGCCATGGCCAGGAATACGGTCTCCTTCCATCCAAGGGACTGGGAGCCGTCCACGTCCGCTGCCATGGGATCCCCGTAAATATTGACTATGACCTTCATTCCTGACAGGGAAAAGCTCAGATTACGGCGGATACAGCAATGGCGGTTGATATAGGCCTTGATGCTGTAATCCAGGAATTTGATGAATCCCAGCAGAAACAGGCTTACAAAGCAGATGAGCCTGGTCACATCCCCCGGAAGGACAGAGCTTATAACGCTGCCCAGCCCCAGGGCCAGGCCCAGACATCCGCTGCATATACCATTTAACAAAGCTACCTTTCCCCAGCCCACGTGGACCCGGTTGGCTCCATATGCAAGGCTGGCCACAAAGGTATCTGTACAGAGGGCAAATACTAAAATCAGACTTCCAAGCATGATATCAACTTTTTCTTTTTATTTTAGTATATTCCTCATGTACTGCTTTGGGAATCTCCTCTGTGTACAAACACGGGGCATCAGGCATCAGGCTTCCGGTTCCCGGACCTCGCCGGCTTCCACAGATTCCTCGGCCGTCACAGCAGCTTCCTCCGCCGCTTCCTCGGCTTCCTCTGCCGCTTCCTCGGCTTCCTCAGACGATCCCTTCAATCCTTCCGCAGCCTCAAGAGTCAGTTCCTCCAGCTTAAGCTGCAGCTCCTCTTCCACCTCTGCCTTGATTTCCGCTTCCTGCTCAGGACCCAGGTCCGGCAGATCCTGGACCGATCCTACGCCGAACCTGCGCAGAAATTCCTCTGTGGTGCCAAAAAGGACCGGACGGCCGGGAGCGTCCAGGCGGCCCACCTCGTAGACCAGGTTATATTCCACCAGACGGTTTACCGCATGGTCGGACTTGACGCCGCGTATCTTCTCAATCTCCATCTTGGTAACAGGCTGCTTATAGGCAATGATGGACAGGGTCTCTAACACTACTTCCGTCAGCACCTGCTTCTTGGGGGCAGACGCCACCCGTATCAGGTTTTCGTAGTAGACTGCCTTGGTGCACATCTGGTAGCTGTCCTCCAGCTGGGTTATCTCCATGCCGCTTCTGGCTGACCTGTACCGCTTCATCAGGCGTTCCACGGCCTTCCTGGCCACTTCTTCCGGCTGGCCGATGGCTGCTGCCAGCTGGCGAAGCTCCACCGACCTTCCCATGGTAAAGAGCACTGCCTCTATGACCGCCTCCTGCTCTTTTTCATCCTCTGTGGGAGGATAGGCAAGCTCCGTCTGCCCTTCCTGCTCCTTTGATTCTCTTTTCTCACTTCCGGCCAGCTTTCCGGTGCGGGTTTCAACCACGCCAGCCCCGGCCTCCAGGGCTTCTATTCTGTCTTGATTGCTCATATGATTCCATCCATCATCCTTCAAAATCACCCAGCTGGGCCAAATCCAGCTCCTCTTCCTCGCCTTCCTGCTCCAGCGTCTCTATGTCCATGTCCCCAAAGGTCTCTTCCTGGCTCAGATGAATCTTTCCTATCTTCATCAGCTCCAGCACTGCCAGGAAGGTGACCACCACCTCCAGCTTGTCCGGCTGTCCCTCCAGGAGTTCCCTGAAGCTGAATCTGCGCTTCCTCCTGGCGTAGAGCAGCACGTTGCCTATCTTCTGTTCCAGGCTTACGGGTTCCCTGTGTATGGTTCCGAAATTGCTTCGGATAGGGTCTATCTTGTCCTCCTTGCGCTTCATTACCTGCTCAAAGATTCTCTGAAGCTTAGCCAGTGTAAACCCGTCCAAAAGCTTGTCCAGGTCCACCGGAGGCTCGTATTTTGCCACCTCCGGCGGCAGGGTGGAGGGCTTGTAGAGATGCTTCAGAGCCCCATCCTCCCGGTCAGCCAGTTCATCGGCCATCAGCCTGTACTTTTTATATTCCAGCAGGCGCATAACCAGCTCTGCTCTGGGATCTATTTCCTCCCCTTCCTCATCCACTTCCTTGGGAAGGAGCATCCTGGCCTTAATGTCAAGCAGCGTGGCCGCCATCACCAGGAACTCGCTGACAATATTTAAGTCCTCCCGCTCCATATGGCGCACATAATCCAGGTACTGGGCCGTGATTTCCACAATGGGAATATCATATATGTTTATCTTGTTTTTCTCAATGAGATGTAGCAGCAGGTCCAGGGGACCTTCAAAATGCTCCAGCTTATAGGATATGGTTTCCATTCTTTCACCTGTCAATGGTATTCATTTTATGGTATTATGTCTGACACGCCCTTCTCAAACGGATTAACACCAGCTGCGGCCTGTTGTTCAGGCGGATGTTGATGGAGTGGGTTCCCAGTCCCCGGCTGACAATCATCCGCTTCCCGTTCCGCTCAAAATCCCCGGCGCACCAGGGCAGGAAGAACTGGTACTGGGGCGTCATGACTCCCCCCAGCCCCGGTATGCGGATGGTGCCTCCGTGAAAATGCCCGGCCAGGGTCAAATCCGCTCCCCAGCGGGCATAGGAATCAAAATACAGGGGGGAATGGGCCAGAAGTATGGTGAACGGCTCCTCCTTACAGGAAGAAGGTCCTTTGCCCAGTTTCCGTTCCATATAGCCTGCGGGCATCAGCGGCACCTTATGGTACAGGGCCTTCCGGTAGAAACAGGGCGATAGATCCAGACCGGCAATCCTCAGGTCCCTTCCCAGGAAGGCACAGCTGTCCTCCAGGTAATGAACGCCCATGGCAGTCATGGCATCCCTGTACTCCTCGTAAAGGTCCCCGTATAAGCTGCGCTCCCACACCATGCGGTTCTCATGGTTTCCGTTGCCGCAGTAAACCGGATAGCTGGCCGCCAGCTGGCGAAACAGCTTTAGCGGGACCTTTATGTCCCGCTTTCCCTTGCAGACCATCATGTCTCCGCCGGATAATACCGCGTCCGGATTCAGACGGTGAATCGCCGCCACCAGTTCCCCGTTGTCCCGGCCGAACTCGTTGTTGTGAAGGTCGGACAGGAATATCAGGTTCCTGTCCTTTTCCAGCTTAGGGGAAATGATTTCTGTCACTTCCACTGAAAAATGCTTTTTTTCGTACTCAGACCGCAGCACACAGGCAGCGCCTGCCGCCGCGACCAGGGAAACAGCTTCTTTCCACATATAATTCATTCCTTTATTAGATGACAGCTTCTTTTATAGGGCTGCTATGGCTGCTTCAATGACAGCCTTCCGGTCTCAAAGAGGCCGATGACATCTGTAAGACTGTCACAGCAGGCAGTGAGCAGCTTCCGGATTTCTTCATCCGGCTGGTCCTGGTCAGGTATCATCACCGGATTAAAACCGCCTGCCGCGGCTGCTTTGATTCCGTTAAAGCTGTCTTCCAGGACAACGCATGCCTCCGGCTCCACCCCCAGCCGCCGGGCTGCCAGCAGGAAGATGGCAGGGTTTGGCTTTGCTTCCTTTACCATGTCCCCGTATATGTAATCGTCGAAATAGTCCTCCACCCCGGCTCCCTTTACATTGCCCTGGGTCCAGCTCTCGCTGCTGGCCGTGGCCACGGCTGTCTTTATGTTGTGGTCTTTCAGGTATATAAGCAGTTCCTTAAGGCCCTTTTTTACCGGGACGCCGTGCTCTGCAATCCAGCGGTAGGAGTATTGGCGCTTCTCTTCCCGGAACCGGTCATAGTCCTTCATGGCCTCCTCACCGAACTGCAGTGTGCAGACCTGTTTTACCTTGTCAGGTTTGCATCCCCGGATTCCCCGCAGGAAGTTGCCGTCCACATGGATTCCGTATTTAGGTCCTACTTCAAACCAGGATGTGGCGGCCAGGCTTTCCGTGTCAAACATAAGTCCGTCCTGGTCGAATATGACTGCTTGAATTGGATTTGGCATATATCTGTTCTCCTTAATAGGTGGTAATCAGTTTTCTGTCTCATTTGCAAAGGCGCGGCCGGCCCTGATTTGGCTGTGTTCCATCAGGGCCCCGGGCTTTGCCTGCGTGGACATTATACCACCCACTCACCCTCTTTGTAAAATCTTATTTTGCCTGTCCCGCTACTTTGCCTGATTATTCTCCTTCAAATACCATGGCGCCAGCTCCCTGCGGGCAAAATAGCCCTGGTCGTGGCGGCATACCGGACAGTACTGAGGGGGTTCTTCTCCTTCATATATATATCCGCAGTTGGTGCAGATCCAGGTCTCCTTCTGCTGGCTGACATACAGGTTCCCGGCTCCCAGCAGGTCTGCCAGATACCGGAAACGCTCTCCGTGGGTCTTCTCAATCTTTGCAATCATACGGAAGGTGGCTGCAATCTGAGAAAAGCCTTCCTTCTCCGCAATGTCTCCAAAGGATTTGTACACCACGTCATGCTCCTCGTATTCGTTGTGGGCTGCCGCATTCAGCTGAGCCAGGGTGTTCTTTTCCAAATCCACCGGATAACCACCGTCTATGAATATGGTTTCCTTATCTAACGGCTTCAGATAGTCATAAAATATTTCTGCATGCTCCTTTTCCTGGTCTGCCGTGTAGCAAAATACCGCCTCCACCATGGGCATCTTCTGCTCCTTTGCCAGCCCCGCCGCAAAGGTATAGCGGTTCCTGGCCTGGCTCTCTCCCGCAAAGGCTCTCATAAGGTTCTTAGCTGTCTCGCTGGTCTTAAAATCAGTCATGGATTCTCCTCCTAATTATATATGAAAACAGTGTGACATATGGTCATTCCTACTATTCCCATTTTCCTCTCTTTTATTCCCATTTCTTCCAATGATCCTTGTATTTATGCATACTTCATGGTATAATCCATTTATTGATAATAGCCATTTAAAAGCCCGGTTTTACGGACTTTAAAAGCCAAAGGAGGATAAGCCATGATACGCTATGACCGGCTGTGGGCAACCATGGAAGCCCAGGGCATGACTCAGTACAGACTGATTAAACATTACAATTTCAGCGCGGGCCAGATAGGACGGCTGAAAAAAAACATGCATGTATCCACCCACACCCTGGATACCCTCTGCACGCTGCTGGGCTGTGATATCGGCGATATCATAGAGTACATCCCAGAGGGACAGCCCGCCCCAGAGAAACCGCCTGTTTCCGAAGCTGTCTCCGGAGAAAAGGAAGCTTCCTCCAAATCCAGGAAATCCGACTCCCCCAAAGGCGAAAAGCCCAAGAAGTCTGAACCCAAGAAATCCGCAAAATCAAAAAAGAGCGATAAAAAGGCTGCAAAGGACGGAAAAGAGGGCAAAAAGGGGAAGGAAGGCAAGAAAAACAAGTAAACTTCAGCTATATCAACAGACGGACTGGAAATTTTCAATCATTTCACTCCGTCTGTTGTTTATTCTCCACCTTTTTGTGAGATTGTCGGATTTACTTTCCCCACCCAAATGCTAAAATTAAGTTATGAAAAATGTGGTGCAGCAAAAAAATATGTTTAAGGGAGGAATGTTCATATGAGAAAATTTCAAAAAGCAACCGCAGTCATCATGGCAGCAGCCCTGGCAGCCACCGGCTGCAGCGCAGGCGGGGCAAAGACCGGCGACCCACAGCAGCCTTCCGGCACAGAGGCAGCCAAGACAGAGGCAGCGGCCGGCGCTGATAAGACAGAGGCAGCTAAGGATGCTGCTTCCGGTGAAGAGGAGCCTGTGCTGGTCGTCTATACGGCCAGAAGCGAGGCCCTGAACAACGCCGTGATTCCTGAGTTTGAGAAGGATACGGGAATCAAGGTAGAGGTGGTGGTGGCAGGTACCGGCGAGCTGTTAAAGAGGGCCCAGTCTGAAAAGGATAACCCACTGGGCGATATATTCTGGGTAGCTGACCAGACCATGCTCTCCTCCTCTAAGGAACTGTTTATGGAGTATGTATCGCCTGAGGATGAAAACATGCTGGATGCGTTCCGCAATACCACCGGCTATTTCACCCCTGCCTTTGCAGACCCAACGGTCATGATTGTCAATAAAGACTTAAAGGGCGACATGAGGATTGACGGCTTTGAGGATTTGTTAAACCCTGAGTTAAAGGGCAAGATTGCATTCGGCGACCCTGTAAACTCCAGTTCCGCGTTCCAGTCCCTGCTGGCCATGCTCTACGGCATGGGCAAGGACGGAGACCCGTTATCCGACGAGGCATGGACTTATGTGGACCAGTTCATCGCAAACCTGGACGGCAAGATGGCCAACAGCTCCAGCCAGGTATACAAGGGCGTTGCGGAAGGCGAGTATGTGGTGGGCCTGACCTGGGAAGACCCTGCTGCCAACTATGTGAAGGAAGGCGCCGCGGTTGAGGTGGTATTCCCCAAAGAGGGAGCCATATTCCCCGGCGAGTCCGTACAGATTTTAAAGGACTGCAAGCATCCTGAGAATGCAAAGAAATTTGTGGACTATATGCTCTCCGAGAAGATTCAGAACGCAGTGGGCTCCAACCTGACTGTAAGGCCCCTCAGAAAGGATGCCAAGCTGGCTGACTACATGACGCCTCAGTCTGAAATCAAGCTGTTTGATAACTACGACGAGGGCTGGGTTGCCGAGCACAAGACAGAAATTACCAACCTCTTTAGCGAGCATATGGAGTCATCCATGGACTAACCACCTGCTCCGCTCATCTGACAGAACACGCAAAACCGGCATAAACATGCCCCCAAAGGACTGCCTCTTACGCTGACCACATCATCCTGTCACCGCACATCACCTCTTGGCGGCTCGAAACGGTCAGATTCGGCAGTCCTTTTTAAACGCCTGATACACAGGCGCTAAATACTCATAACAAGGAGGGTTACAAACCATGAGTGTAGCTATCAGCATAGAAAATGTAATCAAACGGTTCGGAAAGGATACCATTATAAACGGCCTGTCCTTAGACGTGCGGCCCGGTGAATTCTTCACCCTCTTAGGGCCCTCCGGATGTGGGAAAACCACCCTGCTGCGCATGATTATAGGATTCAATTCCATTGAGGGCGGTGAAATCAGGATTGACGGCAAGGTCATCAACAGCATTCCCACCAACAAGAGAAACATGGGCATGGTGTTCCAGAACTACGCCATTTTCCCCCACATGTCAGTCCGGGACAATGTGGCCTTCGGCCTTAAAAACCGCAAGGTGCCCCAGGACCAGTCCGAGTCCCAGGTGGACGAAATCCTGAAGGTGGTAAAGATTGACCACCTGAAAAAGCGGATGCCCTCCAAGCTCTCCGGCGGCCAGCAGCAGCGGGTGGCCCTGGCCAGAGCCATTGTCATTCACCCGGAGGTGCTGCTCATGGACGAACCCCTGTCCAACCTGGACGCCAAGCTGAGGGTGGAGATGAGGAACGCCATCAAGCGCATCCAGCAGCAGGTGGGCATCACCACCATATATGTAACCCATGACCAGGAGGAGGCCCTGGCTGTATCGGACCGCATCGCAGTCATGAACGGCGGCGTCATCCAGCAGATTGACACCCCCAAGAATGTGTACCAGCGGCCCTCCAACATCTTCGTTTCCACCTTCATCGGACTGTCCAACATCATGGACGGGCGCATTGAGGCAAGGGACGGACAGACGCTGCTTCACATCGGGGATTACAGCGTGCCCATGGAGAACCTTTCTGACAGCGCGGGCGACGGCCAGACCGTGAAGGTGTCCATCCGGCCGGAGGAATTCATCATCAACCGGGAGGGCAGCGACGGCATACCTGCCGTTGTGCGAAGCAGCGTATTCCTCGGCATCACCACCCACTACTTTGTGGAGACCGCAGACGGCAGGGAGATGGAGGTTATACAAAACTCCGATATCTGGGATATCATCCCGGACCACACCCCCATCCGTCTGGGCGTACAGCCCCATAAAATCAACGTGTTCACTGAGGACGGAAGTCAGAGCCTTATTGTCAGGAGGGACCATTCATGAGATATGCGGGAGAGAAAAAATTAAATATATGGGTTGCAATGGCACTGGGAATCCTGGCCCTGTTCCTTCTCTTCGTGGTCTATCCCCTGGTGCTGGTGCTCTATAAAAGCGTCCTTTCTGAGGACGGAAACTTAAGCTTTGCCTATTTCACCAAATTCTTCGCAAGAAAATACTACTGGAGCACCCTGGTGAACAGCTTCAAGGTCACCATTGTCTCCACCCTGGTGGCCGCCGTTCTGGGACTGGCCATGGCCTATGTGCTGCGGAGCGTGCAGATTAAGGGAAGCAAATACCTGAACATCCTGATTGTCATTTCCTACCTGTCTCCGCCTTTCATCGGGGCCTATGCCTGGATTCAGCTGTTAGGGCGGAACGGATTCTTCACCAAAATACTCAACAGCCTCTTTCACATAAAGCTGGGCGGCATTTATGGTTTTGCGGGCATCGTGCTGGTATTCTCCCTCCAGTCCTTCCCCCTGGTGTACATGTACATATCCGGCGCCCTGAAGAACCTGGACAATTCACTGAACGAGGCAGCCGAAAGCCTTGGCTGTACCGCATTCCAGAGGGTGATGCGGATCATCGTCCCGCTGGTAATGCCCAACATGCTGGCCAGCTCCCTGCTGGTGTTCATGCGCGTGTTCTCTGACTTTGGTACTCCCATGCTCATCGGAGAGGGCTATAAGACCTTTCCGGTGCTGATTTACAGTCAGTTCATGGGGGAGGTCAGCACGGACGACCATTTTGCCGCCGCACTCTGCGTCATTGTCATCGGCATTACCCTGGTCCTGTTCTTCCTCCAGCGCTATCTGGGCAGCCGCTTCACCTATTCCATGACTGCCTTAAAGCCCATGGTGGCGGAAAAATGCACCGGCACCCGCAACATCCTGTCCCACCTGTTCGTGTATGCGGTGGTGCTCATCGCCATCCTGCCACAGATTACGGTCATCGTCACATCCTTCCTGGCAACAGGCGGCGGAACGGTATACACCGGGGGCTTTTCCCTGGAAAACTACAGAAACACCCTGTTCTCCAAGAACAATAACACAGCTATCTTCAACACGTACCTGTTCGGAATATGCGCCATCGCCATCGTGGTGGTGTTTGGTATCCTCATATCCTATCTGACCGTCAGGAAGAGATCCTTCCTCACGGGCATCCTGGACACGGTGACCATGTTCCCCTACATCATCCCCGGCTCTGTCCTCGGCATCTCCTTCCTGTATGCGTTTAACAGCAGGCCCCTGCTGCTCAGCGGCACTGCCATTATCATCATCATATCCCTGTCCATACGGCGGATGCCCTACACCATACGTTCCAGCACCGCAATCATCGGCCAGATCAGTCCCAGCGTGGAGGAGGCAGCCATAAGCCTGGGATGCACCGAGACCAAATCCTTTGTGAAGGTGACGGTGCCCATGATGATGTCCGGCGTGCTCTCCGGGGCCATCATGAGCTGGATTACCCTGATCAGCGAGCTCAGTTCCTCCATTATCCTGTATACCAGCAGAACCCAGACCCTGACAGTGGCCATCTACGCGGAGGTCATCCGGAGCAACTTCGGCAATGCCGCAGCCTACTCCACCATCCTGACCCTGACCAGTATCCTGTCCCTTCTGGTGTTCTTTAAAGTTACCGGCAGCAACGACATCAGCATTTAGTCTCTATCTATGATATAATTAGAAGGTACAGTGTCCAAATGGCACTGTACTTCACTACTTCCAGGAGGTACCCGCCATGGCAGGCTACCAGTACAGGGATTACATCAAGCGTTCTTTCTTTAAATATGCAATCTCCATCATCTCACTGCTCTTTGTGCTGATGGGGCTGTTCCTGTTCATCAATGTCCAGTGGATCAGTGTGGGAAGCAATCGGAAGAACAACGCCCTTCTGGCATCTATCCTGGACAGCCAGGTGACATCATATAAAGAGGGTTTGGAGCACTTTTCCACGGATTACCGCTTTTTGGATGCCCTGAAACTGGAAAATGCAGATGCAGCCACCCAGGTCAACCGCCTGCTCTACGGCTTTACCACGTCCCAGCCTATACGGAGTACCTTTGCCCTCACGGATACAGAGGGACGCATGGTAAGCTCCAGCCTCTTTGAGGGAAACCGGGACATATTCCTGAACAGCGCTGTCTATAAGAGCCTGGTGGAAAAAATGCAGGAAGAGCCTGCCATGCCCCATACCATGCCCAGCCGCCTGAATTTTGCCCACGGACAGGCAGGTGACCTGCTCCTGGCCCACTCCCTCGCGGACGCGGACGGTATCTGCGGATACCTGTTTTTCGATCTGATGGACGAACAGATTTATGAGGCGGTGCGGGAATACCCCCTGGACGACGTGGTCATCACAGACCGGTACGACAACCTGATTTTTGCAGTGGGAAGGCAGAACGCAGATCCCATGGAGAAATATCCTGCCGGCAAATACAGGATGGACTGGCAGAAGGGCAATATTGTGAAGGTCAACAACAAGCATTACCATATACACAAGGAAGCCCTTCCTGAGAGCTCCCTGATTCTATACACACTGGTATCCATGGAATTCCAGCGCAGCCTTGTGACCTACGGCATTCTGTTTTTGGGGCTGGCCGGAATTCTAATGGTCATCATGATTACGCCCCTGACCCTGCGCATCACAAAAAAGAACCTGCAGGCCATTGACGAACTCCAGTCCTCGGTGGAGGAAATGGGGCGGGGAAATATGGACTACCGCTTAAAGAGCCAGGTGTTTGACGAATTCCGTATGCTCAACGACGCGTTCCGCAACATGGTGATTCAGCGCGAGGAGCTGATGCTTCACAACAGCGAGCTGGCGGAGCGCAAGCGCACCATGGAAATCAAACAGCTGGAGGAACAGTTTAACCCCCATTTTATCTTTAATGTATTGGAAACCCTCCGCTATGAGATTGCCATTGACTCCCAGAAGGCCTCGGAAATGGTCATGGCCTTTGCCAACCTGATGCGCTACAGCATATTTTACGGCAGCACCATCGTGCCCCTGCAGACCGACATCGAATACATCAACGACTATCTCCTGCTCCAGAAGATGCGCTATAACCGCAGGCTGAATTACCATATCGACATCCCTGAGGAGCTGATGGACTTAAGGATTCCAAAGCTGCTCCTGCAGCCGGTGGTGGAGAATTCCCTGGTCCACGGAATGAAGGATGCCCACTGTGTATCCGTCACCATCACGGCCCGTATGGAGGACAGCACCCTGGTGCTGTGCGTGGAGGACAACGGCAGCGGCATCAGCCGGGAAAAACTGACGGAGCTGCGGGAAGCCCTGGAGCAGGAGGATATTTACAGGGAACATATCGGATTATATAATTCCCACCGGGTAGTGCGGCTCCTCTACGGCCCTTCCTACGGCCTGACCATTGAGAGCTCCCCCGGAAACGGAACGCGGGTGAGCGTCACACTTCCCGCGGATATGGAGGAGGATACATATGTATAAAGTCCTGATTGTTGAGGACGAGGACATCATACGCAAAGGCCTGCTGTTCATGGTAAACTGGCAGGACGCGGACTGCGTGGTGGTAGGGGAGGCAGCGGACGGACTGAAGGGACTGGAAAAAATCCGGGATACCAACCCGGATATCGTGGTGGTGGACATCAACATGCCTGTAAAGGACGGCCTTTCCATGCTGGAGGACAGCATAGAAGAATACGGCTATGACGCCATCATCGTGTCCGGCTACAGCGATTTTGAGTACGCCAGGAAAGCTATCCGCCTGGGAGTCACGGAATACCTACTTAAGCCTGTGAATTTTAACGAGCTCTATGACGCTCTTGGAAAGATTAAAGCCAAGCAGCTGGCAGCGGCCAGGCTCAGGCATGAGATGAAGCAGCTGGACATGGAAAAACGGAAGTTAGGCATACTGGACGAGCCGGAAACAGGGGACAGCCCCGAAGGAAACCGCCATGTGGATCACATGATGGACTGCATCCGAAACCACTACAGCTCCCACCTGTCTCTTACGGATATCAGCGAACAGTGCGGCATGTCCTGCACCTATCTGAACTCCAAGTTTAAGAGCTTCACCGGCTACACCTTCAACGACTATCTGAACCGCTACCGGATGCAGAAGGCCGTGGACCTGCTGAAGGAAAACAAATACAAGGTCTACGAAATTGCAGACCTTGTGGGCTTCTCGGATTATAAATATTTCATCAAAGTGTTTAAAAAATATGTGGGATGCTCTCCGGTCAAGTTCATGGAGGGCGGCAGCTCGGGCCCTACCCCTTAAAATCTTCACACAGGTTGGGGCGGTGTATATCCAGCACCACGGTCAGGTCTCCATCGGAAAACCGCTTATCCAGCCTCCCCGTACCAGTACCACGCCTCCCATTCCGGTATCCGGCGCCCTCTGAGAAGCCCTCCTGTAATACTCATCCCTCTGACACCCCATCCTCCACCGGTACCATAACCTTTACTATATACTGTTCGTACTCCTTCACCGTCAGCTCATCCAGCATCAAATCCTCATACCACATCTGCCCCAGCCGGATTCCCCGCTCCCCCGCAAAGGCGCTGATGAGGCGGTAGGGATTTTCCATGTCCCACAGGTGACCCCTGCTGTACAGCTCCACATAAGTTCCCTCCGGCCGTTTCTGAACCCGGTGGGAGGCAGTTTTCTTATCCAGCCTGGTATACACCTTCACGTAGCGGTCATATATGCCCCGGTCCAGGTCCTTCCCCAGATAAATGGAGCCCACTGCGCCCACTGCTCCATGGTACTTTTCCTGCATTCTGACATGCTCCGCAATCTCCACCGCGGCCTTCCGCTCCGATCCCGCGCTGATGTCCGACACCAGCAGATATTCCCTGTCCCTCTCCACCAGCCTTGGCTCGTCCAACGCGGTGTTCATGGCCAGCCTCACCGACTCTTCCTCATGAAGGATAAAGCGCTTCATATTCTTCAGACGCCGTATCTCCTCGTCAATCTGGCGCTTCTTTCCGTCTATCATGGACATGAACCGCTCCGGGGAACGGTTTTCCATATACTCCTTGATTTCCCCCAGGGACATTCCCAATTTCTGCAGGGCGCGAATGACCTCGAACGTGTCCATCTGCCATACAAAATAATACCTGTATCCGTTCTCCTCCTTAATGGCCGGGGAAAAAAGGCCTATTTCGTCGTAGTGAAATAAAGTGTGCTTCCCGACCCCCAGTATTCTGGCGAATTCCCCGGTGGTAAAATATAGTTCCGACTGTTTTTCCATTTTCGCTAATCTCCTCTTGACTATCGGGTTACCCTATAGCATATGATAATACCTGCAGCTGAAATTATCAAGTTCCAACCATACTTAACTTATTGAATTAAAACAGGAGTGTTAACATGAGTCATTCATTATCCAAAAAATTTACATTCGGGTCTCTGCTGCTGTTTGCGCTGCCCACCACTGTCATGATGGTGGTGATGTCCCTGTACACCATTGTGGACGGGGTTTTCGTATCCCGGTTCGTCAGCACCAACGCTCTTTCATCCGTCAATATCGTCTACCCTGTGATTAACATCGTGCTGGGCATCTCCGTCATGCTGTCCATGGGAAGCAATGCCATCGTGGCAAAAAAAATGGGAGAAGGCCGGCCTGACAGCGCCAGGGAAACCTTCACCGCCATTATTCTGCTGAATATCATAATCGGACTGGCCTTTGCAATCATCGGGAACCTGACGGCAGTGCCCCTTTCCCGTATGCTGGGAGCCAGCGACCTGCTCCTAGAGGACTGCGTCACCTACCTGCGCTGGCAGCTGGCTTTTGCTCCCTCCCTCATGCTTCAGATCCAATTTCAGATGTATTTTGTCACGGAGGGGAAGCCAGGCATCGGACTGTTCCTCACCCTTCTGGCAGGCATTGCCAACGCAGCGCTGGATTATGTGCTGATTGTACCCATGGGAATGGGGATTGCCGGGGCAGCCATTGCCACGGTCACCGGCTACACCATACCGGCCCTAATCGGCCTCATCTACTTTGCCGCCGCCAGAAAGAGCCTGTGGTTCGTACGGCCCCGCATTGTAAAAAGGGAGCTGGGAGAAGCCTGTCTCAACGGTTCCTCCGAGATGGTGACAAACCTTTCCTCCGGCGTCATCACCTTCCTGTTCAATCTGCTGATGATGCATTTTGCAGGCGAGGACGGGGTGGCGGCCATCACCATCATCCAGTATTCCCAGTTTCTGCTAAATGCATTGTTTATGGGATTTTCCCAGGGCGTGTCTCCTGTCATCAGCTTTAACTACGGAAGCAGGAACCACCAGCAGCTCAGACAGGTATTTATAACCTCCCTCATTTTCACGGCAGCCTCCTCCCTGGCTGTTTTCCTCATGGCCCGGCTGGGCGGCAGCCTGGTGGTGGAGATTTTCGCCCGCAGGGGAACGCCGGTCTATGAACTGGCAAGGCACGGATTCATGATATTTGCATGCAGCTTCCTCTTTTCCGGCTTCACCATCTTTGCCTCCGCCCTGTTCACGGCCCTGTCCGACGGACGGATATCCGCCATCATCTCCTTCGTGCGCACCTTTGGCCTGATTATCACCAGCCTGCTGGTGCTGCCCCTCATCATCGGGATGGACGGCGTGTGGCTGGCCATTCCCATAGCGGAATTCGGCGGAGTACTGCTGTGCCTTTATTTTCTACGCAGATACAGGACCAAATATCACTATGCCTGATTGTTTAACTGCCCCGTAAAAAGGGGGATGGCCCGGCGCTTTGATACAAAGCAGTCCGGGCCAGCGTCATTTCTGACATATACAGCATAAACCATGGAGCCGCTCTAAGGTCAAGGCAATTTCGTCCTTGGAGATAATTGTAAGGTTTCTTACGAATTCTCACGACACCCCTTTGATAAACTTGGTGGGAGATTTGGAGGTGTACTTTTTGAACACGGAGCAGAAATGCTTGTAGTCCGTAAACCCGGTGGCCTCTGATATCTCACTGATTCTGTACTGTCTGGTGCCCAGCATCACAATGGCCTGCTGGACCCTGTATTTGTTGAGGAAATCCAGGAAGGTCTGTCCCGTGACCTCCTTGAATTTCCGGCTCAGGTAGCTGGCGCTGACCCCCAGGTCATCTGAGATGGACTCAATGCTCAGCTTCCTGGCAAAATCCTCCCGTATGGCCTTTATAGCCCTGGAAACATACTGGTTCTCCGACAGGTCCAGCTGCATGTAGTACTCCAGGTTCAGGTTGCCCCCCTCTATCTCGGCCTGCTCCATCACATGCTCCACCTGGCGGCTGCTTACGATTTCCTCCCCCAGCCGTTCCATGATGCCTGCCAGGGCCTCCTCATCCACAGGCTTTAGTAGGTACTCGCAGACCCTGGCCTCGATGGCGCGCCTGGCATACTCAAAATCCGCGTAGCTGGTCAGGAGGATGCTCTTAAACCTTATCTGCTCCGAGGCTTTCTTTATCATCTCTATGCCGTCCATAAAGGGCATGCAGATATCCGCTATGACCACATCCGGCCTGTACTCCAGAATCTTCTCATATCCGTCCTGACCGTCGGCGGCCTCCGCCACCACCACGCAGTCCATGGACAGCCAGTCCGTGGTATAGACCAGCCCCTTTTTATCATCTCTTCGTCTTCCGCAATCAATACACGCAACATCCGTCTGATTCCTCTCTTTTCACCGGCAGGGTCACCACCAGGGTGGTGCCGTGCCCCTCCGCGCTTCTGATCTCCACCCCGTAGGGGCGTCCGTACAGGATATCGATTCTTCTGTGAATGTTATACAGTCCCGAATGCCTTCTGGGAATTTCCTTCTGTTCCAGCAGAGCTGTCAGCCCGCTTAAGGTTCCCTGTGGGATTCCCACCCCGTCGTCCCGGCATATCATGATTAGTTTCCCCTCATGGATATAGGCTTTCAGCTCCACGGTCAGGTTGAGCTGCTTTCCAAACCCGTATTTCACCGCATTCTCAATCATGGGCTGGAGCACCAGCTTGGGAATCCGCAGGTCCATGGCTTCCGGCTCCACGTCAATCCGGCAGAGGAACCGTTCCCCGAACCTGCGCTTTAATATGGTCAGATAGGATTCCAGGTGCTCTAAGTCCTCCCTTAAGGTCACCTCTGCCTTGCTGCCGTCCAGGCTGTAGCGCAGAAGGTTTGACAGGCTGAACACCATCCGCTCCGCCGTTGCAGGCTCCAGCTTGCACATGTACCGGATGTTTTCCAGGGTATTGTACAGGAAATGGGGGTTAAACTGGGATTCCAGCTGCTTGTTCTGGGCCATGGACACCAGCTCCGCCATCTTCCTGTTGTTCTCCATCTGGATTCTCAGGCTCTGTATGGTCTCGTTATAGGCGTCGGCAATGATTTTGAATTCATTGTTGCTCTGTATCCGTATGACACCTTCCAGGTCGCCGTCCCTGGCATTCTCCATCACATCCAGGATTTTATAGAAATCCTCTGTCTTTTTCTCCGTCACCTTCCTGGAGTTGAGAAGCATCCACAGGGTCATGAGCACCAGGGCCGTGATGACCAGGCCGCTGCCCAGGCCCAGGGAAATGACGATGTTCTGGATATCGGAGATGGAATACACGGTAAACCCTCCCCTGGGAACCCGCTGCCTGGACACCAGGTACATCTGCTTCTCATGGCTTAAATACCTGCCCGACTCTCTGAGGACCTTCATGACCTGGTTGCTGCTGTTTAAGAAGCTGTAATTACTGCTGACATAAGCCCAGCCAAAGGGATCGGCAATAATGGTCTGGATATCCGGCTTGTCCACAAGGGCCTTAAACTGGCTGCTGGGAATGGAACACAGGATATAGCCCAGCTTCCGGTTCCCATCCATCACGCTCCGCCCTATGGCGATCGTACTGCCGCCGTTTTTCCATCCTTCCGCCAGACTGAGGGCCGTCTTATGGGGTTCCCGGTCCATATCGTCAAATATGCCCCAGGACACATCCTCCGGCATATCCAGGAACTGGGGGAGGCCGCTGCGGCTGGAAAGAAGGATGTTCCTGCTGCTGTCCATGACAAACAAATCTCCCTCCAGGCCCAGGCTGTTGGTGATGCCGTAAAATATCCCAAACAGCTCAGCCTTTCCGTTCTGGTCGCGGACTTTGTCAAAGCAGCCTGGCCGCGAAGCCATCTCCTCCACACCCTCCTCATACCGCGCCAGCACATTGTCCAGCAGGCCGGCCACATACCGGTTGTGCTCAATATTGCCGCTCTTTTTCCCGTGGAGCAGCACTGCCATGAAGAGCAGGCCGCACACCAGGGTGAATATGACCGCCGGGACAATGGCGTAGGCGATAAACATGCGCTCCAGTTCATGGCGGAAATACCGTTCCTTCTTCACTGGCTTCCCACCTCCCCGGACATGCCTGCATCCTCCTCAAGCACCCTGTTGTAAATAGAGGCAAAATGCTCCAGCCACGTCCCCTTTCTGGAATTCACCTCGTCCTCCCTGCTGTATATGATGTGGATGTCCTCCTTATCCGGCAGATAGGAAGGTTCCTCCACATCCTTTCTCACGGAACGGCGGTCCAGCCTCATGGAGATAACGGTCTGGGCGTCCTTACCCGTTACAAAGTCCACAAAATCCCTGGCCTCCTCCACATGGCGGCTGCCCTTTACGATACAGACGCTGTCCGGCGTGGAAATAACCCCCTCCTTCATATACACCAGCTTTACCGGTCCTTTGTCCGCCACATAGTGGGCGGCAGCCTCCTCAAAGGTAAGGCCCACGGCGTATTTTCCCTGAGCCACCCCCTGATACACCTCCCCGGATCCGCCTAACAGGATGCCGTCCAGGTTCCGGCAGAAGTCCTCCACGTAATCCCAGCCCTGTTCCGGCTCCCCGTCCCCCATGGCATAGAGCATATTGATGAGATGCTCGTAGGCCGAGGACGACGTGGCAGGGTCGCACATGGCAATTCTGCCTTTCAGCTCCGGCTTTAACAAATCCTCGTAGCCCTCCACCTCCACATCCCCAATCAGGTTTGTATTCACCATGATTACGCTGGGAATATCCGTGAACCGGCTCATATTGCCTTCCCTGTTCTTAAACTCATCCCGCACCATATCCTCATTGCAGCTTATGTAGGGCTCAAACAGCTCCCTCTTGGGACTGGTGGTGGAAAAGGAACCGCCCCAGAATATGTCGCAGGGAGGAGCGCTCCCCTCCTCCGCCATCTTAAGGAGCTCCCCCGTGCCCCCGGTCTGGACATAGACCCGTATTCCGGTCCGTCCCTCAAATTCCGACACAATGGGGTTGATGAACTCAAGGGGATGAGGGCAGTAAATCACCAGCTCCTCATCCCCTGCATGGTCCGCACCTGCCACATGATCCGCACCTGCCACATGGTCCGCGCCTGCCACATGATCCGCGCCTGCCACATGATCCGCGCCTGCCACATCTGCCACATGGCCCGCAGCCGCAGAAGTCCCGCTGCCTGCGCAGCCGGCCAGGCAGAGGGACATCCCTATCACTGCAATATATATGTTCCAACTCTTCTTCATACCCATCCGATTCCTCATACTGCCTGCCAAACCACGTCCTCCGGCCTGCCCCTGCGGGGTATGCACACGGTCCGGCCGGTGGCCTTTCTCCGGCCAGGCCGGAACCGAACCGGCCCGGGCATCATATCTTTCGACATTATACCAATGCGTCTACAGGATGTAAACCCCCTTGGGATCGAAATCCAGGTACGCCTTTTCCCCCACCTCGTATATCCTGCGGTTCACGGGATTGTAATCCGTAATCTGAATCTCCATGTTCCCCACCATAACCTGATAGTACTGATAGGATCCCATGAAGGTGGACAGGGTCACAGTGCCTTCCAAAAGCCCCTGCTCCGCCAGGGTTGCCCCCTCAGGCCGGATGACCAGCACGGCTGCGTCCCCTGGCCCTGCCTTTGCAAAATTGTTGACCGTAAGCTCCTGTCCCACCACGTCGATGACCGCCTTTTCACCGCTTGCGGACCTGACCTTGGCCTCCAGGAAATTGGCCTCCCCGATGAAGTCTGCCACGAACCTGGAATTGGGATGGTAGTAAATCTCCCTGGGCGTCCCAATCTGCTCCACCTTCCCCTTGCTCATGATAATGATTTTATCGGAAATGCTCATGGCCTCGGACTGGTCATGGGTCACATAGATGGCCGTAATGCCCACCTTCTGCTGGATTTTACGAATTTCCGTCCTCATGGTGACCCTCAGCTTGGCGTCCAGGTTGCTTAAGGGCTCGTCAAAGAGCAGTACGCTGGGCTCGATGACAAGGGCCCTGGCCAGGGCCACACGCTGCTGCTGGCCGCCGGAGAGCTGGTTGGTCATGCGGGACTCCATGCCCTCCATCTCCACCAGCTTAAGGATGTTCATGACCCTCTCATGAATCTCCTCCTTGGGGAGCTTGCGTATCCTAAGGCCATAGGCCACATTGTCAAATACATTGTAATGGGGCAGAAGGGCGTAGCTCTGGAACACCATGGCCGTATCCCTCTTATTGGGTGTCAGTGCATTGATGGCCTCATCCCCCAGGTAGATATCCCCCTCATCCGGGCTCTCAAATCCCGCAATCATGCGCAGGGTGGTGGTCTTGCCGCATCCCGAAGGCCCCAGGAGCGTCACGAAGGTGCCGGGCTCGATATCCAGGGTGGTATCCTGCACTGCATAGAATTCCTTTCCTGTCTTTGGATCTGTATATATTTTGGAAATGTGTTCCAGACGAACACCTTTTTTCTGTTTATCCATATAAACTTTCCTCCTCGCTATGAGCACTTAGCGTCTGTCCTTTAGACGCTTACGTGCGATGCATGCCACTGGCGCTTAGCGGGCGTCCTTTGACCGCTTAGCGCAGCGGCCCGCTGTGAGCGCTTAGTTCTCCTGCTTTATCTTCCTGCTGACTCCGAAGAACTTCATCAGGGTATTCATGATAAGTACCGCGCCGTAGGTTATGATGATCAGAACGGTTGCATAGGCGCATGCCACGCCGTAATTGCCCTTCTCAGCCTGCTCATTGATCTGGCAGGTGATGAGTAAGAAGTCGGGCGTCACCAGAAGAATGATGGCCGAAATTGCCGTGATGCTCCGCACAAAGGCTGTCACCAGGCCGCTGAAAAAGGAATCCTTAATCAGTGGAAGTGTTACGGTCATAAACACCTTGGCGGAGTTAGCGCCCATATCGCAGGCTGATTCCTCGATGGACTTGTCAATCTGGCGCAGGGCTGAGATGCCGCTTCTGGTGCCGGTGGGAAGGCTGCGCACAATGAATACGATAATCAGGATAAGGCCGGTGCCGTAAAGTCCGCTCATGACGCCGGTCCTGAACAGGCCGTTGGCATAGCCCCTGATATATCCGATACCCAGCACGGTGCCGGGCACTGCCATGGCCAGCATGGATACAAATTCAATAAATCCCTTGGCCTTAAACCGTTTCTTTACCACCAGATAGGAGATAACCATGGACAGGAAGGCTGTCAGGGGAGCCGCAATCAGGGACAGGACAAAGGAGTCCTTAAATGCCTTAAGTCCGCTGGTCTTGAACATGTACTGGAACCATTTAAGACTCAGGCTGTAATCCCTGCCCCAGAGGGTGAACAGGGCGCCAAAGGGCACCATAATGTACATCAGCATGACAAAGGCTGACACTGCGCCGCAGAAAATGGTCAGCGGAACCGTAACGCTCTTATCCTCTATGAGCATTCTCATGCGGGAGGCCTTTCCCGTAAGGGTGGCTGCTGTCTTCTTCTCCAGATAATACTTCTGAATCAGGAACAGCACCACGGTCAGGGACAGGAGCACCACGGACATGGCCGCTGCGCCGGTGGAGTCATAGGCCCCTGTTACCTGAAGGTAGATGGTGGTGGCCAGTGTGTCGTAGGAGCCTCCAATCAGCATAGGGTTGGCGAAATCCGCCACGGACTCAATGAAGGTTACCAGGAATGCATTGCCCAGTCCGGGAAGGAGAAGGGGAAATGTGACGCTGGTGAACACCTTCCAACGGGTAGCTCCCATGTCCCTTGTGGCCTCCTCCAGGGAGGGGTCGATATTTTTCAATAGTCCCTTCAGCATCAGATAGCATACAGGGAAAAAGGTCAGTGTCTGTACAATGGCGATTCCCTTCAGCCCGTATACATTGGAATCATAGATTCCCAAAAGGGAACGGGTGATGATGCCGCTTCGTCCGAACAGCATAATCATGGACAGTGACAGTACAAAAGGCGGAGAAACCACGGGAAGCATGGAAACCATGGCAAACAGCTTCTCCAGCACCCTTGTCTTAAGCTTTACATACACCCCCACATAGGCGAACAGCAGACCGATGGCAGTGGACGCGATTCCCGTAATCATGCCTAACACCAGGGTGTTTTTGAAAGCCTTCTGGAACCGCTCCAGACTCAGCACCCTCCCGAATACCTCCAGGGTAATCTTACCTTCCGAATAAAAGCTGTCTACCAGCAGCATCAGAAGGGGGTACAGGATAAACAATGCCAGGAATACCAGCAGTACCACAATCATACTCACCAGTATGGGGTCTGAAAAAAATTTCCTGCGCTCCAGCTCAGCGCTCTGTTTTCCGGCCACAATAAGGCCCCCTTTCCCGAGGAATTTTTTCCTCTTGATTTCTTACGGTCCCTTTTGCCAAACCAGGACCATAATGTAACAAATGCTGCGTAATGAATGATGACAACCATTACGCAGCACCCGTCTGCAAGCTTACACTACATTACGTTTTCAAGTGCCGGACACCGGCTGGAGCCCTGCCTATTCTGTCAAGAAACGGCTGGAGTCCGCGCTGTCGGAGGAGCTTCCAAGAGCTGCGAAGAAGTCCTCTACATACTTGGCACTGTTTTCCTTTGCATCCTCAAAATCATAGTCAATGGTATTGTTCATATCCAGACCAAATTTCGTAGCTTCCTCAGGCTGGGTGGCATTGCTTAATACCAGGAACTGATAGGAGCCATTCTCCTTGGCGTGGTCCACACAGTCAGGAGACAGGGCATATTCAATCCACAGCTTGGCTGCGTTTGGATGTGCGCATCCGTTGAAGATGGCGGTAGCGCCTACCTCAAAGGAGGTTCCGTCCTCAGGAACGATTAACTGGATATTATCATAGCCCTGAAGAATCTGGTAAATGCCGTCATGAAGGAATCCGATACCGATTACGCACTCGCCCGGGCCTACCATCTTGGATGGGCCGGAACCGGACTTGGTGTACTGGGAAATGTTCTTGTCCAGGGCCTTGAAATACTCCATGGCCTCGTCATGTCCCTTCATCTGAACCATGGTGTTAATGAGCAGTTTTGCCGTGCCGGCCGTGTTGGGATTGGACAGCATAATGAGTCCTTTGTACTCTTCCTTGGTCAGGTCATCCCATGTCTTGGGAGCTTCCAGACCCAGACGGTCCAGTTCTTCCGTATTGACCATGAAGCCCAGGATGCCCTTATAGATGCCGTACCAGCAGTTGGTCGGATCCTTGTACTGGTCGCCAATCAGGTTCTTGGCATTGATGGCGTCATACTCCATCAGAAGGCCGTCGGCCACTGCCTCGTTATAGGGGTCTGTGGTTCCGCCGAACCATACGTCGGCAGATGGCTTGCCTGCTTCCTCGGATATCTTGGTGTAAACCTCTGATGTGGAAAGTCTCTGGTATTTTGTCTTGATTCCGTACAGCTTCTCAAAATTCTGGCAGGCAGCAGACAGATATTCCTCCTCGCAGGAGCCGTATACAGTCAGTTCGCCTTCAGCCTTGGCTGCCTCGATGAGGGCATCCATGTCCCCGCCCGCAGCCTCAGCCGCCGTGGTTTCCGCTGCCTCAGCCTTGCTCTCCTCCTTTGCAGCCTCTGCAGCGGCTGCCGTGGCAGTCTCAGATGCAGCCGTGGTTTCTGCCGCCTTGTTGCCGCCTCCGCAGGCAGTAAGGCTTAAAGCCATGGAGCATGCCAGCAAAAGTGCCAGTTTTTTCTTCATAATAATACCCTCCTTCTCATTTCTGATGGTTTCATCATAGCAGAAAAGAAGGAGGGTAAAAACCGCTTTTTAAGTAATTTTGTCGTGATTTCTGAACCTGGTTTCCACTTTTTTATCTAATATCCACAACTGTATCCAGTTACAGACATGCATCCAGCTTCCGCAGCAGCTCCTCCATGGGGATGGGCTTGGACAGGTGGCCGTTCATGCCGATGTCCAGGGCTTCCGCCGCAATGCCGATGCCTGTGCCCTTCACGGAAAATAATAAAAAGGACGTTTCCTTTTCACGGTCACGTAAAAACAGTTCATACCGTCCCTGTACTCCACCCCGATTCCTGCCCTGTGGCTCCTGGCTGTCTCTGCTGCTATGGCCAGCCCCAGGCCATAACCGTTTGTGCTGCTCCTGGCGCTGTCATCCCTGTAAAACCTTCTGAAAATCAGCCTGCGTCTGTCCTCAGGTATGGGTTCTCCCTGGCTGCACACCCACAGCCTTGCCTTGCTGCGGCCGGCCGGCTCCAATCTTACCTCTGTCCGTCCCCTTGGCACGGAATATTTTACCGCGTTGTCCATGAGGGCCTTGATTAACTGCCCCATCCGGGAGGGGTTCCCCATCATCATCACATCATCCTCTATTTTATATTCCAGCACCTTCTCCTCCTGGTAAAATACAGGTTCAAAGATCAGTATCTTCTCCATAACCAAATCACTTAAGCTGAACCGGGTAAATTCCCCCTTCCTCGGTACATAGGAATCGTTCCTGGCCAGAAGCAGGAGACTTTCCACCAGGGATCGCATTTCCCTGCACTCCTGGTTCACATGCTCCATCCACTTGTCCGCCTCCGCCGATATGCCTGCATACCGTTCCTGCAAAAGCTCTGCATTGGCCGTAATCACGGTCAGCGGGGTCTTTAACTCATGGGAGGCATCTGCCACAAACTGCTTCTGCATGCGGACAGATTCCTCCACCGGCTTCACGGCCCACCGGGAAAAGAAATAGGACAGCGCAAAGAATCCCAGCCAGATAGCCACGCAGGCCATTCCCCCGTATTTCATAACCCCGTTCCTCAGTGAATCCTCATAGGTGGTATCTGCAAATGCAATCATATGCCCTGCCGGCTGGCTGATTCTTAAATATCTCAGATGATACGCGTCCAGTATTCCCATATCCTCCTCCCCGGTCATGCCCAGGACAGCCATCTGTTCCAGGAATCCCGGTTCCCAGGAGGCGTCATATCCTTCCCCCAGCGTCACCACGCCGTCCGCTCCCACCAGAACAGTAAAATACGGAATCTGAACCGGGGACATGGCTGCAAATATCAGGGGATGTTCCTTCCGGGATACCACCCTGGACAGAGCCAGGCTCCCCTGGTCATTCACCCTCCGTTTTACCACGGAGGTCACTGCGCAGAAGGTTATGCCTATGACCGCTGTCACCACCAGCATGTTATAAATAATGAACTTAAGCCGAAGCCTGCCTATTTCCTTCATCAAAGCACCTCCCTGCTGTTCTTTTCCACAATCCTGTATCCCAGCTTGCGGATAGTGACAATCATCACATCCGCCTTGAGGAAATCCAGCTTCTTTCTCAGAAAAGATATGTAAATCTCCACATTGTTTTCCACTGCCTCCGCATCATTTCCCCACACCCTCGACAAAAGGGTTTCCTTGGAAACCACCATATCCCGGTTCACCATCAGAATCCGCATGATGTCGTACTCTTTCTTGCCCAGCTGTATGCTTTTGCCCGGCCCCCTTAAGGTATAGTCTGCCTGGCTCAGTGAGATGTTGCCCAGGTTCAGGCTTTCGGGAATCACCTCCCCCCTGCGCCTCAGGATGGTCTTCATCACAGCCAGTAGCTCCTGCATGTCGAAGGGCTTTGTCAGATAGTAATCAGCGCCGCTTTCCAGCCCCGTCACCCTGTCCTCCAGCTCGCTTTTGGCTGATAGTATCAGCACGGGAACAGGACATCCCATTTTCCTGGCCTCCCTTAACAGGGTGATTCCGTCCATTCCGGGCAGCATCAGGTCCAGAATGGCTGCATCGTAGCCGCCGTCCTTTAAGAGCCAGCAGCCGGTACTGCCGTCTCCGCAGATATCGCAGTCATACCAGTGCTTCAATATGTCACGGATGGACTCTGCCAGCCGCCTGTTATCCTCCACAATCAAGACCCTCATCTATATCCTCTCCCTGTGTTGAGTCATGTCTGAAAAATCCACCTGTATTCTCTCTCAATTCTGTACGAACCGCAAGAGAAAAGAGGTGGATTTCACAGATAATTCACAAACCCGTATAATTGATGCCGTCATGCAGCCTGTACAGCTCTTTTACCTGCTGTATGGCGCTTTTACCTGCTGCGTATCTCCCTTCTCATGAAGCTGATGTAGGAAGCGGCGAACACCACGGCTGTCAGTGCCAGCAGACCCGTCAGATGGGGCCATACCAGCAGGCAGCTCTGTCCCAATGACAGATACCCGGTGATAGCGCCCGACATCTGCTGGGGCAGGATGATGTTGGTGGAGCGCACCATGGGATTCATAATGGTGGACACTGCCTCGCTGTACAGGTAATAGGGAGACAGACGGTTCAGGCTCATCTGGCAGCTGTAATTGTCCAGAATCCGGCCTGCCGATGCGGTCTGCCCCATGGGATACAGGGCATTTGCCACAATGCTCACCACCAGCGTCATGAACAGCGCATAGAAAATCCACAGCGCAATCACAATCATGGCCGAGGTGGCTGCATGGCGGCACAGCACGGAGCAGAGAATGGACAGCGCCAGCCAGAAGCAGATATAGACAGAGGTAAAGAACAGCAGCACCAGCACCCGTCCAGTTTCCTCGGCAGCAGGCGGCACCCCTGTGGCCAAAAGCCCCACGGCGCCTGCAATGAGTCCCATGGAAAAGACCATGAGGAAAATAATTGTGGCGCCTGCCAGGAACTTACCGTTTATGACCGCATCCCGGTAAATGGGCTGCGCCACCAGGCGGTTTAAGGTGCCTTCGGAGCGCTCGCTGTTGATTGCGTCAAACCCAAGGCTCAGCCCCACAAACGGTCCTAACAGCGCAATGAAGGAGGTAAAGGAAGGAATGGAGCTTCCGCTTAAGGTGAAAAGCTTCAGGAATATATAGCCGGAATCAGATGCAACCGCATCCGAAAGGCTGGTCAGGGCCCCGTATATGCTGGCGCAGCTGGTCAGCAGAATCAGCCCCAGCACAATCAGGAACCGTTTGCTCCGTATATGGTCCGACATCTCCTTGCGGTACAGGGCAGCCATGCCGCCCATGCCCTTACCCGGTCCCGTCTTTGCGCCTCCGCCAGATATATTCTTACCGCTTCTGCCTGCTGAAAGAAAGGAATCCTTTATTTTTCTTTTGATTGAGACCACCATTTTTCTGCTCTCCTTTCTCAAAATATCTGCGGTAAATTTCATCCAGGTCATTTCCCCGCTGTCTTAAGTGGCGCAGGGTATACCCCTTTTCCAGGGCCCTGCGGTTTAACTCCCTGCACAGGTCCGACCTGGAATGGACCACGTAAAAATCACCGGTCCGCTCCACCTGTTCCACGTTTCCAAGGTTCCTTAACAGTTCCTCAAATCCGCTGTCATCGGGAAAGGCAGATGCCTCCAGGGCATAATGCCCTTCACGGCGAATCTGGCCTGCCAATTCGTCAATCCGCCCGCAGGCAATGAGCCTTCCATCCACAAAAAGCCCCACCCGGTCGCAAATCTGCTGAATCTGATAAAGCTGGTGGGAGGATATGAGGATGGTCCTTTTATCATCCTCCGCCAGGCTGCGTATCAGTGTCATCAGCTCCCGCATTCCTTCCGGGTCGATTCCCAGGGTGGGTTCATCCATGATAACCACCTTGGGGTCCTTCATCAGGACATCGGCGATTCCCAGACGCTGTCTCATGCCCCGTGAATAGGTTCCCGCCTTCTGGTCGGCAGCCTCTGTCATCCCCACCTTTTCCAGCAGTTCCTCCATCCGCCTGTCTATCACGTCACCGGACAGTCCGTTAAGCTGTCCTGTAAATCGAAGGTTCTCCCGCCCCGTCATGTCGGAATAAAACCCCACATTATCCGGCAGATACCCCACCATCCGCTTGACTTCGATGGCCTGCCTGGCGCAGTCCTTCCCGTCTATGTACGCACTGCCGCCGGTGGGCTCCGTCAGCCCTAACAGCATAAGGGTGGTGGTGGTCTTTCCTGCTCCGTTTGGTCCCAGCAGCCCGAATATCTCTCCCCGCCGGATTTCCAGTGTCAAATCACAGACCGCTTCCTTTTCCCCATAGGATTTGGACAAATGTTCGGTCCGTATCATCATTTCTTCCTCATTATCCATAACAATGACCCCTTTCCAGCGTACTATCCATAGGGGCTACCTTCTGCCGTATTTGCGGAACACATAGCCCAGGCCCCCTGCCGTACACAGTATGATGACAACAGCAACCACGCCCCAGACCGTCTTTGTCTTAACCGATACCCGGAAGTCGGCGCTGGACTGGGTCTGCTCGCAGGCTGCGGTGAATGTGTTCACATAATCCCCTGTGACGGCTTCCGAAGAAGGCTTTACATGGGCAATGACCTCTGTGGTGCTTCCTGCCGGTATGGAGGGGATAATGTTGTTCTCCGTGTTGTAGGTCACGGTCCAGCCTGTTGGCAGGGATGAATTCAGAGAAACATTTTCCAGGTCCACGTTGCCAGTATTGGTGATGTTAAGCGTCACATCCGAGGACCGCCCCGCATAGGCGTCAAAGCTCAGGCGGCCGTCCGGGGTGGAAACCTTAAGGCCATAGCTGCCTGTAATGACCACCTTCAGGCTGGTGTCCAATGTCTCCTCAGCCGACACAGCGCTGCAGGATATGTCATATTCCCCTGCCGCAACCCCCTCCGGCGGCGTCACCGACACAGTCATGCCCTTGCTGGCGCCGGACTCCACCTCGAGGGCAGCCACCTTGGCTGTCTCGCCGGTGGGGGTAAAGCTTACACCCCAGCCGGACGGCGCATTGGATGATAAGCTGTAGGACTGTGTCTTAAGCCCGTTGTTAATCAGTGTGGTACTGAAAGAGAAATTAGTGCCTGTGGTTCCCTCCTGCTGGGGGTACTCCGAAGTAAAGCTTCCCTTTCCCGCATTCATCTCATTTACCATGAACGAGATGGGCAGACTGGCTGTGAGGCCCTCGCCCGCAGACGCCTTCACCTCCACCGTATAGGTTCCCTCTGTCAGCTCCTTTGGAACCGTTACATGAAGGGTCACCTGGGATCCGTCGCCTCCGTTCTTTACATGGATGCGGCTCACCTGATAGCTGCCGCCCTGGAGATAACCCTCCCATCCCTCAGGCATGGCAGTGACCTCCAAATCCGCATCCAGGCTGGCCCCTGTGTAGTTCTCCAGCGTGATGGGGATATTCAGGTTGTCTCCCGGCTTCACGGATATGCCCGGATAGTCCGTATTCAGGTCCAGGCCGCCGGCCCCGTAAACCGTATGAGCACCCATAAATACCAGGAACACAGCCGCCATGAGGACTGCCAGAAATCCAAACCGCTTACCTGTCCCGTCCTTTCTGATTACCATTGCTTCCTCCATAATTTCCTCCTTTTGCCCAGTACGGGCATCTGTATTTTCTACCAGCTATCATAGCGGAGAAACCTTTAGCCAACCTTTAATAAGTTTGAAAATACTGTGAATAAAAATGATATATTCCTTTACCACCAGATTGACTTTTACCACGGTCCGCTCCTCATCCATGCGGACCAGCCTTCCCTCCTTTACAACCTGCCGGCTCCACCGGAGCCGGTGAAGCAGATAGGCCACCCGCATCTCCTCCAGAAGGTTGGATCCGTCGTTGCTGGCAGAGCCGTCCACAGCCTGCCCCAGAGGCACTCCCAGCTCCATGGGCTGCCCTGTATTCCGGCATGCTCAACAGGCTAAAGCCCATAATACAAAAAGCCCTGCACGGCCTGCCCTTTTAAGGCAGCCCATGCAGGACTTATAAAATAATGGATTACATACCCGCACCATAAATCATATTTGGCAGGAACAGCACCAGATCCGGGAAGAATACGCAGATAGCCAGCGTTGCCAGGATAGCTATGAACAACGGCAGCGAATACTTCGTGGTCTCCTGCACCGAACAGTCCATGATATTGGAACAGGTGTACAGTGCAACTCCAACCGGAGGCGTGGAACAGCCCATGGTAACAATGGTCATCATGATGATGCCGAAGTGAACCGGGTCAATGCCGTACTGTGTGATAATTGGAATCAGTATCGGGGTAACGATCAGGGTGATGACCGTAGTCTCCATAAACATACCGAACACAGTCAGCATAATTAAAATCAGCAGCAGAAGCACGTATTTATTGCTGGTCAGACCTACCAGCAGAGTGGTCAAAGTCTTTGGCAGCTGGTCAAATACAACGCCGTAGCTGAATATGCCGGAGAAAGCCAGAATCATGGTAATCACGGATAAATCCTTTACGCTGTCCACGATACACTTCTTAAACTTCTCAAGGTTCAGTTCCTTATAAATGAAGATACCTACAAACAGTGCATAGAACACGGCAAAGGCACCGGATTCCGACGGGGTCATGACGCCGAAACGAATCAGCACAATCAGCAGGATTGGGAACATAAGCGCCCATATACTCTCAAAACAGGACTTGATGATAACCCCTGGAGGTGATGGCTTATCATGGTCCGGCTGATATCCGTAGTGGCGCGCGGACCAGGAGGTGGCAATCATCATGAAGATACACATAATGATACCTGGAAGGAATCCGGCTACGAACAGGCGTCCAATGGAAACCTCGCCCACAGTGCCGTACAGAATCAGGCCCATGGACGGCGGAATTGTGGCTACAATCAGTCCTGACAGACAGTTGATTGCAGCGGCCCAGCCCGGTGCATAGCCTCTCTTTGTCATCTCAGGCCCAAGGATACGGCATTCCATGGCTGCATCCGCAACTGCGGAACCGGATACGCCGCCCATCAGGGTTGAGAGAACCACGGAAACCTGTCCAATGGAACCGTACATATGGCCGGTCAGCACGTTTGCCAGCTTTACCAGACGGGATGTGATGCCAGTGTTGTTCATCAGGTTACCGGCAAAAATGAACAGCGGAATCGCAAGCATGGTAAAGGACTGGGTGGTGGACAGGGATTTCTGCACCAGAATGGTCCACGGAATCTCCGGCCTCATCAGGAAGAAGGAAAATCCGGACACCGCAATCGCAAAGGCCACCGGCATTCCAAGGAACAGGAGAATTAAGAAAAATCCAACCGCACTTAACACTAATTAACCCCCCATTCTTTCATTGGTTTCCTGATATCACCGAGCACCTTGCCTATCATGCTGAAAAACATCAGCAGGGAGCCCACCGGTACCGCCAGGGTACACCAGGCATAGCTCATCTTCAGGGTATTAAAGGTACGGTTCCAGCTCTGGGACACCAGCAGGAATCCGTAAACAATCAGAATCAATAAAAACAGCAGCATGAAAAAGTCAAACACCAGCATCAGAGTCTTCTGGACCGCCTTGGGGAACCGGTTGGACAGCATGTCGATTCGAATCAGGCCGCCGCTCTTAATGATGATATCAGAGCCGATAAAGGTCAGCCATCCAAATGCCAGCAGCGAAACATCCTGAGCCCAGTTCACCGGCATTCCTATGGTTCTGGCCACTGCGGACCAGAACACCAGAACGGCAATCATGCATAACATTGCACCGGCCAGAAGCTCCTCTGTCTTTAAAATAACAGCAGAAATTTTTTTCATTTAAAGCTTCCTTTCTGTATTGCGGAAAGTACCTGGGGATTAATTGGTCTTACCAATCTCCTTGTACAGTTTATCTCTCAGTTCAGCATAGCCAAGTTTCTCATATACAGGATCAACGGCTGCCTTAAATGGCGCTAGGTCCGGCTCTACGATGGTCATTCCTGCCTCAACCATTGCCTTCTCAGCCTCGTCAGCCTCTGTCATTACGTCAGCAGCTGTTTCCTGGCCAACCTCGATGGAGGTCTCAACCAGCAGTGTCTGTAAATCTTCCGGCAGGCTCTCAAACCAGCTCTGGCCGCAGATTAATCCCTGCATCAGCTGGAAATGTCCTGTCTTGGACTGATACTTACACACTTCATACAGTCTGGATGGATATGTAGATGTGTTCTGTGCCTCGCAGCCCTCCAATGCCTTGGACTGGATTCCGTTGTAAACCTCGCCCCATGACATGGAAATCGGAGTGGCGCCCATGGCCTGGATCGTCTCGGTACATACTTCCTGTCCGATGGTACGGATTCTCATGCCCTTCAGGTCATCCGGCGTGTTGATTGGCTTGTTGGTCATAAAATGACGTGGGCCGTCGTAGAATGTAAAGGACAGGATTTTAATTCCGTGGTCCTTGGACAGGGAATCTGTCCAGCCCTTAAATGTATCAGTCTGTGTTATCTTATAGCACTCATCGTAGTTATCTGCGAAGTAGCCCATCATCAGAATGGAGAAATCCTTCACATACTGTCCCATACGGGAAGCATCCGTGTTAACCGCCACATTGGCGCCCTGGATGGCCTGCTCCAGCACATCCTCGTCACTGCCAAGCTGGCCGGACGGGAACACGCTTACCTTCAGCCTGCCGCCTGATTTCTCATTTAACACATCAGCCAGCTTCTGGTAGTTCCTGGTAATCAGGGCCTGCTCTGTCTGGGAAGTTGAAATCTTTAACTCATATACCTTGTCATCGCCTGCGGCAGCCTCACTGCTGTCCCCTCCCTGGGCCTGTGTTGCTGCTGGCTGGGCATTCCCCATACCCGGCATGCCGTTGCATGCAGTCATTGCCATCATTGCCGCTGTAAGAACACCTGCTAATAAAACTCTCTTTTTCATAGTTATCCCCTTTCCTTAAGTTGTCCAGCGTAACAACATTCGCTAAACGTTTACATATTTTACTCATTTAGTATAAACGTTTACATATTTTCCATCAAGCACTTTCCGCAAAAAAGTTTAACAGAATTTTAACGTTATTTTTATGCAATCCTCACAATTCAAACTATTTTAAAAAGTTCCTGCTTTTTTTCTGCTTTCATTTTGACATTATTTCAAGAAACCTTTACAATAGCTGTGTATACATTTTCAGAGAATCACAGGGAGGTGGACCGGAATATGGTAACAATCAAAGACGTGGCAAAAAAATGCGGCTATTCCGTCTGCACGGTATCCCGCGCCCTTTCCGGCAAAGGATACCTGAAAGAAGAGACAAAACAGAAAATACTGGAAACAGTTGCAGAACTGGGATACCGCCCCAACACCCTGGCCGTCAACCTGAAGACCGGACGCCGCCAGGCCCTGGCCCTGGTCCTGCCTTCCCTGACCAATATCTACTATACCAAGCTGGAACAGTACCTGGAGTCCTGCGCGGCAGAAAAGGGCTATATCATTTACCTGAACAACACGGAATACAGTTTGGAAAAAGAAAAACAGATTTTAGAAAATTTAATCGGCATGGACATAGCGGGGGTCATCATTACCCCGGTCACCAGCCAGCACGACCATATCATGAACCTGGCAAAGTACGACATCCCTTATGTGTATTTAAACCGTTCTTTCGAGGATGACATGGAACACTGTCTCCGCCTGGACAACAAAAAAGCCGCCTACGAGGCGGTTTCCTACATGATTAAGCTGGGGCACAAAAATATCGGCGGCATCTTCCAGAGCTTTGACAACCTCACCTACCGGGACCGCTATGACGGCATGGCCCAGGCCCTTAAGGAGCATGGGCTGGACTGCCGCCCCAGCCACATGCTCTTTGACATCAACCCGGAGGATATGGGGACCACTCCGGGCCGGATCCTGCAGCTGCTCCAAAAGCCCGGCCGCCCTGAGGCGATCTTTGCCTGCAACGACATGACCGCCTTCAATATTTACCGGGCCTGTTATATTCTTGGGTTGCGGATTCCGGACCACCTGTCTGTATTTGGCTACGATGACTGTATCATGGCCAATTTCGTGACTCCGCCCCTGTCAACGGTCAGCGTCCCTGTCCGCAGGCTGGCCGAGACCGCCATTGACTTCATCCATGGTTATCTGGAATCCGGTGTTCCGGCAGAGCTTCCGGTGCTAAAAGCCTCCCTGGTCATCCGGAATTCCGTGCGCAACCTGAATCTGGATTAGGCCATGTTTGAAACATAACCTAGAGCGTATCCATATCCTTTCCCGGATACACCATCACCAGCTGGGCGCTGCCTTTTGGCAGGATTTGGTACTTCTCTGTCCCGGCTGCTATCAGGAAGCTGTCCCCTGCCTTCAGGCTGAGCACCTGGCCGTCCTGTTCCATGGTGCAGCTTCCGGCACACACCACGCCCAGGTTAAATTTCCGGTTATGCCTTACTAAAGCCGGTCCGGTCACCTCCAGTTTTTCCACAAAGAAGCAGGAGGTCAGCGTTTCATCCACCAGCCGCACCCTCCGGAAGGCGTCTGTTTCCTCCAATACCCGGGGCTCTATCCTGCATTTTTCCATGATTTCTTCTTTGGAATACTCTGTATAATCAAAAATATCCAGACAGAAGTCCAGTCCCCGTCCCATGAACCGGCCGTCCTCCGGCACAACGATTCCCTCACGCTCAAATTCGCACCGCACCACCAAATCAGACGGCTCCATGATTTCCAGCATAGTGATTCCCTCGCCTATGGCATGGGGCATTCCGCCAGGAATATACCAGACCTCCCCCACCTGTACCGGAATCTTCTCAAAGCAGCCGTCCATCCGGGCCTTGTCCTGTTTCTCCACGATTTCCCTCCAGCCATCCCTTCCGGGCGTATGCTGGAATCCCAGCCGGATGTATGGACTGACGCCGTCCCTCACATGTAGAATATAGTAGCATTCAAGCTTTCCATAGGGCATTCCCATCACTTCATTGGCAAACCGGGTGGTGGGATGGGCCTGTACGTGAAGCCGCATGGCTGAATCCAGAATCTTAAGCAGGAAGCTGAGACGCCAGCTGCCGTCCTTACCAACGCCGGAGCCCAGGTAATACTCCCGGTCATCGTCTATCAGGTCCCGTAAGAACCTGGGACCATCTTCAGTTTCCACCACAGCCAGCCCCTCATGTGCAATGGGCTCCATTCCCGGATTGGAGGCTTCCACCATGGAACCCACCCATTCCTCGGGCATATTGTTGTCCGACCACTGTTCCTTTCCGTGGAGCCGGTCAATTCCCGCTCCCCCTGTGTAATTTCTCCGCACCCGGTTTTCGGGCAGTTTCATAAGTCCTGTTGCCATTGCGGCCTTCCTCCTGTCATGGTGTATATGTCTTGATTTACTTGTCTTACTGTATCTGTCTTGCCGTATCTGTCTAATTGTATCTGTCTTACTGCATCTGCCGGATTTTTTCAATCAGGTCCAGATATTCTCCGCCATATTTCCGATATACCGGCTCCATTGCCTGGCTCCAGGCGTCCGGGTCCTGGGGCTCCAGAATCGTAACGCCCTCCTTCTCCAGAGCCTCGTATGCCTTCCTGTCCGCTTCCTCTATGGCTGTCCGGTTATATTCCTGGGTCTCCTTCGCCGCCTGCACCAGGGCGTCCTGATATTCCCTCTTCAGGTTTTTCCAGGTAATTTTGCTCATCAGAATTACCCCTGGCGTATAGGTATGGCTGTCCTTTACATAATAGGGGGCAACCTTATAAAATTTATTATAATAATAGCTCACCGCCGGGTTCTCGGCTCCGTCAATGGTCCCTGACTCCAGGGCCGTATAAAGCTCTGCATAGGCAATGGGCACGGCCACGGCACCCAGTGCTTCCACGGTATCGCCCATCATGGACGCCACCTGTACCCGGATTTTCAGTCCCTTCATATCCTCCAGCCTCCGCACCGGCCGGTCTGTGGTAAAGAAGTTTCTGGCCCCTTCGTCCAGGTAGGCCAGTCCAATCATTCCGGTACAGTCCTGGATATTATCCAGTATTTCCCTTCCCAACTCACTGCTGCACACATTCCAGAAATGCTCCCTGTCCCGGAAAACATAGGGCAGCACCAGGGCAGACATCATGGGATTTCCGCAATCCGCCAGGGACATGCTGTTTCCCCGGTACAAATCCAATGCCCCCATTTCCATGGACTGGTAACAGCGCGCATCATCCCCCAGCTGGCCGGAAGGATAGATTTCAACCATCACCTTGCCGCCTGTCAGTTCACTGACCCTATCAGCAAAAAACTGGGCTGAATCTGTCAGCACATGGCCTTCCGGGTTTACCTCACCGTAGCAGAGCACAATCTCCGGTTCATTGTCCGCTCCCACGGCCCCCTTGTTTCTTAAAACTCCATAGCCGCCCGCCAGACCTGCAATCAGCACTGCGGCCGCAGCCCCTATTATCAACTGTTTTTTCAACGCATTCCTCCTGACCTGGACACATTGTTTCCTCAGAACCAATCCCCTGGTCTCCCTGAGAATCACCCTCCTAAGAATCATCTCCCTGAGAACCATCTCCCTGAGAATCATCTCCCTGAGAATCATATTTCTGAGAACCATCTCCCTGAAACCACTTCCTCAAAGTCATTCCTTCTGAATCTTCATCTCGGAGAAGTACTCCACATGATATTTTAAATTATCACCGTTAAAATTGAGCTGTCCCAGCTTCTCAAAACGCATGGCTGCCTCTGAAGTCTTAACACGTATTCCCGGTATCTGGTTGATTCCCCGGATGATTGTCATCAGGCTGCGGCCGAAATTCAGCTTCACCGAAACATCCTGATATCCTAAAAGTGTCTCCAGTTCCTCTATCATCTCCGTAAGAAGGACACTGCTCTGGTCCTGGTCCTCCCTGGACAGGGACTGGATAATCCGGTCCTCCAGCCCGCAGATTCGTTTCATGCCGTCCGTCATGCCGTCAAAGGCAAGCCTAGCCTCTTCCGCAGAATATTCCCTGATAAAAGATGCAGCCTCCCCATATGCCTCGGTCAGCCGATCCATTCCTTCATAAGCTCCGCTGACACCACAGGCAACCGGAATCTTCCGCTCCTCTGCCAGATAATCCCTGGCTCGGGTAATGCAGCCGGTCAGCTCCGTAAATGCGTCCTGCTGCGGTGAATAAAGGCAGATAATCATCTGGTCCATCCAGATACTGTTAAGCACTGTCACCCCCGCCATGTGGAAATAGTTTTTAAGCACTTCCTGGGAAAATCCTCCCATGCTAACCAGGGCCGGGCTGGAAATCAGCACCACCTTAAACCACCCCGGTCCAACTCCCCACATGGCAAATTCCTTTTCCAGTTTTTCCCTGTCCCTGCGGCCAAAGAACAAATCCCACAGCAAATCCTTCTCCAAATCCCTGTAAAAATCAAAGGCAGCCTTTCCATCATCCACCAGATAATTGGAATAAGACAGCATGGACAGGGTATCCTCCCGTTCCCTTACCCGGGCAATGACCTTATCCAGCGTCTCCCGCAGCTCCGAGTCCAGATAGGGCTTAAGGAGATAATCCGTCACTCCCAGCTTGATTGCCTGTTTGGCAAAGGAGAAATCACTGTAAGCGGAAATCAGCACAATCTGGATATCCGGATGCCTTTTACGTACCTCCTCCGCTGTCTTAAGCCCGTTCATTCTGGGCATCTTAATGTCCAGGAGCACAATCTGCGGCTTGCACTCCTCCAGTTTCTCCATTAAATCCATGCCGTCCACTGCCTTGTAGACAATCTCCAGCAGACCGGGATAGCTCTCCTTTATGACCTTCTCCAGATAATTTCGCTCGTACTGCTCGTCATCTGCCAATATTACACGCAACATAACTGTTTCCTCCTAATGCCTGTCTGATTTATAAAGCTTCAGCGTAATCCTCGTAACGCCCTCTGACCGCTCAATGTGCAGCACGTCCTCTTTCCGATAAAACAATTTTAACCGTTCCCTCACGTTTTTCAGACCAATGGAGGTTTTGGGCATGGGCGTTTCCCGGCCGGCGGGATGGTCCTTGTCCTCCGGCCGTCCTCCGGTTTCCGGCTGGCTCAGGTCCATAAACGGTCCGCTGATTTCCGGCGGTCCGCTGATTTCCGGCGGTTCCCGGTCCTCCGGAAAACCCACGCCGTTGTCCGCCACCACCGCCTCGATATAATCCGGCTTCTCAGTAATCAGTATATCCACCTTGCCCCCGCTGACCCTGTCCTTCAGCCCGTGCTGGATACTGTTCTCCACCAGAGGCTGGATTGTCAGCGGCGGAATCATCACATCCTCGCCCATAAATGATTTGCGCACATCCAGGCAGAAGGTCACACGCCCCTTTAAATGCAGCTTCTGTATATACAGGTATGACTGAAGCAGTTCAATCTCAGCATCCAGCGGAATGGAAACCGTATTGATTTCAATGCTGCTTCGCAGGATTTTGGAAATGGCTTTGACCAGCTGGATGGAGGTGTCCCGCTCTCCCAGCTGGATACTGCGGATTACCAGGCTCAGTGTATTAAACAGGAAATGGGGATTCATCTGCATCTGCAGTTCCCGGATTTTTGCCTCAGCCAGCCGCTCTTTCATCTGGTGAGTCTCCTGTAATTCCGTAATCATGGTCCTGATTTGCCGCTTCATCTGGTCAAATGTGGTAGATACCTGGTTCAGCTCCATAAAAGGCGTTTCCTCAATATCCGCTGTCTCCAGGTTGTTGTTCATAATTTCCCTTGCAGCGTCCGTCAGCCGTTTGATGGAATTCAGGATACTGGTACTCATCTGATGGTTCAGCACCATGCCAAAGAGACTGGCTGCCATGAAAAACACAATCAGGATACTGTTTGTAATCCCCAGCGTCCTGCTGTGGCTGGCAAATGCAGTATTTAAATACTCCAGGTACTGGCTCATCAACTGGTTGAGACACCGCTCAATCTCCAAATCCACTTCGTCCAAATCAGCCATCAGACTGGGATAGTAATCCCTGTCAGGCCGGATGTAGGACTCTGCCATCTCCCGCCTGTACTCAGCCACCTGCCCCACAATCCGGTACATCATCTTGCACTTCCGGTCATTCTTCATCTTTTCATCCAGGCCCCGCAGCTGGCTGTCAAACAGCTGGCATTCGTCATAATACTGCTTCAGCGTTCCCTCGTCATGGCTCTTGCTGTACAGCTTAAAATATGTCTGCCTCCGGTTATTGATTGCCAGCAGCCCGTTCACCTGCTGGTAATCCTGTAAAAGCCCATTGTACCGGCGGGATGACCCCACGTTCACAAGGGCATTGGATGCTATGAAGATAAAGGCCACCAGCAGCAGAATCAGGTGGTTTCTTGTCATTTCTTTTCGTATGGATTTCACGAATCTCTTCTCACTTTTCTGTGCGGGATTTTTTCTTGGGGGATTTTTCTTCTGAGGTTATTCTACAACGGCATTGAAAGAAAAACAAGTCAGACTGAGTCTGTCTTGCCCCGGATATGGATATCTGAACATGGCATCTTCCATATTTCATCCCCTTTTCTCTCCTGCAATCCGGACAGACCAGGCTTTTTCATACCTTGCTTCAAGACAAAGTTCCTGCTAAAACAATCGTGGAAAAGCTTACAGGCCGGAAAAATACCCTGGTGTACGATGATGCCGGCCTTCCATCCCTGATGGTAAGGATTCCTTGTTTTGTCCGGAACATGTGATTCCACATGCTGGAAATGCCGTTCATCCCATGTTCCAGACATCCCGGGGCCAAGTACAATATTCTCCGTCCTATACAGCCAGCCGCATCGGCTTTCGCTGCGCCTGGATTCCTGATGAGGATTGCGCTATCTGTAACGTTCTGCGTCCATTACAAACGTATCCCCGGCCGTTCAGCCTCCGTTGTCAACCATATCAACTATGAACCATATTCAGGGATGCATACAAATTCAAGCTTTTCGTCATCTATGATTTCAGCATTACAACCACGACCAGGTGCAATCGGATAGGGGAGATTTTAACCTCCCCTTCCACACCACGTAGCGTACCGTTCGGTACTACGCGGTTCAATAGTTTACTCGGACTTTCAAATAGTGGGCAGTCATATCGGGATAACCAAGTCTGTCCACTATGATTCTTTTGGTGAGTGCCGAGTTGAGCATTCCCGCCGCTCTCCACACTCCCTTTCGGCAGTTCGCCATCTCATGCACCTTCCACTCTGGTAAATGTAACGCCCGCAACATTTTATA
>NZ_AUJR01000017.1 GCF_000424325.1 [Clostridium] clostridioforme AGR2157
AGGCCTCCAAGCGTTCCGCACTGTTTTTTATGGTCTGGTCCATCGTTTCCAGTGTCTCTACCAGAATGTTCCGTGCCAGATTCAGGCTTCTTTCCTGAAGTTCTTTCCCATAGGAATCAATATCAAGAGCTCCTTCCACAAATTTCCTCATGGTCTTTTCAATTTCATAGGTTTCTTTTTCGATAAAATGTTGTATACTGTTAATCATGGAAAGCACCTTTCTTTGTGAGTGTATGTTTGCAAAACTATATTATCACAAAGGGGTGCTTTCTTTTCATTCCTTTTTATGGTTTACATAAATTCCCATTACCCGAAATTTATTTTACGCTACTCTTGGACATTTAAAGGGATCCATTATCAGCCTTTTAAATCCCGTGGAGGCATGTTATAATATCGCCATGGTCCGGACCGCAGGGAAATGGACGCCAACAGACAGATGACGGCATTCTGCAGGGCATTTCCGGGGATCCTGTGGACGGAAGAATGAATTCAGGAAGGAAAAAACTTCATGCTATTTAGTTCCATGATATTTTTATGGCTGTTCCTGCCCTTTGTGCTGGTGGTCAATCTGGTGCTGCCAATCCGGTTAAGCAGCCTGTTTCTGCTGGCAATGAGCTTTATTTTCTACGCGTGGGGAGAGCAGGAGTATATATGGCTACTCCTTTTGTCCCTGGCAGTGAATTACGCAGGCGCTGTCGGTATAGAGGCTGTGCGGGGCAGCGGGCCGGATGCCGGGGCAGCAGGGGCTGCTGCCAAGGCGGCTGTCAGGTCAGACAGGCAGACCACTTCCGGCGCCGGTAAGCAGACGCTCTTTACCCCGGATAAGCTGCTCCTTGTCGTACTGGTGGCGGTGAACCTGGGGTTTCTGGGTTATTTTAAATACTTTGATTTCCTGACCGGTCTGGTGAATAAGCTGGCGGGAGGCACCGTGGTGGAGCCAAAGAACCTGCTGCTACCGGTGGGCATCTCATTTTACACATTTCAGATGATATCTTATGTGGCGGATGTGTACCGGGGGACCATACGGGCCGAGAGGAACCTGCTGAACCTGGGACTTTACATGTCCTTTTTCCCTAAGATGATACAGGGGCCCATCGAGCGCTATCAGGGGATGGGGGCATGTATCAGAAACCGCCATGTGACGCCGGAACTGTTTGCCTGCGGAGCCAGGCGGTTTATCTACGGACTGGGCAAGAAGGTTATACTTGCCAACCAGTTCGGAAGCGTGGTGGACAAGGTTCTGGCCAATCCCATGGACCAGATTAGCGGAGGTTTGGGCTGGTATGTGGGAATCCTGTATACGCTGCAGATTTATTTTGATTTTTCAGGTTATTCGGATATGGCGGTGGGCCTTGGCAAAATGCTGGGCTTTGAGCTGACAGAGAATTTCAATTATCCGTATCTGGCCAGGACCGTGGGAGAGTTCTGGCGCAGATGGCATATTTCCCTTTCCGGCTGGTTTAAGGACTACCTCTATATTCCTCTTGGCGGAAGCAGGAAGGGGACACTGGTCACCTGCCGCAATCTGATGATCGTGTTTGTCTGTACCGGATTCTGGCATGGCGCTGGCCTGTCCTTCATTGCGTGGGGAATGTATTACGGCTGCCTTCAGGTGGCGGAACGGCTGTTTTTAAAGCAGCGGCTGGAGAGGCTGCCTGCCGCTGTCAGCTATATTTATATGTTCTTCGTTACCGTGGTGGGATGGACCATGTTCCGGGCGGATTCGCTGACCAGGGGACTCATGCTGCTCAGGCAGATGTTTCTTCTGCGGCCCGGGATATATGATACGGCCATGTATATGAGCCATAAGACCATAGTCTATATGGTGATTGGAATGGTGCTGTGCGGCCCGTTTCAGGCCCTGGTTCCCCGTTTCAGGAAACATATGCAGGACGGCAGGAGCATTTACCTGTCTGAAGGCCTGGGACTTATATTGCTGTTCGCCTACTCTATTGTGATGGCTGTGGGCAGCACCTATAATCCGTTTATTTATTTCCGGTTTTAGAGAGGAGGATGCAGATGAGACAACGCGCAAAAGCATATATATTTTCAGGCATGTTCCTGGGGATGATGATACTGCCCAGACTCCTGTTCATACCTCTTAAGGACTATGTGGACACGGAGAATTACGAGAACCGGATTTACCAGGAAAAGCCGGTTCTTAATTTCAGGAATCTTAGGGCGGCGGACCTTAAATCCTATCCGGGTCAGTATGACGCCTACTTTAATGACCATCTGGCTTTTAAGAATCCCATTGTGGCCTTTGGAAAACTGGCGGACATCCACGTGTTTGGGGAAGTTACATCCGATGCCGTGCTTATGGGAAAGGACGGATGGATGTTCTACAAGCTGAAGGGGGAAATGGAGGACAGCATTGCGGACTACCAGGGAACCAATCACTACAGTGAAGAGGAGCTGGAACGGTTTGCCGCGCTGCTTAAACAGGCCAATGAAAACCTGGCTTCCAGAGGGATGAAGCTGGTTTTCTATATGGTTCCCAACAAGGAGCAGGTGTACAGTGAGTTTATGCCCTCCTCCGTGAAAGTGGTTCAGGAACAGTCCAAGGCGGATTTGCTGTACGCATATCTGAAGGAGAATACGGACTGTGATGTGTACTATCCCCTGGATGAGTTCAGAAAGGCCAAGGATGACTGGTGCCAGATATACAGGAAGTACGATACCCATTGGAATGATATGGGGGCATTCATGGCATCCCGGATGGTGATACAGGATATAGACGGGGAGCCGTTCGGACCGGAGTCATACCGCTCTTATGATATTGAAAACAGGGGAACCTTCAGCGGGGACCTGGCGACCATGCTGAATCTTCAGAAGTATTATGACGATGACCCATTCCTCAAGGTGTCAGGCTACAGGGAGGATGTGTCCTTTGAAATAGATTACCAGAATGAACATGAGACCATAACCCACTACTCCTCAGACGCAGAGGGGAAGGCAGAAAAAATCCTTATATGCAGGGATTCCTTCGGGGTACACATGGCTGAGTACTTTGCCAGGAACTACCCGGATGTGACGCTGATGGATTACCGGACAGAGGACTGCGGGGCAGCCGCCCTTGAGCTTCGGCCGGATGCAGTGGTGATTGAGGTGGCGGAACGGTATACGGATTATATGTTCGGACTGCTGGAACGCCTGGGGACCATTGGATACGGGGATGGAATTAACCGCTGACTAAAATGGGCGGAATGGAAAAACGGCAGCGAATCTGATTGGAATCAACCGGATTGTGCTGCCGTTATTTTTATATATGATATGGAAGAGCGCAACTAAGCTTACCCGGCCAGGAATCCTTTTCCGATGATTTCGCTGGAGTTGGATATCAGCATGAAGGCTGTGGGCTCAATGGTGCGGATATAGTTGCGCAGCTTTAATGCCTGGCTGCGTTTCATGGTGGTCATGATTACCGTCTTTTCATGATGGGTAAACGCTCCCTCTGCATGGTATACCGTGGCGCTGCGGTGCAGCGTGTTGATGATATAGTCGCAGATCGGCTCCGGGTCGTCACAGATAATATTAAAGCATTTGCACAGATTCAAATTCTCAATCACATCGTCGATGACCAGGGATTTGGCCGCCAGGCCGATGGTGGAGAACAGCCCTGTCTCAGGTCCGAAGATGAAAAATGAGGAGGCCACGGCCGCCACATCCACCAGCATGAGGACGGTTCCTATGTTAAGGCTGGTATATTTCTTAAGTATCATGGCGATGATATCTGTACCGCCGCTGGAAGCTCCCAGATTAAAGAGGATGGCTGTGCCCACTGCCGGCAGGAAAATAGCAAACAGCAGCTCCAGCAAAGGTTCTGTTGTCAGCGGCCTGCTTAAAGGACAGACACGTTCCAGCAGGGACAGGCTGATGGACATGACCATACTGGCATAAACGGTCTTTATTCCAAAGCCCTTACCCAGGAAAATGAACCCTAATACCAGCAGGGAGGTGTTCACAATAAATGTGAAATCACTGGCGGACCAACGGCCGATTTCACTTACTACCGTGGAAAAGCCTGTAACGCCTCCAAATGCAAAATGATTGGGAAACTTGAAAAAGTAGATTCCAACCACCATAATCCAGATGCTTACTGTAATGATGCCATATTCGGCTGCCATGCGCCAAAATGGACTTTTTATCTCGCTCATAATCCCTGCTTCCCTTGCATGATCCGAGTAACGGATACGCGGGAAGTTTACCCCCTTTGTGGCCTGAATGCCACGTATTCATTGTTGTTCCATCCATATAATAGGCTGAAACTACTACAAGTGCAATCACATTTTTTGTTGAAACAGCCACAAGTATATAATTGTAGCCGGAAAAGCCTTGTGAATAAAGGAGAATACAGTATTTGGGGTATAGGTGGCGCGAAAACAGCTTGTAACCACTATATATATGGTTTATAATGGTGGGCGTGACATCTGGAAAAGGAATGCACGGATGTCAGGAATTAGAGAAGGAGAGCAAAAGGTCATCATGGCGAATAGGAAAGTGGATATAGATTTGGACTATAAAGGGCTGGAACAATGCCTGGAAGGAATTGATAGGGATTTTCAGGGGGAGGGATATGGGCTGGAGCGTCTGCTTGAAAGGTACCGCTCCTTCCACAAGCCGGGGATGGAACCTGCGGAGGGCATGGAAGCCCTGATTCGTTCCGCGGCGGAACTGACTTCCAAGGAAACACCCCTGTGGGAATTTGCAGCGGCCAGGCTGCGGTACTGCCGTTTTGCCTGTGAGATGGAGGAACAGCTTAGGGGGCTGGGAATCAGGGGGCTCTATGAAAAGATTTCATATCTGACAGATCAGGGATTATATGGTGATTATATTCTGAAGCATTACAGCCGGGAGGAGATAGAGGAGGCGGAAGGATTTCTGGATGATGAGAGAAATAAGCTCTTTACCTATGCGGGACTGGATTTGCTCCTTAAGCGGTATGTGATCCAGGACCACAGCCATCATCCGTTAGAGACGCCCCAGGAAATGTATCTGGGCATTGCCCTGCACCTGGCCATGAAGGAAGATAAGGCGTGCAGGATAAAATGGGTGCGCCGGTTTTACGATATGCTCAGCCGGATGCAGGTAACCATGGCCACCCCCACCCTTTCCAATGCCAGGAAGCCGTACCATCAGCTTTCCAGCTGTTTTATTGACACTGTGCCGGACAGTCTGGAAGGAATTTACAGAAGCGTGGACAACTTTGCCCAGGTCAGCAAATTTGGCGGGGGCATGGGCTTGTATTTCGGAAAGGTCAGGGCTGCGGGAAGCAGGATCCGGGGCTTTGAGGGGGCTGCCGGAGGTGTGATCCGCTGGATTAAGCTGGTGAACGATACGGCTGTGGCAGTGGACCAGCTGGGGATGCGCCAGGGCGCTGCAGCGGTTTATCTGGACGCCTGGCACAAGGATCTGCCGGAGTTCCTTCAGCTTCGGACTAATAATGGGGACGACCGCATGAAGGCCCATGACATTTTCCCGGCAGTGTGTTTTCCTGATTTGTTCTGGAGGATGGCTAAGGAGAATCTGGACCAGGACTGGCATCTGATGTGCCCTCACGAGATTCAGACCGTCAAGGGATACTGCCTGGAGGACTGTTACGGGGAGTTGTGGGAGGAACGGTATCTGGACTGCGTGGGAGATGACAGGATATCCAAGCGAACTGTGTTGTTAAAGGATGTGGTGCGCCTGATTATCAAGTCCGCGGTGGAGACAGGCACACCCTTTATCTTTAACCGGGATACAGTAAACAGGGCCAATCCCAACAGCCACCGGGGCATCATATACTGTTCCAACCTGTGCACCGAGATTGCCCAGAACATGTCTCCCATAGAAAGTATATCAACTCAGGTGCTGGAGGTAAATGGGGAGACCACGGTGGTCCGGACCACACGGCCGGGAGATTTTGTGGTCTGTAATCTGGCCAGCCTTTGCCTGGGGGCCATTGATGTGGATGATTCGGACGAAGTGGAGCGTATTGCTGCCAGTGCCGTGAGGGCACTGGATAATGTGATTGACCTGAATTTTTATCCGCTGGCCTATGCCGGAATCACCAACCGGAATTACAGGGGAATCGGCCTGGGAGTCAACGGTTACCACCATATGCTGGCAAAGCACGGCATCCGGTGGGAGAGCGAGGAGCATCTGGCCTTTGCGGACCGGGTGTTTGAGCGGATTCATTACGCGGCTGTCAGGGCCAGCGCCAATCTGGCGGCTGAGAAGGGATGTTATCGGTATTTTGAGGGAAGCGAATGGCAGACAGGGGCATACTTTGAGAAGCGGGGGCTTGTGAGCGGGGAATGGAAAGCGCTGGCGGGACAGGTGGCAGAGCATGGAATGCGCAACGCCTATCTTCTGGCTGTGGCGCCTACCAGCAGTACCAGCATACTTTCCGGTACAACGGCAGGCCTGGACCCTGTGATGAAGCGGTTTTATCTGGAAGAGAAAAAGAACGCCATCCTGCCCAGGGTTGCCCCGGACCTGACACCCCGGACCTTCTGGCTGTATAAAAGCGGATACACCATGGACCAGACCTGGACAGTGAGGGCCGCAGGCGTGCGCCAGAGGCACATTGACCAGGCCCAGAGCGTGAACCTGTACATTACCAACGATTACACCATGCGGCAGCTGCTGAACCTCTATATACTGGCCTGGGAGAGCGGCGTAAAGACCCTCTACTATGTGCGCAGCAAATCTCTGGAGGTGGAGGAGTGTGAAAGCTGTTCCAGCTAAGCGGCTTTTGAAAGGTATATAAGAAAGGATGTTGATATGAGTATATTATCGGCCAAGCCCCTGTTTAACCCTCAGGGCGACACGGATAAGAACAGCAGGAGGATGATAGGCGGAAACACCACCAATCTCAACGACTTTAATAATATGAAATACGCCTGGGCCAGCAGCTGGTACCGCCAGGCCATGAATAATTTCTGGATTCCGGAGGAAATCAACCTCAGCGCGGATTTAAAGGATTATAAGAACCTAACGGCTCCGGAGCGGACTGCCTATGATAAGATACTGAGCTTTCTGGTGTTCTTAGATTCCATCCAGACAGCCAACCTGCCCTGCATTGCCCAGTATATCACAGCCAATGAGGTGAATCTGTGCCTTACGATCCAGGGATTCCAGGAGGCGGTGCACAGCCAGAGCTACAGCTATATGCTGGATTCCATCTGCAGCCCGGTGGAGCGGGACAGGATATTGTACCAGTGGAAGGAGGATGAACACCTTCTGCGCCGCAATACATTTATTGGAAATCTGTATAATGAATTCCAGGAGAAGAAGGACGATGTGACCCTTCTCAGGGTCATTATGGCAAACTATATCCTGGAGGGCATCTATTTTTACAGCGGGTTCATGTTTTTTTATAACCTGGGAAGGGGCGGCAAGATGCCCGGAAGCGTCCAGGAAATCCGCTATATCAACCGGGACGAGAATACCCATTTGTGGCTGTTTCGCAACATGATTGGGGAACTCAGGAAAGAGGAGCCGCAGTTATTCACGCCGGAGATGGTAGATATGCTTAAGTCCATGCTGGAGGAAGGCGTGGCTCAGGAAATACAGTGGGGGTGCTATGTGATTGGCGATGATGTTCCGGGTCTGACCAGCGAAATGGTTACGGACTACATACGGTATCTGGGAAACCTGCGCTGGAGCGGGCTGGGCTTCGGCACCTTGTACGAGGGGTATGACGAGGAGCCGGAATCCATGAAATGGGTTAACCAGTATTCCAATGCCAATATGGTGAAAACAGACTTTTTTGAGGCAAAGAGCACGGCTTACGCAAAAAGTGCCGCCATTGTTGATGATTTATAGATATGGGGGTATAATGGAGCAGGGATACCGGCATGAGAAGCAGTATCAGAAGCAGTATCAGAAGCAGTATCAGAAGCAGTATCAGAAGCAGTATCAGATGCAGTATCAGACGCCTGGTATCCAATCATATGATTGACAGGAGGAGCGAAAACGTGACAGTAGAAGAGGGGGACCGCAGGACCTGGGAGCTGGCAGGACAGCTGGTACAGATTGACAGCTCTGACCCGGGAGCCTATGAGGGGCAAATTGAACAGTGGATATATGAATGGCTTACAAAGGAGATAGAGGAAAAGGCAGGAGCGCTTAAGAACCGGATTGAACTGGTTCAAAAGGAAGTGATGCCGGGCCGATTTAATCTTATGGCCCGCATACCGGGGAGAGAAGAAGCTCCGGCGCCTGCCCTTGTGTACATATGCCATATGGATACGGTGATGCTGGGGGAGGGTTGGGAGGAGGATACTCCGGCCCTGGGAGCAGTGGTTAAGGAAGGCCGCCTGTACGGAAGAGGGGCCTGTGACATGAAGTCAGGCCTGGCCTGCGCGCTGTCTGCATTTTCAGACATGGCGGAGCTGGCCGGAAGCACAGGGGAGCTTCCGGTGCGGCCCTTTGTATTCATCGGAACCGTGGACGAGGAAGATTTCATGCGGGGAGTGGAAAGCGCTATCCGGGACGGATGGGTAGGCCGGGAGGACTGGATTCTGGATACGGAACCAACGGCCGGTCAGATTCAGGTAGCTCATAAGGGCAGGACCTGGTTTGAATTGACCATGCAGGGAGTCACGGCCCATGCCAGCAATCCATGGAAGGGCGCTGACGCCATTGCCGCTATGGCAGAGGCAGTCAGCCATATCCGTAAGGCCATTGGAAGCTGTCCGGTTCATGAGGACCTGGGTATGTCTACGGTGACCTTTGGACAGATAACAGGGGGGTACCGTCCCTATGTTGTGCCGGATTCCTGTAAGGTATGGATTGACATGCGTCTGGTGCCGCCTACGGATACAGCGGCTGCGAAAAATATAGTGGAGGAAGCTGTAAAGGCGGCAGAAGCCGAGATTGTGGGAGTCAGGGGCAGTTACCTCATCACAGGTGACCGTCCCTGCGTGGAAAAGGACAGCGGTTCCCGGCTCCTGGCCAGCCTTAAGTCTGTCTGCGACCGTGTGACGGGGGAGGACACATATATCGGTTCCTTTAACGGCTATACGGATACAGCAGTCATTGCAGGAACCCTGGGCAACCGCAACTGCATGTCCTACGGTCCCGGCAGCCTGGAGCTGGCCCATAAGCCCAATGAGTACGTGCCATATGAGGATGTGTGCCGATGCAGACGCGTTCTGACTGAGCTGGCACGGCAGGAGGCATTCTTTCCCTTTGCCTTTTAAGGTCAAATGTGCTATAGTGTAACCAGTTTAAATCAAAGGAGAAGATAAGGATGAAAGATACTGTATTGGTAATCATGGCAGCCGGTATCGGAAGCCGCTTTGGAGGCGGCATCAAGCAGCTGGAGCCTATGGGACCCAGCGGCGAGATTATCATGGATTATTCAATCCACGATGCCATGGAAGCGGGATTTAATAAGGTAATATTCATTATCAGGAGAGATCTGGAAAAGGATTTTAAGGAAATCATAGGACACAGGATAGAGAAGCTCCTTCCGGTGGAATACGCATACCAGGAACTGGAAAACCTTCCGGCCGGCTATGAAGTGACACCCGGAAGAACCAAACCATGGGGCACGGGCCAGGCGGTCCTTTCCGTGAAGGGTATGGTAGACGGACCATTCCTTGTGATTAATGCGGATGATTACTATGGACGGGAAGGATTCCGCAGGATTCATGATTACATGGCGGAGCATATGGACTCACAGTCTGAGATATATGATATCTGCATGGGTGGTTTTGTGCTGTCCAACACCCTGAGCGATAACGGCACAGTCACCAGAGGCGTGTGCCAGGTGGATGGGGATGGATTTTTGACGAATGTGACAGAGACATATAATATCCAGATGAAGGAAGATGGGCTCCATGCCACGGACGAGAGCGGTGCGCCTGTGACCATCAGTCCGTCCCAGCCTGTTTCCATGAATATGTGGGGGCTTCCGGCCAGCTTCATCCAGGAGCTGGAGAAGGGATTCCCTGTATTTTTGGACAGTCTGAAAGAGGGGGATATTAAATCAGAATACCTTCTTCCTAAAATTATAGACAATCTGGTACAGAATAAGAAGGCGAGAGTAACCGTTCTTGACACCCCGGATAAATGGTTTGGCGTTACCTATAGGGAAGATAAGCAGGCCGTGACAGATGCCATCAGAGGACTGATTGAGTCAGGGGTTTATAAGGAGAGGTTGTTTGGATAAGGGGTTTTATAACCTGAAGATATAAGCAGTATAAAATAAAAAACTGCCTGGCTAAAACTGCCCCAAAGGTCATGGTCCGGCCATGATATGGCCGTCAGGCAGACAGGGACATGCGGATACTGTCAATCCGTGTGTCCTTTTTTCATGCATAATTTCAAATACCCAGGCCTATACTATAAAAACAGCCCACTTAAGCCGGGCGATGATTATAACATGTTTGGGTGGACAACTTAGCTATGAAATTATGGAAAACATTTAACGTACAAAAACGGGAAGACATATGTTATTATAATACATCAGAAGGTTTTGAAACGGAGGGTTTTGCCATGCACCTGGACCGGCTTATCAGGGAGGAGATGGCAGCCAAGGGAAAGGATGGAATCATGTTCCTGTGTATCGGCACAGACCGGTCCACCGGGGACAGCCTGGGCCCTCTGGTGGGACATATGCTCCGCAGCCGGCGGCTTAAGGGAGCGGCGGTCATAGGAACACTTGATAAGCCGGTCCATGCCATGAATCTGGATTTGTACGCCAGGTATATACGGCTTCACTATCCTGACTATGTTGTGGTTGCCATTGATGCTTCGGTGGGCAGTCTGGACCATGTGGGATACGCGACCCTGGGGCGGGGAGCGCTTCAGCCGGGATTGGGAGTGTCCAAGGAACTGCAGGCCGTGGGCGACATAGCCATAACCGGAATCGTGGGCGGAGTGGGCAGCCGGGATCCGGTCATGCTCCAGAGCGTGCGCCTGTCCATGGTGATGAAAATGGCGGACTGCATTTGCGAAAGCATTTTTCTTGTCGAACGATTATGGGAAAATGCTGCCATAATATGACAAATTCTGCGCCGGGAATCTGCTATGCTTGTTTGGATTAAAAACAGCGGGGTGATTCTATGGGAGAATTATATGAACCCTTCCCTAAGCTGCCGAAGAATTTCCGGCAGATAGGTGAGAGGGACCAGGTCTTAAAATTATATCTGGAAGATTATGTAAATACTTATTTAAAACGCCTCCAGCCGGCAAAGGGGGCTGATTTGCGTGTGGGTCTGCTTTTGGGAAGCAGGGAGACCCATGAAGACATACCTTTTGTTTTTGTGGATGGAGCCCTGGAAATGGATTCGGTCACCGAGGAAGGCGGAAAGGTGGCATTCACCGAGGACGCCTGGAAAAAGGCCTACCAGGATGTGGAGCAGATGTTTCCCAAGCGCACGGTTCAGGGATGGTTCCTCTGCGCGGGACCCGGCTGTACCTTAAGCCCCCTGACCTATTGGAAGCAGCACAGCCAGTATTTTACGGGAAAGAACCAGCTCATGTATCTGAACTGCGGTCTGGAGGGCGAGGAAGCTGTTTACATAACATCCTCCGACGGATTTTACAAATTGAGAGGATACAGCATATATTATGAGCGCAACCAGATGATGCAGGATTACATGATACTGCGCAAGGATGTGCCAAGGGCAGAAACAGGAGTGGATGATAAGGTCATCCAGAACTTTAAGCAGAAAATGGACGAGCGCAGGGTGGAGGCAGGACGTCACCGGAGCACGGTGGGAGTTTTGTCAGGCCTTTGCAGCGTATTGGCTGTCACAGTACTGGCAGGCGGCGTGGCTATGTTCAACAACTATCAGAAAATGCACCAGATGGAAAGCGTGATTGCATCCGTGGTACCGGAAGGAAACATAAAGGACGGCCTGAGGGCGTTTGCCGGAAAGGGCGGAACAGAGAATCCGTCCGGAAAGGGCTGGTCCGCTGCGGACCAGCCTGATTATGTGATTGAGGAGGCATCGGGAAAGGTATATCCCACCACGGCCCCGTCACCGGAGAATGGAGATGAGAAACCCTCCAGGGTAACTCCGGAAACGCTTGCGCCGGCAAAGAGCGGCCAGACGGGCGGGACAGGCCAGGGAAATGGGCAGACGGCGGCAGGTCAGGGAAGCGGCCAGGAAGCGGCAGGCCAGGGAAGCAGCCAGGCAGCGGCAGGCCAGGCAGCGGCAGGCCAGGGAAATGGCCAGGCAGCGGCATCAGGCCAGGGAAGCGGCCAGACGGCAGCGACAGGTCAGGGAAGCGGCCAGGCGGCGGCATCGGGTCAGGAAAATGGCCAGACATCCAGCCAGGATGCGTCCAAGACTGACTCAGCCCAAAAGGAAAATGAACAGACGGAGTCCGGTCATAGCCAGGCGGCAGCGGAGACAAAAGCTCCTGCTGATGATTCCACACTTCCGCCAACCGGAGGCAGAGGGGAAGCTGATGACCAGACTGTGTCCGCTGCCAGCTACAAGGTGTATACCGTGGCGGACGGAGAGACATTGTATGGAATCTGCTTTAAGCTGTATCATAATCTGCAGCACATAGATGAAATTTGCCGGGTCAATTCCCTGACAGATCAAAACAGCATATTTGCAGGACAAAAGCTTCTGGTTCCGTAAGCATATGCCTGGAAACCTCTGGCGGAAAAAGATAATGCGTTTTATCCAAAATTGTTGTATACTATTGCATATACGCAAAAGACGAATTTTGGGAGAACGCAGGATGGGCAGTACCAATTCAATGAGCCGTGAAAATAAAAAAAAGCAGCTGAAGCGTCAAATCGTACCTTCCGCCAGTCCCTTCCAGGAAGAGGAGGACAGCCGGGAAATCGTGCATAAGGCGCACCGGCGCGTAGTCAGGAAGCGCCTGATTATTCTGGCTGTGCTTGTTGCCCTGGCCGCCATAGCAGCCCTGGTGCTGTTCCGGTATGAACGCTATCACACCTTTACGGATTACCAGACGGTTTGGGAGCGGGACCTGGTGGCTGAGGCCCAGGAAGCAGCGGCCCAGGGTGAGGGAAGCTTCTGCGGGTACAGGGATTTCGGGGACGGAGTCCTCAAATATACCAAGGATGGAGCTACCTATCTGGACGCCAAGGGCAAGGTGGTGTGGATACAGAGCTATGAAATGAGGTCTCCCGTGGTATCGGTCAACGGCGATTTTGTGGCTATTGGCGACCAGCAGGGCAACAGCATCTACATATGCGATAAAAACGGGACCCAGGGACAGGCTACCACGCTGCTGCCCATATTGAGGGTCACGGTGTCCGCCAAGGGCGTGGTGGCTGCCCTTCAGGAGGATTCCAAGGCGAGCTATATCTATTTATATAAAAGGGACGGAAGCTCCCTGGACATCATGGTAAAGTCTCTGCTGTCAGGCGACGGGTATCCGGTGGACTTAAGTCTTTCGCCCAATGGCACTCAGCTTATTACATCCTATATGTATCTGGATCAGGGCATGATAAAATGCAAGATTGTGTTTTATAATTTCGGACTGGGTAAGAATGCTCCCAACCGTGTGGTGGGTATATTCTTTCCTAAGGACCTGGGAGATGCCATGGCGGGAAGGGTCAGGTTTCTGGATGAGAGCCATTCCGTCATATTCACGGATAAGGGAATACAGTTCTTTTCAACCAGGGTGGAGACATCGCCGGAGCTGGTGAGCCAGATTCCCATAGAGGAGAATATAAGAAGCATCAGTTATGCTCAGGACAAGGTCGGCATTGTTACGGATAATGTGGAAGGCGGCGACCCTTACAGACTGAGGATTTATGACAGGGAGGGAAGCCCTGTTTTTGAAAAGACCTTTAACTACCAGTATACTGGATTTGATATTGACGGTGATTTGGTTCTTTTGTATAATGACAGTTCCTGCAAGGTTTACAACATGACAGGTACGGAGAAATACAACGGAACATTTGACTTTACGGTCAGCAAGGTATCCGCAGGAAGGTTCCCGGGAACCCTTCTTGTCATGGGACCTCAGAAAATGACGGAAATAAAGCTGCAGTGATGCAGGAATAAAAGCGAAAGGAAGTATAGATACCATGGGGATGAAATGTATCGGAGTAGATGTCGGAGGAACTTCGGTAAAAATCGGACTTTTTGAGAGTACGGGAGAGCTTTTGGACAAGTGGGAAGTAAGGACCCGTAAAGAGGAGGGCGGAAAGTATATCCTTCCTGATGTGGCACGGTCCATCCGTGCTAAGATGGAGGAAATGGGACTGAACCTCAGGACGGACTTGGCCGGAATCGGGCTGGGAGTTCCCGGGCCGGTTTTGCCGGATGGATTCGTGGAGGTATGTGTGAACCTGGGATGGCGCCGGATGAATCCCCAGGAAGAGCTCAGCAGCCTGCTGGACGGAGTCACTGTAAAGAGCGGAAATGACGCCAACGTGGCTGCCCTAGGAGAGATGTGGCAGGGCGGAGGCAAGGGATATAAGGATCTGGTCATGATTACCCTGGGAACCGGTGTGGGAGGCGGTGTCATCATTGATGAGAAAATCATTGCCGGCCGTCACGGCCTGGGCGGTGAGATTGGCCACATCCACGTAAGGGATGAGGAATGGGAGCACTGCAACTGCGGCGGAGTGGGCTGTGTGGAGCAGATTTGTTCGGCCACAGGCATAGCCAGGGAGGCCAGAAGGAAGATGGCAGCCAGCGATAAGCCCTCGGCTCTGCGTGAGCATGGCGGGAATGTCACGGCCAAGGATGTGCTGGACGCAGCCAAGGCAGGGGATGAGCTGGCCAACGAAGTGATGGATGTGGTGGGACGCTACCTGGGACTGGCATTATCCATGGCCGTCATGATAGTTGACCCGGAAATTTTCGTTATAGGCGGAGGCGTATCCAAGGCAGGACAGTTCCTGATTGATGTTATCCAGAAGCATTATGATTATTTTACCCCCATATCCAAATGCAAGGGTAAGCTGGGACTTGCCACCCTGGGAAATGACGCAGGTATATACGGGGCGGCAAGGCTGGTACTGTAAGGCTGGTACTGTAGGGCTGATACGGTGGGGGGATACCGATTTCTCTCCGCCCGCCACTGCCGTTAAGTTTGTTTCTGGCAATTCATCCCTCCACCTGGGGGGGGGGGGCGGCTTCTTTTGTTAAAAGGGAGCAGGCACGTTTGTCTTAATGTGCCTGCTCCTTGTTTGTCTGATAAAGGAACTTTTTCCAATTGTAAAGTATCTTTGCCTGTAAACACCCGGTCAGCTACATTCCGGGAATCCATACGCCGGATTCATCGACCCAGCAGTTATCAGGTGTTTGTGTATTGGCATACATGGCTCCGTTGGAAGTATCCAGGTAATAATACTTACCATCCAGTTCAATCCATCCTGTGGCCATATATCCCTCAGCGTCAAAATAGTACCACTTGCCGTCAATCTGCTGCCAGCTGGAAACCGGGTAGGAGCCGTCTGCATTGCTGTACCACCAGCGGCCGTCCGCTGCTGTCTGCCAGGTGCCTGCCGCGGGCTGGGAATTGTCTGAGACAGTATTGCCCAGGGCAGCGATGTCTGCTTCGCTTACTGTCCATGAGCCGGATGTGTTCCAGCTGCTCTTGGCGCTGTTGCTGGACTTCACGGAGCGGACCTTAAACTGATAGGAGCCGGGCGCCGTAATCTGGTCCTTGAAATTATAGGAGGTGTTATAGATGTCCTTGATTTCACCTATGGCAGCTCCGTTTTTAATGAGCTGGGTCTGATAATATTTGGCGCTTGAAACCTCGTTCCAGGAACCGTTTCCGTTGTGAGCGGAATCCCACTGAAGGTTGGACGGGGCAGCTGCCGCGCTGGTATCCGCATCCTTGTCAAATACGAGCTGGACCGTAAGGATAAGAGTGGCGTTGCTGTCCTTACGTTTGGCGTTTACAAATTTAATCTTATCAAAACGGTATTTGCTGGAGGAACCTAAGGTCAGCTTGAAGTTGCTGGAAGATGTATTGGAAAAATAGTATTCTTCCTCATCCTCCACACCCAGGGTGATGTCTACCTGAGGCGGCTTGGAACTGCTCCAGGTGTCTCCGTCATCATTGGTGACCTCCCAGGAGTCTACATAATAAAGACCGGTATTGTCTCCGGTAGCAGTGACCTCCACATCTCCTCCATCACGTCCAGTGCGTATGTCGGAGTCAATAGTGAGGTAAATCTTGCCCACCTTCTTCTTGCTTGCCGCCATGGTTGCAGGAGCCAGGACGGAAGAAATAAGAGAAGCAACTAACAATGCGGTGCCCGCTTTTTTCCATGTAATCATGTCTGCCTGTCCTTTCTTTTTCTAATCATATTGGAATGAATCATTCATTTCTCCATAATATAACTATATCACAATTTGCTGGTAAATATCTTACGATATTATAACATTTTTATATTTGAAAACATTCCCAGCAGTGCGGATAATCCGGGAGTGCAAACATTCCCTAAAGGCTGGTGGAACGGGGCAGTGAAAAAATGAACTCTGTTCCCACTCCTTCCGTGCTGACCACGTCAATGTTCTCGCCGTGTGCCTGTATGATTTCCTTTACAATGGACAGGCCCAGCCCGGTGCCCTTCTTATCCTTGCCGCGGGATAAATCGGTCTTGTAAAAACGTTCCCAGATTTTCTTTAAGCTGTCCCTGGGTATGCCGATGCCTGTGTCCTTGACCGACACAAATATCTTTTCATACCGCCCTGATGCCTGGATGTAGATGGTGGAATCTTGATGGCTGAACTTGATGGCATTGTCTATGAGGTTGTACATGACCTGCTGTATTTTTCCAAGGTCGGCAAAAACCATCTGGATGTCATCTGAGAAGGTAAGATCAAAGCTTACATTCTTAGACTCGCAGGTGCCCTCAAAGGAGGCCGCCGTATCCTTTATGACACGGTTGATATCAAAATTGGTCCTGGAGAGATATCCCTTGGCATCCAGGGAGTTCAGGGTAAGCATGCTCTCTGTCAGCTTGTGAAGACGCTCTGTCTCGGATATGACCCTGGACAGATATTTTTCATACATCTCAGCCGGTATGGTGCCGTCCAGAATGGCTTCCAGGTATCCCTTGATGGAAGTCAGGGGAGAGCGGAAATCATGGGATACATTGGCAATGAAATTTTTCTGGTATTCCTCCATTTTATTCAGCTCATCGGACATGTAATTCAGTGTATCGGAGAGATAGCCCATCTCATCGTGGGTCTTTACGTCAATCCGGTAATCCAGGTTTCCGGCCGCATATTCATTGGCGCCCACTGTAATTTTGCGAAGAGGCAGGTACACGGTTTGGGTAAACACCAGAAGGATAATGAGGGACAGGCCAAACAGGACAGCGGATGTGATGTAAAGTATGCTTAAGATGCCGTTCTGGGACTGGTTGATTTCGCTGATGGGAAGGTGAATCAGCACATAGCCGTAGGTGTTGTAATTCCCTGTGATGGGAGCTGACACGCTGAGCACGTTCCCATTAAAAATCCCATAGTAATCCCCTATGGTATAGGACCGGTTTCCGATGGATGCCGGGTCAAAACCGTTTATGGAGGACTGGACCCGCGAACCGCCCAGACTGTCCATAACCACGGTGCCCTGACGGTTGACCACCCATATCTCGGCCCTCAGGTAGTGGGATAACGCCCGTATTTGGGTGGAAACCTCTTCGGAATCCAGCCGTTTTCCCTGATACATGGTGCTGCATGACGAGGCGATGATATTTGCCTCGTCATATAGCGCGTCCGCCTTACTCTGAACCAGATAGTCACGGGTCATTTTTGATGAAAATGTGGCAATGGAGATAAAGCCCATCAGACCGAAAATCAGATATCCCAGTATGAATTTGGAATAAAGAGAACGGGTCATCGTTTCACCTCGAATTTATAGCCGATTCCCCAGACCGTGGTGATGGCCCAGCTGTTGTGGTCCTTTATCTTTTCACGCAGACGCTTTATATGTACATCCACGGTACGGGTATCCCCAATGTATTCATAGCCCCAGATATGGTCCAGAAGCTGTTCCCTGGTAAATACCTGGTTGGGGGAAGCCGCCAGAAAATACAAAAGCTCCAGCTCCTTTGGCGGCATTTCCACGGAGTGGCCCATATAGATTACGGAATAATTGGTAAGGTTTACAATCAGGTCCGGGTACTCCACGTATTCGCCCTGCTGTTCGGTGGACGAAGGAGCCGGGGCCGGAGATGCCTGGTAACGGCGCAGCACTGCCTTGACGCGGGCAACCAGTTCCTTGGAATCAAAGGGTTTAATCATATAATCATCAGCCCCCAGCTCCAGTCCCAGTACCTTGTCGAAAATCTCTCCCTTTGCGGACAACATAATGACCGGTACCTGAGAGGAAGCGCGCAGCTCCCTGCAGACCTGATAACCGTCTATACCCGGAAGCATCAGGTCCAGCAGTACCAGGTTGGGCCTGAATTCCGGAAATACCTTAAGGGCTTCCTCGCCGTCCCCTACAATCATTGTTTCATAACACTCTTTCATCAGGTAGAGGGAGATTAATTCTGCAATATTTGCATCATCATCCACAATCAGAATCCTTTGCTTTTCTGCCATGCTATAGTTCCTCCTTGCTGCTGATTTCTACTTAAATGTCACAACGGTTACACCTGAATCGCCTTCTCCAAACTGGCCCAGGCGGAATTCCTTTACATATTTGAGCTGGCGCAGGCGCTTGTGCACCGCGTTCTTAAGGGCTCCGGTTCCCCGTCCATGGACCACGCGCACTGTCTGGAGATGGGCCAGATATGCGTCGTCCAGATATTTTTCCATGGCAGGCACTGCCTCGTCCACTGTCATTCCTATGAGGTTGACTTCAGCGGACACGGTGGAGGATTTGGACATCTTAATCTGGCTGCTGCCGCTTCCCCTGCCCCTGGCAGCTTTTCCGCCATAGCTCATGGAACTTCCGTCTCCCAATGTGGCGCTTATGTCCTTTTCATTAAGAAGCTCCAAATCCCGGATATTCACCAGGGAGCGGAGAATGCCCATCTGGACATATAAATCGCCTCTGGCATTGGGAAGGGTGCTTACAGTGCCTTTCAGATTCATGGACAGAACTTTGACGCCGTCCCCTATTTTCAGTTTCTTGGGTGATATGGGCTGGCTGGGTCCCTTTGGTTTCACAGTCAGCTTCTCATCTGTTTTTTTCAGCTGGTCTCTGAGCTTGGCCCGTTCAGCCTCCAGTTCCTTGCCCACGCCTGAGCTGGCGGCCAGCTTGTTAATCTGCTTGATGGTCTGGTCCGCTGTTTCCTTGGCCTCCCGCAGGATGCGCTGGGCTTCCTCGGAGGCATTTTTAAGAATCTTGTCCTTGCGCTCGTCCAGGCGCTCTTCCTTCTGGGTCAGACGGGTTTTTAAGGAGGCAATCTCATCCTTATAGGCGTTTATTTCAGCCTGTTCCTTTTCAATAGTCAGCCTGCTGGATTCCAGACTGGTTAACAGGTCCTCGAAGGACTCATCCTTGGCCTCCAGATGGGATTTTGCGTCGTCAATGATATATCCAGGCAGCCCCAGCTTCTGGGAAATGGCAAAGGCATTGCTCTTGCCGGGAATACCGATGAGTAACCGGTAAGTGGGCTGCAGGGTTTCCACATTGAATTCGCAGCATGCGTTTTCCACTCCGGGCGTGCTGAGGGCAAATACCTTCAGTTCGCTGTAATGGGTGGTGGCCATGGTGCGGCACTTCATGTTGTGAAGGAAGGAAAGGATGGCAATGGCCAGGGCCGCTCCCTCTGTCGGGTCCGTACCCGCGCCCAGCTCGTCAAAAAGACAGAGGGACCGGGAATCGGCTTCATTTAAAATGCGCACAATATTAGTCATATGGGCGGAAAAGGTACTTAAGCTCTGTTCAATGCTCTGCTCATCCCCGATGTCCGCGAATACCTGGTCAAACACAGCCAGCTCCGAGCCTTCCCACGCAGGGATGTGAAGCCCGGACTGCCCCATAAGGGTAAACAGGCCCACTGTTTTTAAGGACACGGTCTTGCCGCCCGTATTTGGGCCGGTGACAATCAGCAGGTCGAATTCCCTGCCCAGCCATACGTTGATAGGGACAACGGCCTGGGGATTCAAAAGGGGATGGCGCCCGTCCTTGATATGGATATAGCCTCTGTCATTGAACACAGGCACGCTGCACTTATAATGGCGGGCCAGGCCTGCCTTGGCAAAAATAAAGTCCAGCTGCGCCAGAAGCTCCATGTCCATGCGAAGCTCCTCTGTATAGGGAGCCGCCTGGTTGCTCAGGGAGGCCAAAACCGCTTCAATTTCCTTTTGCTCCTGTATTTCCAGTTCCCGCATCTCATTGTTCAGCCTGATGATGGCCATGGGCTCGATGAAAAGGGTGGAACCTGTGGCTGACTGGTCGTGAACCATTCCTGATACCTGGTTTTTGTACTCTGACTTTACCGGCAGGCAGTAACGCCCGTCCCTCATGGTGATAACCGCGTCCTGAAGATAGGAGCGGTTGGAGTTAAGGATGGAGTTTAACTGGGTGTGGATGCGGTCGGCTGTCACCTTCATGGAACGGCGCACATGGGATAATCCCGGACTGGCATCATCCGCAACCTCGTCCTCAGAGAGGACGCAGCGTTTGATTTCATTGTTCAGAGGAGTCAGGGGCTCCAGACCCGCAAACAGGGGCTCCAGAGAGTCGAAGTCATCCTGGGATTCGCCGGTTCCCCTTCCGGCCTCATCTGCGTCATGACGTCCGTAGGCCTTGGCTCTGGCTGCCACGGTCAGGAGAGAGCTTATGGAGAGCAGTTCGGGTATGCTTAAGGAACTGCCGATATCCAGGCGCTTCAGGGAATCTCCGATATCCCTGATACCTGAAAATGACACGGAACCTTTAAGACGGATCCGTGTCACTGCATCCGTAGTCTGTGCCTGCCAGGTGCGCACCTCTTCCAAATCAGATGAAGGGGAGAGGTTCCGGCAGAGGGCCTTCCCAAGAGGAGAAGCCGCGTATTCGGTCAGCTGGTTTATGATTTTATCGTATTCTAAAGTTTTTAACGCTTTCTGATTCATTGATTTCACCTGTGATTTCCGTAAAATGCTGGATTTAAAAGGACTTTTTCCCAAAAGCCGACATTTAAATTATACCATAAAAATCGATATTTACTATCTTTTTTACTATCTTTTCATATATAAAATCTTGCATAATACTGGGAAGAAACGTATAATAGAGGATAAGAGTCTTCGCAAGGAGGAGTACTATGGCGGATAAACGTGCTGACCAGCATAGAGATTTAGACCGGCAGGACCAGACTCCGGACAAGTCCCATCGTTTTATTAATGAGAAGATTGTCCGGCAGCCCATGACCAGACGGCAGATTGCCCGGAAAATCCTGTTGACCATTTTTTGTGCCGTTCTGTTTGGCGTGTTGTCGGCCATCTGTTTTGTTGTGAGCAGACCTGTGGCTGAGAGAATTTTAGGTCAGGAGACTCCTGAGGAGAGCAGCCAGATTACCATACCAAAGGATGAACCGGAAACCACGGCTCCTGTGGCGTTGGAGACTGAGCCCACGGAACCGGCCATGACCGAGGCAGTGGATGAGATGGTACGCTCTGAGATGGAGAAATACCGTTATTCCATCGACGATTTGAATAAGCTGTACAGCAACCTGCGCACCATTGCCAGTGACGCGGATGACAGTCTGGTGGTGGTCCATTCCATTCAGCATGAAAAAGACTGGTTTGACAATCCCATCGAGACATCAGGACAGTTCTCCGGAATGGTCATAGCCAGGACCCGCAGTGAGATTCTGATTCTCACGCCGAACAAGGCCGTGGAGGCAGCTGATTCCATTGAGGTGGCGTTCCCGGACGGAACCATGATGGCCGGAATTGTGAAGCAGAGCGATACCATTATGGGATTATCCGTGGTAAGCGTGGACGCGGCCCAGATGGACAGCGAACAGTTTAAGAAGGTGGAGGCCATCAAGCTGGGCAACTCTTTCGGGGTAAAGCAGGGAGACATGGTGGTGGCCATCGGCGCGCCGGCAGGTATTGTCCACTCCAGCGATTATGGAAATATATCCTATGTGGTGCGCAATGTCCATACGGTGGACGGCAGCTCCAGGGTGTTCTATACCAGCGCCAGTGGAGACGCGGAGGCGGGAACATTTCTCTTAAATACTTCAGGTGAGCTCATCGGATGGGTCACGGACAAGTACGATGAGGATGGAGTGTGCAGGATGACCACGGTGGTGGCCATATCTGATTATAAAGGTATATTGGAGATGATGAGCAACGGTATTCCGGCCCCGTATTTCGGCATCAAGGGCCAGGAAGTGAGCCAGGCCATGGCGGACAGCGGAATGCCTTCCGGCATCTATGTGATATCGGCAGTGACAGACGGCCCCGCATACAACGCAGGCATACAGCCAGGGGATATCATCACATGGATGAACGGCGAGAAGGTGGGAAGCCTGAAGGATTTCCAGAATCAGGTGGAAAGCTTACACGCAGGAGACAAGATTAAGGTGGCGGTCCTGAGAAACGGTAAGGATGAATATAAGGAAATTGAGTTTTCGGTGACGGTTGGAGCCAGGTAGCGGTTGGGGTTTTGGCATGGTTTGGAACCGGGGAGAGATTAGAGGCGGAGAGTTTGGTACTCGGCGGCGGCTGTGGTCAGGCGGCAGTTAGCGTCAGGCAGTGTAAGAAGTCAGGCAGTGTAAGAAGTCAGGCAGTGTAAGAAGTCAGGCAAGGGGGCCAGGCAGTGTTAACCGCCTGGCTGCGTTGTTGTCATGGGATGGAATGCATTGGGATAATGGCAGATGGCTGCATAGCTTGCCAGGCGTATAAATAGGGTAATAATTAGGTTTATAAAATAGAAAGAAGAGGAAAATAGAACATGAGATATATCGACACCTTCAGGGAAGGTATGCACATTGCAGATGTCTACCTGTGTAAGAACAAGCAGATTGCCCTGACTAAGAATGGCAAGGAATACGGCAATCTGGTAATGCAGGACAAGACAGGTACCATTGACGCCAAGGTATGGGATTTGGGTTCTCCGGGAGTGGGGGAATTTGAGACCATGGATTACGTTCATGTGGAGGCGGATGTGACTCTGTTCCAGAACTCCTTCCAGCTGAATGTGCGCCGGATTCGCAGGGCACAGGAGGGAGAGTATGTGGAGGCAGATTACCTGCCGGTGTCAAAGAAGGATATAAAGAAAATGTACGAGGAGCTTCTGGGATACATAAGAAGTGTGAAGAATCCTTATCTTCAGAAGCTGCTGTGCAGATATTTTGTGGAGAACGCGGCATTTGCAAAGGCGTTCCAGTTCCATTCCGCAGCCAAGACCGTGCATCACGGATTCGTGGGCGGGCTGTTGGAACACACGCTCAGCGTGACAAAGCTGTGCGATTACTATGCCGGATATTACCCGATGATTAACCGTGATTTGCTGCTGACAGCAGCCATTTTCCACGATGTTGGTAAGACCAGGGAACTTTCACGCTTCCCGGAGAATGACTATACAGACGATGGACAGCTTCTGGGCCATATTATAATCGGTACTGAGATGGTGGGTGAAAGCATCCGCTCTATACCGGGATTCCCGGAGAAGCTGGCTACAGAGCTTAAACACTGTATTCTGGCCCATCACGGGGAATTAGAGTACGGATCACCAAAGAAGCCGGCGCTTTTGGAGGCATTAGCCCTCAACTTTGCCGATAACACGGATGCCAAGATGGAGACCATGATAGAGGCGCTGCAGTCCGGCGGGGAGAATAAAGGATGGCTGGGGTACAACCGGCTGCTGGAGTCTAATATCAGAAAGACAACGGAATAGGACGTTGTATTTGGGCAGTAAAGAGAAATAACAGGACCGAATAAAATAAGGCTGAAAACATTTAGTTTGGGTACGGGATTGCAGGATATGTCCTTGACCAGTGTGTTTTCAGCCTTTTGTGATAATGGGGCGGGATGGAAGAATTGTGCTGATGGGATGAGATAATGGGATGAAATAATGGAGAGCAATAGCAGATCATAATAACAGATTAAATAACAGAACAGGTGAAATGGTATGGAAAAAAATCAGGAATTTATTGTGACAATAGAGGATATGAATGAGGACGGAGCAGGCGTGGGAAAAGTGGATGGCTACATCTGGTTTGTCAAGGATGCGGTGATTGGTGATGTGGTGCGGGCAAAGGCCATGAAGATGAAGAAATCATATGGATTTGCCAGGCTGATGGAGGTGCTGGAGCCGTCAGGGTCCCGTGTCATTCCGTCATGCCCGGTGGCAAGGCAATGCGGGGGCTGTCAGCTTCAGGCCATGAGCTATGAAGAACAGCTGAAATTTAAAGAGCGGAAGGTGATGAATAATCTGATTCGTATAGGCAAATTTGCTGAGAATGAGATTCATATGCTTCCTATCATGGGGATGGAGGAACCTTGGAGATACAGGAATAAGGCCCAGTTCCCGTTTGGAAAGGATAAAGGCGGAAATGTGATTGCCGGTTTTTATGCAGGGCGGACCCATGCCATTGTTGAAGCAGGGGACTGCCTGTTGGGAGTTGAGGAAAACAGGGAGATTCTGGATATTGTAAAGCTGTTTATGAAGGAAATGAAGATAGAGCCCTATGATGAGAGCTCGCATAAAGGATTGGTGAGGCATGTCCTGATTCGGAAGGGATTTAAGACAGGTGAAATAATGGTCTGTCTGGTGATAAATGGAAAGAAGCTTCCCGGAAAGGAGCGCCTGGTGGAGATGCTGTGCGGCGGAGATGGGAAGGATGAAAAGGGACAGGGAATAAATAGAGAGGGAATAAATGGGAAGGAAATATACGGGAAGGAAACGAACGGGAATGAAACAGATGGTCATGGGATTAGAGGCATGACCAGTATTTCTTATAGCGTGAATCAGGAAAAAACTAATGTGATTATGGGGAAGGAGATTGTGAACCTCTATGGCCCTGGATTTATTACAGATTATATTGGAAATGTGAAATATCAGATATCACCACTTTCATTTTACCAGGTGAATCCTGTACAGACAGAACGACTTTATGGGACAGCGCTGGAGTATGCCGGACTTACGGGGAATGAGACTGTTTGGGATTTGTATTGCGGAATAGGCACTATTTCCCTGTTTCTGGCCCAGAAGGCTAAGAAAGTATATGGTGTGGAGATTGTACCCCAGGCCATAGAGGATGCCAGAAGGAATGCAGAGATAAATGGCATTAAAAATGCAGAGTTTTTTGTGGGAAAGGCGGAGGAAGTGCTGCCGGAACAGTTTGAAAAGAATCATGTCCATGCGGACGTGATTGTGGTGGATCCTCCAAGAAAAGGATGCGACACGGTTTGTCTGGATACCATACTTAAGATGAGGCCGGAACGGGTGGTTTATGTTAGCTGCGACTCAGCTACGCTGGCCAGGGATTTGAGGTATTTGGCAGATGGGGGGTATATGGTGGAGCGGGGGAGGTGTTGTGATATGTTTCCGGGGACGGTGCATGTTGAGGTCGTGATAAAGATGACGTATTGTGGTGACAAGAAGAAATAACAGCGGTTAACCACAAGATGTTGTGGTTTTGAAGTGAAAAAAGAGCGAAAAATGGGGCAAAAAACGAGCGTTTTTGCCCCTTGTTTTTTGCCCTTTCCACAGATGACATGGGGTATTTGGCAGATGAAAAGAGGCCAGCTTTTGAAATTCAGGCAGCACATAGCTGAAATTTTGTTGGAAGTGATGATAGCTTTCTGCAGAAACTGATGGTATTGTGTTACCTAAAACAAAACCAAGGGATGGAGGAAAAGATGATGCCAAAGATATACTATTCAGTGGAGGATGGTCAGGAAATCATGCTGGAGAAATTTTATGATTTTCCAGAGGCAGTCCGATGCGCGGAGCAGACAGAAGAAGCAAAAGAAATATTTGCCTTTAAAGAAAATGGGGATGACCATGAGCTGATTGGCTGCTATTGGATAAGAGAAAACAAAGATAACAAGGGGACACCAGAATAACGGTGTTCTCTTTTCCATATACCGGGCAGCCCTTAGATTACCAGGATGATTGATGAGAGCGGATAGGTTCTTCGTGATTTGCGAAAACCTGATCGCTTTTTTTGTTGCCTGAGAAATAGGGGACTGTAAAAAAAATGAAGAAGAAAGGACTGAGAACAATGACTGCACGATTTATGAGCAATACCCCTTATGCAAATGTGGAGTTTGAAATGCAGCGGGTTCCTGGGTTCAGTCCCAGAGGTTCCGGCATGCGTGTGAGCCGCCTGGAATACAGCGTCAGTAGCTTCGGATGCCAGCATTGTGTTTATAAGAGCAGAGAAAAAAATTGCGATATTCCCGTTGGAAGTACCTGTTTTCGCGAGCGGCTTGTGGAGGGCTGTGTACCGCTTTCGGAGCTGTTGGAGGTACTAACCAGAGAAGTGCCGGTTCGCCCCTTTGTAGCCCGTGTGTTGCGCCTGTCGCGGCAGCAAGAGCCGCTCTTTGAAAACGAAGCCCACAGACAGAGATTTGAGGAGACAGAAGAAAATGGAACAAGCTTTTCCGGTCAGACTGCTGCGTTATTTTTGCTGACTGCGGATCCATTCCTATGGAGCAAAGCGCAACCGGCTGTGGCTCTGGGAAGCATTGATTTTTCCTCTATTCGCATTCATGGGGTGGATCTGGACGGATATGTCCTGTTTCATACAGCGAAGGATTTATACAAAGGGACCAAACACATCAGCTTGTCAGAACTGACTGACCCGGAGCTGGTAAGTGACAGTGTGTTTCGGCTGTTGATAACGGCTTTCCTGATCTGCCGGTATGGAACAGCAGTTGTGACGGCAGAAAGGAGCTGATTATGTTGAAAGTTCAATTGTCGAAGCCGGATGGCAGCCACGGAGAATGGCTTCAGCTTCCTGCTGAGTACGACCGGATCAGGCGCATATTTACAGCACTTGCAGATGAAGAACACCCGGCGCTTCTGATTACAGCGGCGGAAACGGATATTGCTCCTATGCATCAGTTTCTGGTTGGAAAGTATGTGGAGCAGAGGCGTGGTATCCGGGATATGGATTTTTTGACCCGCCGGATTGAGGGGTTCACGGAGCAGGAAAAAGCTGTTTTCGGTGCGGCACTGGAGATTGAGCAGCCATCTACCATCATGGAGATGGCAAACCTTTCCTGCAACCTGGATAAGTTTGCTGTTTATCCGAAGGTACAAAATGAAGCGGAGCTTGGTGAATACTTGTTGAATATTCAGGTGGTTGATGAGCAGCTGCTTCCCTATGTGGATCGGAGAAAGTATGGCAGAGACTATGCACTCAGCCATGCCGGTGCCTTTTGTGAATCCGGTTATATAGTCAGAACCGGGGAGGCGTTAAAGCCTGTTTATACCGAAAGGAATCCGCCAGATCCTGGATATGCTCCTAACAGCCTGTTTCTGCTTCGTCTGTATTCTTCCCATTACGCTGACAGCCATCCCAATACCTACTCCCTGTCGCTTCCTGCTACAGAAGAAAAGATGGAACTGGCGAGGAAAAACCTTGGGGTCAATCATCTGGAGGAATGCAGCATTATAGACCTGACCAGCCAGATACGGGATTTGGAAAGTCATCTCCCCTATGACTACAGTATTGACGGATTAAATGACTTTGCCAGACTGCTTGGGAGCAAGGTACTGGATGGTGCAGAGGAAACCGTGGAGCGGCTGTGCGCAGTCCTGACAGCAGAAATACCAGAAACGATACAGGAAGCTTCTGAAATCGCAGAAAATCTGAATCAATATACCATTCTGCCTGACGATATCAGAACACCGGAAGAATATGCCCATCATGTGCTGCAGGAAGCAGATATCCATATTAACGATGAAATTTATGGGTTTGTGGACTTTGAGGGCTTTGGAAAAGCCAGGATGCAGAGGGATGGGGTGGTGTCAACAGTGCATGGCATGGTGCTTCGTAAGGATTATCTGCTCCGGCAGCTTCCGGAGGAACTGGTTTCCTTAAAGCTGTTCAGCCCTCTCTATCCGCAGCTTTATGAGAGAAACGAATGGGGAGATCTGATGAATGAACCGACCTACATGGGAACAGATGAATTGTGCGACTATCAGGATGAGATTCTGGCAGCCATTGAGCGGGAATGTCTGGATGAGGAGGGGAACCGTGGTCTTGCAGTCTATTTGGACAATGAACTTCTTAAACGCAAAGTGTTCAGCATGAATCCGACTGTCGAAAAATGGGATGGCCGGCTTTGGGGCGTTCTGGAGGTACAGAGCTATGGGGCGCTGTCTGATGCAGAAATGAAAGGTGTTATGGAGGAATGGTCTGGGCAGGAAAGTGATGGATGGGGCGAGGGCTTTGAGCAGAGGGAAATTAAAATCGAAGCCGGAGAACTGTGCATCAGCTTTTGGAGTTCGGATAGAGACTTTTTCATCAAGACGGAGCAGGAACTGAAGCATGAACAATCTCAGAACATGGAGATGCAGATGGGAGGAATGTAGATGCAGGTAACGATCACAGCAGACGAATACAAAGATTGCCGGGGATACAGTGATGTGGAGCTGGAGCTGCCGACAGACCGGTTCAGCCTTGCAGATGCATTGGAACGTGCCCGTGTGCCGGATGGCGGCTATGAATTGCACAGTTTTTATGACTGGCCGGAGTTTATCAAATATGCACTGACAAGGGCAGAAAACAAAACATTGGAGGAAGTGAACTTTCTGGCACATAAGGTCAGTGAGATGGATACAGATCAGCTTCACATCTATGAAGGTATTTTAAAGCTGCGTTTTGACAGCGATATAGACCATCCCATGTCAATGAAAGAACTGATCAATACTGCTTATAATCTGAAATGTTTTGAACTCTATCCCGGTGTGACAGATTACCAGGAGCTTGGCGAAATCTGCATACAGAACGAAATAATGGATTGGATTAAAAAACTTCCTGATGAAATCGTAGAAATGCTGGATCCCGAAAAGGTTGGAACTTCTGTCTGCCGCGATGACCAGGGGATTTTTATAAGAGAAGGATATCTGTTCCGCAGTGCGCCGGACGGACCGGAGATTTACGATGGCATCCATCTGCCGGATCAGGAGTATCACCATGGCGGTATCATTTCGCTGCGGTTGGAACGGAAGGACATTTTCTTGGATGCCAATACAGAAGTGTGGCTGGAGCTTCCCGCAGATAGACAGAAGATTCATCAGGTACTGGATTTTCTTGGAACAAGTGATTTGGATGTCTGTATGATTGTGGAAATGGAAAGCATTGTGCCTGCGATGAAAGATCATTTAACTGGATATGAGGACATCGAAAAGCTGAATACGCTGACAGAGCGTATCGCTGCTTTTCCGGACAGTCGGACACTTGCCAAGTACAAGGCAATCCTGATGATGGAGGATTGCTATGATCTGGACATGGTTCTGGATATTATAAACAATCTGGATTGTTATGATTTTGATACTCAGATTATGTCGCCGGGTCATTATGCAGAATATATCCTGAAAGAAGCGGGCTTTGATCCGGATGATCCGGCATTTTGCGGTTTTGATTTTTACGACTACGGGGAGCGGCAGCTTCAGGGAAGTGGCTATGTGGCAACTGCCTATGGTACAGTAATCCGCAATGACCTGCCATTTATTCTTGAATACACGAAACCGCCGGAGCAGGGAATGACCATGCAGTAAGAGCAGAGAAAGGAAGAGAAAGAATGGCACTTTTTGATGCAGCGAAAGAAGGATATGAACTGACGGAAATTGATGGAAGACCGGTTCTTTTTACTAATATGCGTCTGAACCGGGACACCGTTCCGGCTGGGATTTTTTGTTATGATGTACGGGATTCAGACGCTCTGGACGGGAGCATGGCTGAGATTAAGGCGGTGGTGGTTGTCAACCACTGGGGAACTATTCTGTGCAAAGATCCGTTTCCTGTAGATGAATATGGCAGCTATTATCCGAAGGACTGGGGATATCTTGGCAAGAACATGAGCCTTGAGGAATTTCAGGAAACCGGCAGGGAACAGCTTGCCGCTTATCTGCTGCCGGAAGCACCGCAGACAGAACCTGTTATGTAGAAAAGTTTGCCATAAAAAGGAGGTGATGCGGCATTAATAGCTTTATCAGCTGGGTAGGTGGAAAAAAAGCATTGAGGAAGCTGATTTACACCATGTTCCCGGCGAATTTCGACTGTTTACATTGAAGTATTCGGAGGCGGAGGCTGGGTACTGTTTGGCAAACCGCCGGATCAGAAATGCATGGAAGTGTATAACGATTACAATTCCAATCTTGCAAATCTGTTCTACTGTGTAAAGAACCGGACTGTAGCTTTCCTGCAGGAACTGGGGTTCCTTCCGCTAAACAGCAGGGATGAGTTTACTGTAATTAGGGATTTTATAGACAAGCAGGTGTTTGATACCAGCTTTCTGAAAGAGGAGCTGCAGCTGGCAGAGCACTCCCTTTTGCCGCCGGAATTTGAGGAACTGAAAGCCATTCTGTTGGAGAATGCGGAGGTCACCGATGTAAAGAGGGCAGCTGCTTTTTTTAAACTGATTCGCTACAGCTACGGAAGCGGCTGTACTTCTTATGGATGCCGGCCTTTTGATGTGCGAAAATGTTTTGCCGCTATCTGGCAGGCATCATACAGGCTTGCTGATACGGTAATAGAGAATAAGGATTTTGAGGCGCTGATCCGGCAATACGACCGGGAAGGCGCCTTTTTCTATTGTGACCCGCCTTATTACGAAACAGAAGGACATTATGCGGTAGTATTCCGCAGGGAGGATCATGCCAGACTTCGGGATGCGCTGGCTGAGGCAAAAGGAAAATGGATGGTCAGTTATAACGACTGTGAATTTATTCGGGAGCTGTATGCGGGATATACGATTACTGCTGTGACCCGTATCAATAACCTGGCGCAGCGGTATGACGGCGGCTGTGAATTCCCGGAGGTTATCATTACCAACTATGATCCGGGTGAGCTGGAGCGGACAAAGCCGCAGCAGCTCCATCTTTTTGCCCTGTGTGGTGAAGAGGAAGACGATTACTATGAAGTTGTGGGGCGGTAAAGCCCGGAAATGGAGGAAATATGGGACAGGCAGAAAAGAAAACACAGGGGGACACTGCCAGACTGGGGGTGCTTTCTATCCCCAATGTGATGCTGGAGGCAGCGGGGATTCCACCGGACAGTGACCTGATTGTGGAAATCCTGCCCGGCGTGCTGCTGATTGGTGCAGAACAGCCCCTGTGGCAGGCCAACCGGCCTTATTTGAAGCTGTTCGATGACCTTGGCATCGAACCGGAGGAGGTAACAGCGATTCTGGAGAAGGGAGGATATTTTGATGAATAAACCGATTTATAAGCTGGTTGACAGCAAGGGGCGTGTGCTGATTCCAAAAGCCCTGCGGGACATGGCAAAGATGGAATACGGGGATATTGTAAGGCTGGGACTCGCAGATGGAAAAGTCACGGTACGCAAGGTGGATATCGTAGAGGCAGGAGACCAGTCTCCGGAAGCAGTGGAGGCCTATGTTCGTGCTGCCTTTAAATCCATGCCCGACAGTACCAGGCTGGAGCTGATCGGGGAACTGAGCAGCCTGCTCCAGAAGAAGGAGGGATAATTCATGCAAGTGTTTCACCGTGAGGACTGCAGCCAGACAGGTAATGGGATTGACCTGAAAAATAAGGTTGTGGTTCTTTCTGCAAATGTGCTGCCCAAAGAACATTCCGGGCAGCTCTTTTTTTGTACCGGGGGAAGCGGAGCGAATCCCGCTCCCATGGGCAGCACTGTTTTTCTGATCTCTCTTTCTGATGGGGAAGCCTGCCGGTGTGAGCGAAGCGATGTGGTTGGCACGCTGGAGCCGGAACTGCTGCCGGAAGAAGCGAAGCTGCAGCTTTCCCAGATCCGGCCTGTTGGAGCCGCAGACCTGCATCACCATGAGCCGGAGTATTCCGGCTACAGCTTTTTGGAGGACGGGAGGTATGCCGCAGGTGCCTGGCTCTGCAGTCCCCAGGAAGTCATGGACTATGTGGAGATGCAGAAGCCCTATCAGCATCGTGTGCTGATCTGCGACCGGGATGACTTTGCCGTGATGGAAGTTGTAAAAGAGCAGGTGATTTTCCCTACCCAAAAGGAGCTTGAGGCATTCCGGGAGGATACACAGGAGCAGAAAGGCGGCGGTATGGAAATGAAGTAAGGAGGAATGCCCCATGAAACCAATCCGTATTGAGAACGGGATTGTCATCTACTACGGGAACCTGGCCGGCCGCATCCGAAACGGACAGGCGGTGGTCGATCCCATGTTTCAGGTACCGGAGCTGAAGGAATTTCTGGAGAAGCAGCGGAATGTGAATGAAATCAAATGGCAGGACGGAATCTTTGACCAGCTGGCCAGCGGGCAGGGAGAAACCAGGGAAATTCAGAGCCTAAAGAACTGCCGGGTCTGGCAGCTGAAACCGGAGGTGGATATCTGCAAGAAATTCATCGGATATGATGCCCTGATTCAAAAATTCGGGATGCTCAATCCGGAGGACTACCGGCTGGTGTTTGACGGTGCAGTGGACACCAATAATCTGGAAGCGCTCTATACCAAATTTAACGTGGACCATCCGGCCAGCTATGCCGGGCATTCCCTCTCCATGAGCGATGTTCTGGAACTGTACGATGAATCCGGCAGTTCCTTTTATTATCTGGATAGTTTCGATTTCAAACAGGTAGATTTTGAGCCGCCGGATCAGGAGATGGCACATATCCAGACCATGCAGTTTTAAGCAGGCAGTATCCGCTGTCTGTTTTTTACTGAAATAAATTACAGAAAGGACGCTTTTCACATGAAAAAGCAGAAAAAAAGGAGGAAGCAATTTTATGGCAACACTGGATATCCGAATCACATCCATGTACCCGCCCGGCTCACAGGGAGGGACAAGAGCTTATGCCTCAGCAACCATCGACGGATGCTTTGCCGTCCGGGGAATCAAAGTCGTCGAGGGCGGTAAGGACGGTCTGTTCGTCTCCATGCCCAGCCGCAAAAACCAGGACGGGTACAAGGAAGTCTGTTTTCCTGTAACCGCTGAGTTCAGGGAACAGCTCTACAGCGGAGTGCTGAATGCCTACCATCAGGCACTCACCATGGCGCAGGCTCCGGCCGCACCCCAGCAGGCAGCCCCGGAGCAGGAAGCCACCGGCCAGCAGATGGCCGGAATGTAACTGAAAACATCAGAGTATCAAGATAATGGAGAAATCAAGAATGAAGAAATTTGTAAACCATACCTGTGCTGTTGTTGCCATGAAAGCCATGAATCTGAGACAGAAGCTTGCCGAGCAGAGAGCGGAGGGCTATGTGGATACCGCCATCAAGATCCTGATTGCGGTTGTGCTGGGCGCCCTTTTGCTGGCAGGTCTATATGCACTGTTTAACGATACGGTTCTGCCGACTCTTGTACGCAGGGTGCAGGAAATGTTCGACTATGCCGGATAAGCTGACAGCCTCCGATCCGGCGATGCTTACCCTGCAGGCAGGGATGTTTCTCCTTCTGCTGTTGGCGGCTTCTCTCAGTGATCTGAAGCGGAGGGAGATTCCGGACCGGTTACAGCTTGCTATTGCATCCCTCACATTCCTGTCATTTTCTCCGGGAAATTTCTGGGGGATTCTTGGCGCATTGCCATATCTTCTGGTCGCCCTGTTTTTTGGAGGCTGCGAGGGCATGGGAGGCGGGGATATCAAGCTGGCGGCAGCCACCGGACTTGTGCTGGGACTGCCGGCCAGCCTGACCGCTTCTATTCTGGGACTGGGGAGTATGTGCCTGGTCTGTGGGCTGATTACTGTAAAACGGCGGCTCCATGGGAAGAAAGAAAAAATCCCTTTTCCGGTGGGACCGTTTCTGGCGGCTGGCGCGGCCGCCGCTTATTTTATGAAAATTGGAGGTTTGATTTTATGAAAAGAAAGCTCATCATTTCCCTTTGTGCAATCGTTCCTGTGGCAGCTATGGCAGCCTTTCTTATCCGCCGCCGCTGTCAGTAAGGCAGGCAAACCGGGCGGGTCTTTAAGGCCCGCCTTTTCCTATGGAATGCATATCAAATCAAAATGAAGGAGGACATACCCTTATGAATTTTCTCAAAAACAGAACTGTCATTGGTGTTATCTGTATTCTTTTGGCACTGATCATCTGCTTTGCAGTTACTCCGCTGTTTAATAAGACCATCAGTGAAAAGACGGAAATCGTGCGTGTGGTAAAGCCGGTAAAGATTGGGGAGGAGATCACCGCAGATAAGGTTTCCGTTGTGGAAGTAGGCGGCTATAACCTGCCGGAGGATGTGGTGCGGAATCTGGATACCGCCATTGGAAAGTTCGCCTCCGCAGACCTGGCAGTGGGAGACTACATCATCTCATCCAAGATTGCAGAGGAACCTGCCGCTGAGAATGCCTACCTTTACAACCTGACCGGCAAGAAGCAGGCAATCTCTGTTTCCCTGAAAGCCTTTGCCAACGGATTATCCGGAAAGCTGCAGAGCGGGGACATTGTGTCTGTGATTGCCCCGGATTACAAAAAGCAGGGTTCTACAGTGATTCCGCCGGAACTGCAGTATGTGGAGGTTATCGCAGTAACTGCAAACAGCGGCTATGATGCCAATACCAATACACAGAATGGGGAGGAGGATAACACAGAAAAAGAACTGCCCGGCACCGTCACTTTGTTAGTTACCCCGGAGCAGAGTAAAATCCTTGCAGAGCTGGAGGCAGACGGGAAAGCACACATCTCCCTGGTGTTCCGTGGTACCCCTGAGCAGTCTGCGGCTTTCATTTCTGCGCAGGAAACCGTTCTTTTGGAACTTTACCCGCCTGTGGAGGAAGAAACAGAAGATTCTGAATCCGGCGCTTTAGAGGAACAGACGGATGAGAGTGAAGCTTCTGAAACCGAACAGACAGATATTGCAGAAGATGAAACTGCCGAAACAGAAGGGGAAGTTTGGGAAAGCGAGGTGGAGTAGGGCGTGAACTTTTTGAAAAACAGCATTTTCAGCCGTAGTGCCGGTGGGGAAGACAGGGAGATGGAACCGGAAAACGATAACCAGATGCTGGCTGTCTGGGGCAGTCCCGGTTCCGGCAAGACCACTACAGCGGTCAAACTGGCTATGCGGCTGGCAATGCAGAAGCGGGATGTGGCTCTGCTTTTATGCGACATGAACACGCCCATGCTGCCCTGCATCTGTCCGCCCGGAGATCTGGAGGAAGAACATTCTCTTGGAAGCATCCTGGCTGCCAGCCATGTGTCGGAATCGCTGGTGCGCCATAACTGCATTTTCCATAAGAGATTCCGCCATCTGACCATCCTTGGAATGCGAAAAGGCGAGAATGAATATACCTATCCGGTCTATGAGCGTCAGCAGGCAGAGGAATTGTTAGACTGTCTGCGAAGCATAGCCCCCTATATCATCATTGACTGTGGCAGCCACATCGCCAACGATATCCTCTCGGCCATTGCGCTGATGGAGTCTGATGCAGTGCTGCGGCTGGTCAATTGTGATTTAAAATCCATCAGCTACCTCTCCAGTCAGCTTCCCCTGCTCAAAGAAAACCAGTGGGATGCGGATAAGCAGTATAAGGTAGCAAGCAACGTGCGTCCCAATGAAGCCAGCGACCACATCGAGCAGGTGCTGGGAAGTGTGACCTTTCAGTTGCCCCATTCGCTGGAGCTGGCGGCACAGGTTCTGGAGGGAAATCTGTTTAAGGAACTGAGCTTAAAAGACAGCCGCGGGTATCGCAAAAACCTGGAAGCCATCACAAAGGAGGTGTTCGGATGTTAGGGGAAAACCGGAGCAAAGCCGCATTTTCAGCGGGTTCTAAGGAATGTGTTCGGGAAGAAAAACCGCTGTTTGAAAGCAGTGAATCTTTCTCGGAAGCCCGGAAAAAATCGGAACACCTGCAGATTACCCCGGACGATCCGGCAGGGGAAAAAACATGGCCGGTAGCGCAGAAGGAAGAAGTGCCTGCAGAGCCGAAGCAGTCTGAGATAAGAAAGCCAGAACCAAAGCAGTCAGCATCAAAGCTGCCGGAAAGAGATACACCGGCTCCAAGGCTGGCCGCACCGGAAAAAGCCCGGACACTCCGCACCCACGACCTGTTTTTTGCGGCAGAAGATAAGAGCCGGGAGTTTGCCTCTGTACTGCGGGAGGTGCAGGCATACCTTTCCAAAGAGTACAGCAGTCTGGTAACAGAGGATACCACCGATGAGGTGAAGGCACAGATCCGCCGCTTTGCCGGAAAGTATATTCAGGATCACCGCATTGCTGTGGAGGGGATGACCACCGACCAGCTCATTGACGGGATCTATTCCGAAATGGCGGAGTTTGGCTTCCTGACCAAGTACATTTATGGGGAGGGCATTGAGGAAATCGATGTGAATGCCTGGGACGATGTGGAAGTGCAGTACTCCGGAGGCATCACAGAAAAGCTGACGGAGCATTTTGACAGCCCGGAACACGCCATCAACGTGGTGCGCCGGATGCTTCATGTATCCGGCATGGTGCTGGATGATGCCAGTCCAAGCGTTCTTGGGCATCTTTCCAAGAACATCAGAATTGCGGTATTAAAAAGCCCCATTGTGGATGAAGATGTGGGGGTGGCTACTTCCATCCGAATCGTCAATCCCCAGAGCATGAAAAAAGAGGATTTTGTAAGAGGCGGGACAGCCACCGGACAGATGCTGGACTTTTTATCGGAATGTATCCGCTATGGCATTTCGGTATGTGTGGCAGGAGCCACCAGCTCCGGAAAAACCACGCTGCTTGGGTGGTTACTTACAACCATTCCGGACAGCAAACGTATCTACAGCATTGAAAACGGTTCCCGTGAGCTGGCGCTGGTACGCAGGGATGAGAAAGGACGTGTGAAAAACTCTGTCATCCATACCCTGACACGGGACAGTGAAAATGAGCGCCAGCGGGTAGATCAGATTGCACTGCTTGACATGGCCCTGCGGTTTAATCCGGATGTGATTGTGGTAGGTGAGATGCGCGGACCGGAGGCTAATGCCGCTCAGGAGGCAGCCCGTACCGGCGTGGCGGTGGTCACCACCATCCATTCCATGAGCTGTGATGCCACTTACCGGCGTATGGTATCTTTGTGCAAACGAGCGGTAGATATGAGCGATGACACGCTGATGGGATTTGTGACGGAAGCCTATCCCATTGTGGCGTTCTGTAAACAGCTTGAAAATAAGGAGCGCCGCCTGATGGAGATCATGGAGTGCGAGATTCTGGCTGATGGCTCCCGGCGGTTTCGTCCGCTGTTCCAGTATCAGATCAGTGAGAACCGGATTGAGGATGGCAGATTTATCATTACCGGCGAGCACTGTCAGGTGAATCCCATCTCGGAAAGCCTTGCCCGCCGTCTGATGGAAAACGGGATGCCAAAGGAGATGCTGGCAAAGCTTCGCACCATCGGAAAGGAGGGAGAATCCCTATGACAGCAATCCAATTACTGGCCTGCGCAGGAATGATCGTGGGCGCTTTTTTGATTCTCGGATTAAAGCCGGTGGAGTTTACAGACAGTCTGTTTGCATTCCTGCTCTGGAAAAAAAGCAGCATCCGGGAGGATATACGGGCTTCAACCGGCAGAAAGAAAGCCGGCCCCTTAAAAAGGGAAATCATGGAGGCACAGGCGGTGCTGGAAATGACCGGGCGAAGCAGACGTTTTTCTCTGGTTTGTGCCGCTTCCCTGGCGTTGTTTTGTACAGGCGGTTCCATCGCTATCCTGCTGGGCAATTTTTTCATGGCTCCGGTTCTGGCGGTGGGGTTTATGTTCCTGCCCTTCTGGTATGTGAAGCTGACTGCCAACCACTATAAGAAAGACATTGCTGCGGAACTGGAAACAGCCCTGTCCGTGGTAACCACCGCCTATCTTCGTACAGAGGATATCGTGACAGCGGTGGATGAGAATATCGCTTACTTAAATCCTCCGGTTTCCAAAGTGTTCCGGGAATTTCTGATGCAGATCAAGCTGGTAAATCCAGATGTGGAGGCGGCACTGCGGACCATGAAAAGCCGCATTGACAATGAGGTGTTCCGGGAATGGTGCGATGCCCTGTGCGACTGCCAGCATGACCGCAGCCTGAAAACTACTCTGACCCCTATCGTAGCCAAACTTTCCGATATGCGCAATGTCAATGCAGAACTGGAATATCTGGTTGCGGAGCCAAGGAAAGAGTTCCTGATCATGGTGTTTTTTGTGGTAGGCAACATCCCGCTGATGCACCTGCTCAATCAAGAATGGTACGATGTTCTGATGCACACGCCGCTGGGACAGATTATTCTGGCTGTTACTGCAGCGGTTATTTTTATCTCGGCCAGCTTTGTGGTAAAGCTGACCCATCCCATCGAATACAGGAGGTGATGCCATGACGGGACTGTTATTTTTATTCGGGCTGTTCCTTGCCCTGGGGCTGTTCTTTCTGGCGGCATCCATCCTGCGGCTCCCCACCATAGGTACAGCCAAGGCCATGCTTGGAACTGTGAAACAGGAAAAAAAGGCAGCCAAAACCATAGAAACCTATCTGATGACCGTGGCAGTGCGGCTGGCGAAGTATATCCGCATGGATGAGTACAAACGCAGCCGGATGCACAACGTGTTAAAGGCCAGCGGCATGAACCTGACACCGGAGGTGTACCAGGCGTATGCCTTTGTGAAGGCTGGAGCGATTCTTCTGGGCGTGATTCCCTGTGTGTTTCTCCTGCCTCTTTTGTCGCCGGTTGTAATCATTTTGTCTCTGCTCACTTATTTTAAGGAAAGCCAGAAAGCAGATGAGCGGCTGAAGGCAAAACGGGATGAGATCGAGGGGGAACTGCCACGGCTGGTGGCAACCATTGAGCAGGAACTGAAAGCCAGCCGCAATGTTATTGGTATGTTGGAACGCTTTAAGGGAAATGCGGGGGCAGCCCTCACCGGGGAGCTGGATATCCTGTTAGCAGATATGCGCTCCTCCAACTATGAGGCAGCGCTGACCCGGTTTGAGGCAAGGCTTAATTCCCCCATGCTTTCTGACGTGGTGCGGGGACTGATTGGAGTGCTGCGTGGGGATGACAGCTCTGTGTATTTCCAGATGCTGGCCCACGACTTCAAACAGCTGGAGCTGCAGAGGCTCAAAGCCCAGGCGCAGAAAATCCCTCCCAAAATCAGGGTGTTTTCTTTTGCCATGCTGATGTGCTTTTTATTAACCTATCTGGTAATCATCGCTTATGTAGCGGTAACCAGTCTGGGTGGAATGTTTTAGGAAAGGAGAGAGGCGATGCGCTTAAAGGAATGGATCGAGAGTCATCCACAGAGCAGCTTTGACATGATGACACCGGGCGGCTATGTCTTTCTGACACCGAAGCAGGCAAAAGAGCTTTTGGAAGGAAAGGATATGAAAGCACATCTCGGTATTTCAGGATATGATATAACGGTATCTGCGGAGGAACTGCTTGCGCAGAACGTGGTAAATGTCAAATGGGACGGGGCTGTCTGTCATATGCTTACGGACTATATACAGAAAAGGGAACCGGAGCTGCCTGCTCCCGGACAGGGGGTGGTGATGTGCTGAAAAAACTAAAAGATAAGCTCAGATGCAGACGCGGGGAAGGCTATGTGGATGTGGTCGTGCTGGTTCTGTGTGCCATGCTGGTTTTGGCGCTGGCTATTCGGGTGCTGCCGGTGTTTATTGCCAAACAGCAGCTGGATACCTTTGCCACGGAACTGGTGAGGGAGGCTGAAATCTCCGGCAGGGTTGGTTTGGAAACCTCCCGGAGAGCTGCTGTTCTGCGTGAAAAAACAGGTCTTGACCCGGATATCACATGGTCGGCAGGCGGCAGGATACAGCTGAACAGTGAAGTGACGGTCTTTCTGACACTTCAGACCAACATCGGTTTATTTGGAGATTTTGGTTTGTTTCCTATCACGCTTCGGGCGCAGGCCACCGGAAAATCCGAAGTTTACTGGAAGTGAGGTGAGGACAGGCTTGCTTAAAAAACTAAGAATCATTTTGAAAGACAAAAGCGGAGTATCTTTTCCCCTGGTGATCGGCGTTACCCTGTCACTTCTGCTCATCTTTTGCGGCGTCAGTGAGTATTTCCGGCTTCAGATTATTGCTGCCGGTGTCCGGGATGCAGTGGAGGATGCCATCATTTCTACGGTAAATGATAATTACGCCGGGGTGTACCATGGTGTCCGGGAGGGATATTCAGGCGGATATATGCCTTACGGAGAAGGGGAATGGGAGGAAACGCTGGATGAAGGGGATATTTATGCCAGAATCGATGAGGTTCTCGGGACCAGAAAGAGCGGCGGGCGTCATGTGAAATTCGCAGGGGACAGCGGAAATGTTGTAGAATTTGCCTTGACGGATTTAAATGTAACGCTCCGCAATGCGCCTCTTGCGCCCTCTGATCCGGGAAATGCACAGCGTTTTGAAGCGGAGGCGGTCATCAGGCTGGAAGTTCCTGTCCGATTTGGCAGAAAACTCCTGCCATCCATGCACATCACTTTGCGGGTTCAGGCAGGTTATATTGAGGTATTCTAAAAAGATTCGGGAAGAATCAGGGAATTTAGTAGACTTTCAGGCGATGATGTAGTATGTGTGGTGTACAGGAAGAAAAGCAGCATGATTTCAGACAGGCGGCAGATGCTGCAGCTTGTCATAAGTACAAGGAGAGTTATACCGAAAAGAAGGAGGAGAGCGCATATGAAATGGACAGAAAAGAAAAAAAGAAACCTGACTGTGGCAGGAGGCATTGTGTTTGGAGTGATATTGGTGGCAGCCATCGCAATGCAGTTTGGAAAAACTCCGGTTACCGGGGATAAGATGGCGAAGGAGAGTCAGACGGATGTGGAGCTTGAGATAGATCCCGGAAAAACAGAAAGCGGAATGGAAAGCAAAGAAGAACCGGATGAAACGGAGCGTGATGTGGTAATTCGCCCCGATACCGGAGAAGGGACAACCGGTGCGGAGACAGAAAGGCCGGTGTACAGCCGTCCGGCCCAGACCGATCAGACCAAGCAGAGCATTCAACCGGAGGCAACAAAACCGGCGGCTCCCAGTGAGGAAGTACTGAAAGATCCGACACAAAAACCAGACGGGACTGTGGTGGATACCCCGCCGGAACCGGTAGACCATGAACAGGTAGAAACACCGGTCCAGACTGAGCCAGCACCTGGAGAGCCACAGGCCGGAGATACGAAAGATGGTCAGGAGATGGAAATCTGGATGGCGGTGGTGGAGGCATGGGACAGGGAACCAGTCAGAACAGCTGGTCGCCGGGAAATGAAGGTGTGCGGGTAACCGTCATCCGGGCAGCGGACCGGGCGGTGGTAACAAGATCGGTTGACCTGACAAATAAGAAGCCTAAGATTGTGTATTCTTTTGGAAAAGTCAGCAAAGCCATATACACAGGGGACAGCGTTGTCCGTCAATACGGGCGCTTATGAATATGTGAATCCGGCTCAGTCGCTTCCCCGGATCATTAGTTCCAAAAGCCTTGGCGCGGCAAATATCGAAGCCATCAAAAGTTATTTCACAGATGAGCAGGTAGTCAGAAGCATTGCAGGCTTGACAGGAATGGATTTTGATACCTTGATAAACGGGGATTACCGGCTGTTAATTGAGCCAATCAGCTTTTTAAAATTTCAGGGAAATCTGATTGCCTGTACAGCAACCGAGGCAGCACTTTATGATGAGCAGACAAGCGGAAATGTGCGGGCAGTTCTTCCAACGGTTGGATTCCAGAACCTGCCTCTCTCTATGTTTTTGGAAACGCCGGACCTTGGCTATCCGGCGTGGGGAGGCCCAAGATCCGGTGTCCGGAGCAACAGGGAAATCAAGAGTTCTCTGGGCTTAGGCGTGGTGCGCTTCAATGAAGCACCTCCGGAACCGCCAGAGGTCAGTACTTATGACTATGAGTACCGTACCAACACAGAGGTCATTACCGCAGTGGATGTGAGCGGAGGCCAGAGTGATCCAGATGATCCGGTATCTGTCACATTTCATGTAGGAGGTCGCAGCTATACCGTGAACAATGTGTATTATCCGGAAGGAGACAGTCAGCTTGCGTGGATACGCTGGACAACGCCTGATACGCCCCAGACCATGACGATCACAGTCAATGTGCATGGAGGCGGATCTGTCACGGACGGAACCATTCTTGTGAATATCGTAGATCTGGATGAGAATCCTCCGCCGGATCCCAATGCTGATGATCGTAATGACGGATTTACAAGACCGGCAGTGCCGGATAATCCGCAGGTTACTTCAGCAAGCTGGGGTGTCTGGCGTCCCTGGTGGCAGCCTGACTGGATCTGGCACAGTGGAGATGAGGATGATGACGGATATTGGTGCGATCATGGATGGTGGGAGTTTGATTTTGACCGCTATAGTGCCAGCTTATCTGCAGATATGAGAATTATTCCGGATGAAAAATCCCCGACAGCCAGTGGCAGGACGATGAAGTCCGGCTATGGATTTAATGAAACAGTTACCACCCACGTCAGCACCAGCCAGAGTTCTGCAGTGACAGCGGCGCAGAATGCGGTAACTTACTTCCCGGAATTTCAATATGAGGAATACTGGAGGCTGCTTGAGCGGATGAGCGGCGGCTACGATATGACCCATGAATTTAAAGAAAACCGCTACAGCACTTATAACCGGCGTACCCATTTCACACCAATCTGGTATCCGGATGGAAGCTATATGCCTTATACCTGGCTGATTGACTGCTGGACACCAGCCGGGATGCTTTCCATGAATCTGACGGATGCCCTTACGATTGACGGAAACCTGTGGAGTGACTGGCACATCGCACCCCAGTTTCCAGAGTAAGGAGGTCAGTCTATGGCATATGAAAGAATGGATAAACCTGCCGGATCTGTTTACCACTACACCAGGCGGGAGAATGTTCCCGCTATCCTTAAGGACGGACGTATCCGGCGCATGGGTGACATAGAGTGCTGGGTGTGTACGTCTCTGGAGGATACACTGGCCCTGATGCGGGATACGGTTATGAAGGAGGGAAGGCCCTATTATAAGGCGGGCGGGATACTGGGACATTACCCCAGATTTGTGCCGGAGGATTATGTGATTCTGAAGCTGGAACCCCGCTATCAGAACGGTCAGTGGGTACGCTGGAATCAGGAAGTGCCGCCGGGTAGCCCGCCGGAACTTGTAGAGGCCGCCCATGTGTTCAGCCAAAGAAAATTGGGATATCGGGGCAATCTGAAATTCTATCCCCATCCGGAAATCATAGAGATAGCTCTCCTGCTGGCAGAACAGAGCCATCAGCAGGTGCTTTCCATGTAACAAATAACAGCAGAAAAAGAACAAAGACTGCAAAGCCGGAACGAATACCGGCTCTGTGGTCTTTTCTTTTTCCCCGATCAAAAACGAAGGGAGAACCTAAATGAAAATGAAGAAGCTTCTGTTACTCGTCTGCGCAGTTATGCTGATGACCTGCGTGTGCGGTGTTCCTGCTTATGCAGCCAGCGGAGATGTGGCGGGCGCCATTGAGGGAACCTGGGATACTGCTTCCCAGCAGATCAAGACGGTGGTGGACAACGTAGTGTTTCCTGCCATTGACCTGATCCTTGCGGTGTTCTTTTTTGCGAAGCTTGGAACCGCATACTTTGATTATCGGAAACATGGACAGTTTGAATGGGCGGCTCCCGCTATCCTGTTCGCCTGTCTAGTGTTTACGCTGACTGCCCCGCTTTATATCTGGCAGATTCTTGGAATGTAAAGGAGGAAGAAAATAATGGGATGCTGGGGAATTACAGCCTTTGAATCGGATGCGGGTCTGGATGCGGTGTGCTGCATCCGCAGAAGCCTGCCAAAGGATGGGAAGCTGGAACTGGATGCTGTGATACAACGGTTACAGCAGGATAGCTGGAACCGTCCTGCGGATGTGTCGGAGGGGATATCCCATACAAGCCCCATGGCACTGGCTGAGATGATGTTTCAGCTCATGGATCATGACCTGAGCAGGTTAGATTATCCGGATGAAGGTGTGGGCAAAGATAAGAAGTTTGGCATCCTTACTTCTTTTCAGGCATCGAAAGATGCACTGCAATGGCTGAGGGATTATCTGTCCGGTACGCTGCAGAGTGCAGTTGAAAATGCCAGGCAGAAAGGAGACTGGGGCGGCTGGTTTCAAAAGAAGGATTGGGAGAGATGGAAGGAGCATATGGCATCGCTGGTGGAACATCTGGACAATCTTCTGGCATTGCCGGGAGATACCATGGATTTGCTGACCGTACAGCAGCCGGAAAATGGGCAGATCATGGGATAACAGGAGGGGTGTGTGATGACTGTTTTTGAACAGGAGCTTCATAAGCTCTTTGGAAATAACAAAGTGTTTGAGGAAACCCGTATCGTTGGAAATACCTGCTATGGCATGCTGACGGATAACATCCGGGTAAAGATCAATTTTCAGACAGGTGGAGTTGCAGATCACTATGACCGGCTGAAGGTCACGTTACTGAACCGGAATGAAGGACCGATTGACAACATGGTAATACGGTTCTGTGATTTGTGGGGCAGGAAGCAGGTCAGCAATCCGAACTTTAAAGACGGAATAGCGCCGCATCTCTGGAGTGGATATGGAGAGGTAAGCTGGTATGTGTATCAGCCCACAAAAGCAGATTATCGGCAGCTTACAGAGGCGGTCAGCACTTATCTGGATGTTTTCCGGGAACCGGTACAGGAGCCGCAGATGGGGCAGAAAATGTGCTGACAGCTCTTAAGGCCAGTATCCTGGCCGGGAAGGAGTGAGGAACGTAAGTGTTTATATGGGACTTTGTTGCCGAAACGGTGCTTGGTCAGATCATCGACTGGATCTATGGCCAGATTGTTGGATTTTTAGGCGACTTCTTTATGCAGATGGGAAATATGGGAGCGGATCTGTTCGCAATGAGCTGGGTGCAGTCAATCGTTCTGTTTTTTTCTTATCTGGCGTGGGCGCTCTATGTCACAGGGCTTGTGGTGGCGGTGTTCGAATGTGGAATTGATTACCAGACCGGGCGCGGCAGCGTGAAGGAAACCGCTCTCAATGCCATCAAAGGTTTTTTGGCAGTCAGCCTGTTCACTACAGCACCAGTGGAACTTTATAAGTTATGCGTATCACTGCAGGGCAGCTTCACGGCAGGCATCACCGGATTGGGAGACGATTTTGGAACCGTGGCAGCAGGCATTGTGAATTCTTTGAAGGATGCAGGTACCTGGGAGGCTGCAGCCACTTCCGGGGTATTTGGCGGGCTGACCAGCATTACAAGCCCGGTACTGATGATATTCATCCTGATTCTCATGGGCTATGCCATTATCAAGGTGTTTTTCGCCAATTTAAAACGGGGCGGTATCTTACTGATCCAGATTGCGGTTGGCAGCCTGTATATGTTCAGCGTGCCGCGTGGCTATATTGACGGTTTTGTCAGCTGGAGCAAGCAGGTCATCGGTCTGTGCCTGACCGCATTTTTACAGGCAACGGTACTGGTTGCCGGGCTGATGGTGGTCAAGGATCAGGCGCTTTTGGGGCTGGGACTGATGCTTTCAGCCGGAGAAATTCCGCGTATTGCGGGGCAGTTCGGTCTGGATACCACCACCAGAGCCAATGTGATGGGAGCGGTCTATGCGGCACAGGGTGCGGTTAATTTAACCAGAACCATTGTGCAGACGGTAGCAAAATAAGAGAGGTGGTGACAGATTGAGCAATAACAAACTGGTCTATATCGCATCCCCCTATGCAGGGGATGTGGAGCAGAATGTGCGGTTTGCCAAAGCAGCCTGCCGCTATGCCATAGAGCAGGGGGCAACCCCCATTGCGGTGCATCTGTTGTATCCGCAGCTTTTGGACGATGGTATCCATGCGGAGCGTGAAGTAGGACTTCAAATGGGGTTGCGGGTGCTGGAAGCTTGCGATGAATTGTGGGTGTGCGGGATGCACATCTCAAAGGGGATGGAGGTAGAGATTTTCGCCGCCGGACAGATGGGGATTCCGGTACGCAGGCTTCCTAACATTTCTCTGGAAGTGCCGGAGCAGAACTATGCCATGGTGATGGGATGCTGACGATGGGCAGCCTGTTCGATGGGATCGGAGGGTTTCCGCTGGCAGCCACCCATTATGGGATTACACCTGTATGGGCCAGCGAGATCGAAGCGTTTCCCATGGAGGTAACCAGGATACGGTTCCCGGACATGACCCATGTGGGGGATATCACGAAGCTGGATGGCAGGAAGCTTCCGCCTGTGGATGTGATCTGCGGCGGCTCGCCCTGTCAGGATTTATCGGTGGCGGGGCATCGCCGGGGGCTTGCGGGAGAACGCTCCGGCCTGTTTATGGAACAGGTAAGAATCGTAAAAGAAATGAGGGATGCAGATGAGCGAAGAAATGTACCAGCTCACCTTGTTCGACCTCGATACATGGTGTGGGAAAACGTCCCCGGAGCCTTCTCTTCCGCAGAAGGCGAAGATTTCCGGGCGGTCCTCGAAGAAATTGTCCGCATTAAGGATGGCGCCTGTCATGTTCCTCGACCTGACTCCGGGCGCTGGGAATCTGCTGGGGGAATCATTCTGGGAAACCACTTCAGCCTGGCTTGGAGAGTACTCGACGCTCAATACTGGGGAGTCGCCCAGCGTCGCCGTCGTATCTTCCTTGTCGCAGATTTTGGAGGACTCACCGCACCTGAAATATTATTTAAGCAGGAAAGCCTGTTTGGGAATCCTGCGGAGGTCGGAAAAGAGGGGCAAGGAACTGCCGCCCCAGCTCAGGGAAGCCCTGATGATACAGTCGGGGCAAAAGGCATAACAGCAGAAAAAGAAAACAGGGAAATCTTTGCGTTTCACATCAACCAGAGAGAGGAAACCATCGACCTGGGCGGTGTTTCCGGTGCGCTGTTAGCAACCCGAAATATGCAGATGCAGACGTTTATCTCAGAGAAAAAAGACACGCAGCCTCTGCTATGTCTGAACGATCAGGGCGGAGAACGGCTGGATGTGCTGGAAGAAGTAACACCCACCCTGCGGGCAGGCATGGGCGGGCATCCGCCGCTGGTGCCGCAGACATATACGGCGGGTGTGATAAGCAAAGGAAACGGTGACTGTTTTTTGACACCGGAGGTTCACACATCTCTTTGCGGTGGAAGCGGACAGGCAGGGCAGGGGTATCCCTGTATTCTGTGCTTGAACGATCAGGGCGGCAGCGTAATGGAATGTTCAGAAGATGTTTCCGGAACGCTCCGCGCCCAGGAGCATGGGCATCAGCCATTGGTGCTGGCTACCCAGCAGGGAGGTGCAGAGATTGGCGTTGGTGTGTGTCCGGCCATTACCGCAGCAGCAGGGATGAGTGGAAACAACCAGCCGGTACTGTTTGAAAACCATGGTATCGATTCACGGTACACGGGTCCCCATGCGGTTGCCCCCACCATGTCCGCCCGCTATGGGACGGGAGGAAATAATGTCCCGCTGGTTTCGCAGGAGGCGGAGAGCTTCTGTATCGCAGGGAACATCATAGACCGCCAGCCGGAGAACGGAGGGAACGGGTTTGGATTTCAGGCGGATATCGCTTATACACTGACTGGGATGGACCGTCATGCGGTATTTTCCCGCCAGAGAAGTGATGAATTTTTAGAAAACGAAGTGTCTGCCACACAGAGTGCCAGACAGCATAAGGATGCCACAGACCTGATTGCCCAGCCTTATCAACAGATCGTTGGCACGCTGTGCATGGATGATGGCAAAGGGATCAATAACCAGTATGTAGATCAGGACAAGTGTGTTGTGGAGAACCGGAACCTGATCCGCCGCCTGACTCCTCTGGAGTGTGAGAGGCTTCAGGGCTTTCCCGATGGCTGGACGGATATCCCCAGTGCCTCGGACAGCGCCCGCTATAAAGCATTGGGAAACAGTGTAGCGATTCCGTGTGTGGACTTTGTCCTGCGCGGCATCGCTTACTTTTTACGCAGGATCAGGGAGGAATGCCCTGACTTTCTATAACATTGGTACATCTGCTTCGTTTCGGAAGCAATCCTTGTTGGGTATGGTCATAGCTATTCCATCACATTGTCGATATACTTGGGGTACAAAAAAGAAAGGAAGGAGCCTTATTTTATGGAAATCAAACGTAAAAATTTATGCGCCATGATTCCGGAAGAAGTCCACACCAGAGTGCGTGAGGAACAGGAACAGATGGGGCTGAAGCTGAACGAGTATGTCGAAATGATCATCAAAGAACACTTTGAGAAAGGGGAAAAAATTATGGCAAACGGAACAAGGACACTGGCATTTCAGGTATCGGAGGAACTGTTCGCAAGGATTAAAGAACACTTAAAACTTACAGGACAGAGCCAGAAAGAGTTTGTCATCGGTCTGATTGAACAGGCGCTGGCACAGAAAGCAGACCAGGCAGAGCCGGGAGGAAACGAGCAGCCGGATGAAGCAGGAACAGAAAATGAATAATTATAAAACCATCTAAAGCCGCCAGAGCCAAAAGCCCTGGCGGTTCTTCCTTGGAGGTGAAGCAAGCTATGTATATTTACCCTGACAACCTGAAGTCCAAAGCAACCCTGTGGATCTGGCAGCTTCGGGATATCGGCATCATCGGTGTGTGCGCGCTGGTATCGATCCTTGCACTGACACAGGCAAATTTCTTTCCGCCCATTGTGGTGACGGCAGTTTATGCCTTTCTGACGATCCGCTTTGAGGATACCAGCATCATGGACTTTATCAGATATGCCTGCGGTTTTTTCTTTACCAGGCAACAGCTTTTTGAATGGAGGTACGGAGCGTGAGCAGAAAAGCAGAGAAGAAAGAGGCGAAGCAGAAAGCCTCCACCCGTCAGCTCATCGGAGCCATGGCAATCACTGATTACAGCCTTGTGACCTATAAGGAAGGCGAGCTGGTGTATTTCATTGTGAAACCCTCAAACATTTCTGTGCTGTCGGAGGCCAGTGTTGGCGCCAGGATTTATGCGCTGATGACGGTTTTGAAAGGCGTAGCCGAGATTGAAATGCTGTGCTTAAACAGCAGGGAGAGCTTCGAGGATAACAAGTCTTTCCTGCGGTCACGGATGGAACAGGAGGACAATCCCATTGTGTGAAAGCTTCTGGAGAAAGACCAGACTCACTTAGACCGTATTCAGGTACAGATGGCAACAGCCCGCGAATTTCTCATCATTGTGCGTCTTCGGGGAGAAAAGGAGTCCGAGGTGCTTCCCTATCTTTCTCGTATTGAGAAATCCCTAAAGGAGCAGGGATTCTCCGTAAAGCGGGCGGACAGCGAGGATATCAAGCGGATTCTGGCTGTTTATTATGAGCAGAATGTCACAACGGAACGTTTTGAGGACTTCGATGGCGAGCGCTGGATTATCCCGGATGATTAAGGTTTCAAAGTGTGCTGATTTATGGTATCTTGTGTCTGAAAGGACGGGATAACCTATGGACTATGAGAGATTGCAGCACAAGAAAGAACTGTTTGACCAGAAAGAGGAAACAATATCAAGAGAACTGCTGGAGCATATGGAACAAGAATTTGAGGATCAATTTATCTATGATTCTATGGCGCTATCCGGTAGTACACTGACGCTGGAGGAAACAAAGACCATTCTTGCAGAACAGCGACAAAAGGAATCATCAGAAAAAGAAACCAAATAATTATGAGCAGGTGCCGGATGCAGAAATGTATCCGGTATTTGTATGCGCAAAATACAGGAGGTGTCTATTTGAGAAAAACGAAAGCTGCCCAGGCAGCATCCCCGGAGGATGTGCGTATCCAGACCTTTCTGGATATGATCGCCCCCTCCGTCATTAAATTTGAAACCGACCATTTCATCTGCGGCAACACTTACCGCTGTGTGTGGGCGCTGAGAGAATACCCCACAGCCACGGATGAGCAGGCAATCCTGTCCCATCTGGGGGAGAAGGACGGTGTTACCCTGCGGATTTATACTCGCCATGTGACTCCTGTGGAGGAAAAGAAGATCATCAGCAACGCCGCCAATAAAAACCGCATGGACAGGAGCAATACAAACGACTTACAGCAGACGGTGCAGGCAGAATCCAATCTGCAGGACGTAGCTACGATTGTGGCGCAGATGCACCGGAACCGGGAACCGCTTCTGCATACGGCGGTTTATCTGGAACTGTGCGCCCATGACCTGGATCAGCTGAAATTACTGCAGACGGAGGTGCTGACAGAGCTGATCCGCTCCAAGCTGAACGTAGACCGGCTGATGCTGCGCCAGCAACAGGGATTCCAGTGCGTCATGCCTACCGGCTTTAATCTGTTCCGGGATCAGTTCGAGCGTGTGCTGCCGGCCAGCAGCGTGGCAAATCTGTATCCCTTTAACTACAGCGGCAAGACGGATCCACATGGATTTTATATTGGCAGGGATAAGTTTGGAAGCAACGTGCTGGTGGATTTCAACCGCCGGGCGGATGATAAGACCAATGCCAATATCCTGATCCTTGGAAACTCCGGTCAGGGCAAGAGCTATTTATTGAAGCTCCTGCTGACCAATATGCGGGAGGCAGGCATGAAGGTCTGCGCCCTTGACCCGGAGATGGAGTACGAGGATCTGACCAACAATCTGGGCGGCTGTTTTATCGATTTGATGTCCGGCGAGTACCTGATCAATCCTCTGGAACCGAAAATATGGGATGATGCGGGAAGCCCGGAGGACATGGAGGCTCCCCAGACCTTCCGCATCCGGGCCAGGCTTTCCCAGCATATCAGCTTCTTAAAGGATTTCTTCCGCACCTATAAGGACTTTAGTGACCGGGAAATTGATGTGATTGAGATTATGCTCCAGAAGCTGTATGCCGGATGGGGAATGACCGACCAGACAGACTTTACACGGCTGGGACCGCAGGAATACCCTGTCCTTGCGGATTTATATACCCTGATTGAGAAGGAATATAAAGAGTTTGATGAGAAGAAGCGACAGCTCTATACAGCTGAAATGCTCCAGAGCATCCTGCTGGGATTAAACTCCATGTGCGTGGGTTCTGAGAGTAAGTTTTTTAACGGTCATACCAATATCACGGATTCCAGTTTTGTAACCTTTGGCGTCAAAGGGCTTCTGCAGGCCAGCAGGAGCCTGAAGGATTCCCTGCTGTTTAACACGCTATCTTTTATGTCCAACGAACTGTTGACTGAGGGCAATACGGTGGCCAGCCTGGATGAGTTCTATCTGTTTTTGTCGAACCTGACTGCAGTGGAGTATGTCCGCAACTTTGAAAAGCGTGTCCGCAAAAAGGATTCGGCAGTTATCATCGCCAGCCAGAACCTGGAGGATTTCAATCTGGAAGGTGTCCGTGAGTATACAAAGCCTTTGTTTTCCATCCCTACCCATCAGTTTTTATTCAATGCCGGAAGCATTGATGCCAAGTTTTATACGGATACTTTGCAACTGGAGGACAGTGAATATAACCTGATCCGCTACCCACAGAGAGGCGTGTGCCTTTATAAATGCGGCAATGAACGCTACAACCTGATGGTCCATGCACCGGAGCATAAAGCGAAACTGTTTGGTAAAGCGGGCGGCAGATAAGGGGGTGACGGCACATGGATCTGAAAGACCAGCGTTTCGGCATAGAGATTGAAATGACCGGCGTTACCAGACAGATGGCAGCTGAGGTAACAGCCCAATACTTTGGCACATCAGTCCGTTATCTTGGGACTCATTATAATACCTATGCCGCGATTGACAGTCAGGGGCGTCAGTGGAAATTTATGAGTGATGGCAGTATTACCCCACAGCGGAAAGTAGGGGAGCGTAAGGTGATGGCAGATAATGCATATAAGACAGAGATGGTCAGTCCTATCTGCCGGTATGAAGATATCGTTACGATCCAGCAGATTATCCGCAAATTGAAAGAAGCCGGGGCAATTACCAATAGCAGCTGCGGCATCCATGTGCATATCGATGCCTCCCCTTTTGATGCAAGAACCCTGCGGAACATTACCAACATCATGGCTGCGAAAGAGGACTTGATTTATAAGGCTCTGAAAGTTTCTGTATCACGCGAGCACAGCTATTGCAGGAAGGTGGAACAGCGTTTTCTGGATGACTTGAATGCCAGAAAGCCCCGTTCCATGGCAGAAGTAGAGCGGATCTGGTATGACGGGGAGAGCAGGAGTTATTCCCATTATGATGACAGCCGCTATCATTGCCTGAACCTTCACAGTGTATTTCAGAAAGGGACTGTGGAATTCCGTCTGTTTAATGGGACGCTTCATGCCGGGAAGATCAAAGCGTATATCCAGTTTTGTCTGGCAATCGGCGCACAGGCTCTGAACCAGAGATGTGCCAGCCGTCGCAAGACACAGACCACTAATGAGAAGTATACCTTCCGCACCTGGCTGCTCCGGCTTGGGTTAAATGGGGATGAGTTTGCCACTGCCCGTCAGCATCTGCTGGCAAATCTGCCCGGCTGTATTGCGTGGCGGGATCCAGCACAGGCGGAAGCACAAAAGGAACGGTTAAGACAGAAAAGAGAAGAGGAACGGGAGCAGATCCTCCGGCAGTCAGAGGAAAGACAGGAGGAAGTTATGGAACCGGAAGAAGCAGAACAGGCCGAGGCAGAAGCCCCGGCTTTTACCATGTCTATGTGAAGGAGAATTTTATGAGTAAAAAACCAACACTGTATGTAGCCTATGGCAGCAACATGAACCTGCCGCAAATGGCTCTTCGCTGTCCCACGGCGGAAGTGGTGGCAACCAGTGAACTGAAAGACTTTGAACTGTTATTCCGCGGCAGTCGCAGCAGCGCAGTGGCTACGGTGGAACCCAAGGAGGGCAGTTCTGTTCCTGTGCTGCTCTGGAAGATCAGGGAAAAGGATGAGGCTTCTCTTGACCGGTACGAGGGATATCCCCATTTTTATGACAAACAGCACGTGGAGGTAGAGCTGGATGGAAAGGTGGTGTCTGCAATGGTGTATATCATGACACCAGGGCATGAGTTTGGCATGCCATCAGACTGGTATGCCGATGTAATCCGGCAGGGCTACGAAACAGCGGGGCTGGATGTGCAGGTGCTGACAGATGCCATCGACCATGCCTGGGAGCTGTTTGCGGAGCAGAGGCAGTCAAGATTGCAGTCCATGTTCGGCATGGGAGGATGGGAGCAGCAAAAATAACAGCCGCATCATTTTCAGATGCGGCTTACTGTTCGGACAGATGAAGTGATTTCACATATGCACCCAGCAGCTCTTCCACATAGGGAAGATATCTGGGATCGAGACCGGAAAGCATGGCATGGATGGTGGTAAGATCCCCCTGTTCTTCCCTGCCAAAGAGGATATAGTCAGCAGAAGTCCCAAGTGCTCTGCAGAGTTTTATCAGGGTTTCTGCTGTGAAGCTGCCCGCACCAAGCTCGATGGTGCCGATAAAGGAGCTGGCTAAGTCCGCTTTTTCTGCAAGTGTTTCACGGGAATATCCCAGTGCCTCGCGGGTTTTCCGGATACGTCCCCCGATTTCCACATTTAACTGTTTTTTCAAGCTGCCACCATCCTTTCAACCTCTATAGAGATAGTTTATCTCACTCAATCGAATATAAACATCATTGATACAGGTTGAAAAATAACCTTGATAGAGTATAATTGAGAACACCAAAAGAGGATATCAGGAGGGTGTGCATGAATCAGGACAGTATCCGGTGCTATGTCGGTCAGTGTCTGCAGCATCTGTTGTGGACAGGGAAATGCTTCCGAAATCAAAAGAGAAAACAAATTTATCCGGCGTAAAAGCAGGCTTCCGGCAGGGGGCAGCTTTTTGCGCCCCTGAAAGGAGGAACCGCATATGGCAGCATCAGCTGCTGTGCTGGCTGCGAAGGCTGTCCTTATCGCAGCAACGGACAAGCGTACCTGGACAGCCGCCGCTTCCGTGGTGGCGGCTGTTCTGACTCCGTTTATTTTAATCATCGTGGTGATTTTAAGTGCCTTATCCGGGACTTCAAGTCACAACAATGCCGCCGTGGATTTGACCTTTCACGGCGGTTATTTATCTTCTAAGCTCCCAGCAGACTACCGGATGTACATTGAAAAAATGAGGGAGAGCTTTGTGGATCTGGATGCCGCTCTTGCGGATATCAACGCCATGAGCGAGGACGGGGAGGTGGATGCCTATCAGGTCAAAGCCATTTTTTACTCTCTGTTTTTCGGCGCGGATCAGCCCAGAATGGACAACGGCGACTACCGGAGTTTTGCAGACTGCTTTGTGATTTATGAAGAACGGCTAGATGAGGAGGAAGAACCTTATACGGTGGCTGTTCCGATTACAAATCTGGAAACGGTGTATGGAAACCTTGCCATACTGCTTGGAAAACCTGTGACTGCAGAAAATAAAAGCAATGCACAGCGCATCTATGTGCTGGCAAAGTACGGGCAGGTTTCGCCGGGAAGCGGTCTGCCGCCCGGAGAGGCGTTAGGGGACGGCAGCTATGCAGCTTTGATCGCAGAGGCAGAAAAATATCTGGGATATCCCTATGTGTGGGGCGGCTCTACACCCCAGACTTCCTTCGACTGCAGCGGTTTTGTGTGCTGGGTCTATACCCAGTCAGGCGTTTATAACCTGCCCCGTACCTCGGCTTCCGGCATCTATAATCAATGTGCCATAGTGCCGAGGGACGAAGCCCAGCCGGGAGATCTGGTGTTTTTTACAAAGACCTATGTGAGCAGCGGCCCCATCAGCCATGTGGGGATCTATGTGGGCGGAGGAAAAATGCTGCACTGCGGATCCCCGATTCAGTACACCAGCATCGAAACCAACTACTGGAGGGAGCACTTTTATGCTATGGGTCGTTTATCTAATTAAAGGAGGGAGACAGTATAAAAACAGTATTTGAACGCAAGCCGGATTTTTCATTCCGGGATTTTGTGGTAGAGAAAACCGTGGAGATTCCGGCGGCACAGTTTGAGGAAATGCTCCGGTATCCTTTGACGAATCAGGACTTTCTGAAGGAAAACCTTAAGACGATGTATCAGGATGGCAACGGTGTGTATCACTGTCTGCTGGTTACCGGTAGAGACAGGGCAGACGGTCTTTTGGTGGAAAGCGATGGTTCTTGCTATGCCAGATATGCCGCCTATGTGCCGCAGGCCAGAGCACTTCGTTACCCGGTTCTGGCAGAGCTGGAGCAGAAACTGACAGACGCGGTAGACTTTATCATCCAGGACGGAACCAGTCATACCAGCGAGGGTAACTGGATCTTGGACTTTGATGAGCTGGAGGAACAGACGGGTCTGGCTGTGTATGACAGACCGTTCCTGCAGGAGCTGATAGGAGATCTGCTCTGCAGCCGGCCGGAGGTGGCCGACCTTTCCATTGAGGATGGTCACTTTGATGTGACATATTATCTGGATTTTTGCCAGGGATATGAGAAAAAAGAAAAGCCGCAGCAGACTCTGCGTAAGCTGATTGCACAGGGAATTCCTGCAGACACCTATCTGGTGCATCCAAGGGATGTAGGATTTATTCCGGCGGGAAGGCTGGAGGCTTCGGATTTGGAATCTGGCATGCTGGAGGAGTGGAGCGACATCCTCGATGCAGAAATCATAGAGCTGGGGAGCGGAGGCTATGGACAGGAGTTTTTGCTGGAAGGGATTCCGGTGAACCGCCTGAGGGCTTTTGATGATTTCTTATCACAGTATGCACCCCGGATGTCTGCTCTGCCAACGGAAATCAAAATGTAAAGGAGGAAGCCCGATATGAAAAATACCACACTTACTGTAACCTTTAACACGGAAAAGCTGGACGCTCTGACATTCCACATGGAAAAGAAAAGCGCGGATTTACAGAATGAGCTGAATGAAACCATTCAGAAGCTGTATGAGAAATATGTGCCCCAGGCAACCCGTGAATACATCGATGACAAGGTGAGCCGGGATGCGGCAGGCAGGGAACGTCCCCGCCGCCCATCCAGACCGGTACCCCGACCAGCAGCGGAAGCTACGGCACAGGAGGAAGCAGAATGATGCCATGTCGGAATAAGGGCAGAAAAGCCCCCAGACAAAGGGCTGGGAGATGAGAAAACCCTGTCAGCCCCGTGTTGCCCCCTGTGAGCCGCTGTGTGGGCTTTTCGGGGGCAGGGTGGCATCCATGTACCCCTGCACCGGATTTCGCCAGCGTTGGGGCAATGTGGCCGAGAGATGCAAAAAGAGGTTTGAAACCCTCATGGAAGCTGGATTTGAGGGGAAAATGGCAGGGTCGAAACGTGTGCAGGTTAAAGGGCGGGTGGCTTTGAAAAGCCCCCTCGCCCGCTTCACACCGCCCGGCAAAGCCGAGCAGGACTGTTCGTCTGCACCCACAGATTTTAGTTTTCCTGAAACGGGTGGCGGAATGGAAGAAAAGCGAGGACATAGGGGGAGATTTTAGGTGGCTGCAGGAAAAACCGGCAGAACAGGAGGATGCGATGAGCGGAAATGCGGATAAAACCAAGTTTTCCATCCGGGTGGATACTCAGCTGGTGGAGCTGGCGGACGCTTATATCAAAGAGGGGCTTCAGCGGAATCGGACGGAGCTGATTGAGGAAGCCCTGCGGTTCTATCTGGGGTTCCTTACCGCAAAGAAAGCAGAGGACTATCTGCTCCAGTCCCTTTCCTCTGTGATGAGTGGAACGGTGCAGGACAGCGAGAACCGTCTGGCGCGGATGGATTTTAAGATTGCGGTGGAGCTCTCAAAGCTGGTTCATGTGATTGCGTACACACATGATGTTGACGAAGCTGCTTTGGGTAAACTACACTTAAAATGTCTGGAAGAAGTAAGACACATCAATGGTGCAGTTGCGTTTGAAGATGCATACAAATATCAAAAACGAGAAGTATAAATAGTGAGAAAATTTTGTTGGGATTGGCTATAGACTGTTGCCGGACATTGGCTTTATTGTGATTGGAAAAAGGAGTGATCTACGATGGACAGGAATGAAATTTATGAAATGGTTATTACGGAGATGAGTGAGGAAGCACTGCGGGAACGAAAGGAAAGCTGCAGCGAAAAAGAAAAGCAGCTTTACAAGGATGCATCTGAGCTGTCTCGCAAGAGGACGGATGTGCTGAAGCAGCTCTCGAAAGAGGATCAGCAGGTGCTGGAGGATTACCTGGCAAAGATAAATCTGATAGCGGAGCATGAGTGCAGGCATCTCTATGTGCAGGGAGCAAAAGACTGTGTAGAGCTGTTAAAAAAGCTGGGTGTGCTGTAAGCAGCGATGGTAATAAAAAGGGACAAGCAGAACAGCCAGTACGGTTATTCTGCTTGTCCCTTTTCCGGAATCTCCTGCGGAGGTATGCTTGCTGGTTTGTTTTTCGGAGTGAGCCGGTCATACTGAATGATTTTCTCTCCGGTACTGACCGTAATCTTTTCTTTAAAGAGTAAAGTGAACTGAGGCTGTCCAATCGTATAATCTTTCTTTTCTTTCGGAAAAAAGGAACGGCAGAAAAATTGATTTTCTTCTGAAAGTTGATCTAAAAAGATATATACATCTGTATTTTCAAAATGCGTAGAAAGAAGGTATTCTGCCTCAATCAACGAAAACGTCTGTAGTTTTTTGTTATAGCGGAAAACCAGCTGATTGCTGTCTAAAAATGTTTCGATTTTATCAAAAGGCTGAATTCGCTTTTCAATTTCAGAAAAGTGTCGGCTTTTCATTAAGTCCTGTATGGAAAGCGTGCCGGAAAGGCAGTTCTGAAATACCTTTTCCCGATTTGCTCTGGCTACACGTAAATCACGAAGTTTATGAAGTCCAATCAGATGATGAAATTCTATGGGATCAAAAAGGATATTTAGTTCCACAGACTTTCCTTTTCGGCCAATGATAATATGATAGTTTATGTCGAGCAGGTGCTCAAATGCCAATGCGCATTTCTGCAAGTGATCCATGGAAATCCCCTTTCATAAAACAAAAACGCTCTGCATTTGCAGAGCGCTTTGCTTTGAGCATTTTCTTTCGGTAAAACACCTACTCCGGTTTGAGGTTTCACTGCACAACCCCTCTCGAAAGCTCTGTATAACAAGGCTTTCCGGTACGCTGTTATACTTCAACGCTTGGACAGACACACGCCGTTGCCTGTCTGGTACTATTATTATATGCCGGGCACAAAAATATGTCAAGAAAAACAAAAATATAAACGGAGGAATGATATGCCAAAGATAATTTTTACCTCCCGGTATGTGCGGGATGCTCCGCCTGCCCAGCTGGAAAACTATGTCCGTTATATCGGAACCCGTGAGGGTGTGGAGAAGGTCGATGAAAGTAAGCTGCTTCTCCCAGCCACCATCAATCAAAAAAATCTAATCCGTCAGCTCATCCGTGATATTCCGGCAGCCAAAGAAATGCTGGAGTACACGGATTTTTTGTTGCAGCCAACCATCGGGAATGCTTCGGAACTGATCTCCTGTGCGCTGGAACAGCACCTCGACCTGATCGGCAAGCGGGAAAACTACGCGGATTACATTGCGAACCGTCCCCGTGTGGAGCGTGTAGGTGAGCATGGACTCTTTACCGATGCAGGACAGTCAGTGGTACTGGCAAAGGTGCAGGGTGAGGTGGCAAAACACAAAGGCGCTGTATGGACCCATGTGGTTTCCCTGCGGCGGGAGGATGCGGCGAGGCTTGGCTATGACAGCGCAAAGCAGTGGATGGCTCTGCTTCGTTCCAAGCGGGCCATGCTCTGCAAGCACATGAGGATTGACAGTGAAAATCTCCGCTGGTATGCAGCCTTTCACAACGAGGGTCATCATCCCCATGTGCATCTGATGGTTTATTCAGCCAAGGACAATGACGGCTACCTGACGGAAAAATCCATCGAGGCCATGCGCTCGGAATTGGCACACGATATCTTCCGTCAGGATTTCGCACACCTCTATGACAAGCAGAATCAGGCACGCGCCGAATTGAAAACAGGTGCGGCAGATGTGATGAGAAAGATGATGAAAGAACTGCGCTCCGGCACGCTGGTAAACCCGGAAATCCAGGGGCAGATGATAAAGCTGTCAGAGCGGTTACAAAATACAGGCGGGAAAAAAGTCTATGGTTATCTCAAGCGGGATGTAAAGAACCTGATTGACCAAGTCGTGGATGAGCTGGCGAAGGACAGCCGGGTGGATGCTCTGTATCAGGCATGGGGAAAATGGCAGAATGAAATTCTGCTGACCTATCAAAACACGGTGCCGTCTTTGCCGCTCCTTTCCAGACAGCCCCAGTTTAAGAGCATCAAGAACATGGTAATTGCAGAAGCGATGAACCTTGGCAGGCATCAGGTTACCTTTGAAGATGAAACAGCTTCCTTCATAGAGTCGGATGATTTGCCAGAGCCGGAAAACGGTCAGGAGTTTTCAGAAGAAGCAATACCGGAATGGCAGGAGCAGGAATATACAAAGAGCAGAAGTGGAAAAAGCCGTGGTCAGAAATGGTGGAACGACGGGTATAAGGAAGCCCGTAAAAATCTTTATGGAAGCAAAGAGCAGGAACCGGACTTCGCAGAAGCCTTCCGCCTCTTTGTACTGGAAGCGCAATCCGGTAACGGACTGGCCATGCACGACCTGGGAAGGATGCTGGCAGACGGGCTGGGGCGGGAGATCGATCCTGCCGGTGCGCAGGAATGGTATGTCAAGGCACTGGCGGCGTTTCTGAAAGAGGAAAAGCATACAGAAGAAAAACAGCGTCCCTACCTGCAGTACCGCATCGGCAAGATGTTTGCCGCCGGTCTGGGAACCGAACAGGATTATGAAAAGGCAGCCCAGTGGTTTTCCAGGGCAGTGGCAGCAAACCACAAGTACGCGCAATATTCCCTTGCCGGATTGTATTACCGGGGACAGGGAGAGGAGCAGAGCTATGAGCAGGCGCACAATCTTTACAGATGTTCGGCGGAGCAGGGAAATCCCTATGCGGATTATGAACTGGCAAAAATGTACCGGGATGGGATTGGAACACAAAGGGATATAGGGCAGGCTGAAGCACACTTTCAAAATGCATTTTCGGGATTCTTTTCTCTGGAGGCAGACAGCCATGATGATAAACTCCAATATCGTCTGGGACAGATGCTCCACACAGGAACCGGTACGGGAAAAGACGATACAGCTGCCGCACACTATTGGGAATGTGCCGCCAGGCTTGGCAACGTGAACGCGCAATATGCTCTGGGTAAGCTGTGGCTGGAAAATGGTACCGGAGACCCGGAGCAGGCGGTTGCATGGATTACGAAAGCTGCCGAAAGCGGCAATGCCGCTGCCCAGTATGCATTGGGAAAAGTCTATCGTGATGGAATCCATGTGCCGCGGGATATGGAAAAGGCGGTGGAACTGTTTACCCAATCGGCAGAACAGGACAATGAATACGCAGCCTATCAGCTTGGCAAGCTCTATCTGGCCGGAGAGGACATTCCAAAGGATGTGGAGGCAGCGATACGCTGGCTGTCTTTTTCTTCTGACAGCGGGAATGCGTATGCCCAGTATGCTCTTGGCAAGGTTTTTCTGGCAGGAGAAGATGTGCCCAAGGATGTTAGAAAAGCGGTCAGTCTGTTCATGGAATCGGCAGAACAGAAAAACGAGTATGCGGCCTACCAGCTTGGAAAACTCTATCTGGCCGGAGAGGATATTCCGAAGGATGTGGATACCGCCATCCGCTGGCTTACGGAAGCAGCGGATCAGAATAACCAGTATGCACAGTACCTGTTGGGAAAGCTGTATCTCTGCGGTCGGGATGTGCCGCGGGACAGGGAAAAAGCTATCTTGTTTTTGCAGGCATCTGCCGCACAGGGAAATATCTACGCCCAGTTTTTCCTCGACCATCTGGACTCGTTTCGTGACCCGTCTGCTTTTCTGGCAGCCACCCGTCTGCTGCACCGGCTGGAGAATCTGTTCCGGGAGGACTATCAGAAAGCAGCTGGCGGCAGTCCATTCCACATCGACCGGAAGCGCAGGCGTAAGCTGGCGGAGAAGAAACAGGCGCAGGGACACAAACGGGATGACAGAGAACCCGTTCAACAGACTTTTTGACAGGAGGTGCATCATGTCAGGTTATGTTTATTTTACAGACGATCAGAAACAGCGGGCCAACGCGGTTGATCTGGAGGATTTTCTTGTGCGTCAGGGAGAGCGGCTTTTGCGTTCCGGCAGGGAGAAGCGTCTGGACAGCGACCACAGCATCACGGTGCGGGGGAATGAATGGTATGATCATGCCGCCGGGAAGGGCGGTCTTGCCATTGACTTTGTGCAGATGTTCTATGGCAGAAGCTTCCCGGATGCAGTTACCATGCTGTTAGGCGGGGAACAGGGGCAGCCATACCGCCCCAGGGAGCAGCGTGAGCCGGAACCGCCGAAACCCTTTGTACTGCCCAAGGCCCATTCCGATATGCGCCGGGTGTTTGCCTATCTGACAAAAACCCGCTGTCTGGATCGAAACGTGGTTTCCGCATTTGCCAGGGCAAAGCTGATCTATGAGGACAGCCAGTATCACAACGCAGTGTTCGTAGGGGTGGATAAAGATGGGGTCGCCCGCCATGCCCATAAGCGGGGAACCTACACGCAGGGGGATGTGTTTAAGGGAAATGTGGACGGATGCGATCCGAAGTACAGCTTTCACTTTACCGGCCAGAGTGATACGGTTTATGTGTTTGAAGCGCCCATCGACCTGCTGTCCTTTATTTCCCTGTATCAGAAAGACTGGGAAAAACACAGTTATGTAGCGCTTTGCGGTGTGTCGGAACAGGCTTTAATCCAACACTTAGTTGATAACCCGCAGATACAAAAGATTGGTCTGTGCCTCGATCATGACAAGGCAGGCATTCAGGCCAGGGAACGGATCGGGAAAACTTTATCAGAGCGGGGATACAAAAATGTATTCTCGCTTTTTTCACGTCAAAAGGACTGGAATGAAGATCTGCAGGCACTGCGGGAGCAGGCTGCTTCGCAGATCACAGAACAGAAAAAGACCATGCAAATGGCTTGAAGGGAGGAAGTATGCAGACACAGCAAATCGTAATTCTTATCTGTATCGGTCTTGGGATGTTCGCCATCATCGGCGGGGTGTCTTTACTGGCAAACTACTATACCTTAAACGGGATTAAATCCAAAACGGTAGGAGATGGCCAGCATGGTACCGCGCGGTTTGCCACAGAAAAGGAAATCCGGGATACCTACAAACAGGTGCCATATGAACCGGAACGCTGGAGGAGGGGAGAAGCACTGCCCACAGAGCAGGGGCTGGTGGTGGGGTATAAAAAACGGGGAACCTCCGTCACCGCTTTGGTGGACAGCGGTGATATTCACTGTCTGATGATAGGTGCGGCGGGCGTTGGCAAGACCGCCAACTTTTTGTATCCCAACATCGAATATGCCTGTGCTTCCGGCATGAGCTGGCTCTGCACAGACACCAAGGGAGATCTGTTCCGTAACTATGCAGGAATCGCAAAAGACTGCTACGGATACCAGATTTCTGTGCTTGACCTGCGAAACCCCACCAGGTCAGATGGGGACAATATCCTGACGCTGGTGAACAAGTACATGGACGAATATCTGGCACACCCGGAAAACCTGGCAGCCAAAGCAAAGGCGGAAAAGTATGCCAAGATTACAGCGAAGACCATCATCTGTTCTGACGGAGCGGAAGCCAGCAGTTACGGACAGAACGCGTTCTTCTATGATGCCGCCGAAGGTCTGCTGGCTTCGGTGATTCTGCTGATTGCAGAGTTCTGTCCGACGGAGAAGCGCCATATCATTTCGGTGTTCAAGCTGATTCAGGATCTGCTGGCTCCCTCGCCGGTAAAGAACCGCAGCCTGTTCCAGCTTTTGATGGATAAGCTGCCGCCTACCCACAAGGCAAAGTGGTTTGCAGGCGCCGCTTTAAACAGTGCGGATCAGGCCATGGCTTCGGTGCTTTCCACAACCATGTCCCGGCTCAATGCCTTTCTGGATTCGGAAATGGAGCAGATCCTGTGCTTTGACAGTGCGCTGGATACGGAAACCTTCTGCACCAGCAAGTCCGCCATCTTCATTGTGCTGCCGGAAGAAGATAACACAAAGTACTTCATGGTGTCTTTGTTCCTCCAGCAGCTCTACCGGGAGATGCTCACCATTGCGGATGAGCATGGTGGCAAGCTGCCCAACCGGGTCATGGTATTTGCGGATGAAATCGGAACGATACCGAAAATAGAATCCATGGAGATGATGTTCTCCGCCGGACGTTCCCGCCAGATTTCCATGGTTCCCATCATCCAGAGCTTTGCACAGCTTCAGAAAAACTATGGGAAAGAGGGTTCCAGCATTATCATCGATAACTGTCAGGACATTTTGTTCGGCGGCTTTGCACCCAACTCAGAAAGTGCAGAGATTCTGTCAAAGGCACTGGGAAATCGAACCGTTTTGTCCGGTTCCGTCAGCAGAGGAAAGAATGATCCCAGCCAGAGCCTGCAGATGATCAGTCGCCCGCTCATGTCTCCGGATGAACTGAAAACGCTGCCGAAGGGGCATTTTATTTTGGCAAAGACCGGAAACTGTCCCATGCAGACACAGCTTCCCTTGTTCTTAAAGTGGGGGATTCGGTTTGGAGAAGCTTATGAAGTGGCAGAACAGGCAGCCCGACCGGTGACCTATGCGGACCGGTTTGAGCTGGAGCAGGAGATTCTGCGGAGAAGAGATGATTTTGATGCGGATGAGACAGACGAGGCGCCGCTCCCTCCAGCCGGCCGCAGCAGTTCCACCGGACAACTCCATTCCCCTGCGTCGGAACAGGTGATGGAACGAAACCGTCCGCGTCGCCCTCCGCTGCGGACTGATTAGGCAGGAGGTGTGTGCAATCGGATACTTTGCGATGATTTATGCCAAGGATTTGCCGCACCGGGCAAAGACTGTGTATATGTACCTGAAAGACCGGTGCAACCGTGACAATCAGTGCTATCCAGCCATCGGGACCATTGCCAGAGAGCTGCAGCTTTCCCGCAGGACCGTGGAGCGTGCCATTGCTGACCTGGAACAGGCAGGATTGCTTTCTAAGGAGCAGCGCTGGAGAGAGAACGGTGGCAGGAGCAGTCTGCTATATACCCTGAAGGTGCCGCCATAAAAGAAAAAATGCCGCCAGGGGAAAAGTCTGTCCTCTTGGTGGCGTATGGCATATGCCATGATGTCGTATGCAGGGAAGGTATCACCTGAAGGAATTTTTAACAGCAGAAAAAGAAAAAAGAACCACCCTCTTAAAAAGGGCGGCTCCGGTTACGTCGTTTATCCGGATCAGGAAACGGACGATGGGGAAACCGAACAATTGATCCGCTATATCCGGCTCTTAAACAGCAGAGACAGAAAGGTGTTGCTGGCCAGTGCCAGACAAATGTTAAATTTTCTTTCAGGTAATATCTTTCCTGCACGCAATTTGCTTCGAATAAAAAATCTTTTAGGATTTGAGTAATTAACCATATATTCTTTCACCTTACCATTCATAAAAATTCTATATTCTTTTACTTTTGTCACAACTATATTGTTCGTATTTTTCAGGAACTTTCAGCACGTTCCTCTTTCATCCCGAACTGTACAATGGTGTTGGAGGTGAACTGCCAGTGAAAAAACTTGATTTATCTTACATGGGGCCAGTATTCAAACAGGCCCGCCTTGATGCAAATATGACACAGGACGAGCTTGCTGAACGGGTCGGAATCACATCCCGCTTCCTGCAGGCGATTGAAAGCAATGAAAGAGGCGTCAGCTTAGATACCCTGATCCGGATCATCCGGGCATTGGGCATTTCAGCAGACACTTGTAGAAAGAAAAAAACGAAAAGGAATTGTATATTTTCTTGACAGATATTCAAACGCAGATTATATTAAATATCAAATATCCGAATTTGGATGTTTGGCGTGGAGGATGCCTTTATGGAAGATAAAATCAAAAATCAGATTGATATAATCAATAATAAAATCAAAGAGTTGAATTCTCTTTATCATATTGCGGCCAATAGATCAGGGATATCGGATGGGGAGATTGGTATATGGTCCGTTCTTCTCCGTCCAAAGGAGGAATATTCACAACAGGATTTAAGTGAGCTATTGTCATTGCCGAAACAAACGGTTAATTCGATTATCTCAGGTTTGACTAAAAAGGGATTTGTTTATTTAAAACATGTTTCAGGAACACGTAATAGAAAAGTTATTTGTTTAACAGAAGAGGGATTGAAATATGGAACAAATCATGTTAAATGGATTTTTGATGCAGAAGAGAGTGTGTTAGAGCAGACAGATCTTAAGTAGGTACAGATATGTATCGATATGATGGAACGATACATCTTTCTCTTGAAAAAGGAATTTAATGTAGAATAAGAGGTAGGATGAGTTTTATTAGTGAGAATGTTATGAAAAAGCTTTTTGAAGGATTTGATTCGATTAAAGAGAGAAGTTTCTCTATTTGAATGATGGTATGGAGGGGGATAGTATTTTGGGCTATCCCCCATTTGCTAATGTGCGATAAAGAAGTAATAGAAGTGTAAAAAATTTTGCCGTTCCTATCTGGCGTTTCGCGATTACGTCGGATAGGAACGGCGTTTAGGCTTCGGGCAGGTCAATTCTGCCGACAAAGCTATAATAACTCAATGTCCTGTTATTAAAACCTATTTTGTGGTGAGCCACTTTCTAATAGATTTGATTTGAAATAATCATAACAATACTTACCGCCAGTGGTTGTTGTTATTGTAATCTTTTATCCAACCCTAAACGCATTTACCGCTAATCCAGCCATCAGTGATAGGGACCGTATTTGCAGATTGCCCGCCAAAACGGCCACCTGTGCCATATTCGGCGGCCAGTGTGAGCCATATTATCCGGCTAGCCACTAATCATTATTCCACGGTGTTCTTGACATGAGCCTCCATCGCACATGATGTTCTGGCAAAGCCGACAAACCAGTGCCAGCGGCGGATTTGCCAAGGCAGAGAGCCTATCATGTGCTACTCATGTAAAGAACCTTTCGTGGCATAACGGTCAGTGGCCGAGGGAGATACCTTGCTGGCCGCCAAATATGGCCTTGCTGGCCGCAGAAAATGACTGTTTGCAGTATTCAGTATTCTTGAAATATCATCCGTTTTAGAACTTACTCCTGTAAAGTACTCAGTGTATCATCAACAGACACTGCAATTACTTTATCATTTTTAACAAATGCCAAGAGTCGATAAATGAGATTTGAATACGTTGCATCATAAGACAAAGCTTCCGTAGCAATATATACCTCATCACAGTCAAACTTTTCTTTTAAAAATGTTAGAAATGAATAATTTGGTATGTTTTCTAATGAACTTTCATTAAAGATTAAATCCATTTCCATTAGGTCTTGAACATTTATCCCAACCTTTAGTCCACAACAGAATTCATATTGAGGCGTTGTAAGAACCACACCTCTAATCCGTTTTGAGGAAAAATCCGTTTCTTTTTCTGGCTCTCCTGTGGCATAAATAATCCCTGCTTCTTCAAAAAAATCCCAATATTCGTCTTCCGTCTCCGCCGAAGAATATTCTTCATAGGATGAGGTTAATACATCGCCAAGGCTAGCTGCAAAAAAAGGTGTTTTGTTTAAAATGGGGTGATTAGAAATCAATATTTTCTCGTCAGGCTGACTCACCTCTCCCTTGTATCCTCCGTAATACTGATCATACATCTGTTGAAGCAGACTCTCCAGCTCCCGCATTTTTTCTATAACAGTATCGTCTATTAACGTTCTTTTTCCTAGATATATATCTTGCGCTACTTCAGAAACAATTTTTCCCATTTCGAAATAACGTCCTCGTCCATTATCTATACCTTCAGAATCTTGATAAACAGATACCAGATAATGCCCATATTCTATGCTTTCTTTAATCAGCGCATCGTTGGAAAAATAATCAGGGTAACTATCTTTTATGTACAGAACCGCTTTATCACAACGGTTATCTGCCTCTACATTGCCAAGCGCCTCTAAAATGGCGTTCCGATCCTTTTCTGCATTTTCTTCCGCATATTGTTTGATTTTTTCTATTTCTATCTGTTTTTGTGTGCCAGTATCGTTTTTTTCTGAAATTTCTATATCTTCAGTAGAGGGAATCGGCAGGCTGACAACGGTTTCCTCTTGCTCAGTCTTTGTTATATTCTGTTCTTGCTCTTGCCTGTCAATATGTGAACAGCCTACATTAACAGTACATAAAACAAAGACTACGATAATAAACTCTGTCCTTTTAAAGTTTTTCAATCTCATCATATCCAATATTCCCCTTCCTTAAATGTCAACCAGCCTTCTATAAACTTCTGATCCATACACTTCCTACGGTTCGTGACGATTTTCTTTCCCTCCAGCTAGCGGGTTCTTTCTGTATGGTGGTTAATCTCCGCCCGGTTATGACTACCAGTTCCCTCACGAGAGGCGGTATGATCTAGTTCAGCACCGTAAGCCCGCCATTCTGTTTGTTCTTGCCTGCTGTGAGCTTTACCAGCTGCTTTCTTGTCTTTATTTTAGTATAGCATTTCTTCCTTCAAAACAAAGTGTCAAAAGAGTGTCATTTTTCTTAAAAAAAAATAACTTTTGTTGCAGAAGAACAACTATTAGTATTATAAAGCTTAAAAATATAATTCTATTTGTTTACAATTCAACCAGTTCTCCCTTATTAACATGCATAACCGGTTATAACAAAAAAATCAGTATTGAAAGGAGAACAAAACATGTCAATAATTGATACAATCATTAACAAAGCATTAGAGTTTGAGGGCATCACCGAAAAACCGGCCGGAAGCAATAATGTCCAATTTAATACCCATTATTATGGCCATGAAGTGGAGGACGGAAAGCCAAATGAAGATGATGCATACCCTTGGTGTGTGACATATTTATGGGATGTATTTAGACTATGCGGTGCTTCCAATATTTTCTGTGACGGCTTAAAAACAGCTTCTACGGAAACAGTTTATGATACCTACAATAACGGAAGACTATTTTCAACCGGACAAGCCGGTGATTTTATTCTAATCAAAACTTCTACCGCCAGCAGCGGCAGGCGTGTAAATCATGTGGGATTAGTAATCAGCAGGAATAGTGATGGAAGCTATGCGACAATCGAAGGAAATACAGGCGGTAATATTGCCGATGGAGGTGGTGTGCTCAGAAGAACTCGTCGTAGCAATGATACTGGATATACAATCGTGACATTTGCAAGACCCTCTTATTCCGGGTTTGAACCTATTGATGAAATCCCTGTCAGTGCACAGCTGACTGTTCAGGGCGTTAATGTCAATGTTCGGACAAGTCCTATAACCGGCGCTGTAGTAAAAACATTGAATACCGGTGCTCGTATTCAGGCAAGCGGACGTGTTCTGATTGATGGGGACCCGTGGTTCCATATCACTGATGGTTGGATTAGCGGTAAATACATTCAGGGCTGGGTAAAAGATTATAACGACAACAATCGCTGGTGGTATGTGGAGAAAGGCTATTCTTATTCGGTAAGTGCTTGGAAGACTATTGCAGGGAAAGACTACTGTTTCGGAGCGGATGGCTACCTTTTCGTGGAATGCTATATCAAATCCGAAGTCAACAGCACCTATTACTGGGTAGATGATGACGGCGTATACCTGAACCAGTATGATACTACCGTTCCTGATCCTGGATATCGGATAGTAGAAAATTTCAAGACAGAAAACGCTTATAGAGGATAAACAATTCTGGACGGACAGCAAGCTGCTTTCATGCGGCATGCTGTCCGCTTCAGCTAAGTTTGTTTCAAGTCACTTTTCCAGTATACAAACAGGAACTAATTGGCAATTTCAAGAGTTTTCTTGTCTGACACAGGATGTGGTATGATAACCATTAGTATTATATATATGTAAACGGTAGATAGTCCGTACCTATACAAAACTGGAGCAAACCTGTATGCTAGAAATAGATTTGCTCCAGTCTTATTTCACTTCTTCTTTACCAGGCTTCTGGAAAATATCAGAAAACCGAAACAATAATTTTTAACACAGCCGCTTCGTGGCTTGTGTTATTGCAGGTACGCACTATGGTGCGTTTACGGATAACCGAAGCCAGAAGTCTTTCATCGTAGAAAAAAGCGTTTTGTCCATAGCTACATACATAAAATTACCGCCAGCTCTTTTGAACTGACGGCAATTCTTTATAAATCATTCAGGTTCCTATTCCTGCTATCCTATATACCTTTAACCCTGATAAGCATTTTCCGTTTTGTAATTCTCTACAACCCGATAGCTGCGGTCAGGTGTGGCGGTATCATACTGATTCAGGTATACACCGTCATCATCTACCCAATAGTAGGTGTTGTTAACTGCAGATTTAATGTAGCATTCAACAAACAGATAACCATCCATGCCAAAGCAATAGTCTTTTTCAGCAATTGTTTTCCAAACGCTAATGGGGAAAGCATATCCCTTTTCCACATACCACCATCTGTTGTTATCATTGTAGTCCTTTACCCAGCCCTGTACATAATCGCCGCTGATCCAGCCATCGGCGATATGGAACCAGGGATCGCCATTAATCAAAATGCGGCCAGTGGCCTGAACGCTTGCACCTGTGTTGAGTTTTCTCACGATAGTAGCACTGGTATTCGGACTGGTTCTTACATTTACATTCGTACCCTGGACGGTCAACTGGGCGCTGACAGGGATTTCATTAGACGGGGCGGGAGTGCCATTCAAAAACATTGCTTTTTCCGCAGCGCGCCTTCTTACCAAACCCGGCTGGATTACATGATTATCATAAATCCATACATCAAACTGATCGGCGGCACCATTAATATCTCCCTGATTCAACAATCTCAGCAATGTGCTGTTGCTAAATGCCGTAGGTCCGATATTAAAAGTGAGTGAAACAAGCGCATCAAACATATTTTGCGTAATGCTGTAGGTTACCTTGCTGTTTACAGTGTTTTCTGCACCTTTGACATCCTGTCTGAGAAATTCTACCGCCTGTGCCTGAGTAATGACCATACCCGGATAAACTCCGGCGGTATGTCCATAACCAATTGTCCATACGCCTCCTGTGTCCTGGTACGCAGTTAATTCGCACCCCTCAAAAGAGGTAATTAAATCAATTCCTGCCTGTGAAGTTGTAAATGCCATATCTGTTCCTCCATTCAAATTTTATTTTGTACATGTACATCTGGTAATAAGGATTAAATGAAGGATTTGTAAACTGATTTCATGAAATCAGCAAAGTTTATTGTACTGTATACACATACCAAATAGACCAGTGTAAGAAATATAAGATTCAGAGATTGATAAAGCAATTGTTATGTGATATTATTACTGTTGGTAATATATATATAACATATAAATGTCTCTGTTTTGTCACTAGAGAAAAGGAGTGATACAGAGTATAATAATTTTTAATGACACAAATTCAGGCAAAGACGAGGAGGACGCTATGATAAAAAAAGTAAATAAACTTTTGGTAATTGTAATAATTGCAGTGGCAAGCATCATTGAAGTTGGTTGTACCCAAAGTAAAAACGATAATTTCAAAACAGGCGGCAGTGAACAATCTATGGAAAGCACAGTAGACGAAGGTGAAATATCTATCACAAATGAAAGTGACACAATTTCTACCGGAGGGGAGGAAGGAATCGAGCAAGAAGCAGTTGTTGAATCAGAAACGGAGGGGGCAGAGCAAAAGAGAGAAAGCATCGCAATAGAAACAGCACCAGTGACTAGGGATGATACTATTTTATATGGAAGTATCAAAACCATAGACGGTTTTCAGATGGTTGACGGTACTGATGTCCCGGTACAGGTATCATTTAATGTTACGAATGTTCAGGAAGGAGAATCGGCATATAAAACACTTATCTCAGGTAATGCAGAAATTCCGAAGGCGGAGAATGGCATGGAGTATGTTGTAGTAACTCTGAATGTTACCTATGATAGCGGAACGCCAGACAATCTTTATATCATGGAAGATTATGCTTCTTTAGATTCGGCAAAGATGTACTTCGCACTTTCTAATGGGGATAGCAATGCAGAACAGTTCACAAAGCATCTCAGCGATAGTATTTATAATTTAACTGTCGAAAAGGGAAAAAGTGCTCAGGGGTCAGTTGCGTTTCTGCGTAAGATTGGCAGCAATGAGCCATTATATTTTGTAGGATATGGAAAAACCATTAAGTTTGATATTGCAACGTCTGATAGGAGTAAATCATCAATGGATACTTCATTCGCAAGCTGCCGAGAACGCGATCCGTCCGTTTGCAGTCGGTAGGAAAAACTGGCTGTTCAGTGATTCTGTAGAAGGAGCCAATGCCAGTGCTGTAGTCTATACAATGGTTGAGATGGCAAAGGCGCACGGCTTGAACATTTACGGATATCTGAAATTTCTGCTGGAGCATCGGCCAACGAAAGACATGACCGATGCTCAGCTCGTAGAGCTTGCACCCTGGAGTGAAAAACTCCAATCTATCAAAAATCGCATGTGAATTATAGTGAATTACTCCAACCCGCAAAGGGCTGGGGTAATTTTATATCTGACCGCATCATTATTTGGCGGTTACAAAATATGCAACGAAAGACGATATGATAAAAAGTAAGAGGAGCCATGGTGTGATAAGCCATAGGTTCCTTTTACTTTCTAAAGGAGTAACATGCCAAAACTTATTTTTACTTCCCGATATTTAAAAGATGCGCAGCCATCTCAGAAGGAAAATTATGTCCATTATATTGGAACGCGGAAAGGTGTAGAGAAAATTGATACGAGTAAAAAGCATCTCCCGGCAACGGTTAGCCAAAAGAGGTTGGTGCATCAGCTGCTGCAGGATTTTCCTGTGGCAAAAGAAATGCTGGAGTATGAAGATTATAATGGTCCGTAGAATTTAGACAAAATTTTAAATAGTTTATCGTTAGGTCACACATACTAATCATAAAGGAGAGTGACTATATGCGAAAAACTTATTCGCCTGAATTCAAGGCAAAGCTTGTTATGGAAGTTTTGCGTGGTGAACGTTTGTTGAATGAAATTGCTTCTGAAAACAATGTTCATCCCAACATGCTCACACGTTGGAAAACAGATGCTACCAATAATTTCCATATACTCTTTGAAAACGAAAATGCTAAAATACGTAAGCAGGCCAAAGATTATGAGGCTCAAATTGAAGAACTTTATAAACAGATTGGAAAATTGACCGCTCAGTATGAGTGGATGAAAAAAAAATCTGGAATCTAATTTTCATCGTAAACAGCGTATCCTTATGGTTGACTGGAATGATCCGGTATTTCCTGTGTCAGTTCAGGCGCAGATGTTATCTTTAAACCGTTCGTCATTATATTATAAACCACTTCCTTCTTCAGAATGGGATTTGCAGTTAAACCGGCTGATTGATATTACTTATACGAAGCACCCTGAATTTGGATATCGCCGAATTACCGCATGGTTAGAAAGCTGCTATGGCTTTCATGCAGATAAAAAGACCGTGCTATCCCGCATGCAGGAGATGGGCATACAGGCTGTTTATCCCAGACAGAATACCAGTAAGCCCAACCCGGCTAATAAAATCTATCCTTATCTCTTAAAGGATGTGCAGGCCAGTTATCCCAACCATGTCTGGAGCATTGATATCACTTATATTCCAATACGGAAAAGCTGGCTTTATCTGACAGCTATTATTGACTGGTATTCAAGATATGTGCTTTCATGGACAATGAATGACACCCTGGAAATTCCATTCGTATTGGAAGCCTGTAAATACGCTCTGAGGGACGCCAGGCCCAGTATCATGAACAGCGATCAGGGGAGCCATTTTACCAGTCCCAAATATATTAATTTATTTTTAGAAGCAGGAGTTCTGATTAGCATGGACCATAGGGGACGGGCATATGACAATATCTTTATCGAACGTTTTTGGCGTAGTCTGAAATATGAAGATATCTATCTGAAAGACTATAGCTATCCCAGGGAAGCACGGTTGGGAATCCGTAAATATATGGATTTTTACAACAACAAGCGCCCACATCAGAGTTTAGGCTACAAAACACCTGCTGGAGTGTATTTTGACAGGGAATAACTTCCTTCCCTGTCAGAATATTACTTGAGTATAATCAATGTATCAAGGATGCAAGCACCGCTTCGCGGCAGGTCCTTGACACATTGATTATCCCCAAGTCCATTATCATTAAGGGAAGCAAGGGATAGTATGTTCCAATATTTTACAGGAACGTACGTTTGCCACCTAACGATAAATTTATTAAAAAACTGTCTTGACAAAACGGGTCACCATAGATTATCAAAGAAAACCGACAATAGAAAATGCTTCAGAATTTATCTCTTGTGCATTAGAACAGAATCTTGATCTGGCAGCGAAGCGAAAAAATTATGTGGACTATCTTGCATACCTTCCCCGCGTAGAAAAGATAGGAGAGCATGGCCTGTTTACAGATGAGGGGGAACCGGTGGTTCTCGGACAGGTGCAGAAACAGGTGGCGGAGCACAAGGGAATTGTGTGGACACATGTGATTTCCCTTCGGCGTGAGGATGCTGACCGGTTAGGGTACGACAGTGCTGTTCAGTGGATGGCATTGTTGCGTTCTAAACGGGCAATGCTGTATAAGCATATGAAAATTGACAGCGCTAATCTGAAATGGTATGCTGCATTTCACAATGAGAGCCATCATCCTCATGTTCATCTTCTGGTGTACTCAGCAAAAGATAGAGAAGGATATCTGACAAAGCAGTCAATTGAGGCCATGCGTTCTGAGCTGGCACATGATATTTTCCGCCAGGATTTTGCAAATATTTATGAGAAGCAGACTCAGTCCCGTACAGATTTAAAGGAACGATCTGAAGCGGTGATAAAAATATGGATAGATGAAATACGGGCGGGGACGTTCCAGAGTTCGGAAATTGAAATCAGTATGCTGCAGCTTTCTAAACGACTGCAGAATACAGGCGGAAAAAAAGTTTACGGTTATTTGAAGAGGGATGTAAAGGATCTGGTTGATCACATCGTGGATGAGCTGGAGAAAGATGACCGGGTGTCTGCCCTATACCGGGAATGGGGGCTATGGCAAGACGAGATCGTGAGAACTTACCGGAAGCAGCCGGAAGAATTACCGCCTTTATCAAAACAGCCTAAATTGAAAAACATCAAAAATATGGTGATTGCAGAAGCATTAAAGCTTGGCAGTCATCATTTTTTGTTTGAAGAGAATGAAGATAGATACTCAGAACCAGAGGATGATTTTCTTATACAGGAACCAGAGCCGATGGCAGAGCTGACAGGGGAATTGGATTCGGACTATATGGAGGAGGAACTCAAGAGAGAGCCTTTTTATAATGGCAGAAAAGGAACATCTGGTTCCAGCTGGTGGACAGATGGATATAAGCAGGCAAGGAACTATCTGTATGGCAGTGATTCTGCGCCACAGGATTTTGAAAAGGCATATCAGAGGTTCCTTCAGGAAGCAGGGCAGGGGAACGGGTTTGCCATGCAGGACCTTGACCGGATGTTTGTGGACGGCTTAGGACGGGATGCGGATATGATTCTGGCACAGAAATGGTATGAGAAAGCATTGGATGCATTTCAGGTAAGAGAAAAGTTTGTAAAGGAGAGGCAGAAACCCTATCTGCAATATCGTATTGGGAAAATGTATGCTTCTGGTTTGGGTACAGAACAAAACTATGAAAAGGCGGCACACTGGTTTTCCCAGGCGGCTGCAATGGATCATAAGTATGCCCAGTATTCTCTGGCCGGGCTTTATCGCCGGGGACAGGGGGTGGAGAAAAATGATACGCGGGCGTTTTCTCTGTATATGAGTTCAGCAGATTGAATGGAAGGGTAACCGTTACAGGATCCTGATTTTGAAATTCAATGGCGTCAATGATTTCGCCTATATTTAACTCTCTGAGTTTACGTTTTGTTTCATCGTTAAGCATTAGCTATTACCTCCATCAATCATAGTAGTCACTTCCACGGAGATATCCCATGGAATCATCGTCCGGTCCATCAGACTGCTTGGAATCAAGATACATCTTATCTTGATTCGCAGCCAGTATAGATTTAAGATGGTGGTAACGGGGCTTCTTAATTCCTTTGGTAATAGCAAACTCGCAGGCCGTTTCCAGGCGGGCCTCCGAATACGTTTTGCTCAGGCGCAGCACAGCCAGTGAAGGATTATAGCCCTGTTCTTTTATGGATACACCATCAAAGATACGGTTAATGGTCTTGGCAGTATAAGGACCAATGGCAGCTGCCCAGTTCTTAATACGCTCATCATCCCAGGGTGTAACCTTGAACTGTTCCGGCATATCCTCCGGATGGGTAGAATACTGATTTTTCCTTCCGGCAGCAAAGCGGTTGTGCGTCGCAATTCGATTGTCTTTATAATAGATTTCTACTGTCGTATCAGTAACCCTGAGATCAACAGTTTTACGAGCATACTGATAAGGGCAAGAGTATCTGTTCTTTTCGAATACCACATGAAAGTCGAGATTAACAGCTCTGCCATAAACCCAGGTGGCGATTTCATAAGGAATCTCCGGTAACGCATGTAAGTATTCCTTTTCATCAAGGAAAGCGTCATATCGTGAACCTTCACGCTTCTGAAAGTTTTCGTGATTAAATTCATAGAGTTTTTTTGCTACAGCAGCCTTGAGATCCTCAAAGCTGTAAAATACATCGTTCCTAAGTTTAGCAATGATGGCTGTAGCCACTTTACCGACAGTACCCTCAACAGATGCTTTTTGTTTTGGCTTTTTAACCTGTGCAGGCATTATGGCGGTCATATAATGCTGACCCAGAGCTTCATAATCCGCTGTAAGGATGATTTCGCCTTCTCTCGGATGAGTGACAACACCTGTTTTTAAATTATCACAAACAAGCCTTGTGGTGACCCCTTCAAAGTATTCATACATTCTTACATGACAACGGATGAAGGTATCCATCTTCATGTCGCAAGTAGGCTCAACGTAAGAATACTGGCTGTAAGGCATGGTGGCAACAGATATACTGTAACAACTTCACCGGTTGAGGTATCAACATAGCTCGTTGTTGGGCCAGACCAGTCAACTTCAGTCTTTACACCAGGCTTATTTTCGAGATGATTTGTAAGTTTGTTAACGGTTACATGATTACCATAACCTTCGCAAAATTTTGTGTATCCCATAGGGATTGAATCATCTTCCAGACATTTGTCCTTATACTCCTGCCATAGAAGTTTAAGAGTAACACCTGTCTTTCTGAGTTCCTGATGAATGTATTCATAATCAGGATCCTTATACAGGTCGTCTACAGCATGTTTGTCCGGATAAAACATACGATAGACTTCATTTTCGTCAAGGAATCGGACATCCCTATAGGTAATGCCTTTCTCATCTGCGATATGAAAGACATCGCTGACAGAGTGCCTTGACATGTGACGAGTGGACGCAATCCCGTTGCGGGACATATGTGCATCCCGAAGCTCTAAGATGAGCTTCACATTAATTTTTTTGGCCATAGCATTGGCCTCCTTCCGTTAGATTTGAGACATAAAGCCTCTGAAACTATTCTAACGAAAGTGGTGCTATTGCGTGAATTGTTATTATAAATAAAGCAAGGTAGGGCTATACCGCGAATGGGTGGGGCTCAAATGCGTATCGAGTGGGCTCGGAGCCCGAAATAATCAGCAACAAAGAAGTGGACGATGCCAATCCGGAACTGGGGCCAGGTATATGGGGAACTGAGTCTCATGTATGAGGGCCGGCTGCCGATCTAAGGAAATCTAGAACCGTTCAGGACAGGCGGGAATCCGCCTGTTCTTGACATACGCAGATCGTTTACCTTCGAGTTCATATCATCTCTCTTCAGATTGTTTTGTTGAAACTTTAATCATTCTAAACCATAAAACTGTATTTTCCAGCCATCATCCTTTTTAATAAATTCCATTGTAAGATTCTGAAACCTGTCGCTTGAACTGTTATCTTTATATTGAGCATAAACCACACAAACATCGTCTATATTCTTTTCTGTTATATCAGAAATCCCCTTAAATACAACAGAAGATAAATCAGGAGCATTTTCAGGGTCAGAATATGCATCTATATCCCATTCATATGGGGAAATTAAATAATCTTTTAAAGTATCAATATCTCCATTAAAATATGCTAAAAGAAAATGAGTTGCCATATTTTCGAGCTCTTGTGCATCTTTTGATAAGGAATTTGATTCTTCTGTTTCATTACTTGCCACATCGGTATCTGCGCTTGATCCTGTTTCATCCAGCTCTATTATAGATATATCTGTATTATCTATAGGCGTAGTCATTTCGTTTTCAGGTGAAGCAGATTGAGTGGGTGTACAAGCGACAAGTGTAGGAATACATAGTATCGCAATTAATATCATTAATATGCTGCGTTTGCCATGATTCAGAAGGTTTGATTTGTTAAGTGATTGAATGTTCATTTTTCGTTCTCCTTTTTCTATAAAATTTTTTCATAATTGAGTTTCTAATTCTCCCCAATATCTCTTATTAATAGGCATAACCGGTTATAAAACACAACAAACATTTATTTTTAGAAAGGAGTAAACACATTATGAGAGTTTACATTTCACCATCCAGTCAGACAGAAAACGTAGGCGTAGGCAGTTATGGAACCGAAGCCGCCAGAATGCAGCAGTTGTCCAATATTGTGGTAGCCGCTCTTAGAAATATGGGGCATACCGTATATGGTGGGGATAACAGCTTGACGTTAAGCCAGCGAATCCAGGCATCCAACAACACAGGAGTTGATTGCCATGTTGCACTTCACTCCAATGCAGGAGGCGGTACCGGTCCTGAAGTATGGTACTATTCTACTTCCAATAATGGTAAGCGGCTGGCACAGAACATCTTAGCAGAAATCGAAGATGTTTCTGGCTGCCCGAAATCCAGAGGCGTAAAAGGCTCAACTGATTATGCTGAACTGAAGCAGACCTCGGCTCCGGCTGTTATTGTTGAAGTCGCTTTTCATGACAACGCCAGCGATGTTAACTGGATTATCGGCCATATGAATGAAATCGGTCAGGCCATTGCAAATGGAATCAACGCTTTCTAAAATCTGGTCAATAAAAAGGCGGTAATTAGAGGGGCTGTTGCACCAAAAGATATAAGGATCAGGGTGTAACAGCTCTTCTTGAAGTTAGAGCATAATCATTTATTTATAGCAAATTCAAGTATGTCGCCAAATCCAACAAAGCGTAATGGCTCATCACCATCCACTTTATGTAGGATATCAACTGCTCATGTGTCTGAGTTTCCCTTATCTTAGCTTCATTCGAATTCATAATGATGTTTATTCATCTTCGCAAAAGATTGTGGCTGGTCATTTGCTGGTGCACCATTTGAAGGTACAATCTAAGAGCGTCCGACTGCCAGGAAACATACGGTGAGCATGGTAGCTGTTGCCTGTGCAATATTCTTTTTCATAATTGATTTACATACCTCCATAAAAAAGATTATTTTAAACTATAGGACAGCAACGCTTAATCGTCTAGTGACAAAAAAGTGACAAATGCTACCCAATATGGTTGTATATATAATACTAATGGTTATCATACCACATGTTTAAAGTGATTTCAACGGAATTCTGATACGTATTGTTAGACAGGTCATAGTTGGAATGATTGTGGATATGAAATGGAAGTTGTTTTCATATTCCCAGTCAATCTACAGAAGTGATTGGCTGGGAATGTTTGGAGCGATGGCTTAAAAGCTTAAAGTCTGGTGGAAGAAATACACAAGTGAATCTCAAGGACTGTAATGATCGTTCTGCCGTTCAATTAATAAGAACCGAAGTTTCGGAAAGTGACAGATTCGTTCCCGCTGCTGGTGTATATGGTTCCGACAAACTCGATTTTGTAGTTCCCAGAGCCGCTGGATGCTAAATGTCCCGTGTAATCAACAGTACCTCCTTGAAAACTAAGTTTTTCTGAATCAATCTTTACATAATTTCCGGAGGCGTCTTCTTTGTACAAGGTTGCTGTGCCGGATATGGAATTGACTGCGGATGCCCTCTTATATCCAAAATATATATGGTTTCCGATTTGTTTGGATGCACACTAATGGTGGCACTTTGGATATAGCGATATCGGGGACTTACATTTTCCATATTCACAGATGGGATAAATGCAGAATCGGAGGGGCTTTCAGCAAATACCGTCATTGTAGGAAATGCTGATAGCAGGGTCATAGCAGTTAATCCTGTAGCTAAAAATGTTTTTGATTTCATAGTGAAATCTCCTTTCTAATTGTTCTCATAATTATGAACACCATAGCTGCATTTTTTTCTACAGGTTATTTTATGTTTTCTGCAATTTTTATCATGATGCCTTTTTCCAATGAAGCTGACAGACGGAAATCTCCTTGTTCTGTATGCCATGCAATACAGTTTTTAAAATTAGTATCCGTAGACTCGAAAAATTTTCCCTGTATGCCATTTATATGAATGTCGCTTACGATGTAGTGCTCATTATCAATATAGGTTGTAGAATTCTGGAAGTAAACTAACAATTCAATGATATCTTCGGAATCATTTTTGTATATTACTTGGAGCCTATATTCATTTTTTGTCGATTCAAGCAGATAATAACCATCTGGAAGATAAGTACATTCTAAGTTTCCAATGGTGTCTGAATCAGTTGAAGCAAAATCGAACTGTATATACTTCTCATATATATGTATAATGACGTTCTGGCAAGCAGCACGCACTTCTTCAGATGACAGTAAAGCAGTAAAACTGATTCCCATGATTAAGAGGACGATAGAGGCGATTTTCTTCCCGTATCGTAAAGGCACCTCTACATTTTTGCGATAACGATAGTGTTTTATGATTTTGCGCATTCTCCAATCATAATGCTCAGGAAGAATGATACTGTTTATTTCTTTTTCAGAAGGATAGTCTTTTGTCTCATTCAGGCTATTTTCAATAACGGCAGCCTTTAAAAAGGACTCCCAAATTTCATCTTCAAATTCATTATACATGTCCCTGCTCCTTTAATCTCTCACGTAGAATTAGATTTGCGCGATAAAGCCGCATTTCTACAGTTTTTTTCTTGATTTTTAAAAATGATGCGATTTCATCATTTGAAAAGCCATTGATATATTTCAGCTCCAATACGGATTTGTAAATATCGTCCAGTTTATGGACTTCTTCAGCTAATTGATGAATCTGCTCTTTGGTGATGAGATAATCCAGTATCATCTCTCCGCCGCTGACCTTAACTCTTGGCTCAATCACGTCCTTAACCGGTGTAATCCTAACGGACTCACCTGTATTCCCTCCTCTTTCTCAGGCTGGTTATAACCAGGACCACAATGGTGACCACATAGGGAAGGGCCTTGAATATCTCCTGTGCTCCCCTGTCCAGACCCGGTATATACAGGTAAAGGATGTAGAGGCCGCCAAACAATTTTGCGTCAGGGGAGTGGCTTTTCGGCCGAAGGGGAACACTGTCCTCCTCCCACCTGGTCCCATTTGAATTTGTCTGTGGTTCTGGAATTTCATCCAGAAAGTCTTCCGGATGCCTGCTTTTGCTGCGAAGATAATTTGAACAGTAATTGCGGGTAATCGTAATAATGTAGTTTCTTGTTTTCTTATGGTCATTTATATCGATACTATCCAGATGTTCAGCAAGGATTATGTAAATATCATGGGATAAATCCTCTTTTGTGTGTTCATCAAGGTTATAACGGCTCAATGTATAATAAATTGTTTTTCCGTATGTTTCGTACAAAATGACGAATTTATCCCTGTCTTCCGGCGTGTCAAAGACTAGAATCAACATTTTTTCTACCGCCCCTTTTCGTTATGATAGCTTAGTTCGACAGCGACTACAGAATCCATGATATCCAATATCTTCTGCTGTTCTAAAGACGGAAGGTTTTTTAGTTGGTTTTCAATGTACTTTAACTTTTCTGAGGTGTAGTTTTTCAACTCTTTTCCCAAAAGAATATCTACAGAGATATCAAGGGCATTTGCCAGTTTGACCAGCGTGTCCAGGCTGGGAGATTTTTCGCCACGTTCAATATAGGAAATGAAGATGGTGCTGCACTCGATCTGTTCCGCCAGTGCCTCCTGGCTGTATCCGGCGCGTTCTCGGTATCGTTGTAATTGTTTCCCAAATGCTTTCTTATCCATCATGTAACTCCTGCTTGGTTAAAGATATAATACTTTTAGTTATGCCCTTAAAGTATACAGAAATTACATTTTATGTTGAAATAACCAACGATTATATAAATAATACTGTTTGTTGTAATTAACGAAAAATTTTTACATTTGGGTTTCCATAATTTGGACAATTTTCTTATTACTATATATCTTGGAAGGAAGGAGGTGGTTCCAAATGGAAGAAATTCTAACCCAGTTGATACAGTCACAAGGTGTATGGGCCGTCCTGTTTGTTTTCCTACTGCTCTATACAATCAAGAAAAATGACAAACTGGATGAGCTGCAGGACGCAAGAGAGAAAGAGTATCGTGAGCTGCTGTTGGAGTTGACAGAAAAATTTTCTGTTGTCAATGAGATAAACAGCAAGCTGGATACCTTATGTACCCAATGCGCTTCGCAGGCCAAGGAATAATTTCCCAGGGAGCCGCCTTTTGGCGGTTCATCTGGGAGAATCCATATTCCAGATGCGCTTTTTGAGACGGTTCACGTACTGTCTTGTGTATCCGAGTTTTGCGGCAATTTCCTTGTCGCTATAGCCCAGCATAAGCAGATATAAAATCTTCCGCTCTATTGGCAATTTGCTTTTCAAGGCACTTTCCAGATCAACGAGAGAAATGCAGTTATCTGTCTCATAATCGTGTTGGCAATCACGGTTGTCGGAAGCGTCCAGGGAGACAGAATGTGCCTGTATGTTCTGAATCTCTACGCTGTTATGGTAAAGCTTCGTAAACCTGTTGACAACCGATCTGTTTATGTAAGAAATGCAGCCATATTCATCATCTGCTGATGGTATCTTTCTGACAGCCTCATACAAAGCAAGGCTTAATTCCTGTAAGCTGTCCTCATACTCCAGATAATACAGTTTTCTTGCATATGCTTTTATCAATGGAGAAAAACGCTTCAGCAATTCTTCAAAACATTCCTCATTTCCAGTGTCTAAATACCCTTTGATAAGAGCAGATATGGTGTTTTCCATTTTTACTCCTTTTTTGATGTAAAAAGGAATAAAAGTGGAAATCAGAAACTGAAATTTGAAATTTTCTCTTTCTTTTACTATAGCGTTCTTTTTAGGGTTTTGTAAGTGACAAAACAGGGCCACTTTCATGCCACTTGTAGAAAAATGGCGGGAACAGGTGTTTATCATAAAAAAGGGAAAGGAACATATTGAGGAAAATGACAGAAATACAGCTGAAAAAATTACTGCGCCAGCTTCATGCAGCGCAAATACAGGATTCTCTTCTGGAAGAATGTTCAAAAATATCAAAAAGTAATCCTGAAACACTTCCATACAGTGGTAATGTTCAACTCAGGATCATCGGAGAAACATTAAATATTTTAAGCCGGAATGAGAGATTCGTAATAGAAACACATTTGGTTTATCATCACACATGGACGGAAACCATGACGCTTTTCTCCGAAGAAAACGGACCGGGTTGTGGGAGATCTGAACGGACGTTAAAACGCATCCAAAGCCGGGCATTAAAGAAAATGGTCAATTTTATTAACCGTTCCCAGCTAAAAGAATATTTCCATAAAACGTAAAGTCTACATATGGAAACAGTCAGGCAGTAAGATGCTGCAAAATACCTGATTAATCACAAAATTGACTAGATTTCATAATTTAAAAAGAGAATACCATAGCGCTGAGGAAAATGATTTATTTCTCAGCGCTTTTTTTTGCACTTTTTTTGTAATGAATCTGGTACCAGTACATTGCCGTGGACCGCCAATTCCCCTTCGTTTTCGCAATTCAAAACGAAGGAGGACAAGCTATGGCAAAGCCATACCGTATACCGGATTTTAGAAAAATGTATCCGGAAGCCAGCGAGGAAGTCATCGCTGTGCTGAGAACCACAGAAAGAAAAATGCAGTATCAGGAATATGACCTAAAGTCAGAGCAGACGATTATCGATCAGGAAAATCAGACTGTGACCATTATCCCAAGCCGGGAGGATTCCTTCGAACGCTTGGTAGAGCAGTCAGTGCAGTTTCGTGAGGAAACTTTGAGCCTGGATGAGTGGATCATCCGGCGACTGGAAATTGAGCAGTTACATAAGGCGCTGAATGTTCTTTCTGATGATGAGCGCTATCTGATAATTCAGCTCTACTTTGAGGAACGGACAGAACGGGAAGTGGCAGAAGAACTGGGAGTTTACCACAATGCTGTTCATAAGCAGAAAATCAGGATTTTAGCGAAACTCAGAAAAATTTTAGAAAAGATTTGATTTCAGGGTGTGCAAAGTGTTTTTTCAACGTGGAAGTAATTGAGAGGACAAAAAATCCTCTCCTCTGTTCTTTGAAAAACACTGCCGGAAGGCTGTCATATCCAGAAGCGCAGATACGTTAGCTGTTCTGTCCGAAAGGAAAAAGCGGCATGGAGGATACGCCAGGACCACCTGCAAGTAGTCAGAGTACTTGTAAAAAGCGATAGCATCGAAGGTGATGAGCGAGAAATATTCGTCCGAAAGCGGCCTATGGTAAGCCGTCCCGCCAAGACCTGAACAGCAGATAATGATACTTCCGTCCAGTCACAGCCCCGAAAAATCGGGATCACGCAATGAGGGCGGCTCTGGGAGATCCCCGGAGGGGTGAGATACCCATGACGGTTCCTGACCAGAGCCGGTCTGTGTTTTCTGCCCATAGGACTGCCTGTATGGCAGTCCTGGTTCCGGGAAGTAGTGTCGAATAGGAACAAGAGAAAACGAAGAACAAGTTTTATAGTTTCATGTTAGAAACTACAGCGGCAGACATTGGGGAGTTATTCCGGTGGCTGCCGCTGTCCTTGTAGCATGAAAAAAAGGGAACAAAGGAGGAGCAGATAAGGATGAAACAGGAAGCATATGATATGGTGGAACGAATCATGGATACGGAGATGATGGGATATGCCTATTTGTATCCAAGGGGTGAGGAGATGCGGAAAGAGTATCTGATTTCTACCACGCCGGAGAATCTGGCAAATTTTATAGGAAGTCATTTTACAGATGCCGGGAAGATGGTGATAACGGACGTGATGGACCGTCTGATTGTGGATACCGTGGGAGGATTTCTGGATACCTGTCCGGACCAGAAGTTGTGCCGGGAGTTGATCGGGCGTCTGGCACCGATTCAGATGGGGGAGCAAGAACCGGGAGAAATCCTTGCTGTGGACAGGGAGATGTCAGAGGAATACTTTCGTGAAGAAGACCAGATGATTACCATGATGGAACTTTCTATGGGGTGAAGGAGGTGCGTTTCATGCAGATCAGGAAAGGTGATGTCTACTATGCGGATCTGACTCCGGTAGTTGGTTCGGAACAGGGGGGAGTGCGTCCGGTTCTGATTATTCAGAACAATATCGGCAACCGCCACAGCCCTACCGTTATTGTAGCAGCGATTACCAGAAGCCGCTCCAAACCCCACCTTCCAACCCATGTATCACTGTCTGCTGTTTGCGGACTTCGGCAGGATTCCATGGTGCTGTTGGAGCAGGTGCGGACCATAGACCGGTCCCGCTTGAGGGAGTACATAGGACGGCTGAACCCATCACAATTACAGTTTGTGAATCAGGCACTGGCGGTCAGCTTCGGCATGGAGCAGGAAGCATTTTCGCAGCAGATGTGTATCAGATTATGAGTCAGGAGGTCAGGAGATTGAAGCAGGAAAAAAGAGCATGGGTTTACTGCCGGATTGATGCGCCGGAGGATACTCACGGAGCGTTGAAAAACCAGAGGAAACTGCTGATGGATTATGCCGAACAGATGGGATTTGTTGTGGCCGGGTGTTCGGAGGATTTCGGTTCCGGGGCAGATTTTGAGCGTCCCGGATGGAAGCGGGCTGCAAAAGCAGTACAGGAAGGAAATATTGATGTATTGGTTGTCCAGAATATTTCCCGTATAGGCAGGGATACCTGCCGGATTATGGAGTATTTGGAGAAACTCCGTCAGAGTGGGATTGATGTATATTCTCCGATGGAGGGAAAGCTGAGTTTTTCTTTGCAGCGGTTTATTGGGATGTGCATGGGAGGTAAGGATCTCTCACCGTAATAACAGGAGGATGCGTATGGGGACAAAAAAGGAAACAAGGGAGATACAGTATAAACTGGCTGTGAAACTGCTTAATCTGATGCTGGAAAGCGGTTTTCTGCAGCCGGAGGAATATGAAAAAATTGATGCCTTAAACCGTGAAACTTTTTCCCCGGAACTTTCCAGAGTATATGTGTAAAAACACTGGATATGTTCCAAAAGGTGTGGTATTGTGTGGTGCTAACAGGAGAACCTGGTTCTCAGAAAGGAGAAGCCTATGGCAAAGAAAATTACAAAAATTGAGCCTGTCAGCCAGAAATACACACAAGAAACAGCACCGGTTCTGCGGGTGTGCGCTTACTGCCGTGTCAGCACAGGAACTGCAGAGCAGAAGGATTCCTTTGAAGCCCAGGTACAGTATTACAGCCGGATGATTCAGGATAAAGACGGCTGGGTATATGCGGGCATTTATGCAGATGAAGCCCGGAGCGGTACAAAACTGACCAGACGGGATGAATTCCACCGCATGCTACAGGATTGCAGGCTGGGGAAAATCGACCTGATTCTTACAAAGTCTGTAACCCGGTTTGCCAGAAACACCGTAGACAGCATCAGAGCTATCCGCCAGCTAAAAGAGCTTGGCATCGGCGTATATTTTGAAAAGGAACGGGTCAATACCCTGTCAGAAAAAAGCGAACAGCTTCTGACGATCTTAAGTTCCATTGCGCAGGGGGAATCGGAGAGTATTTCTACCAATAACAGATGGGCAATTGTCCGCCGCTTCCAGAATGGAACCTATACCATCAGTTCGCCGGCATATGGATATGTCAATGATGAGAATGGAGAGCTGGTAATAGAGCAGGAAGAAGCAGCGGTTGTTCGTAGGATTTTTGATAGCTACCTTGGAGGAAAGGGTTCCTATGCAATCGCCAGGGAACTTAGGCAGGAGGGACTGCCGACCATACGGTATTCAAAAGGCTGGCAGGACAGTGTAGTCAAGGGAATTTTGCAGAATCCCGTTTATGAGGGTGACCTGCTTCAGCAAAAGACCTATACAACCGAAGGGGTTCCATTTATAAAAGGGCGTAACTGTGGACAGCTGCCGCAGTATTTGATTAAGGATAATCATGAGGCAATCATCACCAGAGAAGAAGCAGAAGCGGTGCGGCAGCTTTATGAATACCGCAGGCAGAGACAGTGTGCTGAAGACCGGACCATTTATCAGAACCGGTATGTATTCAGCAGCCGGATTATCTGTGGAGAATGCGGTTCCACGTTCCGCAGGCAGAAGATTTATATCGGAAAGCCCTATGAAAAGATACGGTGGAGCTGTCATCAGCATATCGAAGATATCTCAAAGTGCAGACAGAAGGCTGTGCGGGAGGATGGAATCAAGCAGGCATTTGTCCAGCTGTGGAACCGGCTTGCCAGTAATTATGAAGCAATCCTGCTTCCCCTGCTGTCGGTATTAAAAGCAGTTCCGGGAGATCCGGCGCAGGAGAGGGAACTGGAAGATCTGGAAAAAAGAATACAGGAATTAAAAAAGCAGAGCCATATGTTGCGAAAAGTCCTTGCGGACGGCAATATCGGCTCTGCTGTTTTTATAGAGCAGCGGAACCAGATGGATATGGAACTGGAAAAAGCCTGCCACAGGCAGCAACTGCTCAAAGAACAGAAGGTATTTGAACAGGAGATTGCACAGACAGAATACCTGCTGACAGTCTTCCGGAACCGGCCTGTCATCATAGAGGAGTTTGATGAGGAACTGTTCCTGATAATCATCCAGCAGGTAACGGTCTATCCGGCACAGCGCCTTGGGTTCCGGTTGAAAAATGGACTGGAGCTGGAAGAAACCTGTGGAAAGGCGGTGGAGTAGAATGCAGAATCATACGCCAATGGGTTATCGGATTGTAAATGGGAAAGCAGAGATTATTCCGGAAGCCGCAGAGATTGTGAAAGGAATTTTTGAAGATTATCTGAATGGAACCGCTACATACCGGATTGCAAAAAAACTTACAGAACAGGGTGTTCTAAATACCAACCGCAGACCATCATGGAGCCATTGTTCCGTAGGGAAGATTCTGGAAAACCAGAGATACAAAGGAGATGATTTCTACCCTGCCCTGATGGATGCAGAGACTTTTGAACAGGTACAGGAGCGGCGCAGGGAACGGGCAGAGAGTCTGGGGCGGAGAGCGCAGCTCAACAGTTATGCAAACAAAAGTCTGTTTGGAGACCGGATTGTATGCGGAATCTGTGGGCAGCCTTACCGAAAGTATGTGGAGCACTGCAACCAGCCGGGAGAAACCATCCGATGGAAATGCAAACGCTATATCAAAGGGAACAGGGTGTACTGCCGGAACATTTTTTTGACGGAGGAACAGATAGAGGATGCCATCCTTGCGGCAGTCAATTATTTTATAGAAAATCCAGATTTGCTGGATCAGGGAGTAACTGTTCTGAAGACGGAACTGGAAAGCGCCCAAAGCCGGAAACTGACGGGGCAGATACAGGAATGTCTGGAGAACGGGCAGTATTCGGCAGATGCAATCAGACAGCTGGTGTTTGAACGGGCAAGGGCGCAGTATCAGGAAGCTGCCATTGATGACAGCGGTTTCCGGACAGAGAAGCTGAAAGCTGCGCTTACGGGCAGAGTGCCGCAGGTACAATTTGACCCGGAGCTTTTCCGGCAGACAATTCAAAAAATAATCGTAGGGAAAGACAACATCCTGCAGATTGAACTGCTGAATGGAGTAGCTGTCGAGGTTAAAATTGATTGATGGGAAGGAGGAACTACATACATGGCAACTGTGGTAAAGAAAAATATCTCCGTGATACCGGCAATGCCTGCCTATGACCGGACGGTACGCCCCCAGATGAAAGCCCTTCGGGTAGCGGCTTACTGTCGTGTCAGCACGCTAATGGAACAGCAGGAAAGCAGCTATGAAGCGCAGGTCGGCTATTATACGGAAAAAATCAAGAGCAATCCAAACTGGAAGCTGGCAGGTATCTATGCAGACGATGGAAAGAGTGCAACCTCCACCAGAAAACGTGCAGATTTTCAGGCGATGATAGATGACTGCATGGCAGGGAAAATTGACATAGTCATTACAAAGTCCATCAGCCGGTTTGCAAGAAATACGGTGGATTCTCTGACACATATCAGAAAGCTCAAGGAGAAGAACATTGCAGTCTATTTTGAAAAAGAGGGAATCAATACGCTGGAGGGAAGCGGCGAGCTGCTGATTACCATCCTGAGCAGCCAGGCGCAGGAAGAAAGCCGAAATATCAGCGAAAACTGCCGCTGGGGAATTGTCAGGAGGTTTGAGGACGGAAAGGTCATCGTCAACCACAGCAAATTCATGGGATACACAAAGGATAAGGATGGGAACCTGATTATTGTTCCGGAAGAGGCAGAGGTGGTGCGGCGGATTTTCCGGCTCTTCTTAGAAGGGAACAGCAGCTATCGGATTAAACAGATCCTGGAGGCGGATGGTATTCGTACTGCAACCGGGAATACCGTATGGCAGGCAACTGTGATAGACAAGATGCTGGTCAATGAAAAGTATATGGGAGATGCCCTGCTCCAGAAGACCTATACGGTGGATTTTCTTACAAAGAAGAAGGTTATGAATAAAGGAATTGTGCCGCAGTATTATGTGGAGGATGACCATGAGCCGATTATACCCAAAGAGCTGTTTCACCGGGTGCAGGAGGAAAAGGCGAGGAGAGCCAGTATTTACCGAGCGGATACCAAGAAAAAGAATATTGAAATAAAAGGAAAATACAGCTCAAAATATGTGCTGTCGGATATCATGGTCTGTGCAGAATGCGGACAGCCATACCGGAGGCAGGTATGGTCAAAATATGGAGCAAAGCGGGCTGTGTGGCGGTGTGACAACCGCTTGAAGCATGGCTCCAAGAGATGTAAGCATTCCCCTACATTAAAGGAAGAAATCCTGCATGAAGCGATTATGACAGCAGTTAACAGCGTAGTGGAAGATCAGGGCGAATTCGTGCAGGCATTCCGGGAGAACGTCATACGGATTATAGGGAGCTACTCTGCGGCTGCAGAACCCACGGAATACGACAGCCAGATAGAGGAGCTTCAGAAAAAGATGATGAAGCTCATCGAAGACAGTGCGAAAGCCGAGTCTGCGGATGAAGTGTTTGATAAGGAATATCGTATCATAGCAGATGAGATCAAAGAACTGAAGAAGAAAAAGACCAAGGTTGTCCGGGAGAGGCAGCTGGCGGAGTCCTATGACCAGAGAATGCAGGATATGGAAAGCTATATGAGAAAGACCAATTACCTGAAAAAAGAATTTGACGATGATCTGGTAAGACGTCTGCTGCGGGCAGTCAGGGTTATTAATGAAAGCAAGATAGAGATACAGTTTCAGTCCGGCATTGTGATGATACAACGGATAGATTTTGAAGATTAAGGAAGGCGGGAGCCAATCCGAAGGGAGCGCTCCTGCCGGGGTGGTATATGGAACGCTGCTAAGAATAAAATCCTCAGACGGTGGGCTGAGGGTTTTATTGTTGGCAGGGGGGAAATGGGGATTCTAAGATGCTTTTGGTAGAAAAAGGTTTAATCGTATGATAGTATATAAATATGTCAGAATAGTGAAAATATAGAAACTAATTAGGGGAGTTACAATTGTGGAAAAGATGTTAGTTGCTTCAGAAGAAACAAAGACTTTCTTTGTGCAAGCTTTTAAAACTAATAGATTGGTTCCTGTTTTTGGAGTAGGATTCAGTTGTGGGATGCCAGTACGAAAGAAAAATTGTATTCCTACTAGTAGACAGTTAAAAATGTACTTCAATAATATGGTAAGTTATCTAGTACAACTCGATTTAAATAAGCTTACAATTTAAGCATTGGTAGTAATCTGATTTCTTGGCTTACGTGTCCGTGCTTTGGGCGCACGTTTCCCTTGGTTTTCAGGACTTGCTGCTTTCGCATTTACAACTTCATAGACGATTGTGCCCACATCCTCTTCCGAAAGATCAATCGTGTCCAAGCGGTATTTCCATTTGTAGGGGACGGGAACCTCATTGATTTCTTCAAAGTATTTCAAAATCCGTTCCTTTAGTTCCTCTTTCGAGCCTACACGAATCCCGGACAACATCTGGCGGGTCATTTTGCTGAAAAAGCCTTCCACCATATTCAGCCAGGA
>NZ_KE384164.1:0-30540 GCF_000424325.1 [Clostridium] clostridioforme AGR2157
TCTGTGTATACCTGTCACATTCCGCTATGACATACGGCGAATACAACCATCCTACACCGCCGGGTCGAGTATCCCGCCTCGGACTGCCCTTAAAGCAGTTTAGCCTTGTTCCTCGTTCACAATGTTGCGTCTTGCCGCTCAGTCGTGGGTAGATGGTTTCCCCAACTTGCGACGTTTCCGGTACGCTATTGTCCCCCTTATGGTTTCCCTCCGGGGTAAACCGGCTGACGCTAAAGCGACGCTTTTTCAGCGTCTTTGATACTTTTCTTTACCGGCTTGCCAAAGCCGGATTCCCAAAATGCCCACGCACCGCCTGTGGATGACAAGCGACGCTTCTGGACGCGCGGTAAATCTCAATCATACGGCCATAAATCACGATAAAGATACAAATGTAAAGCGCCCACATGGTAATGCCGATAAAGAGCGACTGGAACCACAGGCCGAACAGCGGCCCCAGGTCCATATCCATCAGCCGGGACTCCATATCGGTCATGACAGAGGAGATGTCGATGGAAGCGTCGGAACCGATGATACCTGCCGCCTGTGCCACCACACTTTGGGCCGCGTCAAACACGCCCATCACGATGTTCCAGGTGTTTGAGACAATGAGGATGGCGGCGGCAGATTTGAACACCCACTTGAAAATCATCCAGGTGTCCACATCATGCAGGTTGTTCTTGTCGGTAATCATCTGAATCAGCTCCAGCGTCATCACGATAGCCAGGATCACGCCAGCAATCGGCACCATGATGGAGTTGGAGAGGTTCTGGATCATGCTGAAAATACTCCCGTTCCAGCCCTGGGGGGTCTGGCCCACCTGTGTCGCAATGTCTGCGACCTGCTGGTTCACGCTATCGAACATCCCCGATAAGTTGCTCATAATGCCGCCTACCAACATTTCCTTGAGCCAGTCAGTAAGGGCATCGAGTAAGAAATCCATACGGTGTCAACCTCCTTTCAGCCGCCCCCGCTTGGGGGCAGGGGCGGCAAGGATTTCTTATGACAGCTTAACGACGGGAACGATCAGACGGTGAACAGGCCGGAGAGCAGGGGTACGAGAACCATGCCGACCACGGCCACGCCAGCGCCAGCCATGAGCTGCTTCATGCCCTGGGACTTCGCGCCGGGGTTGTCGTTGCCGTAACCTTCCAGCAGGTTGATGACACCCCAGATGCCGAGACCAGCGCCGAGAGCGATAACGAGGGTCTGAAGAACGGTGATAGCCTGATTGAAAAATGCCATATACAAAATTAGCCGGAATCATTTGAAAGATTGATTAGTCATGGTTCATAGGCATACAAAAGCCGGAACAATCTGCCGCCCGGTTTCCGGGGGCTGATTCCGGCTGTCCTCCTTTTTCATTATTTTTTGGTGATTGTCCGCTTTGTACGCCAATGGCCCCAAAAGGGCAGTTGCGGCGAATAGATAAAATCACTCCCTTCTTAGCGGAACAGATTTACGCGCCCTCTGCGTCCACCGAATACACATCGTAGACCTCGTTGGGCTTGAGTTTGAGCCGGGTGGACAGGAACGCCTCGATGTCAAAGGCATTCTTGGGGTCCGCGTCGGCGGTGTATGGGTAATTGGGGTGCTTGGTGATGTCGTACTTGTCCGAGAGGAAAGGCCGCACACCACGCAGCTGGAGGATGCACTTGCCGCCGTCCATGACGGCCAGTTCATCCTGGCTCATAAGCTCTTTGCCGAGCTTTTGGTAGTTGAGAGAGTGGGAGGTTTCCCGCCCACGGTTCTCACCGGTGTTGTAGGTGTCGATGGTCTCCTTGCCCAGCACGGCGGCCAGCTCCTTGAGGGTAGTCGGCTCCTTGCCGCCCAGGAAGATGGAGGTATCCATATTGCCGATGATGGTATCGGCGTTGTCCTTGTAGATGGCTTTCAGCTGGGACTGTGCTTGCAGCACCAGGCAGGCGGAAATCTCACGACTGCGGATGGTGGCGACCAATTTCTCCAGCTTGGGAATCTGGCCGATGTTGGCGCACTCGTCAATGAGGCACCGCACATGGACCGGCAACCGCCCGCCGTACACATCGTCCGCTTTTTCGCAGAGCAGATTGAACAGCTGGGTGTAACACATGGAGATTAAAAAGTTAAAGCTATCGTCCGTGTCACTCATAATGAGGAACAGAGCGGTTCGCCGGTCTCCCAGGGTGTCCAGCTCCAGCTCGTCGTAGGAAGTGACCTCCCGCAGTTCCGCAATATCGAACACGGCGAGGCGCGCACCGCAGGAAATCAGAATGGATTTTGCGGTTTTGCCCGCAGCCAGCTTGTACTTCTTGTACTGGCGGACGGCGAAGTGGTTGGGCTTCTCCGCCTCCAGCGCGTCAAACATCAGGTCTACGGGGTTCTTGAACTCCTCGTCATCCTCCCGGACCTCCATCGCGTTGATGAACTCAATGAGAGTGGCAAAATTCTGTTCCTCCACCGGAGCCTCGTAGTGGATATACCCGATAAGGGCGCAATACAAAAGTGTTTCCGCCTTGACCCAGAAATCGTCCCCGGCCTTGCCCTCGCCCTTGGTGTTGGCAATCAGCGTCGTGACCAGCTTCAAGATGTCCTTCTCTGAGTGAATGTCGGGTAAGAGACTGGCATTACTGCCAGTCCCTCCCCTAAGAACCGTACGTGACAGTTTCCCGTCATACGGCTCAAGCCTATCGTAAGGCCTCGTGTAAAACGAAACCCGGCTCAAATCAAGTAGTCTGGCTCATGCAGATTTCGATGACACCAGGGATGTACCATAATAGCAGGCCATTTCCTGTTGTTTTCGGTGTTAAAATGCGTCTTGAATCCTGTTTCGAATGTAATTCTTTCTCCACATACAGGGCAGCACCGTTTCTGGTTGTTCCAGATTTTAACGAGTTTTTCCCGTCCTTTGGTACTGTTCAGCATTCTTTCTCCGTCACGTTCCTCATAGTATCCCGTCCACTTTTCATCGAACGAATTGGCTTCTGCGGCGATTTTCCTGAATCGGATGATTTTGGTATTTGCCGCGTATTCCAGCTTAAGGTATTTTTCATCGAAATCCTTACCGCGAAAGGCAGGTTCTGCCGCAAATGTCCACGTCCGGTTGTCAATGTGGTGCCAGTATTTATTAGCAATCCATCTCTTGCCTTTTCGTTTGTGTCTGCGGCAAGCCCACCTCCATAGGCACTCGAAAATCCTGTGGTCAACCAATCCAAAAATATCCGCAGAAACTACATAGCGATGGTAGTTGACCCAACCGCGAATGACAGGATTTAGCTTGTAAATGAGCAAGTCCTGTGTAGCGGTTTTGTTCTCCTTAACGATAGTGCGCACTTTTTTGAGGAAGGATTTTATCGCGTTCTTTGATGGCTTGATGAGCAATTTTCCGTTGTATTTCCGAACGTTCTGCCCAAGAAAATCAAAGCCGTCACTGATGTGCGTAATCACCGTTTTTTCCTCGGAGAGTTGCAGGCCGCGTTCCACCAGAAAGTCCTTGATGAGCGGCATAACCTCGTTACGTAGAGTTTCCGGGCTTTTTCCGGTAACGATAAAGTCGTCGGCATATCGCACGAAGTTAATCTGGTCGTAAACAGTTTTACCTGCCACCATCCGTCTCATTGGGAATCTCTCTTTCAGAATGCGCTCTAGTCCGTCTAAGGTCATGTTCATCAAAACTGGCGATATTGTGCCGCCCTGTGGAGTTCCTTCCTCTGTTGGAAAGAGCTTTTGGGTCTCCACAAAACCGCATTTCAGCCATTTCCCGAGCATTTCCTTATCCATTGGAATGTTTTCCAACAGCCAGTTATGGCTGATGTGGTCGAAGCACCCTTTAATATCTCCTTCCAAAATCCATTGTGGAGAACCGGCTCTGCATAAATCGTTGAAGCATTGCCCGATGGCATCGTGTGTGCTTCTTCCAATTCTAAAGCCGTAGGAGTTTGGGTCTGCCAGAGTTTCCGCCAATGGTTCCAATGCAGACTTATATAACGTCTGCATGGCACGGTCTGTCATCGTTGGAATACTCAGGGGACGCATTTTCCCGTTTTTCTTCGGGATATACACCCGTCTGAGAGGTTGAGGCTTATAGCCCCGGCGCTTGAGTTTATCAATCGCCTCGAATTTGCCTTTTGGCGTTTTCCATAATTCATGGTCTACACCAGCGGTATTTTTGCCTTTATTACTTGTCACACGCTTCACTGCCAATGCTTTGGCATAGAAAGAATGTGTCAACAGCCATTGCAGGGATTTCACCTTGTTATAATGACCGTCTTTTTGAGCCTTTACGATACGCATTTGCAGCTTTTTAACATAGGCCTCCGCTTTCTTCCAATCAATGGATTCCCAGCTTTGTGCCTTGTCAGCAGGCGCACACAGTTTTCTGTTCATTTGCGATTCCTCCTTTCAAAAGTTCTGTAAATTCTCTCGTAAAGATAGACCTGCTGGAAGTTGGCCCGCTTTCGCGTGAGATACTATTTCAATCCCTATCCGTCCTCATTACAAGGTCGGCATTCGCTTTTTCCAGCGTTCCTTACCCGCGTTTCTATCGGCTTTCCTTGCGGTCAGCTTTCCGAGTATACGGAGAGAGCGCGGGCTTACCACGTTTCACGTAATCAACCGTGTAGGTTAGGTGCCGCCTATCCGCCGGCAGTCCTGTTTGTCCATGTGTTCCCAGCTTACAGGGGAACATCCGACTGCACACCTTTTGGTTCAGGCTTATCAGCAACTTTAGCCTGGTTCCCACTAACGACGTTTAACAGCGATTCACTTACATTCACCATACTACACAAGCCAAGCTCCCCAGCCGGATGTTGCTTCCAGCTTTTCGCCTCTGCCTCACGGCTTCGGCTTGACCCTTTCGGGAGGGCTACCTTTTCTCGTCATGCTGCCTCACGACCGTTGCCAGCCGCTTCGGTGACGATAGGCTACTGCTAATGGAATAACAGGTTCGGTCGGCGCCGAACAGTTTAATTACGCGACCTCGTGTCGCGCGTAGGCAAAGGGGTTATAGTGCATGGACTTCTTGAAGTTGATGGTATTGAGGACTTTGATCCGGTAAGGCTCATAGATGACCTTGCCGCGCTTATCCTTCATGGGCTTGCCGTCCTTGCCCAGCTTGGGTGTACCGCGCTGGAGCATTTTACCGCACTCCACCAGAATGGTGCCTTTGGGGTCTGTCACCACATAAGAGCTGTGCATCTGCATCAGATTGGGTTTCAGCCAGAACCGGGTTTTACCGGAACCGGAGCCGCCGATCACCAAAACATTTTTGTTTCTGGCGGTCTTAGGGTCTTTCGGGCGGCTATTCATGGTCAGGCTTTCCGTTTTCGTCAGAATCACATTGTTCTGGAATACCGGGTCGATGTAGGGTGCAATGTCCTCATGGGTTCCCCACCGGGCGGAACCGTATTCCATGCCGTGCCTGTACTTCTTGGCGTTCTTGCTTTTCAGGTACACAGCCAGCCGCAGGCCGCCGCCGCAGCACAGGCCCACCAGCAGGTCCAGGGGGTGCAGGCTGGGCCACCAGCTGGCCAGCGCCACCGGCAGCGTGGAGAAGAACGAGAGCATTTTTGCCGAAGCGTCCGCACCCACGGCCATCCGCCACGCTTCACCGAAGTTGGTGGAGAAAAGCCCCATCAGGATATACGGCAGGTTCAGCAAAATGTGCTTTTTGATGTTCAGCTGCTTTTTCATCGTTCCAGCTCCCTCCGCTTGTTCCGGTCCACGACGGCGTGTTTCACCAGCTCTTTGAACTGGCTCAACTTTGCCAACACAGACGGACGCTCGGATTTCTCCGCCTTCCTGACCTTTTTCCCGGTGTACTCGGTAAAAGCAGCGGTCAGGGCATCCGCGTCCCGACCCTTGAAAAAGATCAGGTACTTGGGTGGGGAGCTGCTGCGGTCCTTCTTCACCGCATAGTCCACGCCGTATTTCCGGGCGATCTTCTCAAACTCCTTGATGGAGGGGTCGGTGATCTCGATGTTGGAAACGCCCTGATTCTGGCCGATCAGCTGCTTCACCGTCTGCTTGCCGTGGGGAATCACGGGGGTATCCCGGCTTTTCTGCTTTTGCAGCTTCTTTTCCTTGCGGTGGGCAAGGTACTTGGTGATGGCGGCTTTCATCAACCGCCCGGTAAACTTTGTTCCGCTGACTACCAGCGTCAAAGTCCTGTTTTCCACTTCCTCCTGCATAGGTCATCGCCTCCTTTCCACGGATTTTGCAGGGGTGGCACTTGATACTAAGGCGGGACCACCAGCCGCCGCAGCAGGTATTTCAGCATGGCAGGCTCCTTTCAGCGCAGCTGGTCGGAGCGGTCATAGTACAGATGGCCCTGGCGCACTTTGGCATGGCTGAGAATCTTGATGTGGCCCTTTTCCTGGTTCTCCAGGCTTTTCTGGTATCCGGCCTCCGTCAGAAACAGGCGGGTCCGTTCACCTTTCCAGCCCACCGGGGAATCGTCGGTCAGCACATCGAAGATAATCATGTGCCGGGTGTCCTCGGCAAACCGCTCCAAATCCATGTACTCATGGCCGTGGTAGTTCTGCGCCCCGGCTTTGAGGCGCATTTCCTCCATCAGCTGGCCCACGGTCTTACGCTCAGGCATGGCGTGCGCCTCCTTTCCCGCGTCCCTGGCCCTTCACAGCCAGGATACCGTCCAGGGTGGTGGCGGTGATCCGCAGGCGCTCGGCGGTGGCGATGTCATTCTTCACGGTCTCGTCGATGCCGTGGCCGCAGACCACCAGCACATGGGACCGGCGCAGGTAGTCCCGCGCCATATCCAGCCCGTCCTTGTGTTCCTGGGGAATCTCGTCCTTGAGGAAGGTAGGCAGGAACAGCACCGGGCAGATGGGCGAATACCCGGCGTCGTACACCTGACGGCAGTAGGCCGCAGCGTTCTCGGCGTTCTCATACTGGCTGTTGCTCCAGGGAGCCGTAATGTAGGCAAGAGGTCGTTTCATGGCAAAATCCTTTCTCCCGGTGTTTTCGGGCAGCAGAAAAGCGGCTGTTTACCAGCCGCCTGCGTACATATCGTGGTTGACTTGTGCGGTGTAGTGGTTGCTGATCGTGGTCGGCGCATTGAACAGCACCGCAAGCAGATACTGCTTCATGTTGCGGATTTCGGTGGTATTGTTCCGCAGGCACTCCATGACAAACTCGATGTGGGAGCAATCCAGCTTCAAAAAACGGGAGCGGACCACCTCATGGGGGAAGTCGCTGCCAGCGATCCGGGTGGTTTTCCGCTTGGCGCAGACGGTCTCCACCATCAGCTCCACAATCTCGTCCAGGTCCTCCCGGTAGGTGGTAAACTCCCGGCACAGGTGGTCATACTCGATGTTCTCCAGAATCAAATCCCGATAACTTTCCATCTCTGTGAGCGACATCGCATCCCTTCCTTTCCGTTCCGGCAGCTGTGCTGCCGCTGGCTCCCGGAAGGGAATGGAATCGGTACTTGATCCATGAGTAATTGATTTTTGGGTATTTGATTTCTCTATATTTAATTCTGCGGGCTTTTCCGTATCCGGTTTATCCAGATACGGGTTTTCCGTATCTGGTGAAGCCGTATCCGGCTGCCGGGGCTGGGGCTGCTCATAAATGACATACTCGGTATCGCTGATCCGGCCCTGCCGGTCCCTCAGCTGGTGGCGCACGATGTAACCAGCGGTTTCCAGCTCCCGCAGCGCATTACCGATGGCGTCCACGCCCTCCTTGCAGATTTTCGCAAGGCCACGGGTGGTATAGTTCCAGTCATCCGGCAGGGACAGCATCATGGAAAGCAGCCCCTTGGCCTTCAGCGACAATTCATGGTTCCGCAGGTGATGATTGCTCATTACCGTATAGTCGCGGGTTCTTTCAATCCGAAAGACCGCCATTGACTTCACTCCTTTCTGATCTCAGGGCATGAAAAAAGCCACAATCCTGTAAAAAGAATTGTGGCAGTTACACTTTTTCATATTTTCTTGCGTGGAACCAATACAGCGGCCTTTGCGTTTTTGGCTTAGAAAATGGTCCCGGTTCCTGAGAAAACGGGAGGGTCTGCAAAACCCGGTCAATGTCGGTGGATTCCATGTCATATTGGGACTGGCAGTTTTCCCAGATAGCATCCTTGATGCTCTGGACAGTACACATATTCATTCCTTTCCTTTCGTAGTGATGATGGGTTTACGGGTGGCGGCGGCGCTTGTCCGGCTTGAAGTCGAGGACATGGCCCTCGATCACACGGGCATACCGCTTGATTTTGATTTCCCGGCGCTTCTGGCTTACGAGGGCGGCCTGATACCCGTCCTCGGTGAGAAACAGCCGCATTTCATCACCGGGACTACCGTAGGAGCAGGGACGCAGGACGGAAAACTCGATCATCCATCGGATGCTGTCCTGGAAACGCTCCACGGCGAGAATGTTGTGTCCTTTCAGCTCACGGGCTGAAATATCCCTCATAGGCGGCTCCTTTCATCGTTCCTGGTCTCTCTGGCGCTTTTTCTGCCATGCCTCCAGCAGCTTGATGATAGTTTCCTGCATCCGCTGGGGCGTATAGCTTTTGGGGAAATACTTTCGCAGGGTGTCGGAGGTGAAAGTCACTTTGTCGAGATCACTTTTCTTTTCCTCACCCATGATGACGCGCATCATATCGAGGGTCAGATGTCCCTCTTGGCTGTATTTCTTGAGCCGCTGGGCCTGGGAGAGAGAGGGGGTAGCCTGTTCGCTGTCCATCGCGTCCAGCAAGTCACGCTGTTCCTCTTTTTTGAGGAAAGACAGCTCATAAGCCGGATTGAGGGCGATTTTCTTTTCATCCACCATATCCAGCAGTTCGGGGATCAGCTCCGTCAGGCGGATATAGCGGAAAATCTGATTTTTACTCTGGCCGACTTGTTCAGCCAAAAGCTCGCTGGACTTCTTTCCAAAATCGTTCCCAAGTTGGGAACCATTTTCTTTGGTGGGTCTCCCGGCTTGCCGTTTCATAGCCTCCAGCTTCATCTTGTAAGCAAAAGCCCTCTCGCTGGGGAGCAGGCTTTCTCGCTGCAAGTTGCTGTCCACCATGATGATGGTGGCGGCATCATCGTCCAAATCTCGGACAATGACCGGCATGGTTTCTTTCTCGGCCAGCTCACTGGCCCTGTGCCGCCTGTGACCGGCCACCAGCTCATAGCCACCCTCCGGGTCCGGGCGAGCAATGGCCGGAACCAGAACACCGTACTGCCGAACGCTGTCGGCGGTTTCCATCATGGCCTCGTCATCCTTGACTTTGAAGGGATGGTTCTTAAAAGGATGCAGCTCAGACAACGGGATTTCCCGTACTTTTTCCAGCTTGGCATCCTGGCGACTTTCTTCGGTGGAAAACAAGTCATCGTATGGAGCCAGCTCTACTTTTTTCGCGCTGCTTTTCAAGTTTTATCACCTCCTGGGTCAGATTTTTGTACCCCTCGGCCACCTTGCCATTGGGGTCATGGGCAAAAATGCTCTTGCCCTCGGCGCTGATTTCCTTTGCCCGGACAGAATGGGGAATCTCGGTGCCGAACACCTTGATTTTGCTGCCATAGGTCTCCCGCAGCAGGGCAGCAATCTCCTTGGCGAAGTTGGTGCGGTTGTCCACCATCGTCAGCAATATGCCGTCGATCTGGAGCTTGGGGTTGATCTGCCGCTTCACCTTGTTTACGGTCTGGAGCAGCTGTTCCAGGCCCTTGGCAGGCAGGTACTCCGCCTGAACGGGGATTATGACCCTGTTGGCGGCGGCCAGGGCGTTGACCGTGAGCATACCCAGGGAGGGCTGACAGTCAATCAGGATATGGGAATACTGTCCCTTGAGCGTGTCCAGATACTGCCGCAGGATGGTCTCACGGCTCATGGCATTCACCAGAGAAACCTCCATGCCGGAGAGCTGGATGTCAGCGGGCATTAGGTCAACGCCTTCCGGGTGGTGCAGAATACCCTCGCCTGGGCGCAGCGGCTCGTCCATCAGGATACGGCCCATAGCGTCGGACAGGGTAAAGGGCAGCTTGTCCGGCTGGGGGTGGCCCAGGCTGATGGTCAGGCTGCCTTGCGGGTCACCGTCAATCAGCAGCACTTTCTTCCCGGACTGCGCCAATCCAACACCCAGGTTTTCACAGGTCGTTGTCTTGCCGACGCCTCCTTTTTGGTTGGCGATGGCGATAATTTGCGTGTTCATAACAATCACCTCGTTTCTGTTTGGTGTTGTCATGTGCCTGCACAGCAGTCCTGGAAATGACAAAAGCCGCCACTTGAACAAGTGACGGCTTCGCCTAAATCCAATATTCTACTGTGCTTGAAATCAAAAGGCTTTGAGTTCCTTTCTGCTATTCATTTGTCGTTAATGAAACACCCCCTATAATTCGACTTATTTCAGTATGATTTTTCGGTTTGGAAAAGGATGAAAAAACCAGACTGAAAACCTCAAAACCCTTGATTCTACGGGGCTTTTCCGGTTTGTCGTAATTATACCGTAAGGGCATACTCATGCAACTGTTTTTTGCTTTTTTAGCCTTTTTACATTATTTCTTGCTGCTGTTTTTACGATATTTGAGCTTTTTTTCTTGTGTCTACGGTTTAAATTATACCTAAATGGCTATTAAATGTGGCTTTGTCGCCAACTTCACATAAGCGGGTAGATTTCTGCTAAAATCATGTACTCTTTTTTGAAATCTGATATTCATTCCTTTTATTTTTAAACGTGATAAAACGAGGGTAGTTAAGCCCTCGCCTTTTCTTAGAAATTATTTACTTTATTGAGGAAGGTGATAATGGATGTTCTTGCCCTTTCCTTCTTGGATAAGCAGACCGTTTTCAACCATTTTCTTTAACAGCCGTCCGCATGATGACTGACCCATACCAAGCAGTATTTCTATTTCTTTTCTTGTAATAAAACCCCGTTGTTTTGTCAGAGCAATCACCTTTTCTTCCGGTGTGCATTTCTCTGGATTTACCTGTATTTGTCTTGCGGATTCAGGCATTGTATTCAGGTTAGGAAGAATAATCTTAAATGCATTATCAGATGTTTCAATCTGCGGTGTCATTCCGGTTCCATCATACGCTTCCATGATTTTTATAATTCCGGTTCCATAGGCTTCTATCAACTCCAAACGGTAAAATACATTTGCCAGTTTGGTGTTTCGACAGACGGAAATGCCCATGGTTACATCTTTTAAGGACACGCCGCTTACCAGACCGCCGATAGAGGTAAATTCAAGTCTGTCTGCATAAAGGCTGATGAAGGAGCTGGCACGGAATGAATATTCACGGTGTACCAGAAGATTCAAAAGAGCCTCCCTGACTGCGGTTTCCGGATAATCCCGTCTGTCAATACGATATAACTTATCAAAGGTTGAGTGTGTCTGATTGCGGAAATCAATAAAGTCATAAGTTTCATCCATCTGCTGAAACAGGGAGCCGGAAAACTCTTTCCGATCCTTAAATTCACTCTGCGTTGTACCTTGAAAAACAGCAGCTTTAATTGTATGCACACACTGATCCGAAAGTAGCAGCCCCAAGTTTGTATAGACACCATCCTGTGTTACCATTCTCAGTGTTTTCATTTGTGTGAGACCAAACTTTACATTTCGTTCAGCAAATATTTTTTTTGCACTTTCAAAGGTTAAATTCTGTTCTAAAGACCGCATTTCTTCAAAATGATCTCCGTCTGTTTCCTTGATCATGCGACGGATTGCCGTATTTGTAGCCGGAACAGAGGAATAACCCTGACGGACATAAACACCTTCAGGACGCAATCCCTTTTTGGCTATATAATATGGTCTCTCTGTTCCCTGCTGAATGTCAACTGCAACGATTTTTTTTTCGTCTACCGTTACTGTTTCATAGTGAAGAAACATCGTCAGATCCGGTTTAATTGCGTCTCGAACCATATTGCTGATCTGCAAAGAAGTTTCGTCTGGGTTATCCAGTCCTGACACTGTTCCGTCATCCTGAACACCGATGTACAGTTTTCCTCCCTCACAGTTTGCAAAAGCAATGATTTCTTTTTTTATATCCTCCACCACAATTGCTTTTAGTTCAACCATTTCGCTTTCCTGAAAAATCATCTGACCGCCTCCTAATTTTATTCTACCCATATTCTAATCATTCTACTCATTCTTGTCAACTGTTTGGTTAGAATGAGTAGAATAAATCAAAAATACAATAGGAAATGGAATGATAATCGACTTTTTCAAAATATCGAAATGGTTTGTCCCGAATATTATATATTATTCGAGACAAATACTAACACCATATGTTATTTTTGTCGTTAATGAAACAGCCTCCTTTTTTCGATATTTTTCTCGCCATATTTCAACTTGGAAAAGGAATTGAATAGATGACGGCAAACGCGTGGACCCCTTGAAAATCAAGACTTTTTCCGTTTGTCGTTATTATACCGTAATGGCACAGTCATGTTTCTATATGTGGCAGATATTCTGACAAGAATGGATGGTGTTTCTTAGATTAATATGTCTTAGTTTATGAAATCATTATATACGAGTTTCGCGAGTTTCATGCAATCCAAGGGTATCTTGACAATTAATTTTTCAGTGATAGAATGGCAAGAAATAAAAGAGAATTTCAACCCAGATAGAGGTATAATTATGTTTAATAATCAGTTCCAGAAACTGAATAGGGACGACGATAGGTAGCGTTTGTATCTGTGATTTGTCATAGGTGCAAGCGCTAAATGTGTTGTGCCTATGTGGAATATAAAGATAATAGACCACATTGGTAAAGATAAATACTTTGCTCGTGTGGTTTTTTTGTACCCTTTTTATCAATTTCCATACGAGTACATATTTTGAAAGAAGGTGATCGTATGGGACATAAAGACGATGTTCTTATGGATAGTAGTTGTTTTATAAAAATCAAATAACGAGATAGAAAGGATAAAACAATGGAAAATATAAAAGGAAATATTATTGTAACTGAATTGGAAGCTGAGGAGTTAGTAGAACACATCGGAGAAACAATACAAATTCATGGAAGTATCTATAAAATTAGAAAAATGAAAGGTTTTTCTTTTGTGTTATTAAGAACAAAAAGAGATGTAGTTCAGTGCGTTGCTTCGGGAAATCTCGAAATACCAGCAGAAGAAAGTTGTGTAACAATTACTGCGATTTTAGTGGCGGAAGGTAGAAGTAAAACAGGATATGAATTGCATATTAAAAATATAAAAGTTTTAAGTAAACCTCATGAAATATCACCAATTGTAATCAACCAAAAAATCGTGGATACTTCTATAGAAAATTTGCTTGACTATAGACCAATCACTTTAAGAAATGAAAAAGAAAGAGCTATTTTCAAATTACAGGAAGGCATTTGCAGGGGGATTAGAGAATTCCTTTATAATGAACATTTTACAGAAGTTCATACGCCTAAGATCGTGCAGTCAGGAGCAGAAGGAGGCGCCAATATATTTTCTTTAAACTATTTTGGACAAGAGGCATATTTGGCTCAAAGCCCTCAGTTTTATAAGCAGATGATGGTAGGCGTGTTTGAACGTGTATTTGAAATTGCACCAGTGTTCCGAGCTGAGAAACATGATACATCAAGACATTTGAACGAATATACCAGCGTGGATTTTGAAATGGGCTATATAAATAGTTTTGAGGAAATTATGGAAATGGAAACTGCAATGCTGAAATATACATTGAATTATTTGTCTGAGCATTATAAAAAGGAAATAGCATTGCTTGATCTTAATTTGCCTATAATTGAGACAATTCCTGCAATTAGTTTTCATGAAGCGAAGATTAAAATAGCTGAGGCTCATAATCGTCCTGTAAAAGATTGGGAAGATTTTGAACCAGAAGAGGAAAAACTTTTATCAGAGATTATTTTTAAAGAAACTGGAAGTGAATTCGTTTTTGTAACACATTATCCGAGTGTAAAGAGACCGTTTTATGCTATGGACAGTAAAGAACATACTAATGAAACAGAAAGTTTCGATTTGCTGTTTAGAGGACTTGAAATTACAACCGGTGGTCAGAGAATCCATAATTATGAAGAACAGATTGCAAAAATGAATAAGAAAAATATGAATGTGCAATTGTTTGAAAGTTATCTTATGATGCATAAATACGGTATGCCGCCACACGGAGGACTTGGACTTGGCTTGGAACGTTTCACTAGTAAGTTATTAGGATATGAAAATGTAAGATTTACGACGTTGTTCCCGAGAGATATTAACAGATTGCTTCCTTAAAGCATGCTGTAATTGTGTGAGAAGTGGAGCAGAAAAAACCGTCTTCTTCATCCAAGAACACAATCAATGAAGGGGCAGTGCACCGGGTGCCGGCGCATCCCCTGCGGTATCTGATGGACGGGGCCGGGCTTACTATGCCTTAGGTGGCAGATATGAAATGGTGGTCGGAGCGGTTATGTACTGCCCGGAATGTGGAAATCTGCAGGTGGAATTAAAAAATTACAAGATGTTAATAAAAAGAACCGAATAAGTTTGGCTTAGTCGGTTCACTTCACACATCAATTCAATATGAAAATAGAGAAATTTAAGTATGCGGCAAATATACACCATATCAGATAGGGAATTTGTAAATAAGCAGCCAGAGGGCTAACAATGTAAAACTGCCTTATCATAATTATTATTATAAAGATTAACGCAATGAGCCAGATAAAAGCAAATAGGTAGAGGTCCAAACCGAAGAAGATAATGCTCCAACAAAAGTTGAAGAATAACTGTATACCATAGATCAACAAAGCTTTCGGTTTATTGGGACTGTTTGAAGAATAAACTATATATGAGGATATTCCCAGCAGTATGTAAAGTATTGTCCATACGATAGGAAAAATAAATCCTGGTGGGCTAAAAGCTGGTTTATCTAAAATAGAGTATGATGACATATTTCCGCTCAATAATGCAGACATTGAACCAACTGCTAATGGGATAAGTATTGATATAATAAGAGCACTTTTATTTCGTATTTTCATATACTGGTATGCCTATTGTTTATATTTAGTTAATTATATGTAATGGGGTTATAAATTATGATTTTGTTAGAAGTGAGATTAGCTAAAGACTCGCCAGTCCTTCTAAAAGAACTGACGAGGTGGTGATTAGTAATGATTTGCTTCTGCGATAGCTTTAGTTTGGTGGACAGTACCCCAAGGGTGATGAGGAGGTGAATAAATAGAGTATAATCTTAAAGGAATATCACCAGTGTTTACTACATTGTGCCAGATTCCGGCAGGAACAAATATAGCACTGTTAGTAAAGACTGGTTGTTGAAAGTTTAAACGGTCCATCTGGTTACCCATTTGAACAACCCCATGGCCGGATTCAATATGCAAAAATTGGTCATCGTTAGGATGAACCTCTAACCCTATTTCGTCACCAACTGGTATACTCATCAGAGTAAGCTGTAAGTTATTACCTGTCCATAAGGCAGTGCGAAATGTGTCATTATTCATAGTGGCATTGCTAATATCAATAATAAACGGATTTGGACCGTAATCAGTTGCCACATTTGATTGGAAGCTGGAGTAGGAAGCTCCCGAGGTATAGGAAGGCGAGTTAGTATGTTGATTGTTAAACATTTTTGTCTCCAAGGCGCTAATTTATAATATTATATGAAAAAAAGACGTATTTGCTCATTAGAAAGAACAAGAAGTAAGACAAATGATAAGTAGCTACACATCGAACTGAAATTTTAATAGTATGAAAAAGCAGAACCCATTGTCCCGTTGCTAACGGACTAAGCGAAGATGAGATACAGCAGGTGCTGCAGTATGCCATACATGATAGTATCTGGAAAGGCAATATACGGAGCACAAAGAAACTTAGGGAGAAATTTGAGGTGCTATATACACAAAGCCAGAGAAGGCGTGGAACAGATTATGATACTATTGGAATTCAAAATCGGACAGATGAGAAGTTTGGGAGGAAAGTGCAATGACGTATGATGAGAATGAAATCAGGAAGGCCATATCCGTCACACCCTGGCACGGAAAGGGTCAATACTACAGAGCGCCCACACAGGATGAGTTTTATCGTGCAGGCGCCGGAGAACCCGAAACAGAATGAATACCAAGGCAATCTATAGCAGTGGCACCAAGTACATGCTGGAGCACTTCCCCTTCGAAGAGAACCATTCCGGGAAGGATGCCTGTAACTTCAAGATGCCTAATGGAGCCATCGGCTTTCACTGTTTCCATAACGCCTGTTCTGATAAGACATGGCAGGTATTATGAAATTGGGCCTACCGGAAACGGCAGGCCTATTCGATTACCTAATTCCCGTAACCTGGCTCTGGACGAGTCCATGGTCGGCTGGTTATATGCTGACCGGCTACCAGGTGGACCCCGCCTGCGAGGCATTTTTGATGTGTCCGGTCAAGAGCAGCGACGAAGGCAAATGCATTACGGATGCCAGAGGTGTGCTCCGGATTGCGGAGACTTTTTTGTTATAAGAGAATGAGATGAGCCCAACTAAAACGTCAGGCCCACACATGTATAAAATGTTTTGGTGGTGTGGATAGGGGTACTTCCACTAATTGTTTTATCAACTAAATATGGACAAAATATTAACAGGAAAAGTGGGGCCGGATGAACCGGGCCAGCCTAAAACCTAAGAAGCAGTTTCTTTTCCAGCATCTTCCTTTACTATATAATTTGCCAACGCATCGATAAAAGCTCCATTGTGCGGTTTCTGATTAAGTTTGAAGTTAAAGACTTCATCCAACAACTTTCTGTCCCCATGAAGCCATATGGTATTGATGATGGTACGGATATTCCGCTCCACACACCCAATGGATGTCTGATAGCAGGTGGCTATCTCCACGTAGAGTCCCTTGGATATGTAGGTGAGCAGGTCCGGCTCATGGATGGTCCGGATTACTCCATAGATAATATACCGGAAGCCTATGTAGGAATTGTTGACGCCCAGGCGTCGAAGCAGGTTACTGGTTTCTCTTTCGTATTTCATGATAATCCCTCCCAAATGTTTGATATACTATAAAGGTATCCAATGAGAGGGGGGCTTATCAAGAGGCGGGGATAACAAAAGGTTACAAAAAATGTCGAAATATGCGAAACGATTGGTTAGGAAGTATTGAAACAGAAGGTGAGTACTGGTTGGATTGCCATGTGGTAAATCATATCAAAAGATGGTATGATAATAATCATTGGCATAGGCCACATGATTGTATGGGGGTGCGCACATGGAAGAACAGATATTGCAAATCATAAAAGTTGAGGACAGTAAGAATCCCCTGACAGACGAGGAAATAGCGTCCCGCCTGCAGGTATTCAGGGAGGATGTGACCACGGTACGCCGGGAACACCATATCCCTGATTCCAGGAAGCGGAGGAAGCCGGTCATATTTGAGGACATGAAGCGGATTCTGACGGGACATCCGGACCTATCGGACCGGGGGCTTACCAGGATGCTGGAGGAGGATGGCTACAAGATAGGAAAATATGCCGTGGGTAAGCTGCGGGAAGAACTTTTAGAGATATGGACTCCTTCCGGCGCCTGCCGGGACAAGGAAAACGCCGGCACAGCGCCGGAACATGCGGAACCTGCATGGGAGGATGACAGGGCAAATGCGTTCAGCGCCTTTGTGGGATTTGACGGAAGCATGAAGACCCAGATAACCCGGGCCCAGGCAGCTGTATTGTATCCTCCCGGAGGGCTGCACTGCCTGATATACGGTCCTTCCGGCGTGGGAAAGAGCTTTCTGGCGGAACTCATGCATGAGTATGCCTGCGGCACTGAGAATTTCGGAAAGGACGCCCCTTATTTTGAGTTTAACTGTGCGGATTATGCGGATAATCCCCAGCTTCTGCTGGCCCAGCTCTTTGGATACAGCAAGGGGGCATTCACCGGCGCCGCTGACAATAAAAAGGGAGTGGTGGAGCTGTGCAATGGGGGAATCCTGTTTCTGGACGAGGTGCACAGGCTTCCGCCGGAGGGCCAGGAGATCCTTTTCTACCTGATGGATAAGGGAAGGTTCAGACGCCTGGGGGAAGTGGATACCCAGCGGGAGAGCCATGTGATGGTTATTGCCGCGACCACGGAAAATCCTCAGAGCTCCCTGCTTCTGACCTTTAGGCGCAGAATTCCCATGGTCATAGAAATTCCTTCCTTAAAGGACCGGCCGGCGGGAGAGAAGCTGCAGTTTATCCTGCGTTTTTTTCAGTGGGAATCCAGGCGTCTGGGGAAACAGATAAAAATAAGACAGCAGGCGCTGTGGTGCCTGCTGGGCGGGGACTGCCCCGGCAATGTGGGACAGCTTAAATCAGATATCCAGGTGTGCTGCGCCAAAGCGTTTTTGGAAGGGCGGGCCAGAAAGGACGGGCGTATCACCGTGTCCTTCCCGAGCCTGACTGAGAACCTGAGGAAGGGGTATGTACCTGACCGGATTACCAAGGAGATAAAGGAGCTGTGCCCGGACGACTGTTATGTATTTCCCGATGATTCCGGGGAGGATGCCGGGAAATCCGGAGCGGAAACCTTTCTGGAGGGCTTTAACATATATGAATCCCTGGAGGAAAAGTATGACCAGCTGCTGAGAGACGGCCTGAGGGAACGGGACATCGAAGTCCAGCTCACCGACGAGATAGAGTCCAGATTCCAGCGCCATATCCATGAATTCCAGAAGTCGGGCATCCGGGAGGACGAGATTGCTTCCATCGTGGGGGACGACATCCTGAGCATGACAAGGGATATCTGTGATCTGGCCAGGAAACGGCTTCCGGGGCTGGAGGAACAGGTGGTGTTTCCTCTGGCTATTCATCTGAACATGGCTATGGAGAGGATGCGCAGCCATGGGCGTATGGTTTACCCCGGCATGGAAAATATTCGTCAGCAGTCCTACGAAGATTATGAGGCCGCCTGCTATGCCGTGGATGAAATACAAAAAAAGTATTATCTCACTCTGCCGGAGGAGGAAAAGGCATTCCTGGCCATGTACTTTAGGAAATTCAGAAAAAAGGACATGGCCCAGGAGGGGAGGATTGCGGTGCTGGTGGTATCCCACGGTCCGGTGGCCAGCGCAATGGCCCAGGTTGCCAATGCCATCATGGGAACGGAACACGCCGTTGGTGTGGATATGAACCTGTGGGATACGCCGGCCCAGATGGCGGAAAAGACAGTGGATATGGCCAGGCGCGTAAACCAGGGAAAAGGCTGCATCGTGCTGGCGGACATGGGGTCTCTCCTGAATGTGGGCCAGAAGATTCGGGAGGAGACAGGTATGCGGGTCCGCGTGCTGTCACGCACAGACACCATGATGGTGGTGGAAGCAGTGCGCAAGACCATGTGGACAGACGAATCCCTGAACGAGATTGCGGATGAGCTGGACAAGATAAAGCTTACCGGAACCAGGGAACAGGCGGAAGCCAGGAAAAAGGCGATTCTGTGCCTGTGCATCACAGGCCAGGGGGCCGCCGTGAAATTGAAGGAGCATCTGACGGAGCGCCTGAAGAGCAACCTGTCCGGGACGGTTATATTGACCAGGGGATATATTGAGGATTCCAGCATTGAACGCATCATTGCCAACACGGAAAAGGAGTATGAGATACTGGCCATTGTGGGCACCATTAATCCGGAGTCAGGCACCTATCCGTTTATATCTGTAAGCCGGATCTACAGCCCGGAGGGCATCGGGGAGCTTCGCGGCATATTAAAGCGGAGCGCCATGTTCGAGGAAAACCAGCTGTCAGAGGTTATCTCCCCGGACCATATTTATATAAGGACAGAGGCGGAGTTCAAGGACCAAATTATAGATGAGGCAGTGGGACATATGGAAGAGGAAGGATTGGTCCGGCAGGAATTCCTTCTCAGCGTCTATAAACGGGAGGGAATGATGACCACCCGGCTCAGCCAGGGTATTGCCATTCCCCACGGTGACCCCGGATTGGTTACAAAACCAGTCATTTCCGTTACAAAATTAGACAAACCTGTTTTGTGGGATGGGGTCAACACTGTGGATGTTATTTTTATACTGGGGATTCAGGAAGATTCCAGAAAATATTTTGAACAGCTGTATCAGATTATTTCTGATGAATCTATGGTTTCTGCCATCCGTGCCAGCCGGACACGGGAAGAAATATGGAATCTGTTATGTAAAAATACAAAATCAGCCAATTAGTTGGCATCATTCTTGCTTTATATATTGTCAGAAAGGAGCGAGAATGATGAATATAGAGAAATTTCCGAAAGTGACAGTAATCTTAAGAGGCTATACCTATTCACAGACCCGCACGGTTGTCAGGAACCTGGTGGGGACCTGCTTAGGCTCCGTTGAAATTACCATGAATACTCCGGGAGCCCTGGAATCCATACGGAAAATCAGCCAGGAATTTGGAGGACAAATCATGGTGGGAGCCGGCACGGTCCTTACCTATGAAGAAGCCGTGGAGGCCATTGAGGCAGGTGCAGCCTTTTTGTTGTCTCCCACGGTATTTGAGAAGCGTATATTGGACCTGTGCCGGGAGCGCGGCGTGGTTTCTGTGCCGGGTGCTTTTTCACCTTCGGAAATCAGACAGAGCTTCCTGGACGGGGCGGATATCGTGAAGATATTCCCGGCAGGCAGGCTGGGAAGCAGATATGTGTCAGACATCCAGGCGCCTCTGGGGAAAATGCCTCTGATGGTCGTGGGGGGCATCGGCACCTCAAATGTGCAGGAGTACTTTGCGGCAGGGGCATCATTTGCGGGAATCGGTTCGGGTATTTTCCTGAAAGAGGATATACTGAATGAAAATGAAGAGGGAATCCGCGGTTCCATAGCAGCCATGGAAGAGAAAATGAAGAGTATGGAGGAAAAAGAATCATGAGCGGCATTGCGTTTAATGAATCATTGATTCTGAAATTTGACAAACCCATGACGGACCGGGAGGTTTTGTCCGCCATGACAGATTATCTTTGTGAAAAGGGCATTGTAAAGGATACATATAAGCAGGCCATCCTGGAGCGGGAGCAGTCCTTCCCCACAGGACTTAAGACAGGGGGAATCAATGTGGCCATTCCCCATGCGGATATCTGCCATGTCAATGAGGCGGCCATCTGTGTGGCCGTGCTTAAGACACCGGCTCCATTCAGGGCTATGGATGAGCCTGACAATGACGTACCGGTAAGCCTGGTCATCATGCTGGCCCTCACAGAGGCCCACGGACATATTGAAATGCTTCAGAGAATCGTGAAGCTGATTCAGAACCAGGAGGATGTGAAACACATAGTGGAGGCGGGACAGCCTGACATCATCCATAAAATCATCAAGCAGTACCTGCTGGAAGATGGGAACTAAAAATAAGATTATCCAAAGGAGAATATAAAAATGAAGCGTATATTAGTGGCATGTGGAAATGGAATCGCAACATCAACCGTAGTGGCAACCAAGATCAGGGAGAAATGTGAGGACAATGGAATCCCGGTATCAGTAACCCAGTGCAAGCTTCTGGAGGTGGAATCCAAGGCAGATGATTTTGATTTGCTGGTTACGACGGGAAAGTTCACGGGCGGCAATGTGAATATTCCGGTGGTAGGCGCCATTTCCCTGCTGACAGGAATTAACGAGGACGCGACGCTGAATGAGCTTCTGTCCTATCTGAAGTAAAAAGGGGTTTAGGCAGACAGCCATTGGCTATGAAAGACAAATGAAATCTTAGGGGAGATTAATCATATGCAGATACTTTATAATATTTTCAATACGATTCTGGACGCAGGCGCAGTGGTCATGCTTCCAATCATCATAACCATCATAGGGCTTATTTTCCGCGTGAAATTATCAAAGGCATTCAGAAGCGGTCTTACCATCGGCATTGGCTTTGCGGGTATCAATCTGGTCATCAACATGATGAAGAGCAATCTGGGACCTGCCGCCCAGGCCATGGTGCAGAATTTCGGCATTAAGCTGGATATTCTGGATGTGGGCTGGGGTGCCATAGCGGCAGTTACATGGTCATCGCCCATTATCGCCATCCTTATATTTTGTATCCTGGCAACTAACATTGTCATGCTGGTACTGAAGGCCACTGATACTCTGGATGTGGATATCTGGAATTATCATCACATGGCAATAGTTGGAATCATGGTTTATTTTGTGACTAAAAATGTGGCAATGGGTATCGGCGCAACGGTTATCATGGCCATCATCACATTCAAGCTGTCAGACTGGACCGCGCCTTTGGTAGAGGATTACTTCGGCATTCCCGGCGTATCCCTTCCAACCATGTCGGCCCTTTCCTCCATCATTATCGCAGCGCCCCTTAACTGGCTTCTGGATAAGATACCCGGAATTAACAAGATTGATTTTGAAATCAAGGATGCTAAGAAATACCTGGGATTTTTTGGCGAACCCACCATCATGGGCCTGGTACTTGGCTGCATTATAGGTATTCTGGCCAAGTATTCAGTGGCTGATATCATGGCACTGGGTGTGAACATGGCGGCTGTCATGGTACTGATTCCCAAGATGACCTCTCTTTTCATGGAAGGACTCATGCCCATCTCAGAGGCTGCCAAGAAGTTTACCCAGGAGAAGTTCAAGGGCAGGAAATTCCTCATTGGCCTGGATGCAGCGGTTGTAGTGGGAAATCCTGATGTTATCACCACATCCCTGATTGTCATTCCGTTGACTATCCTTATGGCTGCCGTGCTTCCGGGAAACCGCGTGCTTCCCTTTGCAGACCTGGCAGTTGTGACCTTCCGTGTGGCACTGGTGGTTGCAATCACCAGAGGAAACCTGTTTAAGAACATCATCATGGGCCTGGTATGCACAGGAGCCATTCTGCTGGCAGGTACGGCCACAGCGCCGGTTCTGACCCAGCTGGCCACTTCCGTGGGACTGGACCTGGGAGAGGGAATGATTACATCCTTTGCGGCCACCAGCCTTACGGTTAGCTTTCTGGTATATGAGGCATTCGTCAAGAGGCCATACATCTTTGTGCCGGTGCTGATTGCGGTTATGGCAGCTGTATGGGGGTTCATGAACCGGTATAACAAGAAGAAAGCAGTTTTAGAAGGAGGAAATGATGTTGCGAGCAATTGATAAATTGGAGCCGTTCCAGAAAGCCATATCCAAGGCCCATCTGGCATCGGCAGGTGTTTCTATTGACTCCCTGGACCACAAGCCTCTCATTGCCATTGCCAACAGCTGGAATGAGATATGTCCCGGGCACGAGCCTTTAAAACAGCTGGCTGAGGAGGTAAAGAAGGGAATACTGGAAGCCGGCGGCGAGCCCATTGAGTTCAACACGGTAGCCATGTGTGACGGCATTGCCCAGGGGCATTCCGGTATGCGTTACTGCCTGCCCCACAGGGAAATTATCACGGATTCCATCGAGGCCATGGTGGTGGGAGAGGGCGTGTTTGACGGAGTGGTGTACATGGGCTCCTGTGATAAAATTGTGCCGGGAATGCTGAACGCGGCGGCACGGATTGACCTGCCGTCAGTCATTGTCACAGCCGGTCCCTGCTATGCCCAGATAAAGCCCAATGAGTCAAAGGAGCTGCGCCAGCAGTTCCTGCGGGGCGAGATAACAGAGCGTCAGCTGATTGAGGGGACGCTTAAGTATTACACAGGGCCCGGAATCTGCCCCTTCCTGGGGACAGCCAATACCATGGGCGCCCTCTGTGAGTCCCTGGGAATGATGCTGCCGGGAGGAAGCCTGATTCCTTCCAGCACCAGCATGCGCCGTTTCAGCGCAAGGGAATCAGGGCGTGCCGTGATGAAGATGGTTGAAATGCAGATTCGTCCCAGCCAGATTATGACGCGGGAGGCGCTTAAGAATACCATCACTCTTCTTTCCGCTATCGGAGGGTCCCTGAATGCTCTGATTCATCTTCCGGCGCTGGCGGCAGAGCTGGGGATTTCCCTGGACTGGGATGATTTTTCAAAGATTACCACCACCACGCCGGTACTGTGTTCCATTGTACCCAACGGAAACAGGACCGTGGTAGACCTGCACTGCGCAGGCGGAATACCGGCCGTGATGAAAGAGCTGGAGTCTGTGATGAACAAGGATGTGCTGACTGTGACAGGGGAAACGCTGGGGCAGATTCTGGAGCGTACGCCTCAGGGAGACAGGGAAGTGATAAAGTCTATGGACGAGCCTGTATCCAGGGCGGACGGAATCCAGGTGCTCTATGGCAATCTGGCGCCTCAGGGAGCCCTGGTAAAGACATCGGCAGTTCCCACGGAGGTGCGCCGCTTTAAGGGCACGGCCAGGGTATTTGAGGGCGAGGATGAGTGTTATGCCGCTTTCCGTGCAAAGGAGATAAAGGAAGGCGACGCCGTCATCGTACGCTATGAAGGACCTAAGGGAGGTCCGGGAATGAAGGAGCTGCACCGGATTACGGAAATCATCAAGGGCATTCCCAACACAGCGGTTATCACCGACGGCCGTTTCTCAGGGGCCAGCGGAGGCTTAAGCATCGGCTATCTGTGCCCTGAGGCAGCGGATGGAGGTCCTATTGCCCTGGTAAGGGATGGGGACAGGATAACCGTGGATTTGTATAAGGATTATCTGCATCTGGAGGTCAGCGACGAGGAGCTGGAAGCCAGACGCAGAGAATGGAAGGCAGTCACACGTCCAAGGGAAAAGGGCCTTCTCGGCCGGTACGCCCGCCTGGTGAACACAGCCAGGTCAGGCGCTGCCCTGAACAGGGAGTAGAAAGCAGAGGAATGATAAGGGAAACCATAACAGAATATATGATACGATGAGGAAAAAGAGTGTAAACCGGTTCCGGGAGCAGACGGTTTATGCTCTTTTTCAATTTGCGGGAAAACCGGCAGGGCCGGATGTATGTGTGTGTGCCCGGGCGGCCGGATGAATTTTTGGGGATGGGGTGGGTAAAGAGTGGGAAGCGGATGTAAAAATGCGGATGCAAAAACGGAAAAAATAAGTATTAACCGGGATAGGGATTATGGTATACTGGAATAAGATTGTCTTGAGAATAAGAAATAAATAGTTAATGGGAGGATACGACAATGGAAGAACAAAAAACGGGATGTCTGGTGTGCGGAGCGCCGCTGGAATATCTTCAGAGTCAGATTGAAATGGAATGTACCTACTGTCACAAAAAGTTTATGAGTAATGCCAGATGTGTGAACGGTCATTTTATCTGTGACAGCTGCCATGAGCAGATGGGCCTGCGTGTCATTGAAGATATATGCAGGCATACAGACAGCAGGGACCCGGTGGCAATCATGAAGAAAATCATCCTGTCCCCCTATATCTATATGCATGGACCGGAACACCATGTGCTGGTGGGATCCGTGCTTCTGGCCGCCTATAAAAATGCCGGGGGAGAACTGGATTTGGACGCTGCCCTGGAGGAGATGAGAAACAGAGGAACGCAGGTGCCGGGTGGTATCTGCGGTTTGTGGGGAACCTGCGGGGCGGCCGTGAGTACGGGCATCTTTATCAGCCTGATTACCGGGGCATCACCTTTAAGCGGAAAAGAGTGGGGGCTTTGCAATGAGATGACTTCCAGAAGCCTTGGGGCTATTGCTAAAACAGGGGGCCCCAGATGCTGTAAACGGGATTCCTACACAGCCATATTGCAGGCGGTGGATTTTGTGGGAGAGAAATTCGGGATATGGATGGAACGGCCCAAAAAGACAGTATGCGGATTGTACGACCGGAACGAACAGTGCCTGAAGGAAAAATGTCCTTACAATCCGTTGGGATAAATGGCTGAACAAGTGAGGCGGGTCTAAGGATAGGATATCCCCGTGCCCGTCCCATCCGGTTGGTCATCAGATTATCATTCCGGCGAGCTCTGATTCTGCCAGCTATTGATATGAATATGGTATACAATAAGTTTGGGGTTAAGGGTGCCTGCGCCGTCTGGGCTGCCGCAAATAAAGACCGGAAAAGACGGTTTAAAAAGCAGTTCTGCCATGTCAGTCATAGACAGCCAAAACGGTGCAATGATATAATAATATAAATACCCTGAGATTTCCGGGAAAAAATCCAGACAACAGGAATGACATACAACTGCCCGCATGGAGGAGCTTATGCAAGAGGATACCCTAAAACAATTCCTGCCTGCCACTGAAAGATGGTTTAGGAAAACATTCGGAGAACCCACCAAAATACAGAAGGAAGCTTGGCCTGCCATTGCTGACGGAAGGCATGTGCTGGTCAGCGCTCCAACCGGTACAGGAAAGACCCTTTCAGCCTTCCTGGTGTTCATAGACCAGTTGGGCGGACTGGCAGGGAGAGGGGAGCTTAAGGAGGAGCTGTATGTGATATATGTGTCTCCCCTTAAGTCTCTGGCAGGGGATATCAGGGAAAATCTCCGTAAACCTTTGGAGGGGATCGAGGCGGAAGCTCTTGAGGAAAACAGATTCCGTCCGGAATCCGAAGAACCTGGAGAGGGCACGCCGGGAGGCGGACCGGGTAAACAATCCATAGGGCAGATTCAGGCCGCCATCCGTACCGGGGACACGCCTCAGAAAGAGCGCCAGAGGATGGTAAAGCATCCGCCTCATATACTGATTATCACGCCGGAATCCCTGTATCTCATGCTTACATCCAAATCCGGCCGCCAGGTGTTAAAGACTGCAAGGGCGATCATTTTGGACGAGCTTCACGCCCTTATAGATACCAAGAGGGGAGCGCATCTGATGCTGTCAGTGGCCAGACTGGATAAACTTTGCGGGCGCAGGCTTCAGAGAATTGGCCTGTCCGCCACCATTGAGCCGTTGGAGCTTGCGGCCGCCTACCTGTCCCCGGAACCGGCCGTCATCTGTGCCCCATCCATGGATAAGCAGGTGGAAATTCAGGTCGTTGGCACGGCTCCTGCTGTGGGAAGACGGAAGGACCCGGTATGGGAAGAACTGGGAATGGCAGTGTACCGCCAGTGCTTAAGCTGTAAGAGTGTGATTGCATTTTCCGAGGGAAGACGTTATGTGGAAAAACTGGCATATTATGTAAATCTGCTGGGCGGGGACGGGTTTGCCAGAGTCCACCACGGAAGTCTGTCAAAGGAACAGCGGGATGAAGTGGAACGGGATTTAAGAGAGGGACGGCTGCGGCTGTTATGTGCCACATCATCCATGGAATTGGGCATTGACGTGGGGGACGTGGAGCAGGTTTTGCAGGTCGGATGCCCCCGTACCATTTCCAGCACCATGCAGCGGCTGGGCCGGGCCGGCCATAATCCGGGCCGGGTCAGCGTCATGTACATGTATCCCAGGACCGCGCCTGAGGCAGTATATTGCGGCATGACCGCACAGGTGGCCCGCCATGGAGGCGTGGAACGGGCCAATCCTCCGCGCATGTGCCTGGATGTGCTGGCCCAGCATTTGGTTTCCATGGCTTCGGGAGAGAGCTACAGCATAGCTGATGTGATGGAAGTCCTGGAGCGGTCCTACCCATTTTATCAGGTGACCAGGAAGGATGTGGAGGACGTCCTTGCCATGCTGGCAGGAGATTACGAGCACAGCCGGGAAATACCGGTGCGTCCAAGGATTTTGTACGACCGGATACACGGCCGGGTGGCCGGGGATGTTTACAGCCGTATGCTGGCCACGGCGGCAGGAGGGACCATACCCGATAAAGGGATGTATGCAGCCAAAACAGAGGACGGGGTGAAGTTAGGAGAGCTGGACGAAGAATTTGTCTATGAATCCAGGATTGGGGACCGTTTCATGCTGGGGTCATTTGGCTGGCGTGTGGTCCGTCAGGATAAGGACTCTGTTATCGTGACCCAGGCCCCGGCTGAAGGCGCCAGACTTCCATTCTGGAAGGGGGAGACAAAAGGAAGGGATCTTCGGACCAGTCTTGCCTTTGGCCGTATATTCGGAGAGCTGGAGAAGGCCTGCCGTGACGGAGAGCTGGAAAAAGCCCTGGGAAAACTGGGGTTAGACGAGTCCGCGTCGTCCAATGCGTCCGGCTTTATACAACGTCAGATTCAGGCCACAGAAGGACTGCCTGATGACAGGACCATAGTGGTGGAGCATTTTAAGGACAGTACAGGGAGCCATCAGGTCATGGTCCATGCTTTGTTTGGCAGACGGGTAAATGGCCCGCTGTCCCTCGTCCTGCGTCATATGATACGGAACACCATGGGATTGGATGTGGGAAGTGTGGATGAGGAGGATGGATTCCTTCTGTATCCTTACGGCAGGGAGCAATTGCCGGAAGGGCTTTTGTTCCAAATCAACCCGGACCAGGTACGGCCGGTGCTGGAAGCAATCCTGCCTGATACTCCTCTGTTTGGCATGACATTCCGCTACAATGCTGCCCGTGCCCTGATGATGGGCATGAAACGGGGCGGGCGCCAGCCTCTTTGGATGCAGCGCCTTAAAAGCACGGAAATGTTAAGCTCCCTGATGGACCAGCCGGATCATCCCCTGATTCGTGAGACGAAACGGGAATGTCTGGAACACCAGTGGGATATCAGCGGAGTGATGGAGATACTGGCCAAGATCCGTTCCGGCCTTATTACAGTCAGAGAAATCTGGCTGGATGTCCCTTCTCCCATGTCTCTGCCCTTCCAGTGGCAGGCGGAGGCGGAAGAAATGTATGAGTACTCACCGGTGACACCTAAAATCCGCCAGACTGTGCAGGAAGATTTGAAGAAGGCACTGCTCAAGCCCACAGCAGAGGAACTGGCCAGGGGATGGACACGGAAAAAAATGCCGGAAAATGAGGAGGAGCTTCATTCCCTTCTCATGATGGAGGGGGATTTGGAGGCAGGGGAGCTGGACATACCGGCTGAATGGCTGGATACCCTGGCTCGGCAGGGACTGGCCTGTTATGTGGAGCCCGGAATCTGGATAGCGGCAGAACACGAGGACGAATATATGAGGGCATTGCGGCAGCAGGATGAGGAGGCAGGAATGCATATTATCCGCCGGATGCTCTACTATCGGGGCGGTCAGACTGCGGGGGATGTAAGGGAACGGTATTTTCTGTCTGAGAAAATGACAGAGGAGCTTTTGGATAAACTGTGCCGCTGCAAACATGCAGTGGAGGACCAGGGTGTATATTATCACGAAAAGCTCTATGAGAGAGCCAGGGAAGGCCATATACGCAGCCTGCGAAGCCACGCGGTCACACAGCCGGCTTCCCATTATGCCGCGCTTATGGCCTCAAGGGCAGTGGTACATTCCACGTCAGAAGAACAGTTAAGGGAGGCCATGGAAAGAGGATGCAGAAAACCATGCCCTGTACGCTTTTGGGAAAATGTGTACTTTGCCAGGCGGGTGGAGCGCTATGGAGGCAGCTATCTGGACCGGCTGCTGGCACAGGGGGATTATTTCTGGAGAATGTCGCCGGAAGGAACCCTTTGCTTTTGCAGCTATGAGGACATAGACTGGGAGGCAGACGCCGGAGCGCAGGCAGCAGGATTTGAGGGAGATGTGATTGAGGGAGAGGTGATTAAGAGAGATGTATTTAAGGAAAATGCGTTTAAGGAAGATGCGTTTAAGGAAGATGAACCTAAGGTGGGGGAGCTTAAAGGAGATGAGCTTCTCATGTACAGGGAGTTAAAACGCAGAGGAGCCAGTTTCCTTAAATTCCTTACAAAGATACCGAAGGAAGGCAGCGCCCAGGAAGTACTGTTAAGTCTGGCTGAAAAGGGTCTGGTATGTGCAGACAGTTTTGTGCCTGTAAGGCAATGGCAGAACCAGGACAAGGTGAGGAAAGCTGCTGTCAGACAGCGCGTGAATACCAGGGTCATGGCCCTGTCGGCAGGGCGGTGGGACATAGTAAGGCCAGTAAAAAAGTATGGGCCGGAGGAATGGCTGGAGCTGTTTTTGGATGAAAATATGATTCTGTGCCGTGAGACTTTTAAAAAGTCCATACAGGCTGTGTCAGACTCTCCCTATGCCCTGACCGGAGAAGATGGGAAGAAGTGGGATTGGAGCTGGGCGCAGGCATTGGAAATTCTGCGTGTCTGGGAATATACGGGCCGCATTCGCAGAGGCTATTTTGTGGAGGGGATGTCGGGCGCCCAATTTGTCCACAGCGAGGATTACGATGCCGTGACCGGTGCACTGAGGGAGCCGGATGACCATGTGGTGTGGTTAAACGGAACAGACCCGGCCCTGGTGTGGGGAAAAGTCCTGGAATTTCCGGAGAAATGTGGATTTCTGGCAGTGGCCGGAACAGCGGTGGCCCTGAAAGCGGGAAATCTGGCAGCTGTAATGGAACGCCAGGGCAGGGTACTGCGCATTTACGATGTCAATGACATGAAGGAAGTGATGGCGGAATTTGTCCGTGCGTTCAAGCAGGGAGCCATATATCCGGAACAAAAGAGGCTTGTTTTGAAAGAGTATCCGGCGGAGGCGGCAGAGGCACTGCAGCATGCGGGATATATGCGTGAAATGAAGGATTATGTAGTGTATAAGTAGAGTGTGATTTCTGTGAGGCGGATCCCATCAAACCAGGTGCGAATGCCAAGCTAACATGAAATGCCTGGGAGATTCGCACCTGAAAAACAGCGGAAAAGCCGTGAAAATAGGCTGGGTGAATGGATGGAGGAGGTTGAAATAAGGAGGGGAGGACATAATGCATAAAAAGTTAGGGGGATGTGGAGGGATTGTTGGATAGTTTTGCTGTCGAGGCTCGCGAGAGCCTTGTGGATTGAAATTGTATTGG
>NZ_KE384164.1:31785-89284 GCF_000424325.1 [Clostridium] clostridioforme AGR2157
GTCCAGAGTCGAGGCTCGCAAGAGCCTTGTGGATTGAAATATCCAGCGGCATGACATAGGTTTTGGGTGGGATGGTCGAGGCTCGCAAGAGCCTTGTGGATTGAAATGTAACATGCTTTATATACATATGCTTTTCCTTTCCATCACTGCTGGATATGTGGTTTATTTTAGCTGGCTGATTTCGTGATAGGCTTCCAGAATACCATTTTTGGCTGCTTTTTATACAGTATCAATATCAACACAATACCAACACTAACCCAATACCACCCCAATACTAACACCAATTCTTAATCATGCAGAACCATTTCAGAAAGGAGAGGGAAAAGCCATGAAACAGATGTCATTATTCGATGACAGAGAAGTATACAATCCCCTGGCCAGCAGGCTGCGTCCGGATGACCTGGATGGATTTGTGGGACAGGAGCATCTTTTGGGAAAGGGGAAGCTGCTGCGCCAGCTCATAGAGCAGGATAAGATTCCATCCATGATTTTCTGGGGGCCTCCCGGCGTGGGCAAGACCACCCTGGCGGGAATCATTGCAAAGCGGACCAATGCCCAGTTCATTAATTTCAGCGCTGTTACCAGCGGTATCAAGGAAATCAAGGAGGTCATGGCCCAGGCTGAGAACAGCCGGAGGATGGGAATTAAGACTCTTTTATTTGTGGACGAGATACACCGTTTTAATAAGGCTCAGCAAGATGCATTTCTCCCTTATGTTGAAAAGGGAAGCATCATTCTGATTGGGGCCACCACGGAGAATCCTTCCTTTGAGATAAACAGCGCTCTCCTGTCACGGTGCAGGGTCTTTGTGCTCCAGGCATTGACGGAGGATGACCTGGCCCGCCTTATAAAGAACGCGCTTAAAAGTCCTAAAGGACTGGGCTATTTGAACGTGGAAATCACGAACCATATGATCGAAATGATTGCCGGGTTTGCAGACGGGGATGCCAGGACGGCTCTGAACACCCTGGAAATGGCAGTGACAAACGGGGTAATCAGTCCGGATAAGACCACGGTCACAGAGGATGTGTTGAAGCAGTGCATCGGAAAAAAAAGTCTTTTGTACGATAAGAAAGGGGAAGAACACTACAACCTTATATCCGCGCTCCACAAGTCCATGCGCAATTCCGACCCGGACGCAGCCGTATACTGGCTGGCGCGTATGTTGGAAGCTGGGGAGGATCCTCTGTATGTGGCCCGCAGGCTGGTCCGTTTTGCCAGTGAGGACATAGGGATGGCGGACAGCCAGGCACTGACGCTGGCAGTGTCTGCCTACCAGGCCTGTCATTTTCTGGGAATGCCCGAATGTAATGTACATCTGAGCCACGCCGTAATTTACCTGTCCATGGCGCCTAAATCCAACTCCGCCTATATGGCCTATGAATCCGCCAAGGCAGACGCCCAGAACATGCTGGCGGAGCCGGTGCCCCTTACCATACGCAACGCTCCCACCGGACTCATGAAGGACCTGCATTATGGCGACGGCTATGTGTATGCCCATGATACAAAGGAAAAGATAGCCCGGATGCAGTGCCTGCCGGACTCCCTGGAGGGAAGAGAATATTACCGTCCTACGGACCAGGGCGCGGAAGAACCTGTAAAAGGCAGGCTGGAGGAAATCAGAAAGTGGAAGAGGGGGGAATAAAGCCCACTGGCTGCTCCCTCCAACCATCCCATATCCCGTTCAATAAGTTAAACAATCATCAGTTCCTTTGTCATGGTATTCAGGGATTCACAGCCCTTTTCCGTAATCACGATTAAATCCTCTATGCGTATGCCAGACCTTCCCGGCAGGTAAATGCCGGGCGGTCCGGGATTATGTGGACAGCCTCGCAACCCCCCAGGATTTTTCGGTTGAGGACAACGGCCATATCGTTGTAAAGGCTGCCGGGAAAACAGCGCATGCCGCCTTTCCCGAGGGTTCTGACAGCGCGGCGGTGAAGCTGGCCCGTGTGCTGGCCGGAGCCCCCTTCCTGACAGAGGAGGAAAAAGCCTGCTTCCGGTTCCCGGACCAGGGATTTGCTGATTATTATGGGGAAGGTATGGGCATCGGCTTTGAGGATGGACTGTCCGGCAGGCTTACCCTGGCGGGAGGCATGGCCAGGGCAGAGAGGGGACGGTTCATACAGAACTTTAATATCCGTTATCCGGTGACGGCCGATGCGGAAGCACTGGTGCGGCAGATGAGCGAGGAAGCCGGAACATACGGATGGATTCTGGCCTGGAGCCGGGATAACCCGCCCTGTGTCATTACCGGAAAGCCCGGTGGTAAGGGAGCTTACGTCCCTGTGCTGCCAGATGCTGGGGACAGAGGCAGAAGCCTACTCCATGGGCGGCGGCACCTACGCCAGGAAGCTGCCAAATGCGGTCGCCTTTGGGCCGGGCATCCGGGGACAGAAAAAGCCCTGTCCTCCGGGCCACGGCGGCGGCCACCAGCCGGACGAGTGTGTGAAGATTGAAAATCTTACCAATGCCATGGAGATATACATAGAAGCCCTTAAACGGCTGGATGTTCTGATAGGGGGATAACGCAGCCCCTGTTTTCTCCTCCTTATTTTGACTGTAAATATTAAGAAAGCCGTCAGGTCTCTCCCGGCTCTTATGTGCTATACTAAAACCACCACAACCTGCGCCGGGCGTGCAGGTTTGCAGGAACATGTATATAAAAGGAGGTTTGTGAGGGATTGGAAGAGAACAGGGAGAAAAAGGAAAAGACAGGCTTTATGGCCCAGGGCAGGTCTGTGCTTATCGCGATCATCGCGGCGCTCAGCGCCATTATCTGCGTCAGCATCTTTACAGGCGGACTGGTGGATTATAAGAAGAGCGGCGGGGGAAGCGGAATCACGGCCACCGGTTCTGCCAGCTGTGATTTTGAGTCGGACTTGATTGTGTGGAGAGGCAGCTTTTCTGTCCATGGGAATACGCCCAGGGATGCCTACGCCATCATCAAGAAGGACGCGGAACTGGTAAGGCAGTATCTGAAGGAGAACCAGGTGGCGGAGGATGAGATGATATTCAGTTCCGTCAACATTTCCCAGACCTATACATCCAGATACGATGACGAGGGCAAATATCTGGGAGATGAGCCGGACGGATATGATCTGACCCAGAGTCTGACGGTTTCATCCTATGATATTGACAAGGTGGAAAATATTTCCAGGGATATCACTAAGCTGATTGAATCAGGAGTGGAGTTCGAGTCTGAGCTGCCGGAGTATTATTACACCAAGCTGGATGAGGTGAAGCTGGATTTGATTGAGAAAGCCACTGCCAATGCAAAGGAGCGCATTGACATCATGTCTGCCGGTTCAGGAGCTAAGGCAGGCAAGCTGTTAAGCGCGGCCCTGGGCGTGTTCCAGATTACTGCAAAGAATTCCGGGTCGGAATCCTACAGCTACGACGGATACCTGGACACCAGCTCCCGGTATAAGACTGCCAATATTACGGTGAGATTGAATTACGCGGCGGAGTAGCCAATGCAATCGGATCGGCAAACGGGCTGTTTGGGAACAGATTATATTCCCAAACAGCCCGTTTTGTATATTGTTTATCCAAACATAATTTAGCAGTCGGCAATCATCGGCTGCAATCATCGGCTGCATTCATCAGGCGGCCGGCTGTCCCAGTGGTTTTATCTTATCCTGATAAATCTTGCGGAACAGGACGGAGCTGAGCACCACAGAGGTGATTTCAGCCAGAGGCAGGGAGAGCCACACTGCATGCAGTCCAAAGGTCCGGGCAAAAAACCAGGCCAGGGGGAGGATACATACAAGCTGTCTGGCTACGGATATAATAAGGCTGTATACGCCGTTGCCCAGGGCCTGGAACACGGATCCCACTATGATGCAGTATCCTGCGAACAGGAAGCTGAGGCTGATGATCCGCAGGGCAGGGACGCCGATGGACAGCATCTCCTCGTCTGCCTGGAAGAGCATGAGCAGCTGAGGCGTCATAAGATGGAACACCATCAGTCCGATGAGCATGATGCCCACTGCGATGCCGATGCTCAGCCAGACCGTTTCCATGATGCGCTTTTTGCTGCGGGCCCCGTAATTGTAGGCCACAATGGGTATCATGCCGTTGTTCAGTCCGAATATAGGCATGAAGATGAAGCTTTGAAGCTTGAAATATACTCCGAATACGGCTACGGCTGTCTCGGAAAATCCAATCAGGATTTTATTCATTCCAAAGGTCATGACAGAGCTGATGGACTGCATGATTATGGAGGGCACGCCTACCTGGTAGATAATGGAAATAGTCCTCCAGTTAGGGGTGAACGATCTGAAACTAATCCGTACCTCCTTGTTCTTGGCCTGGTTCAGCACGAGAGCCAGGAACATGGCCACGATCTGGCCGAATACAGTGGCGGCGGCAGCTCCCTGGATTCCCATTTTTGGCACTCCAAACAGACCAAAGATAAGAATGGGGTCCAGTATGATATTGATGATGGCGCCGGTGCCCTGTGTAATCATGCAGTAAAAGGTCTGGCCCGTGGACTGGAGAATCCGCTCGAACATCATTTCCCCAAAGAGCCCGAAGCAGAAGATACAGACAATCTGGAGGTATTGTACGCCGTATTCAATGATGACCGGGTTGTTTGTCTGGCTTTCAAAGAACAGCCTGGAGCCGAACAGGCCGAAGACTGCAAAGGCCAGGAAGCTTATGAAGGCCAGGAACAGACCGTTGACAGCAGCCAGATTGGCCGCCTTGGGATTTTTCTCCCCCAGGGAACGGGACAGCAGGGCATTGACGCCCACACAGGTGCCGGCAGAAACTGCAATCAGCAGGTTCTGGATGGGAAATGCCATGGATACCGCAGTCAGGGCAGCCTGGTTAATCATGGATACAAACACGCTGTCCACGATGTTGTACAGGGCCTGTACCAGCATGGAGATAATCATGGGCAGGGACATGGATATGAGCAGCTTATTAATGGGCATGACGCCCATTTTGTTTTCTTGTGACATGTAAAGCGACTTCCTTTCTCATTTGTGCATAAAAGATATTGTAACATTACTTATATTGGTAAGTCAATGACATATGGGGCATAAAACACTGGACATTGTGCGTTGTTTGTGCTATATTTAAAATAGTAATAATTACTATTATTGACGATAATTAAGAGAAGGGGGAAACATAATGGCAGTATACCGTTGCAGATTCTGTGGTTCTATTTATGATGAGGAAAAGGAGGGGGTACCGGTATCCGATTTAAAGGTCTGTCCCGTGTGCATGGTCACGGCTGACAAGCTGGTGAGGACAGAGGACGGAGAGGGCGGAGGAAAGACTCCGGACAGGGAGAAGGAGGAGCCTGTTAAAAAGGCCGGGACCCGGGAAACATGCGAAGACAGCGTCGGCAGGGCAGAGGAAACCCTAGCCTATGACCCTGAGTATGCCAGGACTCAGACCGATGCCCGCTATATGGACGAGATTCACGAGATGGCTGTGAAGGGACAGTCCATCATTGCTGCCATGGGAACCCAGATGCCCATGCCGGGCTGGGATGACATCCTGTTCCTGGGGGCCCAGCTGAATCCCATGCCCCTTGATGAACACGCTCCGGTAAAAACGGAAACCATCATAGGCAGACATGCGGCCAAGCCCATGGTGCTGGACCATCCGGTTTATATTTCCCACATGTCCTTCGGCGCCCTTTCCAGGGAGACAAAGACAGCCCTGTCCAGGGGAAGCGCCATGGCCCGCACAGCCATGTGCTCCGGCGAAGGGGGAATCCTGCCGGAGGAGAAGGCGGCGGCCTATAAGTATATATTTGAATATGTTCCCAACCAGTACAGTGTGACGGATGAGAACCTGAGGGAAGCAGACGCCATTGAAATAAAAATCGGGCAGGGCACAAAGCCGGGCATGGGAGGCCACCTGCCCGGAGGCAAGGTTACGCCGGAGATTGCGGCCATAAGGAATAAACCTTTGGGACAGGACGTCATCAGTCCGTCGCGTTTTACTGGCATTGACACCAAAGAGGATTTGAAGGCCCTGGTGGACAGGCTGCGCTTTGTATCCGGCGGACGGCCCATCGGCATAAAGATTGCAGCGGGAAGGATTGAGAAGGATTTGGAATTCTGCGTCTATGCCGGACCGGATTTTATTACCATAGACGGAAGGGGAGGGGCAACCGGAGCCAGCCCTAAGATTATCAGGGATTCCACCAGCGTACCCACGATTTATGCCCTTTACAGGGCCAGGAAATACCTGGACCAGACAGGCTGCGGCGCCCAGCTGGTGATAACGGGCGGCCTGCGGGTATCCTCTGATTTTGCAAAGGCACTGGCTATGGGCGCGGACGCGGTGGCCATCGCTTCCGCGGCGTTGATGGCAGCCGCCTGCCAGCAGTACCGTATATGCGGCACCGGAATGTGTCCCGTGGGCGTGGCGACCCAGGACGAGAAGCTGCGCGGCCGCTTTAAGGAGGACGCGGCCGCGCAGAGAGTGGCTAATTTCCTCAGGGTATCCCTGGAGGAGATAAAGACATTTGCCAGGATTACAGGACATGACAACATTCACGACATGAATGCGGACGATTTGTGCACGGTCAGCAGGGAGATATCGGAGTTTACCAATATACGCCATGCTTAAGGGCGGTCAGGAACAATACTCTCCGTAAACCTTTTCAAAAATTTCCACATGCAGCCGTTCATCCAAAATAATGCGCCTTAAGTTTTCGGTGATATTTTCATCCCGTATGTAGGAAATCTGGTGCTGGTACTTGCTGATGACTGCCTTTTCCCCGTCGATGACATTGCGCATCAGGGTCCGCAGCTCTCCGGGATACTGGTTGCAGCTGGGGGACCAGTATATCTTCTTGCATCCGTGCTGGGTCCACAGCCGCGGTTCCTCCCCCAGCTGCAGGGCCAGTTTTCCAAATATCTCCAGATGATGCATTTCCACGATGCTGACCTTGTGGAATACGGCGCTGACATCGGGATTGTACTCGGTAATCAGATGGTTGAAGACGTAGAGGGATATGGCGGACATTTCTGAATTGCTTCCGCCTATGTTGTCCAACATCACCCTTGCATAGGCCGGATTCCCGGATTCTGCCTTAATGGGTGGATAGGGTGCATCGGAGGAATAATGAAAATCATGGATGGATAACATCATGAACTCCTTTATATGTATAGTAGTTTCCATATTGCAGTTTATGCAAAGCGGAGCAAAAATATGACATGCCGGGACCTGCTTTCCATCCGTTTCATGGCGGCAGACACTTTTAATTGTTACAATAAATATTCAGACATGGGCGAATTTATTGTCAAAATATCTAAAATTCATCCCGGAGAAATATTTGCCCTTGACTTTGAATCAGTGATGTACTATTTTAGAAAATAAATAATCAACAGCAATGAAAGAGACTCTGGCCTGAGAAATGTGACAGGAAGGGGGCGTCACCGACTGAGAGCGCCGCCGGGCAGGACTGGGCTGAGGGAACACTCTGGAGCTGGTATATCGAAGCGGTCAGGGCCGAAACGGAAGATGCCGGGCAGGATACGGCTGATAGTAGGTATATCCGTTGTACACGTTACGTACATAGAGAGGGGAGCTGGAAACGCAGGGCAGTTTGCTGCGGGACCAGGTCTCAATGCGGGTGGTACCGCGGGAAATGTCTGAATTTAATCCCGTCCCGGAATGCAGTTACTGTGTTCCGGGGCGTTTTTTATTTGTGGACCAGACAGCCGGCTTATGTCCATGGAAAAGAAAATCAACCGGAACCGAAATCCAGTTTGCGCGGACATCTAAAGTACAGATGTCAAGTGCTCATAACGAGGAGAGAGTGCCATGGAATTTGTAAACGGAGTTAAGGAGAAGAGGGTCCTGGATATCAGGGAAGTGCTTGAAGGGGAATACGAGGGGAAGGAAATACGGATGAACGGGGCTGTTCATACCATACGCCATATGGGCGAGGTGGCCTTCGTCATCCTGCGCAAGCCCCGGGGGCTGGTGCAGTGTGTATATGAGGCAGGGGTTACGGATTTTGACATCAGGGAATTGAAGGAAGAGAGCGCCGTGGAGGTGATGGGTGTTGTGAAGGCCGAGGAACGGGCGCCCCATGGCTTTGAGATACGCTTAAAGGCAATTCGGGTGCTGTCCCAGCCCGCAGAGCCCCTGCCCATTGCCATCAGCAAATGGAAGCTGAACACATCCCTGGAGACAAAGCTTTCCCTGCGCCCCATCTCCCTGCGCAATGTGCGGGAGCGGGCCAAATTCAAGATTCAGGAAGGCATTGTAAGGGGATTTCGGGACTATCTTTTAAGCCAGGGCTTTACGGAGATACGCACGCCTAAAATCGTGGCGAGAGGGGCGGAGGGCGGCTCCAACGTATTTAAGCTGGAGTATTTTAATAAGAAGGCAGAGCTGGGACAGAGCCCGCAGTTTTACAAACAGACCATGGTGGGCGTATATGACAGGGTGTTTGAGGCAGCGCCTGTGTTCCGGGCTGAAAAGCATAATACCACCCGGCATCTCAACGAATACACCAGCCTGGATTTCGAGATGGGGTATATCGACAGCTTCCGGGATGTGATGGATATGGAGACGGGAATGCTCCGGTATGTCATGAAACTTCTGGAACAGGAGTATAAGAAGGAGCTGGATATGCTGGGAGTGACCCTGCCGGAGGTGGGAAGGATTCCTGCGGTCCGGTTTGACCAGGCAAAGGAGCTCGTTTCAAGAAAATATGACAGGAAGATACGCAATCCCTATGATTTGGAGCCGGAGGAGGAGCTGCTCATAGGACGGTATTTCCAGGAAGAGTATGGAAGCGATTTTGTGTTCGTCACACATTACCCTTCCAAAAAACGGCCCTTCTACGCCATGGATGACCCGGCAGACCCCAAATTCACTCTGAGTTTTGACCTAATGTTTCGGGGGCTGGAGGTGACCACCGGCGGACAGAGGATTCACGATTACAGGGAAATCACAGCCAAGATGGAGAAGCGGGGCATGGATCCTGAGGACATTGCTTCCTATCTTATGATTTTCAAATACGGCATGCCGCCCCACGGCGGCCTGGGCATTGGACTGGAACGCCTTACCATGAGGCTCCTGGATGAACAGAATGTCAGGGAGGCATCATTGTTCCCAAGAGATGTGACCAGATTGGAGCCATAGGGACGGGAAAATGACTGAGAGGAGCAGGAAATCATGGCAAATATCATAAGTGACGAGACAATCGAGTATGTAGGCATCCTGGCAAAGCTGGAACTTTCCCCGGAGGAAAAGGAGGAAGCAAAGAAGGACATGGGAAGGATGCTGGATTATATAGATAAGTTAAATGAACTGGACACACAGGGAGTGGAGCCCATGTCCCACGTATTTCCGGTGAATAACGTGTTCCGGGAGGATGTGGTCACGGGCGTGGACCAGAGGGACCAAATTCTGTCCAACGCCCCCCGGCAAAAGGACGGTGCATTCAAAGTGCCTAAGACCGTAGAGTAGGAGGAACGGGAACATGAGCATATTAGATATGACAGCCCTGGAGCTGGGAAAAAGGATTCAGTCAGGGGATATCACCGCGGTACAGGCCGCAGAAGCATCTCTGGCACGCATAAAGGCCATGGAGCCATCCATCCACGCCTATGTGACCGTGAATGAAGAAAAGACCATGGAACAGGCCGGGAAGGTCCAGGCAGACATTGAGGCGGGAAGGCTTAGAGGCCCCCTGGCCGGAGTACCTGTGGCTATCAAGGACAACATGTGTACGGAAGGAATGCGGACCACCTGCAGTTCCAGGATACTGGGAAATTTCATCCCCACCTACACGGCCCAGGCAGTAGCCAATCTGGAGCAGGCAGGAGCCGTTATCCTGGGAAAGACAAACATGGACGAATTTGCCATGGGAAGCACCACGGAGACATCCGCCTTTGGCGTTACCAGGAATCCATGGAACCTGGAACATGCGCCGGGGGGCTCCTCCGGCGGTTCCTGCGCGGCAGTGGCTGCCGGGGAATGCTTTTATGCCCTGGGGTCTGATACGGGCGGTTCCATACGACAGCCCAGCTCCTTCTGCGGCGTCACGGGCATCAAGCCCACCTACGGGACCGTGTCCAGGTATGGGCTCATTGCCTATGGTTCATCCCTGGACCAGATAGGGCCTGTGGCAAAGGACGTGTCGGACTGCGCCGCGGTCCTGGAGGTCCTGGCATCTCATGACCCCAAGGACAGCACATCCATGGAGCGAAAGGACTGTGGTTTCACCTCAGCCCTGTCAGAGGATGTAAGAGGAATGCGCATCGGCATACCGGAATCCTACTTCGGACAGGGGCTGGACCAGGAGGTGAAGGACGCTGCGCTGGAAGCAGCCAGGGTGCTGGGAGAAAAGGGGGCCATCGTGGAGACCTTTGACCTTAAGCTGGTGGAGTACGCCATACCTGCCTACTATGTCATTGCTTCCGCAGAGGCCAGCTCCAACCTGTCCCGGTTTGACGGTGTAAAGTACGGCTACCGGGCGCCGGAATACGATGGGCTTCACAGCATGTACAAAAAGAGCCGTTCCCAGGGCTTCGGGCCGGAGGTGAAGCGCCGTATCATGCTGGGATCCTTTGTGCTGAGTTCCGGCTACTATGACGCATATTATCTGAAGGCCCTCCGCACCAAGGCCCTGATTAAGAAGGAATTTGACCGTGCGTTTGCGTCCTATGACGTCATACTGGCGCCGGCAGCGCCGGAAACAGCCCCACGGTTAGGCCAGTCCCTGGGGGATCCTCTGAAGATGTATCTGGGGGATATCTATACCATTTCCGTGAACCTGGCCGGTCTTCCCGGAATCAGCCTTCCCTGCGGCCTGGATTCAAAGGGACTTCCCATTGGACTGCAGCTCATAGGGGACTGTTTTAAGGAAAAAAACATCATACGGGCCGCCTATGCTTACGAGAAGGCGCGGGAGTGGAAGCTGCCGCCTGTGACTGCCGGGACGGCAGAGGCGCCGTCCGGCGTCATGGCCGGGGACAGAGAGGGGGATGAGCCATGAGTAAACAGTATGAGACCGTCATCGGTCTGGAAGTCCATGTGGAGCTGGCCACCAAAACCAAGATTTTCTGCGGCTGTTCCACCCGGTTCGGGGGAGCGCCAAACACCCATACCTGCCCCGTATGCACCGGCATGCCGGGTTCCCTGCCCGTGTTAAATAAGCAGGTGGTGGAGTATGCGCTGGCAGTGGGACTGGCTGCAAACTGCCAGATTAACCAGTACTGTAAATTTGACAGAAAGAACTATTTTTATCCGGATAATCCGCAGAACTACCAGATATCCCAGCTGTACCTGCCTATATGCCACGACGGCTGGGTGGATATAGAGACGGAGTCCGGCCTTAAGAAACGTGTGGGAATCCATGAAATCCACATGGAGGAGGATGCGGGCAAGCTGATTCATGATGAGTGGGAGGACTGTTCCCTGGTGGATTACAACCGCAGCGGAGTCCCGCTGATTGAAATTGTGTCGGAGCCTGACATGCGCAGTGCCGAGGAAGTCATAGCCTGCCTGGAGAAGCTGAGGCTGATAATCCAGTACCTGGGCGCCTCTGACTGCAAGCTTCAGGAAGGGTCCATGAGAGCGGACGTGAACCTGTCCGTGAGAGAGGCGGGGGCGGCTGAGTTTGGCACCAGGACCGAGATGAAGAACCTGAACTCCTTTAAGGCCATTGCCAGAGCCATAGAGGGGGAGCGCAGGCGTCAGATTGAGCTGCTGGAAGACGGCAGGAAGGTAATCCAGGAGACGCGGCGCTGGGACGACAACAAGGAGAGTTCCAAGGCCATGCGATCCAAGGAGGATGCCCAGGATTACAGGTATTTCCCTGATCCGGATCTGGTGCCGGTGGTCATAAGCGATGAGTGGATTGCCCGGGTAAAGGCCCGCCAGCCGGAGCTGCGCACGGAGAAAATCGCCCGATACAGGGAGGAATACGGGCTTCCTGAGTATGACGCCAGGCTTCTCACCGGTTCCAAGCACATGGCGGATATCTTTGAGGAGACCACGCGTTTGAGCGGCCGGCCCAAGGAGGCGTCCAACTGGCTCATGGTGGAGGCCATGCGCCTGATGAAGGAACAGGAAATGGAGCCTGAGGACATGAGGTTCTCCCCCTCCCATCTGGCTGCCCTTATCGGCATGGTGGAGAAAAACACCATCAACAGGACGGTCGCTAAAACCGTGTTTGAAGAGATATTCAAGCACGACGCGGACCCTGAGGCGTATGTGGAGGAAAAGGGCCTAAAGGTTGTAAAGGATGAGGGCGCCCTGCGCCGCACCGTGGAGGCGGTCATGGCTGCCAACCCGCAGTCCGTGGAGGATTACAGGAACGGCAGGGAAAAGGCCATGGGATTCCTGGTGGGCCAGACCATGAAGGCCATGAAGGGCAAGGCGGACCCGGCCATGGTGAATCAGCTTGTGAGGGAGCTGCTTGCCGGCGGGGATGCATAAGATAAGATGTATAAGCTGTGATAGAGACAGATGGAAAAAGACATAAGCATATCTTTTGACAATATAAGAAAATTTTGTATTGACGGAATGCTTCAATTGGTGTATGCTTGTGTACAATGTACGAAAATGTTGACCGGTAGCTGACAGATGTATGCCTGACGGACACATTTTATAGAAAATATAGTGAGCCAGGAGGATATTATGAAGCCATATGCAGAGATGACAAAAGAGGAACTGCTTTCACTGCGCCAGGACCTGAAAGCACAGTACCGTGAGTTTCAGGCAAAGGACCTGAAGCTGGATATGTCCAGGGGAAAGCCGTGTGTGGAGCAGCTGGACCTTTCCATGGGTATGATGGACGTACTGAGCAGCACCAGCGACCTGACCTGCGAGGACGGCACGGACTGCCGCAATTACGGTGTGCTTACAGGAATTGACGAGGCCAAGGTACTGCTGGCGGATATGATGGAGGTGAATCCTTCCACCATTATCATTTACGGCAATTCCAGCCTGAACGTCATGTACGATACCGTATCCAGGGCCATGACCCACGGAATCATGGGATGCACGCCCTGGTGCAAGCTGGATAAGGTGAAATTCCTCTGCCCGGTTCCGGGATATGACCGCCATTTTGCCATCACAGAATACTTCGGCATCGAGATGATTAATGTACCTATGTCCGAGGAGGGACCTGATATGGATATGGTGGAGGAACTGGTGGCTTCCGATGATTCCATCAAGGGAATCTGGTGCGTGCCCAAGTACTCCAATCCCCAGGGCTATTCCTATTCAGACGAGACTGTCCGCCGTTTTGCAAGGCTGAAGCCGGCTGCGTCCGACTTCCGTATATTCTGGGACAATGCTTACGGCGTACATCACCTGTATGACCATGACCAGGATCACCTGATTGAAATTCTGGCAGAGTGCAAGAGAGCCGGAAATCCTGATCTGGTTTATAAGTTCGCATCCACCTCCAAAATCAGCTTCCCCGGTTCCGGTATTGCGGCCATTGCCACCTCCCACAATAACCTGGAGGACATCAAGGCCCAGTTAAAGAACCAGACCATTGGCCACGACAAGGTAAATCAGCTGCGCCATGCCCGTTTCTTTAAGGATATCCACGGCATGATAGAGCATATGAGAAAGCATGCGGATATCATCCGGCCCAAATTTGAGGCAGTGGAGGAGATATTGGATCGGGAGCTGGAAGGACTGGGAATCGGCCGGTGGACAAAGCCAAGGGGCGGATATTTTATCTCCTTTGATTCACTGGAGGGCTGTGCAAAGGATATCGTGGCCAGATGCAAGAAGGCAGGAGTGGTTATGACTTCTGCCGGAGCCACCTATCCATATGGAAAGGATCCACATGACAGCAACATCCGTATCGCGCCCACCTATCCGACTTTAGGGGATTTGATTACGGCTGCCGAGCTGTTTACCCTCTGCGTGAAGCTCTCCTCTGTGGAAAAGCTTTTAAAAACAATGGCATAATTGGAGGGCAGATACCTTCCAAGGAAAATGATTCAAGTGTAAAAGTCAGCACTTCATCAGATAATGATAGGGAGCGGCACATCGAAAGCAGATGTGCGCGCTCCCTTCCTCATTGTCCCGGATATCCAGGCTGCAGGCGATCCGGGACAGATTTAAGAGCAGGGATCATCTGATAAAGGAGGCAGGACCATGCAGGGCCGGAATGTACGGTTTAAAGGAAAATACGACCTCTTCACGATTTATCTGATTCCGGGCGTGACCATATTCCTGGCATCCTTTGACAGCTGGACCGGTACCAACCTGTCTGTCCTGGGCAACCGGACCGGCAACAAGCTGCTGTTTGCAGTGTGGGGATTTGCCACCGGCATCTATTACTGTGTGTATGTCCGTTATCTTTTTCACATAGGAAGGTACAGGAATCCGGGAGGCAGGACACTCATGTATACAGCGGCAGCCTTTCTCCTCATGGCAGTTATGATTCCCTATATGCCGGAGGAATATCCCTTAAAGGCAGACCTCCATGTGCTGCTGGCATTTTTTTCGCCGGTGCTGCTGGCTGTCAGCATCATTGGTTTCCTCCGCTTCTTAAGCGCCCGTGACCGAATGCGCTTTCGCAGGGCATGGGGCATCCTGTGGATGATGGCAGCCTGTGCTGTCCTATTCCTCCTGGAAGCTGGCTTTATCACCAGTTTTCTGGAAATATTCATCATCACAGGACTGTGCGGGTATCTGCGCTATATGGAACAGCTTCTGGCAACGTGAAAAGGGTGGGAAAGACAAATTCTTTCCCACCCTTTTCGGGCAGTAAAAACAAACCGTTTATATGGAGTGTAGCACAAAGGGGGCAGTTAAAAATCTACTTCCGCATCATAGTAGCAGCATTTTAACAGCTGTTCCATGACCTTTGGAGTGATGGCCCTTGGGTTGGAGCCGGTGCAGGCATCGCCTACGGCCAGTTCGGCAACCTTCGGAAGCTTATCCATAAATTCCTTCTCATCAATGATTCCGCCCTCGTAATCCTTTATGCAGGCCGGGATGTCCAGAGCCTTGTTCATCTCTAAGAGACGGGCAATAAGGGCATCTGTCAGCTCCTCATCCGTTGTACCGGGAAGGTTGATAAATTTAGCAATTTTCGCATATCTGGCGGCGGCCTCAGGTTCTTTGGAGTTAAATTTTATAACCTTGGGAAGGTACATTGCATTAGCACAACCGTGAACAATGTGACCGCCGGAATATGCAGCACCTGTCTTATGAGCCATGGAATGTACGATTCCAAGCAAAGCATTGGAGAACGCCATTCCGGCCAGACACTGTGCATCGTGCATCTTATCACGGGCTTCCATATCCCCGTTATAAGAAGGTATCAGATACTCGTTAATCATCTCGATGGCATGGAGTGCTAACGGGTCCGTATACTCGCAGTGAAGAGTTGAGACATAAGCCTCGATTGCATGGGTCATGGCATCCATTCCTGTGTGTGCGGTCAGCTTCCCTGGCATGGTCTCAGCCAGAGCCGGGTCCACGATAGCCACATCAGGCGTGATGTTGAAGTCGGCCAGGGGATATTTGATGCCTTTCTTATAATCAGTAATAACGGAAAATGCGGTAACCTCAGTTGCTGTTCCTGATGTGGAGGAAATCGCACAGAATTTAGCCTTGGTACGCAGGGTCGGGAAGCTGAATGGTGTAATCAGGTCCTCGAAGGATGTGTCGGGGTATTCGTAGAATGCCCACATTGCCTTTGCCGCGTCAATGGGAGAACCGCCGCCCACTGCCACAATCCAGTCAGGCTCAAATTCCTGCATGGCAGCAGCGCCTTTCAGAACTGTATCCACAGATGGGTCAGGCTCAACGCCTTCGAATAATTTAACTTCCATGCCGGCTTCCTTCAGGTAATCAACTACCTTGTCCAGAAAACCAAAACGTTTCATGGAGCCGCCGCCTACAACGACAATGGCTTTTTTGCCGGTCAGGGTCTTAAGGGCTTCCAGTGCATCCTTTCCATGGTACAAATCTCTTGGCAGTGTAAATCTCATGATAATACCTCCCAGTATATGTAAAATGTTGTTTTGATGTGTTATTTCTTTAACGATTACATCTTAACATCATTGGCCTGGAATGGGTAGGTATGAAAAAGGAATACCGGTATTCCTTTTCCGGCATCTCCCTGAAGGAATTATAAAATTATTGGAAACTCGGGGCAAATGCTATCCGGTATGTGAAACTTATGGTATACTTCTCTAAAATGACTGAGAAAGGGGAATACCGGATGAATTTTTTCATGGGTAAGAGGTTTGTGGGACCTGGAGGCGGTAAAAAAGATCAGGGACCGGAAGTAGTATTTGACAACAGGGAAGAAAGCAATAAGAGGATGAAGCGGATGCTCCGTACCATAAAGATAGCCATTGTGGTGGCTGTCCTGGCCATTGCTGCCTTTGATTCTTTCTATACCCTGTCAGAGAACGAGATGGCAGTGCTGACCACCTTTGGCCGTCCAAGCAGCGTCACTACCTCAGGGCCCAAGTTCAAGGTGCCTTTCATACAGAAGGTACATAAGATGTCCAAGGAAATCAAGGGCATGCCCATTGGATACGACCCGGATTACAATGCACAGAACCATGCGGACAGCGAGAACAATCCGATTACGGTTACGTCCGAGTCAGAGATGATAACCAAGGATTTTAACTTTGTGAATGTGGATTTCTACATTGAGTATCAGATTGTGGACCCCATTAAGGCGTATATCCACAGCGACACTGCCATTCCTATTTTAAAGAACCTGGCCCAGTCCTATATAAGGGACACGGTGGGCTCCTACAGCGTGGACGAGGTCATCACCACCGGCAAATCCGAGATTCAGGCAAAGGTGAAGGCACTGCTGTCTGAGCGCCTGGAGCAGGAGGACATCGGCCTGGGCATTAATAATGTGACTATCCAGGACGCACAGCCGCCAACGGATGCGGTGAACAATGCATTTAAGGCAGTGGAGGATGCAAAACAGGGTATGGATACCAAAATCAACGAGGCCAGAAAGTACCAGTCCGAGCAGCTTCCGGCAGCCAATGCAAAGGCCGACAAGGCTGCCAGGGACGCGGAAGCCTACCGCCAGCAGAGAATCAGCGAGGCAGAGGGGCAGGTATCCAGGTTCAACGATATGTACCAGGAATATGCAAAGTATCCTCTTATTACAAAGAAGAGGATGTTTTATGAGACCATGGAGGACATTCTGCCAGGGCTCAAGGTCATCATAAACGGCTCAGACGGGACTCAGACCATGCTTCCCCTGGACTCCTTTGTCACCGGGGCCCAGACAAACACCGGTTCTCAGGGGGCATACAGCGGCAGCCAGGACCATCAGGCAAACCAGGAAGACCAGGCAGGTTCCGGCAGCCTGAACAGCCAGCCCGGCGCCTATGACCAGGATAATACCCAGGATAATATGGATGGAAGCAATGACCAGAACGGAGGCGGACAGTAATGAAGACATTGACTAAATTTATGAGAAACATGGGAATACTGGTTATCGTGCTCCTGGCTGTCACCATATTCAATCCGCTGGTGGTTACAAAATCCAATGAGTACTCCCTGATTATCCAGTTCGGAAAGGTGGTCCGTGTAGAGAATTCGGCAGGTCCCTCTCTCAGGGTTCCCTTCCTGCAGTCCGTGCAGAAGATACCTAAATATAAGATGATTTCCGACCTGTACCCAAGCGATGTCACCACAAAGGACAAAAAGGTAATGACCGTTGATTCCTTCGTTATATGGGATATCAACGATCCGGTGAAATATCTGGCGTCCCTGAACGCCAGCAAGGAAAAGGCAGAAGTCAGACTGGGGAACGTGGTATATAACTCCATCAAAAACGTGCTTTCCTCCACCAACCAGGCGGATATCATATCCGGCCGGGACGGGAACCTGGCTAAGACCATCACGGAGAACATCGGTGATGCCATGGATTCCTACGGCATCCACATCTATGCGGTGGAGACAAAGAAGCTGGACCTTCCAGACTCCAACAAGGAATCCGTGTACCAGAGAATGATATCCGAGCGAAACAACATTGCCGCCCAGTATACGGCTGACGGCGATTACCAGTCATCCCTGATTAAGAACGAGACTGATAAGACGGTGAAGGAGACCATAGCCAAGGCCAATGCGGAGGCAGAGAAAATCAAGGCGGAGGGCGAGGCCAGATACATGCAGATATTAAGCGACGCCTACAATGACGAGGCAAAGGCCGACTTCTATAATTACGTGCGCTCCCTGGATGCCCTGAAGGCTTCCCTGAAAGGGGATAATAAGACTATCATTCTGAACGAGGACAGTGAGCTGGCGAGGATTCTTTCCGGATCATGGTAAAATGGGACGCTGCCCTATATAAAGACGCTGTTTCATATAAAGACACTACACTATATAAATAGGAATAAACGGGATTTCAACGCAAAACATAAGCCCGTCAGCCGCTGTAATGAGGGGGCTGACGGGCTAATGAAATTCATACTGGCGGTCAATCGGAGAGACGGCTTACCATCCGTGAAAGGCACTGGAGAAATTCCTCCTCCTCCCTGGAAAAGCGGTAGCCGCTCCTGTAAATCAGCAGGTCCTTGTGGATGTTTCCGGGATAACTGCATTTCTTTTGAATCAGGCCTGAGGAGGTGAGACAGCCGTAGGGCACAGGCGAGGTCCACATATAGGAACCGGGCAGCTGGCGCAGCAGATCAAACTGGCTACCCCTGTCATAGATGGAAACGGTTTTCTTGGAGTTACCGCCGGTGGCAGAGGCATCCTGGGCCTCAAAGGTAAAGGAAGGGTTCTGGATGTCGCCCTGGACGATTTCAATGTAATCGGTAAAGTCCAGGTATGTCAGCCTGTCCTTAGAGGCCAGGGGATGGCTGGGGGACATAAGGACATTGCAGGAAAATGACCACAGTTCCTTCCACTCCAGGTTCTCATCCTGGAGAAGCTTCATATAATAAGATTCATACAGGGCCTGGCATCGTATGATGCCCACGTCAAAGGTCTTGCCTGACACGCCCCGAATGATGTCCTTGGAATTGGTTTCCATGTAATGTACATTGACAGAGGGACAGCTGTCCATATTTTTAAGAAATTCAGAGAAGGCATAGGAAATATAGGTGGCTCTGGGAACACACAGATTCACCTCCAGGGCTTTTTCGCTGTTCTTCACGCACAGGGCCTCAATCTGTTCCTCCTGCACCAGGATTGCCTTTGCATAGCGCAGGAATTCCACACCCTTCTTGGTGGGAACCATCCCGCGGCTGGTCCTGTCGAAGATGTCGCATCCCAGGTCCCGTTCCAGCTCACGGATGATTTTGCTCAGATGGGGCTGATTCATATAAAAATTCTGAGCCGCCTTTGTGATGGACCCGGTTTTTTCCACTTCTACCGCATATTTCAAATAAGAGAGATTCATAGTACAACTCCTGGATGATTTGTGTTATAATGTCCACGCAGGCGCAGTGCAGCAAATGCATTCTATCCACCTACCAGTATATACTACGAAATCACATTTGAAAAGCTAAAATAACAGGGGGACAAGATGGATAAACTTGACTATAAGATACTGAACATCCTAAAAGAGAACGGAAGGGAGACAGCCTCAGACATCAGCAAAGCCATTCATTTGTCCGTATCAGCCGTACTGGACCGCATCAAGAAGATGGAAGAGTCCGGCATCATCAAGGGCTATACGGTAAGGGTGGATGCCAAGGCCCTGGGGAACGATGTCACAGCCCTGATGGAAATCAGCCTGGAGCATCCCAAGTTCCATGACTCCTTCACAGAGGTCATCATGGACCACCCTAATATCCTGGACTGCTATTATCTGACCGGGGATTATGATTTTGTGCTGAAGATATCCTGCGCCTCCTCCGATGAGCTGGAGCGCATCCACCGCACCATCAAGAGCATACCCGGTGTATCCGCCACCAGGACCCATTTCGTGCTGAAGGAAATCAAAAACATGTATTCCGCCATACCGGAAGAAGAGAAGAAGCGGTTTTAGCATCATGTTTCAATGAAGATTTTATTAAAAAGGAGATTACATATATGAAAACGCTTGGATATTATAATGGAAAGTACGACGAACTGGAGAACATGAGCGTTCCCATGAATGACAGGGTATGCTGGTTTGGAGACGGCGTATACGATGCAGGTCCCTGCCGCAATTACAGGATTTTTGCAATTGACGAGCACGTTGACCGCTTCTTCAACAGCGCCGGCCTTATCAGGATTCAGGTGCCATGCACAAAGGCAGAGCTGAAGGCGCTGCTTCAGGACCTGGTAAATAAGATGGACACCGGAGATCTGTTCATTTACTTCCAGGTAACCAGGGGGACCGCTGTCAGGACCCATGAATTTCCGGAGAACGTACCGGCAAATCTCTGGGTTATGTTAAAGCCCATGGGAACACCGGACCTGTACAAGAAAATTCGCCTGATTACCCAGGAGGACACCCGTTTCTTCCACTGCAACATCAAAACCCTGAATCTGCTGCCCAGCGTCATGGCTGCCCAGAAAGCAAAAGAGGCAGGATGCCAGGAAGCAGTGTTCCACAGAGGCGACCGTGTGACAGAATGTGCCCATAGCAACTGCCATATCTTAAAGGACGGAATTCTCTATACGGCTCCTGCCGACAATCTGATTCTTCCGGGCATTGCAAGGGCCCACCTGATTCGTATTTGTAAGAAACTGGAGATTCCGGTAAGCGAGACTCCATATACCCTGAAGGAGATGATGGATGCGGACGAGGTTCTGGTGACATCATCCACCAAACTGTGTGTGGCTGCCAATGAGATTGACGGCACTCCGGTGGGAGGCAGGGCGCCTGAGACCCTTAAGAGCATTCTGGACGCTGTGATGGATGAGTACATGGAAGAGACTAAAGCCTAATGCGGCTGCCTTGACTTTTTGAGGGCCGGGTGCTAGAATGTAAGGCATGAAAAATACAGGATTAAAGACAATAATAACAGCAGGTTTGATTATCATGTGCACGGCTTGGCTGGCAGGATGCAGCAAGAAAGTTGCGGATCCTGTCACCAGGTCGTCTTTTTTGTTGAACACATTTGTCACCGTTACCTTATACGATACAGAGGACCAGACCATTCTGGACGGCTGCATGACACTTTGTTCCGACTATGAGAAGCTGCTCAGCAAGACCCTGGAGGGCAGCGAGATTTATAAACTGAACCACCGCAGACCGGGTGAGAGGATCATCACCGTATCGGAGAAAACAGCCGAGGTACTGGCGGAGGGGCTGGAGTACTGCCGCATGTCCCAGGGGGCCTTTGATATAACCATAGAGCCCTTAAGTTCCCTGTGGGATTTTACAGGCAGGACGCCCCATGTGCCGCCCAGGGAGGAGATTGAGGCGGATCTGAAAAAGGTGGGATATGAAAATGTGATCCTGGATGGCAGACAGGTCACCTTCCTCAATGACGAGACCACCATTGACCTGGGCGCCATAGCCAAGGGTTTTATAGCAGACCAGATGAAGGCATATCTGGAAGAAAACGGTGTGGAAAGTGCGGTCATCAACCTGGGAGGAAATGTGCTCTGCGTGGGAAAACGGCCGGACGGCACTCCTTTTAAGATAGGGCTCCAGAGGCCGTACGCAACCCATACAGAGACCGTGGCAGCACTGAAAATAGACAACATGTCCGTGGTTTCCTCCGGCGTGTACGAGAGGCATTTTGTGGAGGACGGCGTCAACTATCATCATATACTGGATCCGGCTACCGGATATCCTTATGAAAATGGGCTGACCCAGGTATCCATCATTTCCCCCAGGTCAGTGGACGGGGACGGACTGAGCACCACCTGTTTTGCCCTGGGACTGGAAGAAGGGACCAGGCTCATAGAGTCCATGGACCAAATCTACGGCATATTCCTCACGGAAGACGGGGAACTCCACTACACCAGGGGGGCCGAGGATTTCCTGTACAGATAATGGTTTTTTCTTTACAATTCCATGATGCTACCATATAATAGAAGGGATTATTGCTCCAGAGTTTGTCTGTGCGCACTCTGGAACAGTGCAGGAGCAGAAGATGTTACGTAAAATATGGGTAAAATGTGTTAACTATGAGACAATAAGCTACATTATATGCGGGTTTCTCACCACGGCAGTGGATTTTGCGGTATATGCTCTGCTGAGGCAGATTGGGATTGGCGTAGGCCTGTCCCAGGCCATGTCATGGCTGGCGGCGGTGCTGTTTGCCTATGTGGTGAACAAGCTTATCGTGTTCCGCAATTATAATCTGCGGCCTTCCTACCTTATGAAGGAGGTGGGAGCATTTGTGGCTGCCCGGGCGTTCTCAGGAGCCGTTACCTGGGTGCTCATGGTGGTCATGGTAAAATTAGGCGGTGACAGGGGAATGCTATATGAGCTGTTCTGCAAATTCACATCCTCTGTAATCAACATGGTACTGAACTATATTTTCAGCAAACTCTGGATATTCAAGAATAAGCCTGAATAGAGAAAGGTGACTGTGATGGAACGTGAAGAAATAGAACGGGTTGAACGGGAGCTTGACGAAATCCTGAAGCTTGTGCAGCCAGAACCGACCATACAGGATAAAGCCCGGGAGGAAGCGCTCTCAAAGGAGCCGGTTACCGACGGGGAAAAAAAGACATCAGAGGAAAAGAAAACATATGGGATTGGGGAGGAAGAGGAATGGTTGCATGAGAGGGATTCCTTTGGGATGAATTCTCATGGGGCGGGTTCCAGGAGGGATGAATTCCATAGGATAGATTCCCATAGGACAGAAAATGGAAGCCGCAAGCCGCAGAATGATACAGAGGGATATGCTCCGGAGGGTAATGCGGCAGATAATTATGCAGCAGATAATTATGCAGCAGATAATAATACAACAGATAATTACGCAACAGATGAATATACATCAGAGGAAGACGAATACGGAATGGAAGAAGAGAATGAGACTGCCGGACAGGACAGGCAGCAGTACGATAAGAGAGAGACAGGGATGTCACGGACAGGAAACAGGCGCGGACTTCGGTTGTTAAAGCCTTCGGACGGTCTGGTGGCAGCATTTTTTGTCCCGGTAGTGGCCATGATTATCATATTTGCCCAGAGAGGTATCTTTCCTTTTGGGGAAGAGTGTTTTCTCAGGACAGATATGTACCATCAGTATGCCCCGTTTTTTTCAGAGTTCCAGTATAAGCTTACCCATGGCGGAAGCCTGCTTTACAGCTGGGATATCGGCATGGGGGTGAATTTTTCGGCGCTCTATGCCTATTATCTGGCCAGCCCGGTGAACTGGCTTCTGATACTATGCCCGAAGAAGTTTATCATTGAGTTCATGACCATACTCATTGTTCTCAAGACAGGACTGTCCGGCCTTAGCTTTTCGTGGTATCTGAAGAAACACTTTGGAGTTAAGAATTTCGGCGTGGGCTTTTTCGGTATTTTTTATGCCCTCAGCGGCTATATGGCTGCCTACAGCTGGAACATCATGTGGCTGGACTGTATCATGCTGTTTCCGATGATTCTTCTGGGACTGGAGCAGCTGGTGAAGGAGAAGAGGGGGACGCTCTACTGCATCACTCTGGGCCTCTCCATCCTTTCCAATTACTATATTTCCATTATGATTTGCATTTTCATGGTCATCTATGTGATTGCTCAGATGACACTCAATCCGCCAAAAAGCTTTGGTGAGTTCATGGGAACAGGGCTGCGCTTTGCCTTTTATTCCCTTCTGGCGGGCGGTCTTGCCGCGGTGGTGCTTTTGCCGGAGATTTATGCGCTGCAGGTCACGGCGTCAGGGGATTTTGATTTTCCTAAGACATTTTCCTCCTATTTTTCCATCTTTGATATGATTGCCCGTCACATAGGAAATGTGGGAACCGAGATAGGCCTGGACCACTGGCCCAATATATACTGCGGTGTGGCAGTGCTCATGTTCTTCCTTTTATATCTGGGAAGCAGGAAGATTACCTTCAGGGAAAAGGCAGTGTACTGCACCATGCTGATTCTGTTTTATGCCAGCTTTTCCGTTAATGTGCTGAATTTCATCTGGCATGGGTTTCACTATCCCAACAGCCTTCCCTGCCGTCAGTCCTTCATTTATATTGCACTGATGCTGTTCATGTGTTACCACGCCTACATTCATCTGGAGGATACGTCCTGGAAATCTGTATGCCTGGCGTTTTGGGGAGCTGTTTCCTTTGTGCTGCTGGCAGAGAAGCTGGTGAATAATCCGGAACAATACCATTTCTCCGTGTTCTATGTGGCGCTCCTGTTCATTGCCATATATGGAGGTCTGATTTACCTGTACCACAAGGGAAAATGGAGCCTGGATGCCATCCTTCTCACTGCTTTGGCCGTGGTTGCCATTGAGGCGGCCGTGAATACCGCGGTAACCAGCATCCCTACCACCAGCAGGTCCTCCTATGTGAAAGATAACCAGGACGTGGAGGATCTGGTGTGGAATATCAAGTCGGACACCTTCTATCGTGTGGAAAAGACAGACAGAAAGACAAAGAATGACGGCGCCTGGATGAATTTCCCGTCCGTATCCCTGTTTTCATCCACAGCCAATGCCTCCCTGTCGGATTTCTTCCGCAGGATGGGGTGTGAGAGTTCTACCAATGCCTACAGCATCACAGGAAGCACACCTCTGGTGGACAGCCTGTTGTCCGTGCGGTACGGCATATACGGGGACCAGCAGCCTGCCGATGGACTCAGGGATTTGTCCGCAAGAAAAGGAAGCATGTGGCTGTACGAGAATAAATTTACCCTGCCTGTGGCATTCATGCTTCCATCGGATGTGGAAGGAAACTGGATTTTGAATTCCGGGAACCCGGCCCATGTCCAGAACGATCTTTGCGATGTGCTGGAAACAGAGCATGTGCTGCTTCCCAACGAAAGCGTAACAGAGGGCAGAAAGCTTACATTTACAGCCGATGAGACCGGCGATTACTACGTGTATGTGACCGATAAGAAGGTGAAGGAGGTCACGGCTGTAATCGGAGAGCAGACAGAAAGCTTTGATAATGTGGACCGGGGCTACTTTATGGAGCTGGGCCGCATCAACAAGGATGTGGAGGTGCGTCTGGAGGCAGGGGATGACGGCAGCCCGACCCTGCAGGCAGAGGTGTGGCGTTTTAACCCTCAGGCCCTGGAGGCTGTTTACGGGAAAATGAACCAGAATCCCATGGTGCTTTCCAGGTGGACGGATACGGAACTGTCAGGCAGCATAACCGCAGATTCCGCAGGCGTTATGTACACCAGCATTCCCTATGATAAGGGATGGAGCATCCTGGTGGACGGCAAGGCCGTGGTGCCGCGGAAGATGTTTGACACGTTTCTGGCAGTGGACATCAGTGAAGGGACCCACCGAATCAGTTTTTCCTATGAACCGGAGGGACTTAGGACCGGGGCGTGGATTACCGGAGTCAGCACGGCTGTCCTGGGAGTCACTGTGCTGGCTGGAATCGGCCGGAAGAAGAAAAAGAGCAGTTAAAACAGGACAAAAGAAAATCAGAAATAAGGAGATTAGAGCCATGAAATTATGGGGCGGACGTTTTACAAAAGAAACCAATCAGCTGGTACACAATTTTAACGAATCCCTTTCCTTTGACCAGAAATTCTACCGTCAGGACATCAGGGGCAGCATTGCTCATGTGAAGATGCTGGCAAAGCAGGGAATCCTTACAGAACAGGACAGAGATGATATTATCCGCGGATTGGAAAGCATTCTGGAAGACCTGGATAGTGGTAAATTGACCATATCATCCGATTCCGGATATGAGGATATCCACTCCTTTGTGGAGGGAACTTTGACTGAGCGGATTGGGGAGGCGGGAAAACGCCTTCACACAGGACGCAGCCGCAATGACCAGGTAGCCCTGGACATGAAGCTCTATACCAGGGATGAGATTGACGCCATCGAGGCGTTGGTAAAGGAACTGCTGGAGGAGCTGCTGGCAGTGATGGAGAAGAATACAGACACCTTCATGCCCGGCTTCACCCATCTTCAGAAGGCCCAGCCAATCACCCTGGCCCATCATATGGGGGCTTACTTCGAGATGTTCTCCAGGGACCGCTCCCGCCTTAAGGATATACGCAGGCGCATGAATTACTGCCCGTTGGGCTCAGGTGCTCTGGCAGGCACCACCTATCCTCTGGATCGGGAATATACGGCAGAGCTTCTGGGATTTGACGGACCGACCCTTAATTCCATGGATTCAGTGGCTGACAGGGATTACCTGATTGAGCTGCTCAGCGCCCTGTCCACTATCTCCATGCACCTGTCCCGGTTCTGCGAGGAAATCATAATATGGAATACCAACGAGTACCGTTTTGTGGAGATTGATGATTCCTACAGCACAGGAAGTTCCATCATGCCTCAGAAAAAGAACCCGGATATCGCAGAACTGATACGCGGCAAAAGCGGGCGCGTATACGGCGCCCTGGTGTCCATGCTGACCACCATGAAGGGGATTCCTCTGGCTTACAACAAGGATATGCAGGAAGATAAGGAGCTTACCTTTGACGCCATTGACACGGTAAAGGGATGCCTGGCTCTGTTTACAGGCATGATTTCCTCCATGAGCTTTCGTAAGGAGGTAATGGAGGCCAGTGCAAAGAACGGCTTTACCAATGCCACGGATGCGGCGGACTATCTGGTGAACAAGGGAGTGCCTTTCAGGGATGCCCACGGCATCGTGGGACAGCTGGTCCTTACGTGCATCGGCAAGGGAATTGCCCTGGATAATCTCAGCCTGGAAGAATACAAGGCCATCAGTCCGGTGTTTGAGGAGGACGTATATGAGGCCATCAGCATGAAGACCTGCGTGGAGAAGCGCCTTACCATAGGGGCCCCCGGACAGGAGGCTATGAAAAAAGTCATTGGGATATATAAAAAACAGCTGGGAATGGACGATGCTCAGTGATACTATATGAGATTTTATCTCACATAAAATCCCTCTTGACGGAAAAATCTCTTGATTATATAATATTTACAGCAAAAGAGTTGTAAATGCAACGGAAAGAAGGGCGAATATGGAGGAATGGCTGCCTCTTGTGAAAAAATCTCCGCTATTTTATGGCATTAGTGATGACGAGCTCTATACTCTGTTAAAATGCTGCGCCTCGGAGCAGGTGCTTTATGAGGACGGGGAATATATTTTCCGCATGGGAGAATCCGTCAATAAGGTGCTGGTTCTGCTGAGGGGAAAGGCATGTGTCATCCAGGAGAATTTCTGGGGACATCAGGAACACATATATCATATAAAGGAAGGGGAGCTCTTTGGCCAGTCCTATTCCTGCGCCAGGACCCCGGTGCTGCCGGTGAGCGTGGTGGCAGAGGGAGGATGCGAGGCCCTGTTCCTCAATTACCAGAGGATGATCACATTTTGTCCCCTGGCCTGCGATTTCCATACCAGGTTCATACACAACATGCTGCGTCTGGTGTCGGAGCACAATGTGAAGCTGGAAAACAAACTGGAGCATGTGTGCCGCAGGACCACCAGGGAAAAGCTTCTGTCCTATCTGTCAGAGCAGGCCATGGCAAAAGGGGGAAGGGATTTTGACATACCCCATAACCGCCAGGAGCTGGCTGAGTATCTCTGCGTGGACCGGAGCGCCATGTCCAGCGAGCTGAGTAAGATGCGGGCTGAGGGGATACTGGATTTTCAGAAGAATCATTTTGTGCTCCATGACAGGGGCGCGGGGGAGCGCAGGGAAGGGGCTTAAGGGCAATCATATATCAGAACAGTTATTTAATTAAAAGGGAGACAACAGGCAGGAATGCAGTGTTGTTTCCCTTTCATATTTAACACAACTTCATGTATGATTCACATTACTTTGGATAGGCAGCGTTCAGACAACGCTCTGCCGCCTCTTTGGATATCAGGTTCACGGCTCTGGAATCATCCTTTTTGGTATAGTAGCCGGTACCATCCTCAGTGGGACTTCCAATCGCCAATGACAGGCCGCCGTCCGTATCTCCGCTTTCATAGGTCCAGGAAAGAGTCATAGTTGGATCAGACAGGCCATAGCTGCCCAATTCTTCATCGCTGGCCTTGTATGATACACAGGACTGGAACGACAAACCGCTTATGGCATCCGCCAGATTATTAAGAGCGCCATTGTCATCCAGGCGGTTGGCCTCGTCCTCGGCAGAGTCCTTATACCAGGCTATATTGCCTGCGTCATCCACGGTCTTTTTACAGAACCGGCTGGTCTGCTCGTTCTTGGAAACAGTGATTTCCCGGATATCGGCGCCTGACACATGGGGAAGGGACTCTGTCTCGACAAAATCGTAAAGTCCCTTGGCAGCTGTCTCTGTAAGATAACTGCTGATGGTATAAATCTGACTGTCCCCTTCCATGGCTGCATAGTACTGGGCAGGGGTCTGGGAACCGTCCGAGCCTGAACCGCCGGTACCGGGAACCTGGCTGCCCAGCAGGATGGCGCGGGAGGAACCGTCAGAGGAAACGGTATCAAACCGCGCGGAAGGGTTATCCAGGCCATATGCTTCCGGAGAATCCGCACCTTCCAGCTTCCGCTCTGCTTTTAAGTGGGACAGGGTATCTGCCAGGGTGGTCAGGGGATATTGGCGGATGGGGCAATCCTTATCTCCTTTATAGTACCAGGTGTCGCCTTCCCGGGTAAAGGACAGACTCTTGTCATCCTTCGTCCAGGACAGGGAAGATAGTTCCGGAAGGTCGGTCATATATACAGAGGCATTTTCCGGAGACAGGGCCTGTGTTTTAGCATTCCTCTCCTGCTGCCAGTTGATGACGCCATATGCAGCGCAGAGAAGGACCAGGGCTCCCAGAGCGGGAACCATTGGCCGTACATGTTTCTTCATGTCTAACCTCCTCGTTATGAGCACTTAGTGACCGTACTTAGGTCACTTACGTGCGATACATGTCAACGTGTTTTAGAGCTTCCGGCGCTTCAGCCAGATCACGAAGCCTGCAATCAGGAAAATGACCGGAATCACGATAATGAACAGCGCGCTCCACAGTCCGGCGGATGTTACCATATTATAGGTAATATCCAGGCTTTTGCTGGGGATGGACAGCGGTGTGACTCCAGGCAGTCCGTTGGTCGCGGCGTTCATGAACAAAGTCAGGTTGGTGATGCTGGGGAAACGTGACAGAATGGAATCATCAATCATGCTTGGCGCCGTGATAACGGTAAGCATGGAGGATGAGCCCTCTTCCTCGTTTACAGTCTCCGTGGCCACAGCTCCCAGCACATAAGAGCCCTGCGTCTTCTCCTGTGTGACAGGATCCACCAGAAATGCGGAATCAGAGGTGGTAAGGAAGGGCTGGACCGCAATGTCCTCCGAAGGATTTTCCTGTATGGTCATTCCGGCAGGCTGGACCAGAAGGGCTGCCGCGGAGGAGTCGATTCCTGAGAGAAGGCTGCTGGCAAAGTCGTAATCCGGAATAACATTAAAGGGATTATTGTTGTAGAAATGCTGGGGAGCCGGGTCAGCCACAAATCCATTTTTCAGGTCCATTCCGTACTGGGAAATGAATTCAGTCAGATTGGCCAGGGTATTCTGGGTACAGCCTGCAAGGAGCAACATGCGGCCGCCGTTTTTCAGGTAATCGGTCAGAGTTTCCTTTTCATCCACGGAAATATCCTTGGCAGGGGCGTTCATGATGAGAAGGCTGCAGTCCTGGGGAATGGCTCCCTGGGTGAGCAGATTCAGTTCGGTCACATTTATGCCGGATTTATCCATGGCATCTGCCGCGGCTGACGAGAGGGCGGCTTCGCCGTGTCCGGTCAGGGTATATACGGCAGCAGCCGTATCGCTTGTGACATAGCGGACGGCGCTGGTAATCTGTCCTTCACCGTCAAAGGCTGTTTCCTTGATTTGCCCGTACTGGTAGTAAACCATGGGGTCAAACTGGATGATATCGTCAAATGAAACGGAAGTCTTTTTTCCGGTGGACTCACAGGATACAATCAGGTTTCCGGGTTCTGTGTCCAGGGAGGTAAGTACGTCCGGGTGAAGCACTGGGTCATTGGCTTCCACCGAAATATGTGGGGAAAGGTCTTTATACAGATTTACAAAGGATGTAATCCTTTCATCCACGGAGTTGGGGTCAGCCACGATGTGGATGGTAACGTCTCTGTCCAGCTGCGCGAGGATGTCCCTGGTTGTATCCCCCAGGGTAAGGATTTTGTTGGAACTTAAGTCGTGTTTCAGGTATTTGGCAGGAAGCTTTCCCACTATCAGGTTGAGTACAATGACAGCGGCAATGACCACAAGGGTGAACAGTGCCATATAGCTGCCTTTTTTAAATTTTCTGGTCATATGATTCAACTCCATCTTCTTTTCTCGATTGACTGAACAGTCAGGAACAGCAATATACCGGCCACACTCAGATAATAGACAAGACCGCTGACATCCAGCATATGGCTGCTGACAATGCCGTCAAATACGTCTGTCAGGACGATTTTTCCCAGAAGTCCGGTCAGGGCCCGTTCAAACATGCTCTGCTTCACGAAAAAGGTTCCTATAAGGACTGCTGCCCCGGCTGCTTCCAGTCCAAGGGAAAGGGGAATATGGCCGGTCAGCCGGTACATGATAAAACACACAAGGGTCCACAGAATGAGGAAACCGGCCAGCGAACCCGCTGCGGTAGCCGGTATAAAGTTTAAAAGCCCTGGCCAGAGGATGCTGAGCAGCAGTACGCCGAAGGTCCCTGCCGCGGCTATGAGCTGGCTTTCCGTAAGGGAGGAGATGAAAAGCCCAATGGCAATATAGACACATCCCAAAAGGAAGAAGGCCAGTATGGATGCATAGTCCTCTGTCAGGTAAGCGGTCCCGGCGCTTCGGATGATGAGGGGACAGAGGCAGGCAGTGGCCATGGGGACAGCGAAAATAGTGACCATGGAAAGAAATTTTCCCATAACAATACCCCATACGGATACGGGGGAGGTCAGCAGCAGCTGGTCAGTCCGTGCTCTGTGTTCGTCCGACATGCTCCGCATAGTCAGAATCGGCACCGCAATCATAAGTATCATCAGGATGGAATTAAGTGTATAGGAAAAATAGGGGTAACCGTTAATCATATTGTAGACCATGAAATAAATGCCCATGAACATTGTCATGAAAGCAATAAAAACATAGCCTGTCATGGAGCAGAAATAGGATTTCAGCTCCCGCTTATAGATAGCTCTCATTGGGAATCCTCCTCCTTTGATTGGTCTGTGGGGTCTGTGCCACCGCTGTCCTCCCGGGATTTTGGGGAGTCCTCTGTCAGCTCCAGAAATATTTCTTCAAGGGATGCCTTGGAGGGAGCCATGGACAGGATGGGAAGGTGGTGATTGGCTAAGGCGTAAAAAATGGTTTCGCGGATATCTGTTTCCGGGCCGGGAGAGGCGGCGCCGTTTGAAGCAGTGGCGCTGTCCGATGCAGTGGCGCTGTCCGAAACATTGGCATCCCCGTCCCCGCTAAACTGCAGATTCATAACACAGGTGCCAGCCTCACTACCTGCCTCCATACGCTCTATGGACAGTCCGTGAATTTCCTCCAACACGGGCCTCAGTGCCTCCTCGCTGCCTTTTACCGTCAGATCCAGGCCCGCGGCGCCTTTTAACCGCTGTTCCAGGTTTTCAGGAGTATCGCTGGCAATCAGCTTTCCGTGGGCAATGATCATGATATGGTCGCAAACGGCGCTTACCTCGGACAGGATGTGGGAACTCAGGATGACGGTGTGTTGTTTGCCCAGACCTTTTATCATATCCCGTATCTCAATGATTTGCTTGGGGTCCAGTCCAACGGTGGGCTCATCCAGAATGATGACAGAGGGCTTTCCCAAAACGGCCTGGGCCATGCCCACCCGCTGGCGGTAGCCCTTGGACAGGTTTCGGATCAGCCGTTTCCTGACATCCGTGATTTTAACCAGTTCCATTACCTCCTGTATGGCGTCCTTCTGCCCTGCTTTCGGCAGTTTTTTAAGACAGGCCGCAAACTCCAGGTATTCATACACGGTCATGTCCATATACAGAGGCGGAATCTCCGGCAGATACCCGATGCGTTTTTTTGCGGCTTCCGGCTCCTCCAGTATGTCGTGGCCGTCTATGATGACCTGGCCCTCTGTGGCGCCCAGATAACCGGTCATGATGTTCATGGTAGTGGACTTCCCGGCGCCGTTAGGGCCCAGGAAGCCGTATATCTGGCCGTCTTCCACCCGGAAACTTAAATGGTCCACTGCCAGATGGCCGCCGTAATCTTTCACAAGATTTTTAACTTCAATCACTGAATGTGTCCTCCTGTCAGTTTTTTATAATATACTCACTAAACAGTTTTAAAATTAAAATGTGATGAAAATGTGTTTAAATTATAATCTTTTTATAACAATCGTTTTTAAATTTGCAAAATAACGCAAAGAAACGCAAAATGTTGCACTGATTTTTGCGAGAAAAAGTATTGCCCTGTATGGATGGAATTGGTATAATAAAGGGCAGCTGGTAAAAAAATAACATCTATGATGCGTGGGCCCCCTTGGGGGCACCGGAATGGAGGGAACTATGAATCAGATTGATACCATGTCAGTCAATGCAATCCGTGTTCTGGCAGCAGATGCTGTACAGAAAGCCAAATCAGGCCACCCAGGTCTTCCTTTGGGAGCCGCGGCCATGTCCTTTGAGCTGTGGGCAAAACATATGAACCATAATCCTAAGAATCCAGGATGGGAGAACAGGGACCGTTTCATCCTTTCAGGAGGCCATGGCTCCACACTGCTGTATTCCCTGCTTCATCTTTTCGGCTACGGCCTTACAAAAGAGGATATGATGAATTTCCGTCAGATGGATTCCCTGACACCGGGACATCCGGAGTATGGCCATACAGTAGGCGTTGAGGCCACCACAGGTCCGCTGGGCGCAGGCATGGGCATGGCAGTTGGCATGGCTATGGCAGAGTCCCATCTGGCAGCCGTGTTCAACAAGGGCGGATATCCTGTTGTTGACCATTATACCTACGTGCTGGGCGGCGACGGCTGTATGATGGAGGGCATTTCCTCCGAGGCATTCTCACTGGCAGGTACCCTGGGGCTGGGCAAGCTTATTGTATTTTATGATTCTAACCGTATTTCCATCGAGGGAAGCACGGATATCGCATTTACAGAGAACGTACAGAAGCGCATGGAAGCCTTCGGATTCCAGCTGATTACCGTTGAGGACGGCAATGACCTGGATGCCATCGGCAAGGCCATCGAGGAGGCAAAGGCGGATACCACACGTCCATCCTTCATCACCGTAAAGACCCAGATTGGCTACGGCTGTCCCGCAAAGCAGGGCAAGGCCAGCGCTCACGGCGAGCCCTTGGGGGATGACAATGTAAAAGCCATGAAGGAATTCCTGAACTGGCCGTCCATGGAGCCCTTCTATGTACCGGATGAGGTATATGCCAATTATAAGGCATACGCCGAGAGAGGCGCCGAGGCAGAGGAAAAGTGGAACGCATTATTTGCAGAATACTGCGGGAAATACCCGGAGATGAAGGAATTATGGGATAAATTCTATAATCCGAATCTGGCTAATGATATTTATGACAGTGAAGACTACTGGGCATTTGAGGACAAGCCGGATGCTACCAGAAGTCTGTCAGGCAGGCAGCTTCAGAAGCTTAAGAACCTGATGCCGAATCTGATTGGAGGAGCGGCAGACCTGGCTCCGTCTACCAAGACCTACATGACTGATATGGGCGATTTCTCCAAGGAAAACTATGCCGGACGCAACCTGCATTTTGGCGTCCGCGAGCTGGCCATGTCCGCCATTGGAAATGGTCTCATGCTTCACGGGGGCCTGCGGGCATTCGTGTCCACCTTCTTTGTGTTCAGTGATTATACAAAGCCAATGGCAAGGCTGTCCGCTCTTATGGGCGTGCCTCTTACCTTTGTATTTACCCATGACAGCATCGGCGTGGGAGAGGACGGACCTACCCATGAGCCCATTGAGCAGCTGGCTATGCTGCGCGCCATGCCTAACTTCCATGTATACCGCCCGGCGGATGCCACGGAGACAGCAGCTGCATGGTACAGCGCCGTATCTTCCAAAAAGACTCCTACGGCTCTGGTACTCACAAGGCAGAACCTGCCGCAGCTGGCTGGTTCCAGCAGGGAGGCATTAAAGGGAGCCTACATCCTGGAAGATTCCGCGAAGGAAGTTCCGGATGCCATCATCATTGCCACTGGTTCCGAGGTGGAGCTGGCAGTGGGTGCAAAGGCTGAGCTGGCAAAAGAGGGCGTGGATGTGCGCGTTGTCAGCATGCCGAGCATGGACGTGTTCGAGGAACAGACTGAGGATTACAAGGAGAAGGTCCTTCCAAAGGCAGTGCGTAAGAGAGTGGCAGTAGAGGCACTGGGCGATTTCGGATGGGGCAGATATGTGGGCCTTGACGGTACCACCGTCACCATGAAGGGCTTTGGCGCCAGCGCACCAGCGGGACAGCTCTTTAAGAAATTCGGATTTACGGTTGAGAACGTTGTGGCAGCCGTGAAGTCACTGTAGACATAAATAGCTGCAGCTCAATGGCAGTTTAAAACGGACCCATGAAGATTAGGCTGCTTCTTCATGGGTCCTTTCCAATGTGCGGAAAATGCGGTATTTACCGTTTCAGTTCCCCGCCTCTTTACTGACCCTTCTTGGCAGATTCTACCTCAGCCATCTTCATAGCCCTTACCTTAAGGGGAAGTCCGAACAGGGTGATGAAACCGTCTGCGTCATGGTGGTCGTACAGGTCGCCTGTGGTGAAGGAAGCCAGGGACTCGCTGTATAAGGAGTATGGGGATGTGGTTCCGGCCTTGATGATATTGCCCTTGTACAGTTTGAATTTCACTTCGCCTGTCACATATTCCTGGGTGGACTCTACAAATGCCTGGACAGCCTCGCGCAGTGGGGTAAACCACTTGCCCTCATAAACAATCTGGGCCAACTTATCAGCCATGGTCTTTTTGGTCTCCATGGTGGCCCGGTCTAATACCAGTTCCTCCAGCTGCTTATGGGCTTCCATGAGAATGGTTCCGCCTGGTGTCTCATACACGCCCCGGGACTTCATGCCTACCACGCGGTTTTCCACGATGTCCACAATGCCGATGCCATGTTTTCCGCCCAGCTCATTTAACTTGCGGATAATATCGGAAACCTTCATCTTCTGGCCGTTTACGCTGGTGGGAACGCCTTTTTCAAAGGTCATGGTCACATACTCGCCTTCGTCCGGCGCCTTTTCAGGAGTCACGCCAAGTACAAGCAGGTGCTCGTAGTTTGGTTCCTGTGACGGATCTTCTAACTCCAGGCCCTCGTGGCTGATATGCCATAAGTTCCTGTCACGGCTGTAGCTGCTGTCCGCGGAGAAGGGCAGGTCAATGCCGTGCTGCTTGCAGTATTCAATCTCGTCCTCGCGGGACTGCATGGTCCATACATCGGTCATACGCCAGGGAGCGATGATTTTGATATCAGGAGCCAGGGCCTTGATGCCCAGCTCAAAACGAATCTGGTCATTGCCCTTGCCGGTAGCGCCGTGGCAGATGGCTGAGGCGCCTTCCTTACGTGCAATCTCAACCAGTCTCTTGGCAATGGCAGGACGGGCCATGGAGGTGCCTAAGAGGTATTTGTTTTCATATACTGCATTGGCCTTTACACAGGGCATGATGTAATTGTCGCAGAAATCATCCACTAAATCTTCAATATATAATTTGGAAGCACCGGATAATTTGGCTCTCTCGTCCAGGCCGTCTAATTCACTGCCCTGGCCGCAGTCGATGCAGCAGCAGATGACTTCATAACCAAAATGCTCCTTTAGCCACGGAATGATTGCGGTGGTATCCAGTCCGCCGGAATAAGCTAAAACTACTTTTTCTTTCATATTAATATCCTCCTGAGATTGCTGTACTGATTGAACTTTCATAAATATACAACATTATGTGATAAAATGCAAGTGCTAAATAAAAATTTTTAAAAAGATGTTGCATATTATGCATTTATAATGTATAATTATGAAATCTGAAAAGGGACCGGGAAATAAGGGTCATGAAAATGCTTCTTTTCATTAAAAGAAAAACTGACTATAATGAAGGCAGCAGCCAATATTTATAAATATAAGGAGATACGGATATGATTAAGGCAGGTATTATCGGTTCCACAGGATATGCGGGAGGAGAGCTGGCAAGGCTCCTGCTCCAGAGGGATGACATAGAGATTAAATGGTATGGTTCCAGAAGCTACATAGACCAGAAATATGCATCCATCTACCAGAACATGTTCCGGATTGTGGACGACGCGTGTATGGATGATAATATGAAGGAGCTGGCAGACCAGGTGGACGTGGTGTTCACCGCAACCCCTCAGGGCCTGTGCGCATCCCTGGTGGACGAGGACGTGTTGTCTAAGGTAAAGGTCATTGATTTAAGCGCTGACTTCCGTATTAAGGATGTGTCGGTTTATGAGAAATGGTATAAGCTGACCCATGCATCTGCGCAGTTCATCGGTGAAACCGTGTATGGGCTGCCTGAAATCAACCGGGAAAAGGTGAAGAAGGCCAGGCTCATTGCCAATCCGGGATGTTTCCCCACCTGCTCCTTCCTGTCCACGTATCCTCTGGTAAAGGAAGGGCTCATTGACCCCAATACCATCATCATCGATGCCAAGTCCGGCACATCCGGCGCAGGCAGGGGAAGCAAGGTGGACAGTCTGTACTGCGAGGTCAATGAGAACATTAAGGCTTACGGAGTGGCCTCCCACAGACATACGCCGGAGATAGAGGAGCAGCTGTCCTATGCGGCAGGAAAGCCGGTAACCATCAGCTTCACCCCTCACCTGGTACCAATGAACCGCGGAATCCTGGTGACGGCCTATGCCTCCCTTACAAAGGAAGTGTCCTACGAGGAGGTAAAGGCTGTATACGACAAATATTATGCGGACGAATATTTTGTACGCGTCCTGGAAAAGGATGTGGTGCCCCAGACCCGGTGGGTGGAGGGCAGCAATTTTGCAGACGTGAATTTTAAGATAGACACCAGAACCAACCGGGTGGTGATGATGGGAGCCATTGACAACATGGTCAAGGGAGCAGCAGGCCAGGCCATCCAGAACATGAACCTGATGTTCGGTCTGCCGGAGAATACGGGACTGAAGCAGATTCCTATTTTCCCCTGATGGTTCAGGCTGTTGGTTTAGAGACGCTCTGAAAGGATAAAAGAGGGAAAAAGAAAGGAAACATGAGCTCATGGCAGGTACGATGGATATCCTTATCCGTGAAATGACAATAGCGGATTACGACCAGGTTTACGACCTGTGGACAGAAATCAAGGGATTTGGAATCAGAAGCATTGACGATTCCCGGGAGGGAGTGGTGCGCTTCCTCAGGAGGAATCCCACTACCAGTGTGGTGGCTGTCCAGTACGGTCATATTATAGGGAACATCCTCTGCGGCCATGACGGCAGGACCGGCTGCTTTTACCACGTGTGCGTGGCGCCGGGATACAGGAAACACGGCATCGGATACCGCATGGTCCGCTTTGCCATGGAGGCCCTGCAGAAAGAAGGAGTCAGCAAAATCAGCCTGATTGCGTTTAAGGAGAATGAGGTGGGAAATGCGTTCTGGCAGGGAATCGGATGGCGGGAACGGGAGGATGTGAATACATACGAATTCATATTGAATGAGGAAAACATCACCCGGTTTGTACGGTAAAATGAAACGGAGTGCACCGTGACAAGGGGCCGGTGCATCTCCATATGACATAAAGGTATGGAAATAAATGGAGGAACGAGAGATATGGATGAGTCAGGCAAGGGAATCAAAATCATAACCGGCGGCGTTACGGCTGCCAAGGGCTTTAAGGCTGCTTCCACGGCAGCCGGAATCAAATATAAGGACCGTCAGGACATGGCCATGATTTACAGTCAGGAGCCCTGCAGGTCAGCAGGCACCTTCACCACCAATATCGTGAAGGCAGCTCCCGTAAAATGGGATAAGAACCAGGTGACAAGCGGGGCGCCTGCCCAGGCAGTGGTTATAAACGCAGGAATTGCCAATGCCTGTACCGGGGAAGAAGGCATGGGATACTGCGCACAGACGGCCGAGGCAGCTGCCCAGGCCCTGGGAATTCCCGCTGAAAGCGTCCTGGTGGCATCCACAGGCGTCATCGGCATGCAGCTGCCCATGGACAGGATTACGGCGGGGGTTAAGGCTATGGCTCCTCTGCTGGGCGAAAGCCTGGAGAGCGGCACCGGCGCCTCCAAGGCCATTATGACCACGGACACAAAGAACAAGGAGGTGGCTGTCCAATTTGAGCTGGGAGGAACCACTGTGACCATGGGCGGCATGTGCAAGGGTTCCGGCATGATTCATCCCAATATGTGCACCATGCTGAGCTTTGTGACCACGGATGCGGCCATCAGCAGGGAGCTGCTCCAGGAAGCCCTCAGCCAGGATATCCAGGATACATACAACATGATTTCCGTGGATGGGGACACATCCACCAATGATACGGTCCTCCTTCTGGCAAACGGTCTGGCCGGCAACAAAGAAATCACAGAGAAGGATGAGGATTACCATACCTTCTGCCGGGCCTTAAAGATTGTAAATGAAACATTAGCCAAAAAAATGGCAGGCGACGGCGAGGGCTGTACCGCGCTGTTTGAGGTGAAGGTAGTGGGAGCAGAGACAAAGGAACAGGCCAAGGTTCTGGCGAAGTCGGTAATCTGTTCCAGCCTTACCAAGGCAGCCATCTTCGGCCACGACGCCAACTGGGGCAGGATACTCTGTGCCATGGGTTATTCAGGGGCACAGTTTGATCCGGAAAAGGTGGACCTGTATTTTGAGAGCGCGGCAGGGAAGATGCAGATCATTAAGGACGGCGTGGCCGCGGACTACAGCGAGGAACAGGCCACTCAGATTCTGTCAGAGTCTGAGGTGACGGCTGTGGCTGACATCAAGATGGGGGATGAGAAGGCCACTGCGTGGGGCTGCGACCTGACCTTTGATTATGTTAAGATTAATGCGGATTACCGTTCATAATATGGGCGCCAAGTGCCAGTGACATGTATCGCACGTAAGCGCCCAAAAGACGGGCGCCAAGTGCTCATAACGAGAGGAGTGGGAAGATGAATTTGGAACCAATGCAGAAGGCGGCCGTGCTCATTGAGGCACTGCCCTATATCCAGCGTTTTAACAGGAAAATCGTGGTGGTGAAATACGGCGGAAGCGCCATGGTGGATGAGGAATTAAAGAAAAAGGTGATTCAGGATGTGGTGCTCCTTAAGCTGGTAGGCTTTAAGCCCATCATTGTGCACGGAGGCGGGAAGGAGATCAGCCGCTGGGTAGGTAAGGTGGGGATGGAGGCCCAGTTTAAGAACGGGCTCAGGGTCACGGACGAACCCACCATGGAGATTGCCGAGATGGTCCTCAATAAAGTAAATAAGAGCCTGGTCCAGCTGGTCAATGAGCTGGGCATCAATGCGGTGGGAATCAGCGGCAAGGACGGAATGATGCTTAAATGCCATAAGAAATACGCCGGCGGCGAGGACATCGGGTTTGTAGGCGATGTGGAGGAAGTGAATCCTAAAATCATATATGATTTGCTGGAAAAGGATTTTCTGCCTATCATCTGCCCCATTGGCTTTGATGAGGATTTCCTGAGCTATAACATCAATGCGGACGACGCGGCCTGCGCCATTGCCACGGCTGTGGAGGCGGAAAAGCTGGCCTTCCTTACAGATGTGGAGGGTGTGTATAAGGATTATGAGAATAAGTCCTCCCTTATATCCGAGATGACGGTGGAGGAGGCCCAGAGCTTTGTGGACAGCGGCATGCTGGGAGGCGGCATGCTTCCCAAGCTTCAAAACTGCATCAACGCCATAAAGAACGGCGTTTCCAGGGTGCATATCCTGGACGGACGCATTCCTCATTGCCTGCTGCTGGAAATCTTTACTGACAAGGGTATAGGAACCGCTATCTATAATTCAGAAGAAGACGAGAGGTATTATCATGGCTGAGAAACAGTTGATGGAACGGGCGGAACAGGCCCTTTATAAGGTGTATAACCGGTTCCCAGTGGTATTTGACCATGGGGAGGGAGTGAAACTTTACGATACAGAGGGAAACGAGTATCTGGATTTTGGCGCGGGCATTGCGGTCATGGCGCTGGGCTATGGGGATGAGGAGTATACAAAGGCCGTGGAGGACCAGCTTCACAAGCTGACCCATATCTCCAATCTGTTCTACAATCAGCCCTCCATTGAGGCGGGCGAGAAGCTGCTTAAGGCATCCCATATGGATAAGGTATTCTTTACCAACAGCGGCACCGAGGCCATTGAGGGCGCTCTTAAGATTGCAAAGCGCTTTCACTATAATAAACTTCACGAAACCATGGGAGACGGCTGCGACGGCTGCGAGGACCCGGAGCCGGACATGACCGGGGAAATCATTGCCATGAATCATTCCTTCCATGGAAGGAGCCTGGGCGCCCTGTCCGTCACCGGCAATGCCCGCTACCAGGAGCCCTTTAAGCCCCTTGTACCGGGAATCCGCTTCGCTGATTTCAACGACCTGGACAGCGTGAAAAAGCTGATTAACAGCAAGACCTGCGCGGTAATCATGGAGACCATCCAGGGAGAGGGCGGTATCTATCCTGCCACGGAGGAATTCATAAAAGGTGTCAGGACCCTGTGCGATGAGTACGACCTGCTCCTTATACTGGATGAAATCCAGTGCGGCATGGGCCGTTCCGGGGAAATGTTTGCCTGGCAGCATTACGGCGTGAAGCCGGACGTGATGACAGTGGCCAAGGCGCTGGGAAACGGACTTCCCATAGGTGCCTTCCTGGCATGGGGCAAGGCGGCCAGTGCCATGGTTCCGGGTGACCACGGCACCACCTATGGCGGCAATCCCCTGGTGACAGCGGGAGCCAGCGCAGTGCTTGATATTTTTGAGAAACGTCATATTACGGACCATGTAAAGGAGATTGGCGCCTATCTCTACGAGAAGCTGGAGGAGCTGTCAAAGGAACTGGACTGCATCAGGGGACACCGGGGAATGGGATTGATTCAGGGACTGGAGTTCTCTGTACCGGCAGGCCCTATTGTGTCAAAAGCGCTGCTGGAGCAGAAGCTGGTGTTAATTAGCGCCGGGCCCAATATCATCCGTTTCGTTCCGCCTCTGGTGATTGAGAAGGCGGATGTGGACGAGATGATGAAACGCCTTAGGGCAGCGGTTACAGAGTAAGGAATAGACTGCAGGGCAAGGAATAGATTGCAGGGCAAGGAATAGATTGCAGGGCAAGGAATAGGTTTAGGGTAAGGGATAGGTTGTAGGGCAAAGGAAGATGTCCCGCCCGCCAAAGGCGGCAGGAAACACCTGTAATACAGGGGCCTGCCGCCTTTTTATATGGTTTGCCCGGTTCCTTAAGTAAATCTTTCGTTTTCATTTATGAAATGTTATGAAAATACTGGATGAAATATTTATGGCAAACCTATATAATAGCCTTATTAAATGAACAGCAATAGCGCGAGTGTTTATTTTTGTTGTATAAGTATGCCATATGTGATATAACTGTATTAATATAAATAATACACTATCCGCTGGTATTAAGGAGGGAGTCATGGGAACAGAGAAAAAAGCTGGTGATTTAGAGGAAATCCAGGTTTTGGAAGGCATTTCAGAGTCAGAGGAGATTGACCGCCGCGTGGAGGAGCTGATGGCTCCGGAGGATATAGGAAACGGAAAGAAAAAGAAGAAAAAGCATAAGGCCGGACCCCGGACATCGGAGGGGGGCTTACACCCTGTCCGGCGCTTTAAGGGGTTCAGCCGGAAGCGGAAGATAATCACGGTCCTGATACTGGCGGCAGTGGTTTTGTTTGGGTTCTCCCGTATGTCCGGAGGAAAGAAGGATATGGGAATCCCTGTTGCCGTGATGCCTCTTGCAAAACAGGACGTTCAGGAAAAGCTTACGGTAAGCGGTCCTGTATCAGGAACAGACAGCGTGGACGTGGTGTCCAATATTCACGCGGAAATCACTGCCATGAATGTGAAGGAAGGCGATACCGTGACAAAGGGACAGGTGCTGGCCGTGGTGGACAGCACGGACCTGGAGCGGGAAGTGCAGATTGCCCAGAACGCCTACGACCTTGCGGTGGCTAATAAGCAGGAAAAGGATAAGGAAGCAGCCCTTGGATACGAAAAGGCAGTCCAGGATTTCCAGAAGGCCAGCCTGGATCACAGCAGGAACAGCCAGCTCTTTGCCACCGGCGACATTTCCCAGATGGAGCTGGAAGCCAGCGCCAATGCTCTGAATGACGCCAGAAGGCAGATGGAAGGCTACACGGTTGAGAATGGAAGAGGTGTTGCGGATTCGTCCTACGGCATTCAGATACAGAACGCGGCCTTTGATTTGGAGAAGAAAAAGGAAGAACTGGATAATACCCAGATAAGGAGCACCATTGACGGCACCGTGGTCCGCGTCAATTCCAAGGTGGGTCAGTTTGCGGATAAAGTAGAGGATGATAAACCCATTTTCAGCATCGAGAACCTGGAGCAGCTGGAGCTGGAAATCAAGGTAAGCGAGTTTTCCATCGGCAAGGTAAAGGTAGGACAGATGGCTACCATCACAGCGGATATCCTGGACGGTGAGACTGCACAAGGCGAAGTCATAAAGATATCACCCACAGGCGAGGAAAAAGGCGGCGGTTCCACGGAGAGGGTCATCCCCACTACCATACGGGTGGACGGCGGGAGCTCGAAGCTGATTGCGGGAATCACGGCAAAAGCAGAACTTTTAATCAGGGAGGCAAAGGATGTTTTCGTAGTTCCCACATCGGCACTTTTTGACGACGGGGAAGTGACATACATAGCCATTGCGCAGGATATGAAGGTTAAGCGCATACCTGTGACCATGGGCGTGGACGGCGACGTGGTGGTGGAGGTCATTCCCACGGACGGCACAGTGCTGGAGGAGGGAATGCAGGTCATCACCAATCCGGGACCCCATCTGGCGGACGGTGCTGCCGTGCTGATCACCCAGTAGCAGGAGGCGCTGTATGAATAAGTGGATGAAGTTTTTACACAGGGACAGCAGGATGCAGGGAGATGTCTATGACGGCCCCCTGATTAGGCTGGAGAATCTGGTCAAGATATATGATACCGGGGCCATTAAGGTACTGGGACTTAAGAAGATAAACCTGACCGTTGAACGGGGGGAGTTTGTGGCTATCATGGGACACTCCGGGTCCGGAAAGTCTACCCTGATGAATATACTTGGGTGCCTGGACCGGCCCACCCTGGGCCATTACTACCTGGACGGCATTGACGTGGCAGACATGACGCCGGACCAGCTCTCCGATATCAGAAACCGGAAAATCGGGTTTGTATTCCAGTCCTTTAACCTGATATCCAGGACATCGGCCCTTAAGAATGTGGAACTGCCCATGACCTATGCCAGGGTGCCAAAGGCCAAACGGGCGGTCAGGGCCCAGCTGCTTTTGGAACGGGTGGGGCTGGGAGCCAGGAAGGAGCATATGCCCAATGAGCTCTCCGGAGGCCAGAGGCAGAGGGTTGCCATAGCCAGGGCCCTGGCCAATGAGCCGCCGTTAATTCTGGCAGACGAGCCAACAGGAAACCTGGATACCGCCTCCTCGGTGGAAATCATGGAGCTGTTTACAAAGCTTCACCAGGAAGGGGCCACCGTGGTGCTGGTTACCCATGAGGAGGATATAGCAGCCTTTGCCCACCGCATTATACGGTTCAGTGACGGACAGATACAGAGTGACAAGCTGAATGTGGCCCGCGTGGTTTCAGAGGACGGGAAGGGAGGGGAGCAGGATGCTGATTGAAAACATGAAGATGGCATTTTCAGCCATCCGGTCCAATAAGATGCGTTCCGCCCTTACCATGCTGGGAATCATCATCGGTATTGGTTCTGTCATAGCCATCGTGTCCATCGGAGATACCATGCGGAGACTTTTCTCGGATTTGTACAAGGACGTGGGTATTACTCAGGCTTATGTTTCCATTGGTTACTGGGTAGATGATGTGCGGCAGAGCGATTATTTCACCCTGGACGAGATGGAGCGGGCCAAGGAGGCGTTTAAGGACCAGATTGCCTATATAGACAGCAGTGCCTATACCAGCAGTGATGCCGAGTATAAGCGGACTAAGATTAAATTTGATTATCAGGGAATTGACTACAATTACCAGGATGTCCAGCCGGTGAACGTGGTGTACGGCCGTTATCTCAATGAGGGAGACATCCTGGGAAGAAGGAAGAATGTGGTCATGGACACTAAAAGCGCCCAGATGCTGTTCGGCACTGAGAATGCGGTTGGCCGGTCCTTCAGGACCACCTTATATGGCTCCACTGACGACTTTACGGTGGTGGGAGTGTACCGCAAGGAGACCAACGCCCTCCAGGCCCTGATGATGGGCGGCAGCAATGACAAGGGTTCGGCATTCATTCCGTACACTCTGCTGACCTGGCCCAACGACTATTTTTACCAGCTCCATGTGTATGCAAAAGAAGATGTGAACCTGGACCGGTTCTTCAGCCAGTTCAAGGCATATGCGGCCAAGATGCACGGCAGGCAGCCGGAGGATATGTACATGTACACGGCTATGCAGGAAATGACCTCGGTGGACAGCATGATGGGCAACCTGTCCATGGCAGTGGGCGGTATCGCAGCCATTTCGCTGCTGGTAGGCGGCATCGGCATCATGAACATCATGCTGGTGTCTGTGACGGAGCGTACCAGGGAAATCGGAATCCGGAAAGCCCTGGGCGCAAGGACCAGGGATGTGCTGATTCAGTTTTTAACGGAGTCAGCCATATTGTCAGCCTGCGGCGGTATAATCGGAGTCATACTGGGAGTGGGAACCGTATCCCTGGGAGGATTCCTTCTGGGATTTGCGGTGGTCATAAAACCGGGGGTCATCGTGGTTGCGGTGTCATTCTCAGCAGTGGTCGGTATCTTCTTTGGACTGTACCCTGCTTCCAAGGCAGCCCAGGCAGACCCCATAGACGCGCTGCGTTACGAATAGACGGGAATCCGGCCTGAGAAATCAAGGATCCAGCCGGAGAAAATGTAACAGTTCAGACGGCGCATCTTCTTAACCGAAAAAACGGTCAAGAAGCATCGGATATCCATCCGATGTAAAAATTGGTGCAGAATCGGTCTTATAAGCCAGCTTAACACCCGCCTCTTCACCATTTTTCCCGCCGTCTGAACTGTTACGAAAATCGAGAATCGAGACAGGAGGAAAGCAAGTGAAACGGATGAGCGGTACATGGAAGAGAGCAGGAGCCATGGGATTGGCCCTGATGCTGGCCCCGGCCCCGGGTATGCTGCGGCCGGTGACTGCGTGGGCCAGCCCGGAGTTTGCCTATTCTGCGGAAAAATGGGCGGCGCTGAGGGATGATGTGCTGGAATACGGGGAGCTGGCTGACCTGATCCATGAATACAATGCCACGGTTATCAATAACCGCCTGGAATACGATGACTACAGAGGCAAGGACCACGATGAAATCAAGAATGCCTACCAGGACATTGCTGACAGGCTCTATGATTCCAGCGATAAGATGATGGATTTTGTCAATGAGGACCAGCCGGGATACGCGGGAGCAGCGGTTGGGGCCATAAGCGCCCGCCTTCAGGCTGAACAGAACCAGGAGCTGGCTGATTCCCAGAATGAGGACGGACAGGTAAAGAAACTGGAGTACGACAGACAGGAGGCTGTCCTTGTAAAGGATGCCCAGACAAAGATGATATCCTACTGGCAGAAGGCCAAGGCGCGTCCTGCCCTGGAGGAGGATGTGAACCAGGCCAGGTCAAAGTATGAAGCCATGGCAGTGAAAGCTGGCCAGGGCATGGCCACTCAGGCTGAGCTGCTCGCGGCCCGGGAAAAGATGGAGGCAGCCCAGGCAGCCCTGGAGACCAATGACAGGGAACGGGACGGACTTCGCAGAGAACTCTGCGTCATGACCGGATGGGATCACGATGCCCAGCCGGATATCAGGGAAGTGCCGGTGCCGGACGCCGGGGAGATGGATCAGATTGACCTGGAGCTGGATAAGGAAAGGGCCTTGGAGCAGAACTTTACCCAGACAGCCAATGAGCGCCGTCTGACATTTACAGGCAACGGGACCCAGTGGGATGTGATGAATCAGAAGGTGGAGACAGGCCGCAGGCAGATTGCAGCGGATGTGGAAGCCAAGTATAAGCTTTTGGAGCAGGCCAGGGCTGATTATGAACAGGCGGCAGGCGAGTTTAAGCTGGCCCGTACCGGGGCCCAGACAGCCGAGCGCAAATACAGCCTGGGCATGATTTCCAAAAATGAATATACACAGCAGCAGGGAACCATGGCCTCCAGCCAGTCCGCATGCGACACAGCAGGCCTGAAATACAGGCAGGCCCTGGAGGATTACAGATGGGCGGTCAACGGCCTTGCACAGACAGAGGGGGCGTAGGATATGGTGAAAAAATGCTTACTGCTCTGTATAGGCATCCTCTTTGCCTGCCTGCATCCTCTGGAGGTCCATGCAGATGCAATGCCCGACGTCATTCGCTATGAGGAGCTGGAGACTCTGGTGAAAGCCTACAGTCCCCAGATACAGATGGAACAGGCGCAGTATGACAGCCGCCTGGCGCGGTATGAGAATGCCAGGGAGGAAATCATGGAAACCAGACGGCTTCTCAGGGAGGAGGCCGAGGACCTGGAGAAGAACGGGGACAAAGACAGTGCCAGCCAGTACCGGGCCCAGGCCAAGACACTGGAGGATGCGGCCAAGGATATGGATAAGCAGATACGATCAGCCCAGGGCAGCCAGGCATCCATGTCCCTTCGCAGGATAGAGGATACCGTGCTCTGGACCGCCCAGAATCTCATGGGTACCTATAATACCCTTAAAGCGGAACAGGGGGCGGCTCTGGCTCAGGCAGAGTGGAAACAGAGCCAGTATGAGAAGCTGCTGCGCCAGGTCCAGACAGGAAGCGCTTCTGCCGCCCAGGCGGACCAGGCGGGAAAGGAAGCCGATGCGGCTGCTGCCAAGGCAAAGGCTGCCCGGGACGAGATGGAACGGGTGAAGAAGGAATTACTCATTCTCACCGGATATCCGGAAGGCTCCCAGACAGAAATCGGTCCCATGCCCGCACCCCGGCCGGAGCGTGTCCGGGAGATGGGAGGCAGCATCGACAAATGGCGCGCACTGGGAAACAATTATTCCCTGAGGGAACAGAGGAGCGGGGGAGCCAGCTCCAATAAAGAACTTCATGCCCGCCAGCGTGATATCCGCCAGAGCGAGGAGGAAATGTACGGCCAGCTGGATACCCTGTATCAGGATGTCCTGGCCAGCCAGACACTCTGGACCAGCGCCACAACGTCCATGGCATCACAGGAAGCCGCGTTTCAGGCCGCATCCAACAAGCTGGCCCTGGGAATGCTGTCACGCCAGGAATATCTGGAGGCAAAAGCGGCCTACATGGACGCCGCCGCTGCCAAGGAAAGTGCAGACACAGGCTTCCAGCAGGCCATGGATACATATGACTGGGCTCTGAAAGGTTTCATGACATAAATACCGTTGGATTTAAAATACCGTTGGAATTCATCCACACGTTCATCCATTATTTGTTTCATCCCTTACCGCTTCATCATCCGGTACCCCACTCCCACGTGGATCTGGATGTACTGGGGCTGTGAGGGATTTTTTTCAATCTTTTTGCGCAGGGAGGCCATGAAGACACGGAGGTAGGTTGGAACGCAGTAAATTGCTCCTGAGCTGTTCAGCCCGGGCCATGGCCGCTTCCTCCTCCCGCTTCCTGGAACAGTGTAGGAACTGGTGAATACGGCTGCCAGGAACGTAATCAGAATGGTAAGCTGGGGGAAACCTCCTTCATTGTCTACCTGGACAGTATATTGAATTGGTGCCGGTTGAGAACTCTTATCAAATTGCATCGTTATATTTTAAAAAGAATATTGGTTTCGCACAAAGAAAAGGGACGGATTTCATATATCTGCCAATTATTTTATACAAAATGTAGAAAATGCACAAAAAACACAGGATACATTGACATATAGTTGTCTATTGTGATAGACTCAAGGTGTCAGAAGATGACGCAATTGAATAGACGTATAAGTATTCAAAACTTATATATGCTCAAGATAGGTTGAGCGTTTCTACCAACTACCGTAATAGTTGACTATAAGTTTTCACATCAGGTACTGCCCGGGGCGCCGGAGACAGGCTGATGTGAAGCCTTAGGAACAGCGGTGGTTTTTTTGTTTGCAAAAAAATGCAGATGGAAGCCCTGGCCCGCCGCTGTACGGGTGAATACAAGGGTGCGCCGGTCACCGGCGTATCACGGAAAAGGAGGAGCATATGGCAGAGAATTTTGTATTAAAGGGCAATATCTGCTACAGCCAGGATTCCCGCACACTGATATGTGTGGAACAGGGATATCTGGTATGTACAGATGGCATATCAGCCGGCGTGTACAAAGAACTTCCGCAGATGTATGCAGGCTTTCCTCTGACGGATTATGGAGACAGGCTGATTGTGCCGGGTCTTACGGACCTTCATCTCCATGCCCCGCAGTATTCATTCAGAGGTCTGGGTATGGACCTTGAACTATTGGAATGGCTGAACACGCGGACGTTTCCTGAAGAGGCCAAGTACAGCGATATGGAGTATGCCGGGAAGGCGTATACCATATTTGCGGAAAACATGAAACACAGTGCAACTACAAGGGCTTGTATATTTGCAACCATGCACAGAGAGGCTACGGAGCTTCTCATGGATTTGATGGAGGAGACCGGACTCAAGACCATGGTAGGCAAGGTCAACATGGACCGGAACAGTCCGGATATCCTGGTGGAGGAGACAGAGGAATCCCTGAGGGAGACCAGACAGTGGCTGGCGGACATAAAGGGGCGGTATAGGAACACGGTTCCCATTCTCACGCCAAGGTTCATTCCCACCTGCTCCGACACACTGATGGAAGAGCTCAAGAAGATTCAGATTGAGTATGAACTTCCGGTCCAGTCCCATCTGTCGGAAAACAAGGGAGAGATTGACTGGGTGAAGGAACTGTGCCCGTGGTCTGAGTTTTACGGAGATGCGTACGACCATTTCGGCATGTTCGGCAACGGCGTGAAAACCATCATGGCCCACTGTGTGTGGCCGCCGGTAAAGGAAATACAGAGAATGAAGGACAACGACGTATACGTGGCCCATTGTCCGCAGTCCAACACCAACCTGTCCTCCGGCATTGCGCCCGTCAGGACGTATCTGGAACAGGGAATCCACACAGGACTTGGTACGGATGTGGCCGGAGGTGCGGGAGAGTCCGTATTCAGGGCCATGGCTGACGCCATCCAGGTGTCAAAGCTGCGCTGGAGACTGGTGGATGAGACACTGAAGCCCCTTACGGCGGAGGAGGCATTCTACCTGGGAACAAAGGGCGGCGGCGAGTTCTTCGGAAAGGCCGGAAGCTTTGAGGAAGGCTATGAGTTAGACGCACTGGTGCTGAACGACGAGAGCCTTAAGCATCCTCAGCCTCTGAGCTTAAAGGAGCGGCTGGAGCGGTTCATCTACATTTCGGATGAGCGCCATATTGACGCCAAGTATGCGGCGGGCAGCAAGATATTTTAGCTGAAACTGTTTTAACTATAGAAACAGCGGAAAACTATAGGTATGAATTCAAGGAGGTATGAAGTATGGAGAACAAATCAAATCAGGGATTCCTGGAAAAAGCATTTCACCTATCGGAAAACCACACAGATGTCAAGACAGAGGTAATTGCCGGTATCACCACGTTCATGACAATGGCCTACATCCTTGCAGTGAATCCGAACATCCTGAGCGCCACGGGAATGGACAGAGGCGCTGTCTTTACAGCCACTGCCCTTGCATCGCTGGTTGCCACCCTGCTGATGGCTGCATTTGCCAATTATCCGTTTGTGCTGGCGCCCGGCATGGGACTGAATGCTTACTTTGCATACACCGTAGTACTCCAGATGGGTTATACCTGGCAGATGGCTCTGGCAGCCGTATTCGTGGAAGGTATTATCTTCATCGCACTGTCTCTTACCAATGTGCGTGAAGCCATTTTCAATGCCATTCCCATGAATCTGAAACACGCCGTATCCGCAGGTATCGGACTTTTTATCGCCTTCATCGGTTTGCAGAACGCTAAAATCGTGGTGGAGAGCGCCACTCTTGTATCCGTATTTTCATTCAAAGGTTCTCTGAAAGCAGGAACATTTAATTCCGTTGGAATCACCGTACTGCTGGCTCTCATCGGCGTACTTATCACCGGTATTCTGGTTGTTAAGAACGTAAAGGGAAACATCCTCTGGGGCATTATCATCACATGGATTTTAGGTATTATCTGTGAAGTGACCGGACTGTACCAGCCAAATGCTGAACTGGGAATGTTCAGCGTACTGCCTGATTTCACCAGTGGTTTCGGTATCCAGAGCATGGCTCCCACCTTCTTTAAGATGGATTTCAGCGGCATCCTGTCCCTGAACTTTGTGACCATCATGTTTGCGTTCCTGTTTGTGGATATGTTCGATACACTGGGAACACTGATTGGCGTGGCATCCAAGGCAGATATGCTGGATAAGGACGGAAAGCTTCCTAAGATTAGAGGCGCCCTTCTGTCTGATGCTATCGGTACCTCCCTTGGCGCTGTATTCGGTACCTCCACCACAACCACATTCGTTGAGAGCGCTTCCGGCGTTGCGGAAGGCGGAAGAACCGGACTTACATCCGTAGTGGCAGCAATTTTCTTCGGTCTGTCCCTGTTCCTGTCACCGATTTTCTTAGCCATCCCGTCCTTTGCAACGGCACCGGCTCTGATTATCGTAGGTTTCCTGATGATTAGCTCCATGTTGAAGATTGATTTCACTGACTTTACAGAGGCAATCCCAAGCTACATCGCCATCATCGCAATGCCTTTCATGTACAGCATTTCCGAAGGCATTGCAATGGGCGTTATCTCCTACGTGGTTATCAACGTGGCAACCGGCCGTGCAAAGGAGAAGAAAATCAGCCTTCTGATGTATGTATTGGCGGTACTATTTGTACTTAAATATGTATTAATTTAAAACATGCAGCATATAATGCAGACGCCTGGAATACAGGCGTTTGCGCATTCAAGATAAGGAGGTAGAGCACACCATGGGAATTGGCAATAACATGACCCGCGTTGACGCATTTGATAAAGTCACAGGCAGTGCCAAGTATACAGCCGATTTAGAGCCCCAGGGACTTCTGGCGGCAAAGGTAATACGCAGCACCATCGCCAACGGCGTGGTAAAAAGCTTTGATTTGGAAGAAGCACTGAAGGTGCCGGGGGTAGTGAAGATTGTCACGTGCTTCGATGTGCCGGACATCCAGTTCCCCACCCCCGGCCATCCATGGTCCGTGGAAACGGCCCATCAGGATATTGCGGACAGGAAACTTCTCAATACCAGGGTGCGGGTCTATGGAGACGATATTGCAGCCGTTATAGCGGAGGACGATATAGCAGCAGCCAGGGCAGCCAGACTTGTGAAGGTGGAGTATGAGGAGTATGCTCCCCTCCTGACCGTGAAGGATGCCATGGCAGAGGGTGCCTCCCGGCTTCACGATGAAAAACCGGGAAATGTCATCGCCCATTCCTCCTTTGTGGTGGGCGAAGGGACTTACGGGGAAGCAGTGAAGGAGGAGGGACTGGTGGAGATAGAGAAGGACTACCGGACCCAGAGCGTGCAGCACTGCCACATAGAGACGCCCATCTCCTTTGCCTATATGGAAAAGGGAAGAATCATCGTCACTACATCCACACAGATACCCCATATTGTGCGCCGGGTCATCAGCCAGGCGCTGGGACTGCCCATGGGCCGTATCCGCGTCATCAAGCCTTACATCGGCGGCGGTTTCGGCAACAAGCAGGATGTGCTCTATGAGCCTCTCAATGCTTTCCTTACCACCCAGGTGGGAGGACGTGGCGTGAGGATGGAGATATCCAGGGAAGAGACTCTGGGCTGTACCAGGGTGCGCCACGCCATCGAGTTTAAGGTAAAGGCAGCAGCCAGGAAGGACGGCACTCTGGTTGCCAGAAAGCTGGAGGCTTATTCCAACCAGGGCGGGTATGCATCCCATGCCCATGCCATCGTAGCCAACTCATCCAATGAATTCAAGCAGATTTATAAGGATGAGAAGGTGCTGGAGTCCGATGCCTGGACCGTGTACACCAACCTGGCCACAGGCGGCGCCATGAGGGGATACGGAATCCCTCAGGCCGCGTTTGCGGCGGAATGCATGGCAGACGACCTGGCCCTGGCCCTTCACATGGACCCATTGGAATTCAGGAAAAAGAACTGCATGAGGCCGGGATACGCTGACCCCCACACCCACGTAAAATGCAATACATACGGCCTGACGGAATGTATGGAAAAGGGCCGGGAATTCATCCACTGGGATGAAAAACGTAGGGAATATGAAAACCAGACAGGACCCGTGCGAAAGGGAATCGGAATGGCTATCTTCTGCTATAAGACAGGCGTATATCCCATATCCCTGGAAACAGCGTCCTGCCGCATGATACTGAACCAGGACGGCTCCATGCAGCTGCAGATGGGGGCAACTGAAATCGGCCAGGGCGCCGACACCGTGTTCACCCAGATGGCGGCAGAGGTGACCGGCATCACGGAAGATAAGGTAAATGTGCTGTCCACCCAGGATACGGACGTAAGTCCCTTTGACACAGGTGCATATGCTTCCAGACAGACCTATGTCAGCGGCATGGCAGTGAAGAAAACCGGCGCTATATTTAAGGAAAAGATACTTGACTATGCTGCTTATATGCTGGAGAAGCCCCAGGATACCCTGGATGTAAGGGATAACCACATCGTGGATAAGGAGACCGGAAAGCAGCTGCTTCCCATGGAGGATCTGGCCACCACGGCATTTTACAGCCTGGACCGCTCCGTACATATCACGGCAGAGGCCACCAGCCATTGCAAGACCAATACATTTGCCACCGGTGTCTGCTTCGCGGAGGTGGAGGTGGATATGCCTTTGGGCAAGGTGAAGGTGACTAATATTGTCAATGTACATGACAGCGGAAAACTGATTAACCCCAAGCTGGCGGCTGCCCAGGTACACGGCGGCATGAGCATGGGACTGGGCTACGGACTCAGCGAGGAGCTGCTCTTTGACGCAAAGGGGAGACCGTTAAACGATAATTTGCTGGACTACAAGCTACCAACAGCCATGGATACCCCGGACTTAAACGCACTCTTTGTGGAGTTGGATGACCCCACAGGTCCCTTTGGAAATAAGGCGCTTGGGGAGCCGCCGGCCATACCGGTTGCCCCGGCAGTGCGCAACGCGGTGCTTAACGCCACAGGCGTTGCCGTGGACAGTCTGCCCATGGATCCCCAGAAGATGGTGAAGCATTTCAAGGAAGCAGGCTTAATATAGAAAGGGCGGTGAAACAGCATGTATGATATCGGGAAATTTTATCAGGCAGCAGATGTGGAAGATGCGGTGCGCGCCCTAGTGAAAGCCCCTGAGGCAGTGGTCATCTCCGGAGGAAGCGATGTGCTGATTAAAATCAGGGAGGGAAAGCTGGCCGGCTGCTCCCTGGTAAGCATTCACGGGATTAAGGAGCTGGAGGGCATAAGAATGGAGGAGGACGGGACCATTGTCATAGGTCCGGCCACCACATTTTCCCATATTACCAATAATGACATCATTCAGAAGCACATTCCCATGCTGGGGGATGCGGTGGACATGGCGGGCGGTCCCCAGCTGCGCAATATCGGAACCATAGGCGGCAATGTGTGCAACGGCGTGACCAGCGCGGACAGCGCCAGCAGCCTGTGCTGTCTGGACGCGGTCCTGGTTCTTAAGGGGCCTGACGGCGTCAGGGAGGTGCCCATCAGCCAGTGGTACACCGGGCCGGGAAGGACTGTGAGGAATCACGATGAGGTGCTGACGGCTATCAGGATTAAGAAAGAGAATTACCAGGGATACGGCGGTCATTATATCAAATATGGCAAGAGGAATGCCATGGAGATTGCCACCCTGGGATGCGCTGTGAGCGTGAAGCTGACAGAGGATAAGAGACATATCCAGGACCTTCGTCTGGGATACGGCGTGGCTGCGCCTACTCCTATTCGCTGTCATAAGACAGAAGAGGCTGTAAAGGGAATGGAAACAGGGGAGGCCCTGGCCCAGGCTGTGGGAAAAGGCGCTCTGGAGGAAGTAAATCCGCGTTCCAGCTGGAGGGCTTCCAGGGAGTTCCGGCTGCAGCTGGTGGAGGAGCTGGGCAGGCGTGCCGTAAAGCAGGCCGTAATCAATGCAGGAGGTGAGTGGGATGCTTAATATAGTGCATATGACTGTTAATGGAAAAGAAGTGGAGTTGGCAGTGGACCCAAGAGAATCCCTTCTGGAGACATTGCGGAACCGTCTGGGACTGACCAGTGTGAAAAAGGGCTGTGAAGTAGGGGAGTGCGGCGCCTGCACGGTGCTGGTGGATGGAGAGGCCATAGACAGCTGCATTTACCTGACCATGTGGGCAGAAGGCCGCAGCATCATGACAGTGGAAGGACTGAAGGGGCCAAACGGCGAACTGAGCCCTATTCAGAAGGCATTTATCGAGGAAGCGGCTGTGCAGTGCGGTTTCTGTACGCCGGGACTGATTATGACAGCGGTGGAGATCGTAGGTACGGGAAAGAGGTATAACCGCGACGAGCTGCGCAAACTGATATCCGGCCACCTGTGCAGGTGCACGGGGTATGAAAACATCCTTAACGCCATGGAGCGTATTGTGGAGGAAACGTATAAGGTGGTGGGAAAATAGAAGAGGTATGCAGACCATAGTGAAAAAGAAGGGCGCCGCGGATTGGCGACTACCCATAAGGAAGTAAATAGAATTTCCGATGAAACCGGCGTGGCAGAGGTCATATCGGAATACCTGTCGGCAAGCTGAAGAAAACGCCCTACATCGGCGATCTGTCCCGCCTCATTCTCAATCTTCTGTTCCAGTGAAACAGAAAGCCTCTGAATCTCTGCCTGTTCCGTTTCATACTGCGCCGAGAGTTTTTGAAAGCGGAGGTCGCTCAGCTTGCCGAGAACGGAATCCTCATAGAGCCTTTGGATGATTTTGTCCAAATCCTCCATACGCTTCTGTGCCCCGGAAAGGGCTTTTCGTTTCTGTATCAGCTCCGCTTTCCGGCTAGCCTCGTCCTGCGCCAGCATTTCCTGCGTAAAGTCATCCCGGAACAGCCGCACATAGGTCAGCGTTCCCTGAATACATTCCAATACCCGTTTGTAAAGCGTGACCTCCCGGATATAATGGATTTTATAAGAACCCGTATTGCTCTTGTAGTTGGAGCAGACAAAGTGATCCTGTGAATCATCCCGGTAGGTTTTGCAGGTACAGTAGTAGAGTTTTGCGTTGCAGTCGGCGCAATAGACAAGGCCGGAGAAAATACTTGTTTTCCCTGTCTTTTATCGGTCTGCGCTTGTTGGCCCGTAACGCCTGCACTCGTTCCCACTGTCCGCGCTCGATGATTGCTGGCTGCGTATCCTCAAATATCCGCTGATTTTCTTTCGGGTTCTCCATCCGCTTTTTGAATTTCAGGGATTTGGAATAAGTTTTGAAGTTGACAGTGCAGCCGATGTATTCCGGCCTCTCCAATATTCCAGCGACGGATTTGGAGCACCACTGATACAGGTTGTCCGGCATAGCCCATCCTTTCTGTCTGGCGTTATACGCAATAACCGTCAGCACCCTGTCGGCGGTCAGGATTTTTGCGATCTGCATTGGCCCCTTGCCTACAATGCACAGATCAAAGATACGCCGCACCAACTTTGCCGCTTCTTCATCCACGATCCATTTCTTTTTGTCCTGCGGGTCTTTCACATACCCATAGGGCGGATTGCTGGCAATGTGTTCTCCGGCTTCCCCACGCATCTTAACAACTGCCCGGATTTTCTTGCTTGTGTCCTTGGTGTAGTAATCGTTAAAAACATTTTTGAACACAGCGAAGTCGTTTTCGCCTTTGGCGCTGTCTACATCATAGTTGATGGCAATAAACCGGACATCGTAGGCAGGGAAAATGAAATCCTGCAAGCGCCCCATATAAGAATACTCCCGCCCCAGACGAGACAAATCTTTGACGATCAGGGTGGAGACGGAATAGTCCTCCACATGTTTCATCATTTCCTGAAACCCGGGCCTTTGAAAATTTGTCCCTGAGAATCCATCGTCTACAAAAAACATGGTATTGCGGAATCCGTGTTCTGCCGCATATTTGGATAGCAGCGCCTTTTGGTTGGTTATGGAATTGCTCTCCCCGTCAAGCGCATCGTCCTGGCTCAAACGGCAATATAAAGCTGTAATCTTATCTGGCTGCTGGTTCATAGTAGCTCCTTTCCTCCCAACGTTTGGAATTACAGCCAGGTAAACGGATGCCTATATTATAACGCGCAGTCCTTCTTTTTTCAGCAGTTTTCATTCTGTTTCCTCCAAATTTCCGGCCATGATACGGCGCAGCTTATCCAGTACGCTTTCTGCTCCTTCCTCCGCATAATGGGGAATCGTATGATAGACTGTGTTCCCCTCAACGGCAATCATTTCTTCCGTACTGAAATCAAACTCAAAGACGCCGTCCTTGAAATGCTTCGCTACCCGCTCGGCAATTTCCGGTTTCAGATATTTGGGAAGCTCGTTCATATCCGCAGGCTTATGCAATTACATCACACTCATTCTTTGCAGAATAAATATTCAGCGTAATGACCGCCGGGCGGCCAAGCCTAATTCCGGTCTTCCCATAAAAACGGGATAGTCAGCCGTTATGTGTATCTCATGGGCGGAAAACTGTGGGCGATATAATTTGAAAAAGCCGTTAATACCGTCTGCTATGGTGGAACGGTAATAAACGTTTGGCGTATCGAGAAGATGTTCTAAAACCTTTTTTTGCAAATGCCGGGAAACAGCCATTTTTCGCCTTATTAGCTTCAGACCGTTTTCAAAAAGTACCTTCAAAGGCTCTGATTTCAGCATATCTACTGCCTGTTCCGGGGCTTGATATGACTTTAATTGTATTCCAATTACAAACAGGATAGAGATCATGATATCCTGCGCTTTCTCTGTGGGAATAGAGCTGCTTTCGCCCCGGCTCCACTTATCCGTCTGCTCGGCAAGTATCAAAAGCAAATCAGTTTGTATTATAGATAGTTCCTTGGTAAGTAAGTAATAATCCGTATCTTGACAAAATAAGAAATCCCCCAGCACTTACCGGGGGAAGATCTGTCTTTTACTTTTTAAGTTTGCTGCGGCAATCATCAGGCAGATTGGAGGACCATGGGAGAAGCTCCAGCATTTCTTCCTTTGCCGGAAACGCACCGAGATCTTTCATCTTTTCCATCACATATGTGAGATAGTTGTATGGCTTCAGTCCATTCAGAAGCGCAGTTTCTGTGATGCTGTACACAGTCGCACTGGCCTGTGCCCCGCGGATGCTTTTGGCAAACAGCCAGTTGCGTCTCCCTATGGCAAAATTTTTCAGTGCCCGCTCTG
>NZ_AUJR01000020.1 GCF_000424325.1 [Clostridium] clostridioforme AGR2157
AGCTTTACTCCGTGACAGCGAATGTTTTATCGCCACTTTCACGTCCGTGAGACCTCCCCGGGTACTCACACGTTCTTTCCCACTTATACCTGCCCCGTTTACTGCTGGCGTTCCGTGCAGTTATTGGACTTTAGTTTGTTAGGCAACCTCATCCACGCTTCACAGCCTATCCGGACAACTTTTACAGGCCAGTGGTTTGCCTCCGGCTTCCTTCAGACCCCACCTCACGATGACGCCCTTGCCATTGGCTGCACCCTTCCCACTGCCGGGCGGGTCAGGGACTTTCACCCGTTAGAACGTGCGCCCGCCGGGCGCACCTATAAAAGCCCCGGATACGAAAATAATCCGGGGCCTGTTCATCTGCCGCTTACACACCTTCTTCTCTCATCCAGACTATACTGTCGGTTTTGGAATCGCACCAAATCAGCCGCCGTAGCGGGTCGCGGACTATTACCGCCGGTAGGGAATCACACCCTGCCCCGAAGAACTTATTTTATTATAGCTGAATCATAGCACACATGGAGGTGGTTGGCAATAGGCTGCGCCATAATTTCTGCATTTCAGACTTAACGTTCAGACTCAGCGTTTCCAGACCACCACATCCTCCAGCCTTTTGCGGGGACGGGGGGACGGCGACTCCTCCGCATAGCCAAAGGCCACTGCCGCCACCAGCTCATCCCCGCAGTCCATCCATCCGCACAGTTCCTCATAGGCGAAGAATATGTCGCATATCCACAGGCTGCCGATTCCCATATCCGCTGCTTCCAAAAGCATATTCTCAATGGCAGCGCTGACAGACTGGATATTACAGAGCTCATAAATCCGTTCCTCGTCATCCAGGGAGGCAAACATCCCTTTTCCCTCTGAATTCAAAACAAATATGACCACAGGCGCCTGTTCCATGATTCGGACCGTGTACTCCGCGCCTCCCAGGTGCCTGCTGCTGTCCGGCAGCAGTGCCCTGCCTGTCTTCTCCCGCTGGATTCCGGCCCGGAACGCCCTCAGCATGTCCGCCTTTGCCTGGCCCTGGATGACCATAAATCTCCACGGCTGCCTGTTCTTGGCTGACGGGGCCTTTATCCCGCTTTCCACAATTTTACAGATAACCTCATCCGGTATCTCCCTGTCTGAAAACCTGCGTATACTCCTGCGGCTGTCGATTGCGTCCATTCTCCGTCTCCTTATTATCTTCCGGGTATGCCAAACTCCTATGCTCCCTACTCCCCCATGGCCATCCTGTAAATTTCCATCATCTCTTCCTTGCCCAGTTCCCGGATACCCGGCAGGGTGCGTTTGCCCATGTTGGTGCATTTCTCAGCCATCTCTTCCAGGCGTTCTTCCTCCACGCCCAGTTCTTTTAGGGTGGAGGGCATACCCAGGCTCTTATAAAAATCCTCCGTGGCCTGGATTCCTGCCAGGGCCGTGTTCATGGGGCAGTCAAAATCCATGTCTATGTTCCACACCCGGACAGCATACTGGGCAAAGCGGTTTACATCGGAAGGACACACAAACCTGGCCCAGGACGGCCACAGGGCTGCCAGACCTGCCCCATGGGCAATGGAGGGATACATGCCGGAAAGCTCATGCTCCAGCTGGTGCACCTGCATGAGGAAATTCCTTCCTGCCCCTGTCAGTCCGTTATGAGAAAGGCTTCCTCCCCACATAAGGGCGGCCCTGGCCTCATAGTTATCCAGCGCCTTATCGGCAATTCTGCCCGCCTCCACCGTGGACTTTAAAAGGGCCTCGGCTATGCGGTCCGTCAGTTCCGTGTCCCTGGTCTTGCTGAAATACCGCTCCAGTGTGTGCATCATGATGTCCACCGTGCCGCAGGCTGTCTGGTATTTGCTTACCGTGCAGGTCAGCTCCGGGTTGCAGATGGAAAACAAGGGGCGGTGGGTCACGCTGTTAAAGCCCCGCTTAAAGCCATTTTCTTCGTTTGTAATAACGCAGGAAGCGCTCATCTCGCTGCCGGATGCAGACAGGGTGAGGATAACGCCAACCGGCAGCGCCTTGGCCGGAACCGCCTCCTGGCGGAAATAGGTCCATACATCCACATCCGGATTCCCTGCGCCGTCTGCTATACATTTGGAAGAATCAATCACGCTTCCTCCTCCAACGGCCAGCACCAGGTCCACGCCCTCCTTCAGACACAGGCTGATGCCCTCCTTGGCCTTTGCCAGGGTGGGATTGGCCTGTACGCCTCCCAGAGTCACATACTGTATTCCCTCCGCCTCAAGGGCTCCTGTAACCGCGTCCAGAAGACCTGTCTTCTTAGCGCTGGCCCCGCCGAAATGCACCAGCACCTTCTTAAATCCATATTCCTTTACAATCTTTCCTACCTGCAGATGGGTATCCTTTCCGAATATCATCCTGGTAGGTGTGAAAAACTCAAAATTCTCCATTATGTAATCCTCCTTCATGCCGCGTTTACCGCTGTCTTCATTATACATAAATCAGGGGTGTTTTTCCACTTAAATCTGCTGTCTGTTTTTCCCTTGGCCTTCTTTTGCTTCTCCCATTTTCTTCTCCCACCTTCCCCGCCTGAAATACCAGGCTCCTGCCAGGGCCGGCAGCAGGGGCGAAAGGGCCTGCCCCAGGCATATTCCCGTAAATCCAAGACCCATCAGGGAACCCAGAAGCCAGCTGAAGGCCAGGCGCACCACCACGGAGTCCAGCAGGGAGTTGACCATTGCCACGCAGGCAGCCCCCACGCCGGTGGCAAAGGAATCATAGGTATACATGGCCGCATATACCAGACTGTTTGCGCAGCAGCAGATGCGCAGATACAGCACGCCGTATTGGGCCACAGCCTGATCAGAGGGCGCAAACAGGGATATGATGCGGACGGCGGATACCTGGACTGCCAGAACCGCGCACAGCGTGACCGCCAGATTAAGCGCCAGCCCTGTCCTCACTGTCTCCCTTACACGTCCCGTCTTACCTGCACCCATGTTCTGGCCCGTCATGGCTGTCACAGCCTGTCCCACGGCCCAGCAGGGCATGCCTGCAAAGGTATTGACTTTGAGTCCGATTCCCACGGCGGCAGCCACTTCCATGCCATGGGCATTGAACATACCGGTAATCAGCAGATAGGAGAGATTGACCACCACCATCTGTACGGCGGACGGCAGTCCCACTGACAGAATGGAAACCAGCCTGTCCCATTTTACAGCAAAGCTCCTCCGCCTGAACTCAAAGACAAAATCCTGCCTCCGCAGATGAACCACGGAAACCGCAAAGGATACGCCCTGGGAGAAAACAGTCGCACAGGCAGCGCCCTTTGTCCCCATGCCCCATACCCCCACCAGCAGGATGTCCAGTATGATGTTCACCACCGTTGCCACCAGGACAAAATACAGGGGGCTTCGGGAATCCCCCATGCCCCGCATGACGGCGCATACAGCATTGTAGCCAAAGACGCAGATAGTCCCGCAGCAGATGATAAACATATAGTCACACGCATCCTTCATGGCGGCCTCCGGCACGCCCAGGAGTCTGAATACAGTGGGGTAGCCGGCCAGTCCTGTCAGTGACACCAGCACTGCTGCCGCGGCTGACAGGGAAAACAGGGTGCCTATGGTCTCCCTCTGCCCTACCCTGTCCCCTGCGCCCTTGCACCTGGCTGCCAGAACAGTTCCTCCGATGGTCACGCCCGTACATATGGAATTGATGATAAAACTAATCATGGATGCGTTGCTGATTGCAGCCAGCCCTGTGCTGCCCACCACATTTCCCACCACCAGCATGTCCACGATGCTGTAAAAGGATTGAAGAAGGTTCGCCAAAAACAGTGGGATTCCAAAGCGGATAAGCTGTTTTGTGATATTTCCTGTTGTCAGGTCCTGTTCAAGATTCATGATATTCTCCTCCGAATAAAGTAAAAGCAGAAGGTCCCGCATCAATGCGTAAAACCTTCTGCTTTAAGTGTTTCCTGCGCAAAAATGACGCAGTTCCTGCTCCCATGTCCGCTCAAGGACATACGTCCCCCGGACCGCGCAAAAGGCCGCAGACGAAACATCGCTGCGGCCCGAAAATCCATCATTCACTGCACGGCAAAGCCCGCTAATAGAAATACACTGATTCCATTAGCCCATGTACTTAAAATTCCAGCTCTGCCGATGAAGCGCCAGGGGCTGTCCCTGTCCTGTCTTTTACTCCGTACAATGCTTCATCTTATCCATTTGTCCGGAGCGTATCCAATGCACAGTTTCATGATGTTTAACCTTTTCGAATTCAAATATGATTCTTTTATTGTAACCTGCCGCACAGGAAGTGTCAAGGCCGGCTTCACAACAGATTATCCCGAAACTCCCTCGCCATCTGTTCCTGCCATCCCCCTCCACAGGTCCCCTGGGCCAGCCTGGCCAATGCCTCGCCGGGGAACCGGCGCCACATACAAATTGCCCCCTCTCCCCTCGTTCATGCATAAAACAGCATGGACAGACATAAGATTACTCCAGGACCCATATTTCCCGAAAGGGTGTCAGGAGGCGGTTATACCATGAGATTCTTCCGAATGCTCCGGGAGCATTTACATATCAGTACAAAGACAGTGATTTACGGGGAAATGCTGGTGCTGAGCCTGCTGTGTCTCGGCATCTTCCTGTTTAAGACAGACCCGGGCCAGGCAGTCATGAGCCAGGCCTCCAGGCTGGCCGGATACATGAATCCCCTGGAAAACACGGAAGGCGCAGACCCGGGCAGAACAGGGACAGATAAAAAGACAGATAAGAAAGCGGATAAAAATAAGGATTATATCAAATGGGTGGACTTTGGCGTCACCTCAGAGGCAATGAACCAGGCATTCCGCCTTGACGTGGACACATGTCAGGCTGACATCCACCTGAACTGGGTGGATTTACTGGCCTATCTGGGGACCCGTTACGGCGGAGACTTTTCAAAATATAAGCCGGAACACATGACCGCGGTGGCGGAAAAGCTGAAAAACGGAGAAACCACCATGGAAGAATTGACAAAAGACATGAAGTATTACTCTTATTACCGTCAGGCTTACGGGGCTGTATTAGACGGCATGGTAGGGCAGTTTGAGGCAGAGATACCTGCAAGCCAGGCCCCGGCCGCTTATCTTCCCTCAGGCGTAGCAGGGGGCGCCCCCGGAGACCCCGCCACGGTTTGGGTGACAAAATACGGACTCAAGGCATTTTCCCCCATCGCCAAGGGCTTTCCCTACAGTGATTTTGACGACTTCGGCGTGGCCCGCAGCTATGGCTTCAAGCGCCAGCACCTGGGCCACGACATGATGGGCCAGGTGGGGACTCCGGTGGTTGCCGTGGAATCCGGCTATGTGGAAGCCCTGGGCTGGAACCAGTATGGCGGCTGGCGGCTGGGAATACGCAGCTTTGACCACAAACGCTACTACTATTACGCCCATCTGCGCAAGAATTATCCCTACCAGTCAGGCCTGGAGGTGGGCAGCGTGGTGCAGGCCGGGGATGTCATAGGCTATCTGGGACGCACTGGTTACAGCCGCACAGAAAACACCAACAACATCGACGACCCCCATCTCCACTTTGGCCTGGAACTCATATTTGATGAATCTCAAAAGGACAGCAACAATGAAATCTGGGTCAGCTGTTATGAACTGGTAAAATTCCTGAATCTGAACCGCTGCGAGACGGTAAAGGTGGAGGGCACAAAGGAGTGGAAACGGTTGTACGGCATCAAGGACCCGTTGGTTCCGGTACAGCCGGCTACGCCGTCCCAGACCGGGCCTCCGACGAAATCGCAGGCAGAATTAAAAACAGAATCATAGTCACATTCCACCAAAAGGGCGCATCCTCTTTTGCATGTCACATACAGAAGAAGCTGCGCCTTTTATTTACCTGCGGTTTTTCTTACCCATGGCCTCAATTCACCCATGGATTCTCTTCTCACCCGCGGCTGTCCCTCTCGCCCACCACAGCCACTCCGCCGTTCTTTAAGAACTCCTGCAACGAGCGTATGGAAATCATCGTTCCTGCTATGGCAAAGCAAGGGCGTGACCGAAGCACTCAAAGCGGCTGACCAAATGGAATGGGTGCGCCAGCTCCTTTTGATCCTTGTGCAGCTCCCACAGGAGAGGTCATTGGCAGATGCGCCGTAATCACGCCGCTGGGATATAATACCACGGAAACAAAGGTTTACGAAAACCAGAAGGCCATATAGAGAAACGGCGCAAACTTATTGCTGTTCTGGCCATCACTGTCCACGCTGTTGGCAATCGCAACAAAGTGAATGCCGTGCTGACGGAACATGACCTCGGTGTAAAAGCCTGTCTGCAAATAATCTCTGCCGATTCGGCTCATGTCCTTTACGATCACATGGGCAACCTTACCGGCTTCAATATCTGCGATAAGCTGCTTCCGCGCAGGGCGTTCAAAATTGCCGCCACTCCAACGCCTTCTTGTAGCCGTAGATGCCGCGGTAGGAAAGAAAACGTTTTAAAATAGATGGAAAAATATTCATGAAGTCTACCAATCAGGTTCTTTTCGTTGTATAATGAGTTTGTCGTACAGGGTCACTTTCCTTTGTATATTTTGTTGGCAAACTAATTATACACCAAAGTGTCCTGTACGATATTTTTTCCCACTGGCAGAAATGGAGGCATCTATGTTCGGAATAAAGAAAAAGACAGAAGTGTTCATGACCAACGACCTGGAATTATACACCACCGTACATCAGGCCCTGAAGGCCGGACAGATTCCCTATGAAGTAAAGGTTGTCAATACCGGCACCCAGAACAGACGGACCGGCACACTCATCGTCAGGGTGGGCGAACGGCCTGAGCTGGAAATCCAGTACTATATCTATACGCCCCGGGAATTTGCGGAGAGGGCGAAGTATGTGATTGATGAATATAGGAAGAATTTGTCCCGGTGAGGATGTCTGAAAAATCATCTTTCGTAACATAATCCTGCATTAAATACAATAGTCTTACGGAAACGGTCAGTTACTGTTACATATAAAAAAGCGCGGACAAATATTCAATCTGCGCTTTTGACTATTGAGCTGTATTTTCCAAATTATTACAAACTATTTTCAAAGGCCAGCAGCCGTTCCACATCCTCCACAATACCCTGGCAGTCATCCGCTGTCTCCATGCCGTACTCCACTACCAGGTCAGCCTGAGGGGTATATTCCCTGGCCCATGTCATAAAGCTTTCAAAATCCAGGGTTCCGTCTCCAATCCGCCTGTGGCTGTCGTGAACTCCGTCATTGTTGTGAAGATGGTATGCCAGAATCTGCCCCCGGAGACGCTCCATAACGCTGCGCAGGTCCCAGCCATTGGCATGGGCATGGCCGATGTCTATGAGCACCGGGTACTTTTCCGTCCGGCACAGGGAGACAAACTCATTCTCATCCAGCAGCATATTGTTCCGGTCCATAACCCCTGCATTCTCCACTGCCACCGGTATTCCAAAGGGACGAAACAGTTCCTCCACCCTGCGGTAATTCACGCAGGAATCCCTGAGCATCCTCTCCTTATCCCTGACAACACAGTTGTTGTGATGAAAAACCAGATAACGGCTGTTAAGTTTCTCTGAATAACGAAGGGTCTGCTCCACCAGTTCCATGGTATACTCATAGCCCGGGGTTCCCTGGGGCGCCGAGTGCTCCGCCTTGTAATAGGGACCGTGAAAGCTGATGGGAACACGGCTTAAAATGTCCATGCTCTCCTCAAGAAGAGGGGCAAATATCTGCTGGTGGAACATGGGAAATACTTCCACCCCCACCTGTCCCCTCCATTTTTCCGCATAGGGCAGAACTCTCTTAAACTCCTCCGCCTTATACATATTGGTACTGATGAGCAAAGCCATTGTCGTTCTCTCCCTTCTTTTTGGCGACCTTTGGGAGTATATGCGGCTCCTTGGCGGCCCTCAGCTGTTCAGGATAGCCCAGGGATACCTGGGTGGTCCTGTCAAAGAGATGGATTCTGTCAAAATCCGGCTGGATGTATACGTTCTCTCCCGGAGCAGGGATATCGCCCTCGCTCACAGCGATAAACTCCATATTGTCCACCTGCACGTATACGCCGTACCGGTTGCCGTAATCCTCCACGTACTTGACGGTTCCTTCCAGGGTATTGTCCTGGTGCCTGCGAAACAAAACCATGTGCTCCGGACGGATTCCCAGGAACAGGCGGCCGGACTCGTTGCGTGAGGCCAATCCGGACCACATGTCCGGCAGCCAGATCACCTGTCTTCCAATCACCAGCGTTCCCTTGGTGTAGGATGCCTCCACAATATTCATGGAGGGGGAGCCGATGAATTTTGCGGTAAATACATTGGCCGGACGGTTGTATACATTGGAAGGGGTGTCAAGCATCTGCATTTTCCCCTCGTGCATCAGTGCTATGCGCTGTCCCACGGTCATTGCCTCAATTTGGTCATGGGTTACATAAATAAGGGTCTGGTGGTACATCTCATGGATTTTCACCAGCTCCTTCCTGGCCCGCAGCCTCAGCTGGGCGTCCAGGTTGGAAAGGGGTTCGTCCAAAAGAAAATAATTCGAGCGCTTCACCACTGCCCTGGCCAGCGCGACCCTCTGGCGCTGGCCGCCGGAGAGGTCCTTAGGCCTGCGATCCTCCAGTCCCTTCAGGTCCAGCATATCCAGGACCTCCGAAAGTCTGGTCTTTATCTCCGCCGGATCCATCTTGTGGGCCTTTAAGCCGTAAATGATATTATTTTGCACCGTCATATGAGGAAACAGGGCATAGTTCTGAAATACCATGGACACATTCCTCTCCCCGCAGGGAACATCATTTACCAGACGGCCGTCCATATAGAGATTTCCCCCGCTGAGCTTCTCCAGACCCGCAATCATCCGCAGGGTGGTGGATTTGCCGCAGCCGGAAGGTCCCAACAGAATCAGGCGCTCTCCTTCCCTGATTTCCATATTCAAATCCTTTACGATTACATTTTTGTCATAAGCCTTTACTACATGGTCAAATACTATGTTTTTCATTTATTTCTCCTTATTTGATTCCCTTGACCGCGAACTCCCCTAACCCTTGATGCCCGACATGGCAAAGGTGTTTATGATGTATCGCTGGAACAGGATATACAATGCCAGCGGAATAATCATGGTCATGACGGAAACAGCCATTGCTATGGTAAATTCCGTCCCTCCCTCCGCGCTTATGTACATCTGCAGGGCCAGGGACAGGGTATAATTCTCCTTGCTTTTCAGTATAAGAACCGGCCACACATACTCGTTCCAGGAATTGATGAAAAAGATAATTCCCGTGGAAATGATGGAAGGCCGCACTAACGGGATGATGATATCCCTCATAATTTTCAGATTCTTCACATTCTCCATCCTGGCCGCCTCGATAAGAGCTCTGGGGATTCCCCGCATGGACTGGCGCAGAAGAAAGATTCCCAGCACATCGGCCAGCTGGGGCAGTGCCACGCCCCATATCTTGTCGCTGAGGCCGATTTTGGAAATCATCAGATAGTTGGGAATCATGGTAACGGTAAATGGTATGAACATAGTGGCCAGCATGATAAAGTACAGGATTCCCTTGCCCCTAAAATCAAAATACACAAAGGAATATGCTGCAAACAGGCTGGTAATGGTCTTAAAAATGGTTACAGTGGCAGCAATCAAAAAGGTATTCATGGTAATCCTTAAAAAGGGCAGCTTGCTAAATACATGGATGTAATTCTGCACCGTGGGTCTTGCCGGGATAATCTGAAACACCGTATTGAAGGCATCCTGCATGGTCTTAAAGGAATTGGACACAGCAAAAACAATGGGCATCAGGAGAAGGAACACGGTACACAGAAGAAGCAGGTGCCATCCCGGCTGCATTTCTTTAATTTTCATAATATACCCCCTTTTCCACAAACCGGAATTCCAGAAGCAGCAGTACAATGAACAGCACCATGGTAATCACTGACACGGCTGATGAGGTGCCGGTGCGGTATAGGGTAAATGCCTCATGGTAGGACATGTATATCAGGTTGGAGCTGGCGTAGTTTGGGCCGCCCTGGGTTACCACCTTGATGGGCGTGAACACATACTGAAGTCCCTGTACAATGGTGGTGATAAACACGTAGATTCCGGTAGCCGAGCTCATGGGGACCACCATGTCACGGAATATTTTCCACAGGGGAATGTTGTCCAGCCTGGCCGCCTCAATGACCTCTGTGGATACCCCGGACACACCTGCCAGTATGATGATAAAATTATAGCCGAACACCTTCCAGGAGGTGATTACGCTCAGCACCGCGATGACCCAGCCCTCTGTCTTGGACCAGAAGGGAAGGGCCAGGCCAAAGTACTTTAACACAAGGGCCGCCGGGCCGGAAATGGGATTCAGAATCCAGATATACAGGATGGAACCCACCACCAGGGAGATGACGCTGGGAAGGAAAAACACAGCTTTGTAAAATCCCTGTCCCCTCTTAATCACCGCTGACAGGATGAAGGAAAGGATGTAGGGCAGAACAAAATTCAGTATCAGCAGTACAAGGATATACACCACCGTATTGCCTGCAATCTTCCAGGAATTCGGGTCCTTAAAAATGGCTGCATAGTTAGCCAGCCCCACAAACTTTTTCACCGGTTTCACCATATTCCACTCAAAAAAACTGAGATAGACCGTATAAAACAAAGGATAAAACATGAATACCGCAAACACTGCCAGGGATGGCACAAGAAACAGATATCCCAGTAATGTCTGCTTTTTTTCTTCCTGATTCAATCTGACTTTACCTCCATAAAGGGGCAGGTACCCCCAAATATTCCGGGGATACCCCCTCCAATTTATTGTAAGCGGCTGTATGCCAACCGGTTACTGTACTGCCAGCAGCTGGTTGATGGCATCCTGTGTTGCCTTCATGCCCTGCTCTGCCGTCACCTGTCCGCCCAGAATCTGGTCCCTCATGTCTAAGAGCATCTGCTCTGCCTGAAGGCCTGCGTCTCCCGGGAACGCTGTCCACGGAACCACTCCGTCCATCTGCTCGATGGCCGCGTTCATCATCTTGTTCTCAGCCAGGAATGTCTTAAGTCCGTTCTCCGCCCCGGCCACATCCTTTCTGGGAGGCACATAACCGGTACCCTCTGTCCAGGCTGCCATGGACTCCACGCTGTAGAGGAACTTCTCAAATTCCCATGCCGCCTTCACCTGGTCGTCGCCCTGGGCCGTAATGGCCAGGAAGCATCCGCCTGCCGGAACCATGCGCTCCTTGTCATTCCACAGAGGGGATTTTACGGTTGCAACGTCAAACTGCGCTCCCTTCTGTACGGAAGCCCTTCTGGCAATGGTGGTGTAAAGCATGGCGCAGTTGCCGTCGATAAAGCTCTGGCAGCCTTCCTCCCAGGAGATATGTAAAGCGGTCTGGTCCTTCACCATATCAGCCATCAGCTGCATGGCTTCAATTCCATCCTCCGTGGCAAAGGCGGCCTCTTTTTTGCCTTCTGCGTTGGTGGTCAGCATCTTAGCCCCGCTGCTTTCAATCAGTCCCTGCTGAGCCCAGAAATCTGCGGGCTCCTGCATATAAAATCCGTACTTTCCGGTCTTTTCCTTAACGGTCTTTGCAAACTCGCTGACCTCCTGCCAGGTAGTTGGGCCGTCTTCCGGAAGTCCTGCCTCTCTTAAGATATCCTTGTTGATGTAGAGAACCGGATTACTCAAAGAATACGGGATGCCCACCTGTGAACCCTCGCTGTTTACAGCCAGCTCAAGGACATTGGGAAGGAATTTGTCCTGAAGGAAACCGGCATCCTCCTTGTCAAACTTGTCAATGGCTTCCTGAGGAGACACATAGGAGAAGTTATTGGAGAAATAATCCAGGAACGCCCAGCCAATCTGCACCAGCGCCGGAGAATTGCCCGCTGCCGCCTCTGCCTGAAGGTTCTGCATCAGCCCCTTATACATGTCCGGGTTGTATTTTGCCACTACCTGGATGTGATCGTTGCTTTCGTTAAACTGCTTAACCAGCTCGTCTACCACCAATCCTCCCTGTGTTTCCGCGTTGCAGTGCCAGTATTCGATTACTGTTTTTCCTCCGGAGGAGCTGTTTCCTTCCGCCTTTGTTTCTGTATTGGTTTCTGTGTTGGCTTCCGCCCCGCTTCCTGTCTGGTTTACCGCCGCCACGCTGGTCTGGGCATTGGATGCGCCCGTGTTATCCTGGGCTCCGCTTCCCGCCGCAGCCGCACCGCAGCCGGATAATACAGCCATTGAAGCTGCCATGGCCAATGCCATCAAAGATATTACACTTCTTCTCATTACTCCATTTCCTCCTAATCATTCCGTGGTATGTTCTTATCTTAAAGATTGAATGTAAATTCCGGAAGATAAAATCTGTAAAATCTTTGCAAGAAATTGGAAAAAACAAAGCACGGACCCAATCCTTCGTCCGTGCTTTAATCCGTAAATCTGCCATATCAATTAATCCGCCCGCCGTACAGGCAGGCCTGAAATTCCCGAATCCGCTCTATCCTTCTACAGTGTAACTCCCTGCTTAAAGATAGCCAAATCATGAAAGCCAGCTTCCTCTGGCCCAGAAGCTCCATGGCAGCCTACATTTCATCCTCACAGTCCTGGCATTGCAGGAATTTCACCCGTTCCGGGTCATACTCCCCGATATAGTCCATCAGAACCGGTATATTGCAGTTTTCACAGCCCAGTCCCAGGACCAGCACACCGCCCGCGTTGGGATGATGGATGATGTCAGCCAGCACCTTCCTGGTATTCTCCTGGTCCTCTCCCATCTGGGAGCATCCGTATGGATGGGCAAATGCAACTCCATTGTGGCCACTGAATTCACGCAGCCTACCGTGGGAAGAAACCACAACTCGTTGCGCACTCCTCAGCACATCTCCCAGGGCAGTGCGTACATTATGGATATGCACCCAGACCCCGGGCCGGATCTGCCGGGAGGCATATCCGATACGGCAGCCGTATTTGATGACAGGCGCGCCCTCCGGCATTTGGCAAACGGCAAACTTGTGTCCCTGGGGAATATCCTCCTTTAAGACCACCGTATTTTGGTCCGTCTCAACCGTACTTCCTTTGGGCAGCGGCTTTAACGCCACTGCCACCGTATCTTCCCTGTTGATTTTTATAAACTCCTGCATATGACTCTTCCTCCGGGTCTGCACACTGTTGTACTCCGCATATTATTTTACCTCTTCATATCATCGGATCTCGCACATCATTTATCCCTGACGGCATTTACTCCGATTCACTCAGAACCGCATCATATGCCTTATCCATGCCCTCTGTCTCAATCAATTCATACCACCTCTTCACATCCGCGAGAAGGGGACTTAAATCCTGTCCCCAGTAATCTTCCCTCTTTAAAATGTCCTCCACCGGGGCTGTCTTCATGAAATCCATGATTTCCTGGCCGTCATTGGCATCATCGGTGCGGTAAAACGCCATGAGGGCTGCCAGTGAAAAGGTAAGTCCCTGTGGGCAGGAACCGAACATATCCCTGTATTCCAGTATGGTAGGCAGTACCCTTGCGCGGAATTTGGACACGGAGTTAAGCGCAATGGAGAGGAGCATATGCTTTATAAAGGGGTTGGAGAACCGCTCCAGCACTGCTTCTCCGAATTTCCGGTTGTCTTCCGTATCGCCAATGGCCGGTATGATTTCCCTGAATATGCATTTGCGTAAAAGGGCGGACACCTTTTCATCCTTCAGGCACTCTCCCACTGTCTTAAGTCCATATAAATGGGCTCCCAGCACCATGGAAGTATGGGCTCCGTTCAGGATGCGCACCTTCCTCTTTTTATACGGATCCACATTGTCGGTCCAGACCACATTAAAGCCGGCCTTTTGCAACGGAAGCTCATCCTCATGGCTTCCCTGGATGACCCACAGGTGAAATATCTCAGCCGTATCCATCATATTGTCCTGTTGGCCAATCCTCCGGCTAAGCTCCTCATGTTCATCCCTGGGGAATCCTGTGACAATGCGGTCCACCAGGGTGGAGCAGAAATCATTTTCACGTACAAGCCATGTCTTAAATTCCTCTCCCAGCCCCCACAGATCCGCGTAACGGAGACAGCATTTTTCCAGCTCCTCGCCGTTGTGGTCAATCAGCTCACAGGAAAGAATGATGAATCCCTTAAGGCCCAGCCGGAACCGCTTATATAAAAGCTGGGTCAGTTTGCCTGGGAATGACATGGCCGGCGCATCCGTAAATTGGTTGGAATCCACGTACTCAATTCCTGCTTCCGTGGTATTGGACACAATAAAGCGGAAATCCGGGTTCTCAGCCAGCTTCATATAGGACTCAAAATCACCATATGGATTCACGCACCTGGATATGATGTCAATATGAGTATGCTCATCCACCACCTGTCCATTATCAATGCCTCTGAGGAACAGGTTGTACTCACATCCCTGCTGCTCCAACACGCTGCACATCCCTTTTTCAATGGGCTGGACTATGACCACAGAGCCGTCAAACAGCCCTTTGTCCTGCAGCTTTTGGAAAAAATAATCTGCAAAGCCTCTGAGGAATCCGCCTTCGCCAAATTGAATTACTGTTTCTTTTCTCATTTTATTTTCCTCTTCTCTCAACTTAAATCCCCAGTGAAATCTATGACCACCTTTAACATATTTCCAGGATTGTGTGCGAAATCATAGAATGCTTTAGCCCCGTGTTCAAATTTATATACGTTTGTAATGATATTCTCAATGGGCGTCTTCCCGCCTTTAACCAATTCAATCAATTCCACGAAATCCTTTTTTAAAGCATTCCTTGAACCAAATACATTCAGTTCCTTTTTCTGCAGTAATGTAAAATTAAAATCCAGGTTTTTCTTACCCACGCCAATGACCACCACCTTACCGCCAAAGCACGCTGCATCTATGCAATTCTGGAACGTGGAAGGAAGCCCTACTGCCTCAATCGTTGTATCAAACCCGTTTCCTCCTGTAATCTCATTCACTGCTTTTTCAAAATTCTCCGGAGAGTCATTCAGAATTGTGCCATCTACCCCAAAGGCCTTTGCCATCTCTAACTTTCCCTCGGAAACATCAGATATATAAACAAGTGCGCCTTTTGCTTTTGCAGCAACAGCAGCAAGCACACCAATGGTTCCTGCCCCAATTACAAGCACTTTTTCTCCGGCTCCCACCTCTGCCCGGCTGACGCCATGATAACTTATACAAAACGGTTCAATCACGGCAAGGAGCATGGGGTCTATCCCCTTTCCATCATATACCCGTTCTGAGGGCATTGTTATATATTCCTGAAATGCACCATCGCGCTGGCACCCCATGGTCTGGTTATCCATGCATGCATTTACAATCCCATTTTTACAGGAGTAACAGTGTCCGCAATTGAAGTAGGGATTGCATGTAACAATCATTCCCGGCCGCAGCCCCTGTTCGTTGTCCTCATCCGCCTCAACGATTTCCGCTGAAAATTCATGACCGGGAATCCTTGGATAATCGAAGTATGCAAAAGTTCCCTTGTATGAACCCAGGTCACTTCCGCAAATCCCCCCGTAAAGCAGTTTTAATAATACCTCGCCCTTCTTTCTCACAGGTTTTTCTACATCTATAAATTCTACCTGTCCGGGCTCTTTTATATACATCGCCTTCATATTTCCCTCCATGTTGGATTGATATTTGTATTTAAAGGGGGTAAACATCCTTTGCATTTTTGTACATTACCTGTTGGAATTCCAAATCGGTAAAGATGTTTCCCTCATATAAGTAACGCCATAAATTTTCATAGCTTTCCCTGGTCAGAGGACTGGGCACATCGGTCCCCCATACAAGCTTCTCAGCCCCCGCAATCTGTCTTGCAAGTCTTACAAACGCCTGCCCCGTAGGATACGGATATGTTTCGGGAGCCACATTCCATGGCACTGCAGCCAGGTCAAACCATACATTAGGAAGTGATAATATACTCAGTCCTTCCTCAAGCATTTTATAATCCCCCAAAGAGGGGGCCAGAAGATGGCAAACCAACAGCCTCATTTTAGGATGTCTTTTTGCTATCTCTGCCACTGCCTCCGGCTGAAAACTGGGCATCCCAGGGCTTCCTATATCGAGAACCAATGTTGCCCCGGCTTCGGCAATCATTGTGAAAAATTCACGAAATACATCTCCGTCAATTCTGAAATCATCATGATAGCCCATCAGTCCGCCTCCGGATGAAGTCTCAAATTTGACAATCCTAAATCCCAATTCATATAGGAACCGGTGCAGCAAAGATTTAGCATTCTTGCAAAATGGGTCACATGTGGCTGCAGGAACGAACAGGTCCGGATAACGTCTGGCTGATTCAAGGACATATTCATTTTGAAATCCGTAGAAGCTTCCCTGCAATAACACTGCACGTTCAACATTATTTTTCTGTAATAATGCAGCTAATGTTTCTGCTGCAAAGGATCGTTCCCCCAAACCGGGCGGAATCATCTCTATCTCATCACCATTTGCCCATCGCGCCCGTCCGCCTCCAATGGGGCGCAATTCGCCGCGGGGGCCGAATCCGCAAAGTTGTTCAAACACATGTGTATGTGCATCAATCAGCTTCATTGTCATACATCCGCCTTTCTGTTATATTGTCTTAAACTCCCCCTCCTTGCGGCTAAAGATTCTGGCCAATACACCCGAGCGTTTCAAACCGCTATTCTTATACCGCCCATATGCATCTGCCGCTACAGCTACAATAATTACAATCCCTTTAACAACACTGTGATACGTTGATGGTACTCCCAACAAACGTAAACCATTGTTAATCATTCCAACCAAAAGAGCTCCAAACATGGCTCCCTGCAGTGACCCTTCACCTCCCATAAGGCTGGTGCCGCCTACTACAATAGCAGTAAGTACATCATTTTCGTATCCCTGCGCTGCTTTTGCAATTGCCTGCTGATTCATACTGGCCAGCACAATACCTGCCAATGCCGCAGTAAAACCTGAAATAGCATACGATACTGTGGTTATCCGTTTGGAGGATACTCCAGAAAGATTACTAGCCTCCTTATTTCCGCCAACCGCATAAACCTGGCGTCCAAAGGTAGTCCGGTTAAGCAGCCAAAAGCTGATTAACGCCACAATCACCAATATACAAACCGAAAAAGGAATACCAAACAGTCTTCCTCCGCCAAGAAATGTGAATGCTGCCGGTTCCAGACAGCTGATAACCTGGTTGCCGGTCAGCAGCTGTGCAATTCCATAAATAATGTTTTGACTTGCAAGGGTAATCAGAAAAGGCGGAACATTGAAATTTGAGACGATTGCGCCATGGGCAATTCCGGCCATTACACCGGCAGCAAGTCCAAATAAAATACCTAATATGACTCCTGTATAGCTATAGTCCATCCTGACAATGGTCAACACAACACAGGCCCCGCTCATTGCAGCGGTTGCCCCCACCGCAAGGTCAATTCCTCCCAGCAGAATGGGATAGATGGTGCCGCAGACCATCACTCCATATATAGAAATTGCAAGAAGAATACTTTTAAAATTTCCCAGCGTCAAAAAAATCCCCGAATTCATTAACGTGAGCACCAACATGACCACAAGAAGAATCAACGGTTTCTGAAAACGACTGGTCAGTGCTTTATAGTTCTTACGACTGCTCATGTGTTATTTTCCTCCTTTTTAGCAGTATCAATGCCGGACGCAGCCATTAATATATCCTCCTGCGTAATGACACCGCTATCAAATTCCTTCTGGATATGACCTTTACGAAATACCAGAATACGATGGGAAACCCGCAGCAATTCCTGCAAATCCGATGAGACTAAAAGAATTGATACCCCCTGTTCAGCAAGATTATCAAGAATCTTATATATTTCGTCCTTTGCTCCGATATCAATACCCGCCGTAGGTTCATCAATCAGAAGGACCCGCAGGTCACGCGCCAGCCACTTTCCAATAACCACCTTCTGCTGGTTTCCTCCGGAAAGGTTGCCCACAGGAAGCTGCGAATCAGCCGGACGGATATCCAGTTTTCCCACAGCATCTATACCAAGCTTTTTTTCTTCTGCCCTGTTCACATTTGATGCCTTGCTCAGGAAATCATAGTTTGGCACGGCAATATTGCGTTCAATAGACAATAGTGGTATGAATCCCTGATTACGCCTGTCTTCCGGAACCAGCCCAAAGCCTTTTGAAATTGTCTCTGAAACCCGGCATAGCAGCTTCTTTCCCTCAAAAAAGATTTCCCCTCCGTCATAAGGGTCTGCGCCAAATATACAGCGCAGCACCTCGGTCCTTCCTGCGCCTACCAGGCCTCCAATTCCCAGAATCTCTCCTCTGTGCAGTGTAAAGCTAATATCTGAAAATGTGCCTTTTCGGCTGAGAGACCGAACTTCAAGTACCGGTTCCATATTACTGCGGTGCAGGTATCGGGAGGCAGTGGCCTCACTGAGTTCCTTTCCAATCATCATTTTAATAACATCCGGAGGATTAATCTGCTCCTTTTCAAGCACAGCAACCTTTTTGCCATCGCGCAATACGGTTAAACGGTCAGCCAGACGGAAAACCTCCTCCAATCTATGGGAAATATAAAGAATGGACACCCCCTTTTCCCTTAGCTGATTAATGATTCCAAATAATGCCTCTGATTCTTTACTTGAAAGCGAAGCCGTAGGCTCGTCCATGATAATAAGTGATGAATCCTCAGACAGGGCCTTCAGAATCTCCACTGTCTGCCGCTGTGCAATTGAGAGAGTCTCAACAATTGCATCCGGCTGAAGATTAAAGTCATAATACTGAATTAAATCGCTTACTTTTTTCTTCATCTCACGTATTTTAAGAAGACCGCAACCACTCTTTTCCTTACCAAGCATTACGTTCTGCATAACACTCAGTGTTGGAATCAGGCTTAGTTCCTGATAAATGACACCGATACCCAGTTTCTGTGCATCACTCCGCGAATTAATCTCACAAGTCTTTCCTGCGAAGGTAATGGAACCCCCGTCCTTTGGATAAACCCCAGTCAGAATCTTAATCAATGTGGATTTTCCCGCGCCATTTTCCCCCATTAAAGCATGCACTTCGCCACGGGCCACTTCCATATCAACCTTCTTCAGCACCTGAACGTCTCCAAACTTTTTTTCTATCCCATTCATAGAAAGCAGGATTTCTCTCTCAATCATACAGCAGCCTTCCTTTCCTCCTCCAGGGCTTTGCGGTGGACCATTTTCTCATCCATATACTTGTTATAAACAGAATCAAATATAATCATGGCCACAATAACCATGCCCTTGATAATTAACTGGACCGCTGTTGGAAGATTATATTTGTAGATGCCATTGGTTAATACCATCATAAACAGAGTTCCAACCACAGTACCAAAGATATCACCGCGGCCTCCGCTAAAGGCACATCCGCCTACTACTACCGCTGCAATAACATCAAATTCAAGACCAATGCCTGTCTCAGGAGTCGCAGAGCGAATCTTGCCCATTAAAAAAATTGCAGAAATACTGCAGCACAGACCGGTCAAAGTAAATACAGTCCGTTTAATTCTCCCAAAATTAATTCCAGACAATTCTGCTGATTTGCAGTTGGCTCCTACCGCATAGGTATAGACTCCCAGCTTAGTCCGTTTCAGAAGGAGCTGCCCCGCGATTGCAATAACAAAAAATGCTATTGTAACTAGATATACTCCGTTAATGCTTCCTCCCAGAACAAGAAAGGTCCGGTTATCAATTACCTTATTGGAAATCATGCCTGTGGCGGTGCGAATAGCAAAAATAAGGGCCAGTCCCCTAAACAGAAATTGTGTGGAAAGAGTCGCTATAAAATCGGGTATGCGCAGTACCGTTACCAACACCCCATTTAAATAACCTCCCAGAGCCCCAACTGCAAGGGCAATCAGAATGATGATACCAGACGGAAGATGGGTATAATAAAGCAGATTTGCACAGAGCATTGCCACAAAGCCTGCCAGCGCACCAGTTGACAGGTCTATGCCGGCAGTTATGATTACCATGGATACACCGACCGCGATAATTCCTATGGTAGAACACTCACGTAATAAGGTAAAGATATTGTTAGCAGTAAAAAAGTATTCGCTGGTAAGGCCAAAAATTAAAATCAGTGCAAAAAGCAAGCCGACAGATATCAGCCGGCGTATTGTCTCTTGTCGCATAGTAGTTCCTCCTTTTATCATAACCGGAATCTGCCTGAAATCCATCGCCCCTCTAAATATGCCGCAAACCGCATCTACGCTGAGAGGCATTCCAGGAAGATGCAGGGTGGAATGGGTCCGCCCTGTTCCCTGGAAAAGAATCTGTTGTATTACCAGCGAATATCAGGACCAATTGATTCCACTGTATCAGGGGTTACTACAATTGGGGCCATCTTAATGATTGGAGTCTCTGTATAAGAGGATGTATCTGCCTCAGAGCCAATAAAGTACATTGCAAGCCGTGCTGCAGTTGCTCCCTGGTCATAGCAGTTCGTATAAATGGTGCCGGCCATCTTTCCCTTTTCGATATATTCCAGTGCTTTTGACTCACCGTCTGCTCCCCAAATCACCATTTCTCCCAGACGGCCTGCTGCCTCCGCTGCCTGTGAAGCTCCTTCTGCCATTGCATCATTGTGACAGAATACAGCATCGATTTTATTATACTTAGTTAAAAAGTCATTCATGACTACATTTGCTTTCTCAGTAAGCCACTCTCCGGTCTGGGCATCTATAATCTCCACTTCCGGATGCTTAGCCATCTCATCCCTAAAACCAGCTTCAAGAATTTCTCCGCGGCTTGCTCCAGGTGTGGCCTGAATAATCACAACATTTCCGGCCTCTCCAATGGAAGCAGCAATATTCTTAGCTACCAGCGCTCCGGCCTCATAGTCAACCATGGCAACCAACGCTGCATGCGGGGTGGAAGCATCCATGTTTAATGTTATGACCGGAATGCCTGCCGCCTCTGCCTGTTCTACCGAAGCTGCAAGGGCCGCTGCATCTGTTGCCTGCAATATGATTGCATCGTAATGCTGGTTAACCAAATCTGACATTATCTGAACCTGTGTTTCAGCAGAAGCCTTACCATCAAAGCGTTGGAATGTAACGTTTTCAAAAATGGATAATTCTTTTTCCATGCCGTCTCCCCAAGCGGCAGCAACTGAATCTCCAATAACGTTAGGTACAAATGCAATTTTAACATTGTCTGCATACGGGTCTTTGACATCCGACTTAACTGCATCCTCCTGAGTTCCTTTTGAACTGGATGTGTTTGACGTTGTATTCTTTGAATCTGCACCATCAATTTGTACATTGCCACACCCCGACAAAGCCAATCCAGTTACCATCAGCGCCGCTAAAAAACCTGCATAAATCTTTCTCATTCTATAACTCCTCCTGTTTTTAGTTTTTGCATCTTCATACAACCGCAGCAGACTCTAAAAGATAAATGAATCCAGTGCGCCTGCCATGAAGCATACATTGATGTATATATAAACCGATACAACAAGTATAATAGAATTTATACAAATTTGTGGTATAATTGTATATTATTATATTTTAATAGAACAGATTGACCAGCACTGTGGTAAATCCTGGAATCCAGGTCAGGAGCATTAAGTTAATAAGCAGTAAGAAGTAAAAAGGAACTGCCTCCCGGATAAATGCCGCTGTTTTACACTTGGTAATACTGCAGGTAACAAACATCAAGGTTCCCATCGGCGGCGACAGGGCTCCGATGGCATTGTTAAAGATATAGACCATAGCAAACTGAATCTCATTGATACCGTAGGATTTTGCTATCGGCGCAAGCAATGGAACCAGAATGATCATAGAGGCATTCCCTTCAATAAACATCCCGACAATCAGTAGAAAAATATTCAATACAAGAAGGAATACATACTTATTGTTAATCGTTGCCATCATCCACTCTGTCAGCTGCTGTGGGATCTTCTCTTTTGTCAGAACCCAGGAGAATACACTGGCTGCCGATACAATCAACATAATCGAGGCGGTGGTGGTTACTGTTTCCTTCATTCCCTGGACAATGTCTTTCATATGCATTTCTTTGTATATGATACCTAAAAACATTGCATAGATAATTGCCACTGCACCGGCCTCTGTTGCGGTGAAAATACCAAGACGGATTCCCCCGATTATGATAATCGGAAGGCAGAGGGGCAAAATCGCCGGTTTAAAGGCTTTCCAGAACTTCGGCCAGGTGATCTTTTCCGTAGTCAGATTTCCATATCCTCGCTTTTTGGAGATAAATCCGACCAGAATCATCATGGTGATGCAGAGGAGTGCTCCTACCCCTAAACCGGATATAAACAGTTTTCCAATGGACACGTCAGCGATGCATCCATAAAGTATCATGGCGATTCCCGGAGGAATCAGGGGGGTAATCATGGAAGATGCTGCCGTTACCACGCTGGAGAATTCTTTTGAGAAACCTTTTTTCTCCATCTCCGGAACCAACATCTTCGCTTCCATAGCGGCATCCGCAATATTGGAACCGGAAAGGCCTCCCATGATGGTGGACAGCAGCACGTTAACCTGTGCCAGGCCACCCGGAAGATGTCCGGTGACAACCTCACAGAAATCCATAATTCTTTTGGTAACGCCTGTGTAATTCATAAATATCCCCGCACACACAAAAAACGGAATGGCCAGAAGGGATATTTTCTCTGTTCCAATAATCGTCTGCTGGGCAAATACGATAGGATTTACCCCTTGATTCATCACAAAATATACCATAGCTCCGCCGAGTACGGCGATGTACACCGGAACCTTCAGAAATAAAAGTACCAGCATGATAATAGATGCCAACAATAAAATATCACTCATTATCTGATGCCGCCTCCTTTGCCTCTGATTTAACGCCGGTTATAATACTGTAGAAGTAACTGATAACCATCAGCACATAAGATAACGGAGCAATTCCGTATATCAAGGCATACGGTATCTTAATCATGCTGGTAGAACGGCCGCTTTTCAAAAACATCTGGATGAAACCAAGGCTCTGATAGAATAAATATCCCAGCACCGCTACGACAACAATGGAGAGCAACACTTCCATCAATTTCTGCAGTTTTGCAGGAAGCAAATCCACAATTACTTCAATCGCTACATGGTTTCCTGTACGGAACGCCGCACCGCCTGCTGCAAATACGATCCACACCATACATGCCAGCTGTACTTCCTCCAGCCAGGTAAACGGTTGCCCAATCACCCGGCGCCAGATGACGCCGAGAAATGTGAGCACAATCAAAATACCAAGAACCACTGAGGCAACAAGCAAATCCAGGTTACAGAGAAAAGACAGAATCTTATTTTTTCCTTTCATACTTTTACCTTTCTAAAATCATCGCTGATTTATTCTGCACCCATCGCATTCTTTACGGTCTCATACAGATTGTCAGACCATCCGAATTTATCTCGCAGTGTATAGAAGGACTGTGCTTTCTCCTTAAAGCCCGCCAGAACTTCCATACTCGGTTCTACAACGGTAACGCCTTCATCCTTCATTTTTTGCAGATACTCCGCATCTGCTTTCTGCTGTACCTCGTTATTGTACAAGCCCGCCTCTTCCGCAGAAGAAAGCAGCCAGCCCTGCTGTTCTTCCGTCAAGGAGTTAAACCAATCTGCCGAGCAGACAAGGGTGGTAAAATTCTTTACATGGCCGTCCAGAATCAGATATTTGGCAACCTCATGAAGTTTTCTGCCATATAAGGTGGCCAACGGATTCTCAGCTCCGTCGATAGTCTTTGTCTGAAGTGCCTGGTATACATCGCCCAAATCCATGCCGGTGGAAGTTGCGCCTAATGCGTCAAAGCCTTCGGACTGGATGGCATTGCCTGGTACACGGATCTTCATGCCTTTTAAATCCTCTACCGTGTTTACAGGCTTTGTGGTCAATGTGTGGCGCTCACCATAAATCCAGTTGGAAGCCACAATCTTTAATCCCTTTTCTTCCAGTTTTGCACACTGCTCCTGATACCAGTCAGATTTGGTCAATGTCCAGCATTGATCCCAGCTGTCAAACAGAAACGGTCCGAACACAATGCCAAAGTCCGGCACACCATAGTCCGCATAGAACGCTCCATCTGCAAGCGTACACACATTTTCTCCTAAAAGCATGGTGTCGATCAATGAGGATTTACCTCCAAGCTGTGAATCAGGATAAATCTCAATCTTCATGGTGCCGCCTGATTTTTCTTCCAACAGCTCCGCCCATTTTTCAATTCCCTGCCCAAAGGGCTCAGAGATGGAGTTCTCAAATCCAACCTGAAGAACAACAGCATCCTTGTTATCTGTCCATTCCCCTGGATTGCCGACCTCTTCCTCTGTCTTCTTTGTCTCTCCGGCTGCCGTCCCCGCGGTATTGCCGTTACCACCGGAACCTCCGCATGCTGTCAAAGAAAATACCATAGTACCCACCATTACGATTGCTGCTAACTTCCTTAATCTCATCGATAAATCTCCTTTCTACTACAATATATTTATGGTTAATATCCCTTACAGCCAGTAAGGAATTTTCCATCTTGTTGCTTAAGCTGTTAGAATGTATGGAGCAATAGGTATGTCGTCTTCCCCGCCTTCTTTTATCAGATCAATTAATTCCAGGAAATCCTTTTTCAGCGCATTTCTGGAGCCATACACATACAGCTCTTTCTTCTGAAGCTGTGCGAAATTGAAAGCAGAGTTGCGGGGAATTATACCCTGAGAGATTAATTTTTTGTTACCTTTACCTTTTGTGTTTTATCTGTCCGTAAAGTCCAGGATTACCTTCAGCATATCTCCCGGATTGTTGGCAAAATCATAGAACGCCTTGGCCCCATCCTCAAATTTGTATATATTGGTGATGATTCCCTTTACCGGTACCTTTCCTTCCTTGACCAGGTCAATCAGCTCCACAAAATCTTTCTTAAGGGCATTTCTTGAACCGAATACATTAAGTTCCTTTTTCTGGAGCAGTGTGAAATTGAAATCCAGATTTTTCTTTCCTACCCCGATGACAACCACCTTTCCCCCAAAACAGGCCGCGTCAATGCAGTTCTGGAATGTGGATGGAAGTCCGACCGCCTCAATGGCTATATCAAACCCATTCCCGTCTGTAATCTCCTTCACCGCCTTGTCAAAGCTCTCCGGGGAATCATTGAGGATGATGCCATCCACGCCAAACTCCCTGGCCATGTCCAGTTTCCCCATGGACACATCGGATATGCAAACCACTGCCCCCTTTGCCTTGGCTGCCACTGCAGCCAGAACACCGATGGTACCGGCTCCTATGACCAGAACCTTGTCCCCCTGCTTTACCTCTGCCCTGCTGACCCCATGATAGCTGATGCAGAAAGGCTCAATGGCTGCAAGAAGCATGGGATCCAATCCCTTTCCGTCATACACACGCTCCTCAGGCATGGTTATATACTCCTGAAACGCCCCGTCTCTCTGGCATCCCATGGTCTGGTTATCCATACATGCATTCACGATTCCGTGCTCGCAGGAATAACAGTGTCCGCAGTTAAAATATGGATTACAGGTTACAATCATTCCCGGGCGCAGTCCCTGGTCATTGTCCTCATCCACTTCCACGATTTCCGCAGAAAACTCATGGCCTGGTATCCTTGGATAATCGAAGTACGCGAAGGTCCCCTTGTAGGAACCCAGGTCGCTTCCGCATATTCCTCCGTACAGGAGTTTCAGCAGAACCTCACCCTTTTGCCGCACTGGTTTATCGATATCCCTGAACTCTACCTGACCGGGTGCATTAATATACATTGCTTTCATTAATCTTCCTCCCAGCTGAGATATATTCTCTGTTGTATACATCATAGTATATATTAATAAATACATCATGTCAACTGATTCTCTGACCATGTTTTATATTTTGTATATAATGACCGATTCTATTCTATATTTTTATGCAATATGACCATTGCTCAATCATTTTATTTTACCCTCTTATTGAACCGGCGCGATATCTATGATAAAATACTTTCATATATATTAAAAGAGGGGGGGTATGTTCATCGTGGTTAAAACCAATCTGAAGACCTTGGCATACAACACAATAAAGCAAAAAATCGTCACCTGTGAATATGCGCCGGGGACGTTTTTAAATGAGGAAATCCTGACCGATGAATTAAAGATAAGCAGAACGCCCATCCGCGATGCCTTAAGCAGGCTGGAGCAGGAGGGGCTTATTGAGATAAAACCAAAGAAAGGAATCACCGTGACCGCCCTGTCCATCAAGGACGTGAACATGATTTTTGAGATACGGAAATTATATGAACCTTATATCTTGAAAAATTATGGTTCATTTCTGGACGAGGACAAGCTGAACGAATTCTACCATATTTTTTCCCATAAAGACGCAAACAGCGAGTGCTTTCAGAACAACAATTACTTTTATGACTTAGATTCCTCCTTCCACCAAATGATTGTGGACGCCTGCCCTAACGTTTACCTGCGCCAGAATTACGCACTGATACAGACCCAGAGCGAGCGTTTCCGCTTCATGACAGGAAATATCTCCAACAACCGTTTGGAGGATACCTTCAGGGAACACATTGACATCATTGTCCCCTGCCTGCAAAAAGACTGGGATACCGCTGTGGAAAAGCTCTTGTATCACCTGGACGAGTCTAAGAGGTCCACTTTCAAGTTGGTGTTTGATAGTATTGACAGCAACAATATTGGGTTCTGATTAATTTAGATGTAAAGATGTAGAGGGGTTAGGTGCATCCGTCCGTGAGTGGGATGGGGGTGGCCGCGGCAGCAACTTTCCGATTAGCCAGCATCACCAGCCAGAGATACTTTTTCTATCCTTTGCGTGGAAGAGACAGCGGACGCTCTGGAAATGTAGTGGGTGAGAGCCGGGAACGCAGGGCGGGAGGTGGCTTTGGAGCAGTTCGGAGAGACTTAGGCGCAAGGGGCAGGCAAAGCCGGGGTTGCGCAGGGCGCTCCACGCCCGGAGCAAAGCAAACATGGAGCCGAACTCATCAGGAGTTCGGCGTAATTTTTGCGGTCCCCGGGTTTTCCTGCCCCTTGGGTCTTAGTCTCTCCCACTGCGGAAACGGTCACCTCCCGGACTGCGTTCCCGGCTCTCACGGACGCGGCTCCCCACGCGCGTCCGCGTACCCCCTTCCCCTCATCCTACCCCAACCTATGTATAAACAGCCCACTCCGAAGCTTCGGCTCAAACCAGGTAGACTTAGGCGGCATGAGAAGCCCCGCGTCCGCCACAGACAACAACTCCTCTATGGATGTGGGGAACATGGAAAATGCCACCTCCATATCCTCACCAACCCGGCGCTCCAGTTCCTTAAGTCCCCGTATCCCGCCGATAAAGTCAACGCGCTTATCAACCCTGGGGTCGCCGATTCCAAGCACCGGCCCCAGAAGCTGGTCCTGAAGGATAGACACGTCCAGCCCCTTCACCGGGTCACTGCTCACAAACTCCGGCTTCACCTTAAGACTGTACCATCTGTCCTTTAAGAACATGCCGAATGTGCCCTTCTCCTCAGGCCCAAAGGCCCCGGTTCCTGCCCCGCCACGTTCCTGCACCTCAAAGCGCTCCGAAACAGCAGCCAGAAAATCTTCCTGTCCCAATCCGTTTAAATCCTTCACTACCCGGTTGTAGGGCAGTATCTTAAGTTCCTCGTCCGGGAACAGTACGGACAGGAAATAGTTGAAAGGTTCCTTCCCCGTATAATCCGGGTTCTCTTCCCTTCTCTTAAGCCCCACCTTCACAGCGGAGGCAGCCCTGTGATGTCCGTCCGCAATATAGGTGGCCGGTATGGCCGCAAATGCATCCTCCACGGCCCGCACCATATTTCTGGCGCCAATCATCCACGCCCTGTGGCGGATTGCGTCCTCTGACACGAAATCATACAGAGGCACCTCCTCCTTCACCTGGGCCACCAAAGCCTTAAGCTCCTGATTCTGCCTGTAGGCCAGGAAAATAGGGCCTGTGTGGGCGTTAGTGGTATCCACGTGGCGGATGCGGTCCAGTTCCTTATCCTCCCTGGTATTCTCATGTTTCTTCACCACGCCGTCCACATAGTCGTCAATGGAACAGCAGGCCACGATACCGGTCTGGCTCCTGCCATCCATGGTGAGTTCATAGAGATAGTAATTTTCCTCAGGGTCCGTCACATAGACCCCCTCCTCAATCTGACAATCAAGCAGCTCCCTGGCCTTGTCATAGACACGGCTGTCATAGGTGTCCACGTCATCCCCAAACTGAGTCTCAGCCCTGTCAATGTTCAGGAAGGAAAGGGGATTCCCCTTAACGGCCTCACAGGCTTCCTTCCTGTTATACACATCATAGGGCAGGGCCGCTACCCGGGCCGCCTTGTCCGCCGCGGGCCTGATACACATAAATGGTTTTACTACTGCCATAGTTTCTCTCCTGTTTATCTAAGGTTACAGTCCGGCCATGGTAGAGCGCAGTTACTTAACCACCCGCACCCTCAGCACGCCTTTGATGGCCCTGAGCTTCTGGATGGTGGCATCCTCTGCCTTGTGCTCCAAATCCAGCAGCGTGTAGGCATACTTATCCCGGCTCTTATTGGTCATATCGGAAATGTTCATGCCCTGTTCAGCCAATATACCCGTAATCTGTCCAATCATGTTGGGAATGTTCATATGAAGCACGGCCACACGGCTCTCTGCCTGGCACATGCCCATATCGCAGGACGGAAAGTTGACGGAGTTCTTGATATTGCCATTCTCCAGGTAATCTGTCAGCTCCTTCACCGCCATCACCGCGCAATTGTCCTCGGACTCCTTTGTGGAAGCGCCCAGATGGGGAAGCAGGATAACCCTCTCCATGTTTGCGACCTTTGGATTGGGGAAATCGCTGACATAGTAGCGCACCTTTCCCGCGTCCAGCGCAGCCGCCATATCATCGTCATTGACCAGGGTATCCCTGGAGAAGTTGAGGATTACCACCCCATCCTTCATGATAGCCAGTTTTTCCCTGTTAATCATTCCCCTGGTGGTATCCATAAGGGGCACATGGATGGTAATATAATCACATTCCTGGAAAATAATGTCCGCATTGGTGATATGCTTTACACTCCTGGACAGCCTCCAGGCCGCGTTGATGGAAATATATGGGTCGTATCCGTATACCTCCATTCCCAGATGGGTAGCAGCGTTGGCAACCTCCGCGCCGATGGCTCCCAGGCCGATAACACCCAGCTTCTTGCCCTTAATCTCGCAGCCGGCAAATGCCTTCTTGCTCTTCTCTGTGTCCTTGGTAATGTTGTCGTCCTCCGCATTGGCCTTGCACCACTCGATACCTCCCACGATATCCCGGGAAGCCATGAGCATGCCTGCAATCACCAGCTCCTTTACGCCGTTGGCATTGGCTCCCGGTGTATTGAATACAACGATGCCCTTCTGCGCGCAGGAATCCAGCGGGATGTTATTGACACCGGCTCCCGCGCGGCCCACCGCCACCAGGTTCTCCGGAAGTTCCATATCATGCATGGAAGCGCTGCGCACCAGGACGGCGTCAGCGTCCGCCACGTTGTCTGTCATCTCATATCCGGCCGGAAACAGCTCCGTGCCGCACTTCGCAATGGGGTTCAAGCAATGAATTTTTTTCATAATAATCCAACTCTCCTCTATATGTCCAAAGACTTTTATTTCCTGTGCTTCTTCTCGAAGTCAGCCATAAATTCCACCAGTTTCTCAACACCCTCCGCAGGCATTGCATTGTAAATGCTGGCACGCATGCCGCCCACGGTTCTGTGTCCCTTCAGATTCTCAAAGCCCGCTGCCTTTGAATCCTTCACAAACAGGGCGTCCAGTTCCTCGTCCCCTGTCACGAACGGCACGTTCATCAGTGAGCGGTCCTTCTTAACCACAGTACCCTTAAATAACCGGCTTTCATCCAGAAAATCATAGAGGATCTTAGCCTTCTTTTCGTTGTATTCCTTCATGGCTGCCAGGCCGCCTCTGGCCTTCAGCCACTTAAATACCTTTCCGCACATGTATATGCCGTATGTAGGCGGGGTATTGTACAGTGACTCTGCGTCCGCATGGGTCTTATAGCGGAGCATGGTAGGTGTCCCGGGCAGCACATCCTCTGTCACCAGGTCCTCCCTCACAATGACAATGACGGTTCCAGCCGGTCCCACGTTCTTCTGGGCGCCTGCAAAGATCAGGCCGTACTTTGACACATCCACGGGCTCGGACAGGAAGCATGAGGACTGGTCAGCTACCAGAAGCTTTCCCTTTGTGTTGGGAAGGGTCCAGTACTTGGTGCCGTAAATGGTGTTGTTCTCACAGATATACACATAGTCAGCGTCCTCGGATACAGGCAGGTCGGAGCAGTCCGGAATATAGCTGAAGGTCTTGTCAGCGCTGGAAGCAATGGCATTGGCCTTTCCGTAAATGGAGCCTTCCTGACAGGCCTTCTTAGCCCACTGACCGGTAAGGATGTAATCTGCCGCCTTGTTCTTCATCAGGTTCATGGGCACCATGGCAAACTGCTGGGATGCGCCCCCCTGAAGGAACAGTACCTTATAGTTATCCGGAATATGTAAAAGATCCCGCAGGTCTGATTCAGCTTCCTTGATGATGGTGTCATAAGCCTTAGATCGATGACTCATCTCCATCACTGACATTCCTGTTCCCCTGTAATCCAGCATCTCTGCTGCGGCTTCCTTCAGGACGTCCTCCGGCAAAACGGCCGGTCCGGCTGAAAAATTGTAAACTCTGCTCATCTTGTTCTCCTCCTTTAAATGGTTGTACTTGCTGCACATATCCTCTTTAATATATATATACAGAGGACTCCTCCATATGCGGAACCCGGCACAATACAATGCCATACCGCATACAGAGAAGTCGCCTGACTGTATACTCCATCGTATATCTGTCCCACCTGGCCCAGAGCGTGTCTGAAAATTGCTTTCTGATACGCTCTAGCATGCATTCTGTCGCTTTATCGTGCTAATCTGATAACGCAGCCAAGATATTAAAGACTACTATACACTGTTTTTAATTAATTTTCAAGTCCGTATCGTCAAAAGCATCCGCAATGGGCGCTCCCGGCGATACCATGGGGAATACCTTATCATCGCAGCTGATCTGACAGTCAATGACCACAGGAATGTTTAAGGAGATGGCTTCGCGGAGCACCGGCTCCAGCTCTTCCTTCTGCGTCACACGGTAAGCCCTGGCTCCCATGGCCTCTGCGATCTTCACAAAATCCACCGAATCATTCAGTATGGTCTGGGAATAACGCTTGCCGTAGAACAGGGTCTGCCACTGGCGTACCATGCCCAGCACATGGTTGTTTACAATGACCTCCACCACCGGGATATTATACCGGGTGGCCGTGGCAATCTCGTTCATGTTCATGCGGAAGCAGCCGTCGCCTGCAATGTTGATGACCGTCTTATCCCTGCATCCCATCTTTGCGCCGATGGCAGCGCCCAGGCCATATCCCATGGTTCCCAGTCCTCCCGAAGTAAGGAGGGTGCGGGGCTGGCGGTACTGGTAGTACTGAGCCGCCCACATCTGGTGCTGCCCCACCTCAGTGACAATGACAGCGTCCCCGCCAGTCACCTCGTTGATGGTCTGTACGATGAAAGGACCTGTGAGCAAGTTCTTATCATAGCGCAGCGGGTACATATCCTTCATACGCTCTATATGGGCTATCCACTCGTCGTGGTTCACCGGGTCCAGCCTGGCATTCAGCTTGCGCAGGATGACCTTCACGTCGCCAATGATGCTGGCGTCCACCTTGATATTCTTGTTAATCTCCGCCGGGTCGATGTCCAGCTGGAGAATCTTTGCATTCTTTGCAAACTTGGATGCGTTGCCGGTCACACGGTCGCTGAACCTGGCGCCCACCACAATCAGCAGGTCGGCCTCGGTTATGCCGAAGTTGGAGGTCTTGGTGCCGTGCATGCCCGCCATGCCTGTGTACAGCTCGTCAGCCCCGTCAAAAGCGCCCTTTCCCATAAGGCTGTCTGCCACCGGCGCCTGAATCTTATGGGCAAATGCCCTCAGCTCGTCGGACGCATTGGACAGCACAGCACCGCCGCCCACAAAGATAAACGGCTTTGCCGCCTTGCGGATCATCTCCACGGCCCGGTCCATATCCTGCTCTGTAATGGTATCGCTCTGGTGCACGATTTCCTCCGGAACCCGCTTCTCATATTCGCAGAGCGCAGCCGTCACGTCCTTGGTGATATCCACCAGCACAGGTCCGGGACGTCCTGTCTGCGCTATGGTAAACGCCCTGCGGATGACCGTTGCCAGACGTTTTACATCCTTTACAATAAAATTATGCTTTGTAATGGGCATGGTCACGCCCGTAATGTCGATTTCCTGGAAACTGTCCTTGCCCAGCAGGCTGTTGGTCACGTTGCAGGTAATGGCCACCACCGGCACGGAATCCATATAAGCAGTAGCGATGCCTGTCACCAGATTGGTAGCGCCCGGGCCGGATGTGGCAAGGCACACGCCCACCTTGCCGGTGGCCCTTGCGTAGCCGTCGGCTGCATGGGAAGCCCCCTGCTCGTGGGATGTCAGGATATGGGTGATTTCATCCTGATGCTGGTACAATGCATCATATATATTCAGGATAGCGCCGCCCGGATAACCAAATACGGTGTCCACACCCTGTTCCTTCAAACACTCAACTACAATCTCTGCCCCCGTCAATTTGCTCATATATACTGCACTCCTTTTCTCCATGTTATTTGTAACAGTTCAGACGGCGGAAAAATCGGTGCAGAAGCGGGTGTTAAGCTGGCTTATAAAACCAATTCTGCACCAATTTTTCCATCGGATGGACATCCGATGCTTCTTGACCGGCATTTTCGGTCAAGAAGATGCGCCGTCTGAACTGTTACTGTTATTTCATGATGCGCGCCCCCTACCGCTGCCGCCGGACAGCCCGGTAACGCCCGCAGGCTCCGGAACCTACTTTACCTGCAGCACAGCTCCCCTCTCAGCGGAAGTAACCAGGGACGCGTATCTGGCCAGATAACCCGTGGTGACCTGCGGGGTGCGCGGCTGCCACCTGGCTTTCCTGGCCGCCATCTCCTCGTCAGATACCAGCACGTTCAGCTTATGGTTGTCGATATCAATGGAAATAATATCCCCCTCTTCCACCAGGGCAATGGGTCCGCCCACTGCTGCCTCCGGTGAGGCATGGCCGATGGAAGCGCCTCTGGAAGCACCGGAGAAACGTCCGTCTGTAATCAGGGCCACCGTGGAACCCAGTCCCATACCGGCAATGGCAGAAGTAGGATTGAGCATCTCCCTCATGCCCGGGCCTCCCTTAGGTCCTTCATAACGGATGACCACCACATCTCCGGCCACAATCCTGCCGCCCTTGATGGCATCAATGGCATCCTCCTCGCAGTCAAATACCCTGGCCGGTCCCTCATGCTTTAACATCTCAGGCGCAACAGCGGAGCGTTTCACCACTGCGGAATCCGGGGCCAGATTGCCCTTTAATATGGCAATGCCGCCGGTCTGGCTGTATGGATTCTCCACCGGACGGATAACCTCCGGGTTCTTGTTGACACAATCCTTTATGTTTTCCCCCACGGTCCTGCCCGTGACAGTCATGCAGTCCAGGTTCAAAAGTCCCTTCTTGCTGATTTCCTTCATTACCGCATAGATTCCCCCGGCCTCGTTCAAATCCTCTATGTAGGTGGGGCCTGCCGGCGCCAGATGGCACAGGTTGGGAGTCCTTGCGCTGATTTCGTTGGCAATATCCACGTTCAGCTCCACGCCCGCCTCATGGGCAATGGCAGGAAGGTGAAGCATGCTGTTGGTGGAGCATCCCAGCGCCATATCCATGGTCAGGGCGTTAATGAATGCCTCTTCTGTCATGATATCCCTTGGGCGTATGTTCTTCTCGTACATCTCCATCACCTTCATGCCGGCATGCTTCGCCAGCTTGATGCGCTCGGAGTAAACAGCCGGGATCGTGCCGTTTCCCCTGAGTCCCATGCCCAGAACCTCGGTCAGACAGTTCATGCTGTTAGCCGTATACATACCGGAACACGAACCGCAGGTAGGACATGCCTTATTCTCAAACTCCTTAACATCCTCCTCGGACATATTGCCTGCCGCGTAAGCGCCCACCGCCTCAAACATGCTGGAAAGGCTGGTTTTATGCCCCTTCACATGGCCGGCCAGCATGGGGCCGCCGCTGACAAACACCGTCGGCACATTAATCCTGGCCGCCGCCATCAGAAGTCCCGGAACATTCTTATCACAGTTCGGAACCATTACCAGCGCGTCAAACTGATGGGCCAGCGCCATACACTCCGTGGAATCCGCAATCAAATCCCTGGTCACCAGGGAATACTTCATGCCGATATGTCCCATGGCAATCCCATCGCAGACAGCAATGGCCGGGAACACCACCGGGGTGCCGCCGGCCATGGCAACGCCCAGCTTCACGGCATCCACAATTTTATCCAGGTTCATATGGCCCGGAACTATCTCATTATAGGAACTTACAATACCCACCAGAGGCTTTCTCATTTCTTCCTCTGTCATACCAAGAGCATTAAACAGGGACCTGTGGGGTGCCTGCTGCATACCTGTCTTAACTGCATCACTTTTCATGTCGTATCCCCTTTCATCTAATCCGGACAGGAATCCATCCGGCCTTCATCATCCAATCCGTCCCGCAATCAAATCACCCATTTTGCAGGTGCCCACCTTGACGCATCCCTCCGACATAATGTCCCCGGTGCGGTATCCTTCGGTCAGAACAGCCTGTACAGCCTGCTCAATGGCATCTGCCTCCCGGTCCAAATCAAAGGAATAGCGCAGCAGCATGGCTGCCGAAAGGATGGTGGCAATGGGGTTGGCCATATCCTTACCCGCAATGTCGGGAGCAGAGCCATGGCTGGGCTCATAGAGACCAAACCTGCTCTCATTCATGCTGGCGGAGGACAGCATTCCGATAGAGCCTGTAATCATGCTGGCCTCATCCGAAAGGATGTCCCCAAACATATTCTCCGTAAGAATCACATCAAACTGACCGGGATTCATGACCAGCTGCATGGCACAATTGTCCACCAGCATGTGGGACAGCTCCACTTCCGGGTAATCCCCGGCCACTTCCTCTACCACCCTCCTCCACAATCTGGAGGAATCAAGGACATTGGCCTTATCCACGCTGGTCACTTTCTTCCTGCGCTTCATGGCAATATCAAACGCCTTAACGGCAATCCTTCTGATTTCCTTTTCATTATATGTAAGTGTGTCCACGGCTGTCATGACGCCGTCCACTTCCCTTGTATACCTGTCCCCAAAATAAAGACCGCCGGTAAGCTCCCTCATAATGACCATATCAAAGCCATCCCCTATAATATCCTTCTTCAGAGGGCAGGCCTCAGCCAATTCCTTATAAAGATAAGCCGGCCTGATATTAGCAAAGAGCCCCAGCCCCTTGCGGATAGCCAGAAGTCCCGCCTCCGGCCTGAGGTTGGGAGCCACATCATACCACCGTGAGTTTCCCACATCTCCGCCCACGGCCCCCAGAAGCACCGCATCGCTCTTTCTGGCCGTCTCCAGAGCTTCCTCTGTAAGCGGAACCCCATACGCATCAATGGAGCACCCCCCCATCAGAATCTCGGTATAATCAAACGAATGGCCGTACACCTTTCCCACCTGGTCCAGCACCTTCCTGGCCTCTCTCACAATCTCCGGTCCAATCCCATCACCCGGAATCACAGTCACATTATAATTCATGATGCATGTCTCCCCTATTTTCTATTCTTTGTGGTTATATTTATCCGCAATAAAACGATTTCTTTCAATCATATATCATTTGAAAAGGTATTTCAACCTTTCCGGCAGAATTTCGCCATAGTGAAATATACAAGTTTGGAATTATTATCATGACTGGAAGTTATGGAAGAACCGCAAACAGCCTGCCTCCTATTGCCTATCTCCGGCTCCTATGCCTCCCTGACCAGACAATACTGTCTCAACGCAAAATGCTTTTCCATCACGCCAAAGACCTTAAACCCAAAATGCTCATACAGAGGCACATTATCCGGATTATGGGTTTCCAGCGATATCATGAGCTTGTGCTGGTCAGCATAACGGATGACCTCACCTAACAGCAGGGCTGCCAGGCCGTGATGCTGCATATCCGGCCGGACAGCCAGGTAAATAATGTGTATCCGTTCCGTCTGGTGGAGCTGGGCCGTCCATCTGGAGTTGAGGTAATCCTTGCCCAGCATGAACTTCCACAGAGTCTTAAGGCTGGGGTCCTCCTTAATCAGGAACTCATCGGTCCTAAGAGAAGCCCATGCCTCTGCCAGATAATAGGTCAGCGGGTTATATGGCTCGGTTTCATCGGAAACAACCAGCAGGGAATTCATCTCAGGGCTGTCTGAGTATATCTCGCAGGTCTCATAGAATTCTGTCAGGTCACAGGCAAACAGCTCCGGCAGAAGCCGTTTCCTTATCTCCTCATCCGGGATCAGTTTACAGTATAACGGGTCGTGTTCAAAACACCCGGTCAGCAGTTTCTCCAATCTGGGCAAGTCCTCCTCCTTAACCCGGTATAATTGTCGGCTTTCCATCTCTCATTTACTCCTCCTGTATCTTACTCTCATTTGTATCTAAGTCCTTATTTATTTCAGAAGCCCATTGAACTGCCTGCCGGATTGCCTCCAGGAGTTTGCCGGCGGATGTAATCATGTACCGGATGTCATCCTCATAGCAGCCAAGCTGGTTTTCCCGCGCCCTGACAAGGACATCATATTCCTCCCGGGTATCCGGGTTTTCTTCCCGCGCCTTGGCCTTCAGGCTCTCAACCAGGCTAAACAGGTTCTGGTGATGGACAATCCTTCCCGCCCCCCATTTAAGCCGGTCAGAAGGCTGGTTCAGGACGTATTCCGTAAAATAGGTATAGACCTCCTCCTCAAACAAAAGCGCGTAGCGGTTGTTGTCTATGGTATAGACAGCCTCCAGGGCTCCGGTCAGGTCATGCTTTTCAAGACAGGCAATGGCCCTGTCCATGGCCCTTACATTTTCCTGGACCGCCTGCTGGGGAAAGAGCACATCATCGTGCCAGCTCAGCCGGACAAAATAATCCTGTTCCTTTTTAAAGATGCGCAGGAGTTCCCGGTTAAACGGCCGGCACCCCGCTGCCAGTTCATCGGCTTTCTCTTCCTCGCCGCGGTCCAGAAGCCGTCCGTATATCCTGTTTATTTCCCTTATTTTTCCATAAAGGGCTTCTCCTGCTTCGATTCCCTGGTCCAAAACCAAACGCAGCCCCGGCAGATCGGCTCCCGCCCCGCGGCAGACGCTGCCGTCAATGCTGGCCGCTGCGCCCTCAAACAGTCTTGCAAAATTCATGGGCACTGCCGCTGTCCTGTCAAAAGCCAGGACAAGGCCGGCGTACATCTCATGGTGGAACCGGTACACCGGTTCCTGGTAAAAGTTTTCATTGTCATACTGGGAATGGTAATGGGTCTCCATAAATTCCCCTGCGCTGAAATCATTGACCATGGACGGAATTCCCCCGATAGCCATGGAAAAATCATCCGACCAAGTCTGTATGGGGCTCAGCACTTCCACCCCCTCCGGATATGGCTGGCAGGTAAAAAAACCGGCTGGCGAACCGGTTATAAATTCCTCCAGGAAATCCGTGAACTCATACACGCACCGCACAGCATCCTTCCTGCCATGGGCATGGGCAGGCAGTTCGAAGTTCAGATCCGCAATAACCTTTCCCGCCCAGTCAGGCCTGGCTGTAAATACCTGCTCATAGGCGCCGGCGGACCAGTCGTATTTGGAATTCACCACTCCCCACTCCTCCGCAGCCATGGCGCAGAACACAAGTGTCTTTCTGGGCTTATATCCTGACCGCAGCACGGCTCTGGCTATGCCAAGCATCATGGCCACCGCGGCATTGTCGTCCTGAAATCCGCTGAAATAGGAGTCGTAATGGGCCGACAGCAGAATCATTCCTTCCTCTGTCCCCGGTATGGTTCCTATGATATTATAAGTCTCCTGATCCTTAAGCACCGTGGATGAGGCGTCCAGGCGCACCCGCACCTGATTTTCCTTCCCCATGGACGCCTTCAGCACACCAGCGTCCGCCCGGGACATGGAAAAGGCAGGGGCGTCAGCCGGCCCTGCTATGTCCTGGGCGTTAAGGGCCGTGTCGTTTATCTCCCCATACCCCCGCTCCTGGACAGCAATCAGGGCAGCTGCCCCTTTGAGCCGGGCCTGGTATACGGGAAAATTGATCCACCACTCATCCCTCTGGTTGATATCGATGAGAACCAGCTTTCCGGCCACATCCACCTGTCTGTAATCTGCCGCCGTCCCCTTTCCCAGGTATACCAGGCTGAATTCCCGAAATCCGCCGGTATGGAAATCTGTCTGGTAAGCACCCAATTGAAACTCGTGCTCCCTGCCCCGGCTGTCTGTAAAAAGCATGACTGCCTTCTCAAACTCCCAGCTGTCCACGGATATCCTGTCCTTATGTACGTCCGCAAGCCCCAGGGACTCCATTTCCCGGACCAGCATCCCGCCTGTCTCAAACTCCGCCCTTGACCCGGCGGTTCTGTATCCCAGCACCGGGTTGGTGCGGTACTGCTCCATCCGCTTAGCCAGATCATAGGAATATCCTGTGTCTGTTTCCATGCAGATTCTCTTTCTCCACTCTTCCTCATTCATGACACATCACCTCAAAAATAGCTGTAGGAGTACATTCCTATACTCCTACAGCATCCTGTATTCCATGTTCAGTTGTGTTACTGGTTAATCTTTGCCCCGTCATCCCCTACCCAGTAGGAATCCGGTGTCAGACAGTTGGTCAGCATCTCGCCGTTGTCGGAGCAGTAATACTCCTTACCGTCCCACTGTACCCATCCGGTCACCATGTAGCCCTGTGCGTCAAAGAAATACCACTTATCTCCTATCTGCTGCCAGCTGTTGGCCGGATAGCTGCCGTCCGCGTTGCGGTACCACCATCTGCCGTTCTCCGGGGTCTGTACCCATTCTCCGTTACCTCCCGTGGGATTCTCCCTGAACTGGGCCGCCTTTTCCTCCGGTATGTAGGTGCTGGGAGATTCCGCCCAGTCTCCTTTTTCCTTGCTGTCGAATTTGCTTACAGGCCTCACCTTGACCGTGTAGGCCGTATCGCCCTTCTGCAGGCGCTCACGGCAGTTGCATGTATTGGTGCCCACTGTCATGACAGCGCCCACTGCCTTGTCGTCCCTGTACACACGCACCTCATAGCTGCCCGCTGCCGGTATGGCGTCCCAGGTGGCTATGCCGTCCTCTGTGAGGACCACGTTCGTCAAAGCATGAAGGGAGGTGTTCAGGGCCTGGAGCTCCACTTCCATCAGCAGGGTGGTGCTGGAATCCTCCCTCTTGGAATTTTTGAACTCAGCTCCGCCTTTTATGATCACCTTATCCTTTGGAAGGGACTGGAAATAATAATCATCGTTGGCTGTGAGGGTAATCTGGATTCTGGGTATGGTGTCCTCCCTCCATTCCACATCGTCATTCAGAATTTCATAGCCATCCACAGAGTACTTGTTGCTGCTGGTCTCAATCTCTATCAGCTCGTCTCCGAAATCCGTATCCGGCTTTATCTCTGCTTTTATTGTCAGGTTTATGGACTTAATGGGTTTACGGCTGGCGCCGTATGCAGGAAACACCATCAGGGCAGCCAGTACTCCTGCCGCAGCCATCATTAATCTCCGCTTCATGTGCAGCATATTATGATTCCTCCTTTTTCCGTTCCTGGTATAACCCTACTTTATCCAGTTTTGCCTGCTGTGTCAATATACATTTCCTTAAGATTCTCTGGCTGAAGATTCTACGGCTATCATAATTCTCCACGAACATGGATACAAATCCTCCTTCGGCATCCGGAACACCAGATAGGAGACCCGGGCACCATGTCCAATCAGCCTTGGGTCAAGGGCCGGATGGCCGTTGGCCATCCTCCTGATGAAAAAACAGGCCGTTTAATTCCCAGTTTATACACAATGCAGATCACATATATTCTAGCATGATACATGGATGGTACAATCTCTTTTTCTTTAAACAGTTATTTACCAAACCTATACTTCCCGGATTAATCAGGCGCTCCTGACAGATAGGAGGTCACCTGTGGTATTGTCTCCAGCTTTTTATGAAGGAGCTTTAAAAAAAGGGAGACGGTCTCCGTCTGCTTGCACGTTTTTTTCAGATAATATATAATCCGGTCCGGCGGCGGCGAGGACAGGTAGTGAATCGAGACATGGCTGCCAACGATTTTATCCGCCACGGACGCAGGGACAATAGCCCAGGTATCTTTCCAGAGCAGGGCATGTTCCAGCAAATCCATCTGATCCAGCGATACTTCGAATTCCGGCCTGGAGCGGAACCAGTAATCATGCCATGCATCGTACTCAGGGTTCCACGGAAGCAGGATTTCCTGACTGGGTTTCAGCATAGCAGGAGAAACCGAGTCAGGATAATTGCAACTGTTGTTTGCAACGAAGACCATTGGCTCAAAAAAGGCGGGAATCGTCTCCACATTCTTATAATACATATGGTCCGAAATAAAAGCGATGTCAATCAGCCCACTGTCTATATACTGATAGGCTTCATAGGAATGGTAGTTGTGAAAGCAGATGCTCACTTGAGGATACTGCTGTGAGAATTGTTCAAAAACATCCGGCAGAATATAACTGCTCACGCTTCCCACAGAGGACAGATTTAGGATTCTGGGGCTGTTAAGCCGTTTGATTTCCTGGGCTTCCTGCCATACGCCAAGCCATTTGTGGGCGACAGCAATGAATGCTTCTCCCTGCTTTGTCAGGACAATATTACGCTTTCCCCTGTTTCGTTCAAATAACGGATATCCCAGTTCTGCTTCTAAGACTTTGATTCTCCGGCTGAGTGCCGGCTGGGTCACATACAAATTCTGCGCGGCACAGGATATGGAGCCGGCCTTCAGTATCTCAAAAAATGCTTCAATTTCCAGATGAGTCATGGTTCTTTCCCTCATAATATAAAGTTCCGTTTATATATTATCGCATAATATGGCATTTTACAACTATTTTTCTTTGCGGTAAACTGTTATGCGGAGGTAACAACGATGAATCTGACTGATGACTTAACAAACGGCATTATCTGGAAACAGTTGACTGCCCTGGCCCTGCCTTTGATATGGGGAAATATCCTGCAGCAGATGTATAACACCATTGATTCCTTTGTAGTGGGGCATTATATCGGAGAAACCGCCTTTGCAGCCGCGGGCGTTGCAGGCAGTGTCATGAACTTGTCTCTTTTTGTCATAAGCGGGTGCTGTAACGGGATTGCGATTATCATAGCGGAATTGTATGGACAAAAGAACTGGGATTTATTAAGGAAAGAAAGCTTTCTATCGCTTGCATTCGGGGGCGGCTTTACGATCATGCTGAGTATGTGCGGGATGCTGGCCTTGCAGCCTTTACTCAGAGGCATACAGACACCGGCAGAGGTTGCGGGGTTTGTACAGGAGTATCTGAGGATTATCTATTTGGGGCTGCCTGCGGTATTTCTTTATAACTGGTGTGCGGCCGTACTGCGCGGGGCAGGCGATACGGGAGCATCCCTTTGGATTCTCTTGCTTGCTATGGGGTTAAACACCATTCTTGACTTCCTCTTTGTCCTTTCCTTTGGCTTGGGGATGGCCGGCACTGCGTATGCTACCGTGGTTTCGCAGTTGTTCGCTGCTTTTATATGCCTGGGATATATGAAAAAACAGACTCCGAAACTGCTGTTTCATGCGAGAGATGTCTCTTTCCATTTTCCATTGTTTATGAGAACAATCATGTTGGGAACGATCTCTGCGCTCCATCAGTCAAGCCTCTATATCGGGAAACTGCTGGTACAGGGAACCGTAAATACCGGCGGAACCGGAATGATATCCGCCTACACCGCCACGGCGCGGATCGAAGGGTTTGCCAATTCCTTCGGAGACAGCGGCTGTACGGCAATTTCAATCTTCACGGCACAAAACCGCGGAGCCCACAAAAGAGTGAGGATAAGGCAGGGATTTTTGTGTGGATTACGGATGATGGCGGGCCTGGGGCTGGTATTGTCCATAACTATGTTTTTGACATCAGGACCTGCTGTGATCTTGTTGATGGGGGCGGCATCTGGTCCGGTTTTAAACCATGCCAGGTCTTATATGAACGTAATATCCGTCTTTTATGTCCTCTGCTTCCTTGGTAATTCCTTTGTAGGCTTTTATCGCGGGCTTGGCATGGTACAGGTTCCGGTCTTTGGTACCATCCTGCATATTTCGATCCGCGTAATTCTGTCCTATGTATTGATCAGGCATTGGGGGCTGGCGGCGGTTGCTTTTGCTACCGGAGCCGGATGGGCAGCGGTGGTGCTGTTCCAGTGGATACTGTACCGGAGAGTTACCACCGAGCCGGAAGCTTGACAATCCGCTGCACCGTATTCGCTTCATCCAGCCAGACTAGCAGCTTGTTAGATTCTGAGATGATGCGGAAAGAGGAGAGTTCATTCATACCGTAGGATATGACGGGACAGTCTTTGGGAACCTGGTAAACGGTACCTGATGAAGAGACCAGGCACCAGCTTTCATCTTCCTGCCGCTCAAAGGCATCTGTGAGGATATAATCCGGGGCGCTGACGCCTTCTGGCATTTGGCTGATGATAATCTCGGCCGTGGTCTGGGGAGGCAGGCTTTCGGCCACCGTAGTCCGGATATCGGCATAAATCACATCCCCGGCCTTGATATCAGACAGCTCTGCCCGAAAGCCGCTCTCCCCGTTTACGAAACGGGTGTCATAGACGGAAGTGTGTAAAAGAATCTCTCCGCAATAAGTTTCCTCAGACTGGCTTTCTACCAGGATTTTCTCATCTTCTACTTCTTTTACGATTGCCCGGATGCGCATGGTTTCCGTCTGCTCCGCTTCTATGCCGGGACCGTATGCTTCTTCAGCGCGGGTTTCGGAAACCAGAAGAACCGAAGACTGTGCCATGGCAATCCCCGAGTTTAAGATGGACATAATCCCTGTGCAGCAGAAAATAAAACCCAACTTTCTCTTAAACGTGTTTCCTGGCGGGAACCAATCAATACTTCGTTTATTCTTCATGACAGTCTCCTTTGTGAGTGATTTCTTTTTCCTGAACAGTTTCAATAAGGCATGGTCGCAATGATGGCTTTATGCTTCCTGTGCTGCATCAATAATGGCATTTATCTCCTGATGGGTAAGAACCGGCGGAAGAGTGCACCCTTTATGGACGGGGGATATGCGGCGGTGCAGCGTGTGCGGTGCGCCCTTTGCGTCCAGCTCTAACCGGGCTATTTACTGCCCGGACTGGCGGAAGCGTATCACCCCCAGACAGACCGCCGAACGCATAAGGTAAATGCGGGCGAATGTGTCCGTGTGCAAAAAGGAAGCGGTAAGGAATTTATACCTTTACCCCCGGAAATGGCGTTCTATTGCGTAACAATCCAATCTCTGCACCCACGAAAAACCGGGGCGCGGTAGCTATCTGATGCTGACGCATCCCGGCTCTTTATAAAGAAACTCTAACATCCACTTGACTTAATTAACTTTCGAACTTCACGAATTCTTCGAATAACAGCAGTTTCACTTTGTTCATATTGTCTTTGAAGTGTACGAATAAATACTATTTCATCCATTTTGGGAACACTATGATCATATTTATAAAGCTCACTCACAATTTGCTCAAATGGCATAATATAAGCTGCTGTCATATAATTAGTTCTCTGCTCTTCGTGACTGTTGGTTTTTCCTTTCTTTTTTCTAAAAAAACACTCATCCACTTTGTTGCCATACCCAACATCAAATATATAATGAATAATCTCATGAATATACGCAAATTTATGTTTTTTTAGTTCTTTTCTTAGCCTAATTAGACCATAATAATTGCTGTCATCAATTGGAATGAGTTCTGCCTCGTTATCATCAGCCATATTTGTAACATATTCAACTTTTAGCCCTAATTTCCCGGACAAATCGTCATCATCAGCACTTAATTTTAACAAATATAACTTACTATTTCTTAGAGTATTTTCCATCTCTTCCATTTCTGCAACAGTAAAGTCTTTTTTTCTCCAAAGCATAAATTCACCCCTATTCAATATGTTTAGACTAGCCATGGGCTAATCAAAACCGCCCTTTTTACTCGATTATATATTTCAAAAGTCAAAAAAAGACCACAAACAAACAGTAAAATAGGGGCAACATAAGGAAGTATCGTATTATTATTTCCAACGCTGAGGGTTGCAAAAAAAATTGCAAGGAAGTCAAATATCAGTCGAATAACAAGCTTTGCATTTTGGGGAGAGTGTCCATTATATCTTCCATATGTATCATACGCACCAGAAACTACATCCCACATTGCATTTTACATATAAAAAATAAACCTGCACCAAAGACGCAGGTACCTTTCTACTTCAATAGGATTTACTTGTATGCCTATTATCTTCGGCACCCATATTATTATATTGGCATTATATCATGTACTCTGCAGTCTGTCAAACCTTTGGATACGAACGGGAGCTGGCCGCTGCCTATAAGCGGATCCAGCAGCTGGAAAACAGGGCGCTGCGGGCGGTAAGCTGAAACGGAACTCGAAGAAGAAAAAGGAAAGAATCTGCGGTTAATGACCCAGATCAATAAGGATTTCGAAAATTCTTCCCTGCCGTTGGAAATTATAAAAGCTAATAAGAAGTTACAAGAAGTAAAAAAATGCCCCAAACCCGCATGAATACTGGATTCTTACGGTATTTAGGGCATTTGGTTTTCACTCCGAACAATTACTTCGCGTAATCCGTGACTCTTGATTCACGAATCACATTTACCTTAATCTGTCCCGGATATTCCAGCTCGTCCTCAATCCGTTTGGAAACATCTCTTGCCAGCAATATCATATCGTCATCGCTGATCTGTTCCGGAACTACCATGATACGAACCTCGCGGCCTGCCTGAATGGCAAAAGACTTGTCCACTCCCTTAAAGGAATTGGTTATATCTTCTAATTGTTTCAATCTGTTTGTATATGTCTCCAGAGTCTCACGCCTTGCACCGGGTCTTGCAGCAGATATGGTATCAGCTGCCTGTACAATGCAGGAAATGAGGCTGGTAGGTTCAACATCGCCATGATGGGATTCCACCGCATTCAGCACAGTGGCAGATTCCTTATACTTCTTACACAGGTCTGCACCTAGCTGAACATGGGTGCCCTCCATGTCATGGTCAACGGATTTACCAATGTCATGTAATAAACCGGCACGTTTGGCTAAACGTACATCCACTCCAAGTTCTGACGCCAAAAGTCCTGACAGCTGGGCCACCTCGATAGAATGCCTTAATGCGTTCTGGCCATAGCTGGTCCTGAACTTCATCTTACCAAGTAACTTAACTAATTCCGGATGAATTCCGTGGATGCCAACTTCAAGACAGGCTGCCTCGCCCTCTTCCCTCATGTTGTTCTCCACTTCTTTCTGTGCCTTCTCTACCATCTCCTCGATTCTGGCCGGATGAATACGTCCGTCCACAATCAAACGCTCCAATGCAATTCTAGCAACTTCTCTACGTATTGGATCAAATCCGGATAATACTACTGCTTCCGGGGTATCGTCGATAATCAGTTCCACACCCGTAAGGGTCTCAAGGGTACGAATGTTGCGGCCCTCTCGTCCGATGATGCGGCCTTTCATCTCGTCGTTAGGAAGCTGTACAACAGAAACCGTTGTCTCAGCCACATGGTCTGCGGCGCACCGCTGAATGGCAGTCACCACTAAATCCCTGGCCTTCTTGTCAGCTTCTTCCTTTGCCTTGTTTTCAAGTTCCTTAATTAATTTAGCTGTGTCATGTTTTACATCTTCTTCAACAGATTTTAAAAGATATTCTTTTGCCTGTTCGGAGGTTAGACCGGATATCCGTTCCAGTTCCTGTATCCCCTGCTCATACTGGGATTCCACTTCTGCAGTACGCTTACTGAGAATATTTTCCCTCCTGACCAGGTCCGCCTCCTTCTTTTCCAGGGCATCTGCCTTTTTTTCAACGTTTTCTTCCTTGCTTAATACTCGTTTTTCATAACGTTGAAGTTCCGCTCTTCTTTCCTTGGTTTCCTTCTCTAACTCATTTTTCGTCTTTAAAGATTCTTCCTTGGCTTCCAGGAGAGCTTCTCGCTTCTTTGTCTCTGCGGTTTTTAATGCTTCATCTATTATTTCCCTTGATTTTTCTTCTGCACTTCCTACCTTGCTGTCATACTGCTTCCTCTCGTAATTGCGTGCAGCAAACCAAGTAATAATAGCCACAACTATCATAACGATAATCATCATAGGGACCATTATCTGTGACACAGGAGCACCTCCTTATTTAATTTTCATTGTACGAACTACAACATATTAATTTTATACTTTTTTCAGAATTATGTCAAGTATCTTCCCCTTATTTTCCCGCAGAGACAGACAATATAGACAAATTACAACAGGGTCTAATCCTGGTTTTCAGCGGTTTTAATCTCCCTCAATACCCTGTTTATCACTTCAAAGGAGTATCCCTTCCTCCCTAAAAAGGCCGCCAGACGGCCTTTTTCCTGGTAGGATACCTCCTGTTTTCCCTTAAGCCGCCTGGTCAGAGCCTGCCTGGCTGATTCCTCCTCGTCCACAGGCGACTGGTCCAGCGCTTCCTCTATGTAAGCCGAATCCACGCCCTTTTGCTGCATCTCATATACCATCTGGCGGCGGCTCTTTTTCTCCGCATAGGAGCGCACATAGCTCTGGGCATAGGCATTGTCATCCACAAAATGGTATTCCTTCAGGAAATTTACAGCATATTCCACTGCCTCTTTGGGGTATCCTGCCTTACCAAGTTTTTCCTCCATCCACTTCTCGGTTTTTCCTGAATCCTTTAATAAATGGAGGGCATACTCCTTTGACCTTGGACACAGTACATCCCTGAGGATTTCCTCATACACCCTGTCTTCCAGCTCTCTGCCTTCCTCTATCCTGTACCGTTCCACCTCACCCCTGTATAAAACAAAGGCAAAGCCTTCCTCCAGGAAGACTTTGCTCTTTCTCTTATCTACAGGGATGACGGCTGCCACCATCATACCAGTTCAGGGGCATCCGCATCAGGTCCCCCTGTTTCAGTTTCCGCCTGTTTGGCGGCTGTCTTGAAGGCTTCGGCTGCCTCCATGGCTTCCTCTGCCCCGGGCAGTTCATACTTTGCCCTTACCTTGGCCTCCACCTCAGCGCAGATGACCGGGTTATCAGACAGGTACTGCTTGGAATTCTCACGTCCCTGGCCAATCTTAGAGCCGTTATAGGCGAACCAGGCGCCGCTCTTCTCAATGATGTTCTCCTTAACAGCCAGGTCCAGGATATCGCCTTCCTTGGAAATGCCCCTGCCAAACATGATATCGAACTCAGCCTCCTTAAAAGGAGGTGCAATCTTATTCTTCACTACCTTTACCCTGACACGGTTTCCGGTGACCTCTCCGCCCTGCTTTAAGGTTTCTATCCTGCGGACATCAAGACGCACGGATGCGTAGAACTTCAGAGCACGTCCGCCTGTGGTGGTCTCCGGGTTGCCAAACATGACGCCCACCTTCTCACGCAGCTGGTTGATGAAGATGACAATACAGTTGGACTTGCTGATGACAGCGGTCAGCTTCCTCAGAGCCTGTGACATAAGTCTGGCCTGAAGGCCCACATGGGAATCTCCCATCTCGCCGTCAATCTCAGCCTTGGGAACCAGGGCTGCCACGGAGTCCACAATCACGATATCCACGGCACCGGAGCGCACCATGGTCTCGGTAATCTCCAGGGCCTGCTCGCCGCTATCCGGCTGGGAGATGTACAGGTTATCAATATCCACTCCTATGTTCCTGGCATATACAGGATCCAGGGCATGTTCCGCATCAATGAAGCCTGCAATGCCTCCGCGCTTCTGTACCTCTGCCACCATGTGCAGGGCGACCGTGGTCTTACCGGAAGACTCGGGTCCATATACCTCTACGATCCTGCCCTTGGGAACTCCGCCCAATCCCAGAGCAATGTCCAGGCTGATGGAGCCGGTGGGAACTGTCTCAATATTCATGTTGGCCCTGGAATCCCCCAGCTTCATGACGGATCCTTTTCCGTATGCCTTCTCAATCTGGGTCAGGGCAGCGTCCAACGCCTTTAACTTCTCGTCTTTATTCATATCGCGGTTGATTACATTACTCTTCTCTTCTCTGGCCATAGTTTCCTCCAATGCCTTTCATGCGAACAAATGTTCTCTGATAGTTACAATAATAGTATAGTTCCCCCAAAATGTCAACCTCTATTTTCCCGCCACGCCCCCTTTTCACGCTGGTTTCATATGACCGCCATGATGCTCTCTCACGCCACTGTCAGATGGTTTCCATAGTACTTCCATACTGCTTCCATACTACTTCCAAACCGTTTTCCTGTCTGTCATACAAGTGGATTCCGGGCGAACCGCCCCCTTACAGGTGCCTGTGCACGCACCCCAACGCCTGCGCACAAAACGCAGTGCCAAAGCTATCACGGCAAGAAATGCCGTGGAAGTAGTATCAGAATATCATAAAATCATGCTGATTGCAAGGATTTCTGCCGGGCTTTCCGGAGGCGCTGCCTGCCGGGACTTCCCGGACGCGCACTGCCCGGCTTACCTTCCTCCGGACAGCATATAATAAACATTGGGTACGAACCTTCTCATAACGCCGCCAATCAGGGCGCTGATCGCCGTCATGAGGGCGGGCATCAGGATGAATACGGCCAGGGCAATGAACGCACTTCCGGGGAAGGCAGCCGCGGCTGCCTTGTTGATAAGCCTTACCCAGGCAAAATGAATGGCATACAGGAAAAAGTTATGCTTCATCCACTCCCTGGCAGCCGGAAGGTCCGCTGCCTTCACAGCCAGGACAGCCGCGCAGACTCCCCACAGCCTCCAGCATACGGTGTAAAGCGGGCGCTCCCACAGCAGGCCTCCGAAGCGGCCCAGGTACAGAAGAAAGCCCATGGCCAGCAAAAGAATGGCTCCTGCCGCCATATTCTTCCCAGCCCCAGCCCTTTCCTCTATTTTCCTACCCCAGGTATCCCTGTGAAGGCTCACCCAGGCAGCGGCGCAGAAATAAAACAGGGCGTCCAGGTTAAGGAGGGGCATGGCCCAGTTCTTCCAAAGACCATAAACCATGATTCCCAGGGCAGCGGCGCCTGTGACATTTCCCCGCATCACAGTATAAACCAGAGGTGCCAGCGCCACCAGAAGAATCAGCTGGAACAGATACCAGAACACCGGATTATAGGAATAGCACACAAGAGCGTCAAAGAGCCGGGTCCCGTTAAAGGGTATGGGCGTCTTTCCCACCACCCCGGACAGGCCGGCCAGGCGGGTGGCCGCCACATACCCCATATAGTAAAGGAAATTCCACAAAAGATAGGGCAATACCAGGCTTCTTATCCTGGAACGCCACTTTGGAATGAGCTTCTCCCAGCAAAAACCGCGAAAAAACAGATAGGAGGACACCATGAAGAATCCCGGCACCGCTATCTGTCCCAGTCTCTCTCCCAGTATACGCTCTATCCCTGCGTCCTTAAGGGCTGCCTCCGGGGTCCCCATGAACAGCTCCCCATTAAAGGAGTGCACCCATACCACCAGCAGGCTGAACAGGAATGTAAGCCAGTAAACCTTGTCGCGAAACTGCTTTTCTTCCATACAGTATCTTCCCCCTGTCCCATAACAAATGTCAGATATCCAAAAAGGCCGCCCCCATGACCTGCCTTAAGCGCCGCAGCATACCCCGGCAGGCAGATATAGGAAAACGGCCTTGTATCCTTTACATCACGTTCCTGTTAACTGCGGTACTGAGCCAGCAGCCGGTTGATCCGCTTGGTAGGCGTCAGCAGATCGCTCAGGGATGCGTCATGATTGAGGTTGTCGATAATGAGGGCAATATACTTGCTCATATCCACATTAATATAGTATGGTCTCTCAAGAAGATCCGGGGTCTGATATACCAGGTTCGTGGTCAGTATCCGGTCAATGATTCCCTTATCATAATACTCGTCAAACTTTGTAAGTCCCCCTGTAAAAAGGCCAAAGGTAGCGCACACAAAAACCTTCCCGGCCTTCCTGCGCTTCAGCTCCTTGGCCACATCCATGACACTCTCACCTGAGGAAATCATGTCGTCGACGATGAGCACGTCCTTACCCTCCACGCTGGCTCCCAGGAACTCATGGGCCACGATGGGGTTGCGTCCGCCAACGATTTTCGTGTAATCGCGGCGCTTATAGAACATACCCATGTCCAGTCCCAGCATGTTGGAAAAGTACACGGCTCTTCCCGTGCCGCCCTCATCCGGGCTGATGACCATCATATGGCTGCTGTCAATCTGCAGGTCTGTCTCATTCTTTAAAAGATATTTTAAGAACTGGTAGATAGGCTGAACTGTCTCAAATCCCCGTAAGGGAATGGCATTCTGGACCCTGGGGTCGTGGGCATCAAAGGTAATGATATTCTCCACTCCCATGTTCACCAGTTCCCTGAGTGCCAGGGCGCAGTCCAGGGATTCTCTCCCGGAACGCCTGTGCTGGCGGCTCTCATATAAGAACGGCATGATTACATTAATCCTGTGGGCCTTGCCTGCTGCCGCTGCAATCACGCGCTTCAAATCCTGGAAATGGTCGTCCGGTGACATATGGTTGGTCATTCCGAACAGGGAATAGGTCAGACTGTAGTTGCATATATCTACCATGATATACAAATCGTCGCCCCTTATGGACTCTGTCACAAGTCCCTTGCCCTCTCCCGTGCCAAACCTGGGGGTTACGGCGTTGATGATATAGGAATCTCTCTGATATCCGGAAAATGCTATGGTAGACTTGTGTTCGCTTTCCCGCTCCCGTCTCCAGTCCACCAAATAGGCATCCACCTTATTACCCAATTCCGTACAGCTCTTTAATGGAATCAGTCCCAACGGACCCACGGGAATGGTTTCAATGATTTTCTCCTCGTATAACATGGTTAACATCCTCCTGTTTTTTGCCGGAGGCCTCTTTGCCCGGACCGGCATATACTTTTATACCATCATTCTCCATGATTCGTCAAGGCCCTTCCGACCCCGGAAATGCCTTAATTATACGTTACTTTTTTAACAGTCTGATATCTCCTCCATATAACGGGATAATCCTGTATCCGCTCATGATCCTGGAGGTAACACGGTCCGTATAGGAATCCCTGAGCCGGGCCAGAGTCAGGTTCGTGGATATGATGGTGGAACGGCTCATGTTCATCCGCTCATTGATACAGTAGAACAGCTGGGAGGAAGTAAAGCTGTTGTTTAACTCCGTTCCCAGATCATCAATGATGAGAAGGTCACAGTCCAGGATGAACCGGTACATGTCCTTCATGTCCTCCGCATTATCATAATCAAACTTATTCCTGGAAAATACATCAAATAGATCGCTGGCTGTCAGATAGATGACTGAATGGAAATCATCCATCAGTTCCCTGGCAATACAGTTGGTGAGAAACGTCTTTCCCACGCCCGTGCTTCCTGTAAACAGGAGGTTATCATGTTTCTTATCAAAGTCCCGGACAAACTCCTTACATCCCGCCACTACCCGGCGCATGTAGGCTGCATTGGTAATGCCCAGCTGGGGAAGTATCTCCGTATCATCGTAGTACTGATAACTCAGAGCCTTAAAATTCTCCCGTTCCAGCACATCCTCCAGATTGGACTGGGCATGAAGCAGCCTCATCTGGGCCTGAAGGAAACAGTGGCACTTACGGCCGTCTATAAGCCCCGTATCCCTGCAGTCCGGACAGCGGTAATGAAGCTCCAGGTAATCGTCAGAATAGCCGGCGGCCCTGATGATAAGGGCCTTCTGTTCCCGCAGATCATTAAGGTCCTCCTTCAGCCGGTCCAGGGCACTTTTATCCCCTTCCAGCAGCTTTTTGGCGCATGCCACGGAACGCTCTGCGATTTCCGCTTCCAACTGCCTTACCACCGGCAGCCTTGTGTAAATCTCTCTGCGCCGCTCCTCCAGTTTGTGGTGGTTCTCGATCTGCTGCCTTCCATACTCCCTCATGATTGCGTCGTACTGGGAATTGCTCAGTGCCATGGTTCACTCTCCTTATGTGTATTAGGGCTGCTGCCCCACCCACTCCTTTACCTGCTTTAAGACCAGCGCATCATAATCCGTATCCCTCTGCTTGAAATTATGGAACTGGTTGGATGAATTCTTCCTGGCCCCTGAGCCCTGCCTGGCCGATGAGACGCCGGAGTCATACTTCTGCAGTCTCTTCTCCCTGCATTCACCGCTCTCCTCCCTGACAGCCGTGCGCTTTACATCCAGGTCCTTTATATCAGCTAAGCCCCGTACGCCGGCCTTCTGCCAGTCTGACAAAATCTTGTCCGCATACTGGAAGCTGGGGTTGTGGATGGCCGTGATTGTCCTGTTGCACGCTTCCAATACCACTTCCCTGGAAAATCCATAGTCCCTGAACCACTTGTCCATCAGCTTCTGCTCCGGTGCCGCCGGCTTCCTGCTGTTGATGCCAAATGCCTTCATGACCGCAAAGGAATCACGGTTATGGGAAGTGCTGTAATCCTTGGCCTCCAGTGCCGTCCTAATTCCCTTTTCATGCCAGCTCATGGCCACGGTCTCCATGTAACGCACCGATATGTGGCCGTTCTGTACACAGTATTCCACCAGATACTCTAAGAGCTCGCTGCTCATGGATAAACCCTCATACAGATAGGCAAATACCTGGCAGTCCCTGGGGGTAAATACCTTATTCATGTACTTCTGGGCAATATAGAGAAGCTGGGAAAACTCCTCGTCCTGAGCCAGACGGTTTACCTGTTCCGTGGAATAGACAGGAATACAGCCGTCCTCCTGACCCATGGTTTCTGTGCGCTCCCGGACTCCGGCCTGTTCCCGGATGCCTGTCTGTTCCCGGACTCCGGCCTGTTCCCGGATGCCTGTCAGCCCGCGGACATCTGCACGCCCGGCTGTCCCGTTTTCCCTCTTAAACGTCTCAGCCCGCAAATCAGGGACCGCTGCCTGTACCCCGTCCTGCTCCCGCGTAAGGGTACGGGCCCCGGACTCAGGGCGGACCAGTTCACCCTGAACCGGCTGTTCCTGTTCAGAGGCAGTCAGCACGCCCGCCTTCTTCCAATAGGAGAGGGCTCTGCGCACATCTGATTCCGTATGGTTCAAGGCATCCGCAATCAACTCTATGGTGATATCCTCACCCTGATGGCGGAGCACATAGAGGTACACCTTCACATATTCGCCGTTGGCGGCAGCCATATATGTATCAATGAATTCATTGGCCACAGCCGTAACCGGAACACTCCATCTATCCTTCATATTTCCACCCATCCCTACCACTCCTTGGTTCATTCTATCATAACACATCCACTTCCAAAAGAAAATAGGTGCGGTTTTGCACACTCTTTGATGTGGATAATGTGGATAATGTGGAAAAATGGTGGACATAACTGTCCCCGTTCTTCATAAAACTCCATTTTTACCGTATAAATCCAAGATTTTTTAAATCGTGCGACATTTTTTTATGTTAATCAAAAAATCCACATAGTTTCTTTACATAAAATGTTGAAAACTATGTGGATAATGTGGATAACTATTGTCCTAACAGCTTTTCTCCTACTTTTACAATGTCTCCGGCCCCCATAGTTATCAACAAATCGCCGTTCATACAATTTTCCAAAATAAATGTTTCAATCTCATCAAAGGACGGAATATAGTGGGCCTTGGTGCCCAGCTTCTCAATCCGCTCCGCCACGTCCCGGGAGCTGACCCCCAGGGTATCTGTCTCGCGGGCTGCATAGATATCAGCCAGAATCACTTCATCCGCAGCGGACAGAGCCTCCGCAAACTGGTCCAGGAATGCTCTGGTCCTGGTATAAGTATGAGGCTGGAACACACACCACAGCTTCCTGTGGGGATAATTCCTGGCCGCCGCCAGGGTAGCCTTTATCTCCTGTGGGTGATGGGCATAGTCGTCAATGACCGTGACACCTGCCACCTCTCCCTTTTTCTCAAACCGTCTGTCCGTGCCGGTAAATCTTCCCAGCCCCGACATAATGGCGTCAAATCCGACTCCCAGCTCCAGTGCAATGGCAATGGCTGCCAGGGAATTATATACATTGTGCTCTCCCGTGACACCCAGAGTGATGCGGCTCACTGCCTCTCCCTGGATTACCAGGTCATAGGAGGGCCTGGCAAACCCGTCATATGTTATGTTCCGGGCCGTGTAGGTGCTGGAAAGAGGCTTTCCAAAGGTAACCACCCTGCACTTGAGGCCTTTGGTGATTTCCTCAACCTTCTCAATTCCGCTGTTCACCACCAGAAGGCCTTTGGCGGGAAGCTTCTCGGCAAACAGCCGGAAGGAATGGCGTATGTCCTCAATATCCTTAAAGAAGTCCAGATGGTCCTCCTCAACATTCAGTATAACTTCCATGGTGGGATAAAAAGACAGGAAACTGTTGGTATATTCACAGGCCTCTGTTACAAACAAATCAGGACCGCCCACACGGATGTTGCCTCCTATGTCCTTTAGAATACCACCCACGGAGATGGTGGGATCCAGGCCGCCTGCCAGGAGGATATCCGTGAGCATGGAAGTGGTGGTGGTCTTACCATGGGTTCCTGAAATGGCTATGGATTCTTTGTAATTACGCATCAGCTCCCCCAAAAGCTCTGCTCTGGAAAGCATGGGGAGTCCTTTATCCCTGGCTGCCCTGAACTCCGGATTATCTTCATGGATGGCTGCCGTATACACCACCACGCTGATTCCCGGCTCCCTCTCAATATTGGCTGCCCTCTGCCCGTAATATACCCGTGCTCCCTTCTTCTCAAGATGCTCCGTCAGGGCCGTCTCATGGGAATCGGAACCGGATATGGAGAATCCCTCATCCAAAAGGATTTCCGCCAGGCCGCTCATGCTGATGCCTCCGATTCCGATAAAGTGTACATGTTCTGGTTTATTAAAATCTATCTGATACATAATCAATAATCCTTCCCTGTGCCTGTCATACATTTTCCTGCACAAAAATATCTCTTCCCTATTATATCAAAAAAAAATCGAAAAGCTATATAAAAAATGGAGAAATACCGGCTCCCCGGCATTCCTCCTTGACAGACCTGATATAGGATATACGCTTTGGCCGCGGCTTGAGCCTGCTCACCCGCTTTCCAAAACGTTTTTGCACATTAAAAAGGAGAGGATCCGGCTCCCGGTCCTCTCCCAATTGATTCATATTTATTTTCCGCCTTTCTGCGAAAGGCACCGATGGGATTATGAAACCCGTTCTCTGACGGCGTTCATGCTTCCTGCCGCCTGAAAACCAGGTCCTTATACCGCTCAAGCGTAATCAGCAGCGTATTGCCCAGCACGCCGATTGCCAGAATCTCTCCGATTCCCACTGTCACCATTGCCATAAGAATCATATCCTCAGAACCATAGGCATATCTTAACACCCATGGAATGATAATGGTGTTGGACAAAATAGGCGGTATGCAAACGCACCATTTGTGATTTCTCAGATACCATGAACCGGCAGCGCCAATAAGCGTGGCCAGGCTTCCGAATACCACGTCCAAGGGCATGGCCCCGCAGAGCAGGTTGGAAAGCAGGCATCCCACAAATAGTCCCGGCACGGCTGCCGGCGTAAAGAATGGCAGTATACAAAGCGCCTCCGCGATTCTGAACTGGACCGGGCCGAAGCTGATGGGCGCCAATACCATGGTAAGCACCACATAGATGGCTGCAATCATGGCCCCCTGGGCCAGTCCGTACAGTTTCCTGTTGTTTTGTCTCATATTCTGTTGTCTCCTTTAGTTTTGTTTTAGGTGTGGAAGGTCTCGAACACACCGGTGTTTGTTGCAGATTGTCCCGGAAATGCTGATGAATACTGGGAATCTGCGGCCTTATTGCAGGGGATAGTGTAGCATATTTTTTGTGGAAATGCAAGCCGCTACTCCATTTTTACCCCATCAGGCAAATTTATATAGAAAATGGGCCAGTTTCCAGGCCCTTAAAATGCTTTTGCAAACTTCACACCCTGGGCCGGGTCGTATCCATCAATGGCAGGATATAAGGCAAGATAGCCCTCCTGCTCCAGGTCCTCCAGTTCCCAGCTGTCCCGGTACTTCCAGGCCACTGCATGGATGAAGCGCCGCACCTGAGCTGCTCCATATTCCCAGCCACGTCCTCCTCGCCTTAATCTGTCTGCCCTCAGCGGCACGATTCCCGCATCCGGCCATTATGAAAAGCAATACAAAGCAGAGCAATCCGTTTTTTCATCTTTACTGCCGCCTTTCCTCCAATGCTTTCAGCAGATATGCCATGTTCTGACCGAGATTTCTCATGGTGTCGAGACCTTCTTCATCCTTCATCCTCCGGCATCTGCCCGTAGGCCATCGGTCAGTAAGAGGAGGAGCGTAACCCTATGCCATTACCAGCCGCCAGATGGACTATTATAAAAAACTGGCCCTCTATCAGGGGGCAGGGGTACGTGAATACTGGATTGTAGACCCGGATACTTAAATCCGCTGATAAAACCATTCTCCTGGCTGCAACAGCCCACCTCCGGACAGATTTCCTCCAGCTCCGCACTGGGAGACAGAATTCCTTAGTGAATCTGGTCGTATATCATTCCTATACTTTTTTATTTTATTTGAAATTAAATTGTTTGCATTGTAAACGAATTAGTGTTATAATAGTTATATAAATCAACAGGAAGGAAGTGATATAATGCCACTGACTTTTGCTGAAAAGGTCAAAATAATATTAAATCGGCGCAATATGACTATCACTGATTTAGCCGCCTCACTCGGTACAAGCCGTCAAAATTTAACTAACAAATTAGCCCGTGACAATTTCCAAGAAAAAGAAATGTTTGAAATATCCAGTAAATTAAATTGTTCTTACAAAGGGCTGATAGTTATGAATGATACTGGGGAAGAATTATAAATATCCCCATACCCCACAGGAAGGAGCGTAACCCCTATGCCATTACCAAAAGAAAGAATCTATACCTTGGATGATATCTACAACCTGCCGGATGGAACCCGGGCAGAACTGATTGACGGTCAGATTTATTATATGGCGCCGCCCAGCAGGAAACACCAGGATATCCTTTCATTCCTGCATTTGGCTATCGGAAATTACATCACCCGGAACAAAGGAGAATGCAAGATTTACCCGGCCCCCTTTGCTGTATTCCTCTTTGAGGATGATTCAAAGTATTTGGAACCTGATATTTCTGTAATCTGCGACAAGGATAAACTGGATGAAAGAGGCTGCAAGGGTGCACCAGATTGGATTATTGAGATTGTATCCCCCAGCAGCAAGCCTATGGACTATTACACTAAGTTAGCCCTATATCGTGAAGCTGGTGTCCGTGAGTACTGGATTGTAGACCCATTACGGCAAATTATCCTTGTGTATGATATGGAGCATGGGGACAGCCCGGTTATTCATTCATTTAGTGATTCAATCCTAGTAAGGATTTATCCCGGATTTTCTATTGACTTTAGCCAATTAACACTTTGATACCATCCACCTTGCAGCAGAGCCATGACGGGCCTGCTGCTTTTCCTTTGCCCATCTGCCTGTATCCACATCGCGTAATACAGTTCAATTCCCCATTTTTATTCCTTAAGCAATACTTTTATCACCTGGAATGTTTCTGTCCATTCTCGCCCGTCCTGCTCTTTGATTTCTGGACATAGACACATCTTTTTGCCAGCCCCGAAGGTATATACTGGTATGACGCTGTCAGCAGAATGCCTGTCAGCCCCAGCCAAAGACTCCGAAAAAAGCCAGGTCAAACAACTGGCGCCGGATTCCAGGCCGCTTACGTCCGCAAGATACTCATGCAGGGCGCAAAGGACCAGGCAGAAGCAGGCAAGGACTCCGGCAGTACGGTTCCGGCAATAAGGACGGAGGCAGTACGGACAGCGGGGCCGCCGGGGCAGACAGGAACATCTCCAGCACCCTGACCCTGGCCAGATATGTCAGGCCCGCATGAACACAGCTTTATATACCGTGTTCATGCGGGCCTTTTTTCTGATTTTGTTGATTTTCCGCCGAATTCCTCTAATCTATCGTCCACTTTAACAAATACTTTTTCAGCATCTCAAATATCTGCATCACGATAACCAGTACGACTACCATAAAAACAAAACCAACCCATGTATTGGCGAAAATACCTAACTCCGCATACTTCTTCACGAAATATCCCATGCCCTGTCCTGCCCCGTACATCTCAGCAAACACCAGCATAACGAAGGAACTGCGCAGGGAATTGACAAATCCCGCCAGGATGGATGGGCTTGCCGCCGGAAGGATGACTTTTATCAGCCTCTTAAACCCCCGCAGTTCCAGGGTGGCGGCCTTGTCCAGATATCGTTTGTCGATTGTCATGATACCTGTAATGGTGGCAAAAAGGGTTGACCACATAATGTTGTAAACAATCAAAAAAACGGATGCCGAAAACAGGCTTGGAGCCATGAGAAGTACAAAGGGGGACAGGAGAATGGATGGTATCACGCTAAAAGCGTAAATGACCGGATACAGGACTTCCCTTACCCTTGTATTCATCCCCATGATTGTTCCAAGGAACAGGGCAATAAGCAGCGAAACTGTCACGGACGGTATCAGCAGCTTAAAGGATGCCAGCATATTGCCTGCCATCATGCCGCGGCTTGAGATAAATGCCTGTTTAATCGCGTCTGCTGATGGGAACAGATATGGATTCACCAGTTTATTTTCCGTCACATAAACATACAGCAGCACCAGCCCTGAGAATATGCAGAATGTAATCCAATATTTTTTTATAAATGCTCCTGCCTTATTCATGTCCCCGTCTCCTTAACCGCTCCTCTTATTTGTCGTTCTCTTCAAAGAAGGTTTTCATATTCTGGTAGAACTCAGGCGTTTCCCCGCCATATGCCTCTGCTGCTTCCCCAAGGGCTTCCTCATATAACTTTGTATTGATATGGTCATCAATATTGATCTCTTTTGCTTTTTCATCTAAGAATCCTGTTTTGTCAAGGATATCCCACGCCCGCTTTACAGAATTTTTAAGGGGGTCAGCACTTACAAAATAGTGCTCGTCATCCAACATATAAGCAGCCACATATTCTTCCGTGGCCTTGATCTTTGCGGCATGTAATTTTACGGCCTCCTCCTTATTGCTCTCATAATAAGACTGTGCCCGTAACAATGCGCGGATAACGGCTTTTACCGTATTGGGATTATTATTTACCCATTGGGTCTGGCCTTCCATCCTGCAGCAGGAATAATTCTCCATGATTTCACTCTGATAGCTTACAATGTCAATTTCCCCGTTTTTCGCCATCTCCTGAACAGCCAGGTTCTGTCCTGTTCCCATAAGCGCATATTCTACGTCCCCGCGGATTACGGCTGCCAGGGCGTCATTGTAATCGGAATAAATTTCCCAGTCCACGGCTTCAAGGGGATTATCATAGCCAAGGTCCATCACTGCGCCCGTAAACGCAAAGTAGCTTGGATTCACCGCCACCTTTTTGCCGATAAAGGATTCGATTCCGTTCCACTGGGCACCGGCTTTCGCCACAACCGGCATACAGCCTTCCACCATGTGACCCCCAAAGATTGTCAGGTCCACCCCGGCTGCAATCTGCTGCAGTGGGTTGCTTGTTCCTGCATTCGATACAACATCCACCTTGCCCGTAGCTAACAGCGTCATTGCGTCGGCATTAGCATTGGCCTCAACGTACTCGATTGTGATTCCCTCGTCTTTCAGATATCCCTTTTCCTCTGCAATTGTCAGAAGCACATTACCGCTTGTTCCGCAGTTCCATTTTACCACGCTCTGCTCCGGCGCGTTTCCACTCGATGCCTTTTCATCCGATGCTGCCTGCTCCGATGTATTCTCCACAGGTGTTTCTTTTGATGCAGCCTCACTTTCCTCCTTTGACGCGCTTTCGCTTGCTGATGTCTCCTCTGTTTTTCCACCGGCATTGTTCTCTGCCGTGCCGGCGCAGGCCGCCAGACTGACTGACATAGCCGCTGCCAGAAGCACTGTAAAGATTCTCTTTTTCATAGCTTTTTCCCTTTCTGCTACCGTATATTTATGGTTATAGGTCCTGACAGCCGGTCAGCTCCCTATCCATCCTCTATTTCAATGTGGTCTTCCACATCCCTGTTAATCTGGCAAATCAATTTGGTGCGCATCCTGAGCATTTCCAGATTCTCAAACTGTGTCTTTCTTGTGGGGCGCCCGTCTTCCGGAATCGCGCACTCATATATTATGCTGCTTGGCGATTGACCCAGCACAATGATGCGGCTGGCGAGAAGCATTGCCTCATCTACATCATGGGTCACAAAAAACACGGTTTTCTTTGGATTGTCCTGTGCCCACAGCTTGAGTACCAGGTCCTGAAGCCTGGCCCGCGTCACTGCGTCCAGCGCCCCAAACGGCTCGTCCATCAGCAGGATGGGCGGGTCCATGCTGAATGCCTGGGCAATCGCACACCGCTGCTTCATGCCGCCGGACAATTCCTTTGGAAGCATCTTATAGACGGATTCCTCCAGCCCCACTTCCAACAACATGTTCACGGCAGTCTGCTTTAGCTCCTGCTTTGTCCTTCCTGGAAAACGCTGTTTTAATGTAAGCAGGATATTTTCACCGGCTGTCATCCACGGGAACAAACCGTAATCCTGGAATACAACGCCGCGCTCCAGACTGGCTCCTTCCACCTTTTTATCTCCGATTAACAGTTCTCCGGACGTGGGCTTTAAAAGGCCGGCCAGCAGGCGCAAAAGCGTGCTTTTGCCGCACCCGGATTGTCCCAGAATACAGACAAACTCTCCCGCCTCCACCTCTATATTTATATCCTTTAAAATTAATTTTCCGTTGGCTTCATATGCAAAAGACAATTGATTTATTATAATATTTTCCATATCCGCAAGTGTCACTTTATCCTTAATCAAACGTGTTTCAGGGCCCGGATTATATTCTGCGCCGCCAGTTCAATATTTTCCTTTCTGGTCGCAAGATTAACGCGGATAAATCCGGCATACCCGCCTTCACCAAACCAGCTGCCATAATCCACTGCCAAACCGCATTTGTCCTGGATGACATGTTTCATGTCCTCCGGCTTTATGTATCTGCCCAAATCAATCCACATCAGGTACGTTCCTTCCAGTTCGGAAATCCACACATCCGCAAGCGCCTCCAAAAGCGCATTTCTCATATAGCGGTAATTGGCCTCTATGATATCCAGTACCTGCTCAAGCCAGTCCCTTCCCTTTTCATAGGCGCTTTGTACCGCAATATAGCCAAATGCATTCCCGCCATTAATCCGCAGCCGTTTTAAATACTGGTCATACATATCCCGCAGTCCCTGATTAGGAATGATCAGGATAGAATTCTGGCAGGCTGCCAGGTTAAATGTCTTGGTCGCTGCGGTAAGTGTGACCAGAATATCATCGTACGTCCCGGTGGTGGCAGCTACAACATGCTCATGGCCTTTCATGATGATATCCTGATGAATTTCATCGGAGATAACATAGACATGATGCTTCTTACATATATCCAGCGCCTTTTGTATCTCCTCAGATGTCCATACCCTGCCCACCGGATTATGAGGGGAGCACAGTATGAACAGCCTTACGTCATGTTCCGTGATTTTCTGTTCAAAATCCTTATAGTCCATCACATATCCATTTTCCGTACGGACAAGGGGACTTTCCACAAGCTGTCTGTTATTATTAAGGATTGCATCGCGGAATGGATAATACACAGGAGGCATAATAATAACTCCCTCCTGTTCCCTGGTCAGTATATGCATCAGCCAGTTGACGGCAGGAACAACTCCGGGAGCAAAACGCATCCATTCTCTTTTTACCTGATAATTGTGATATGTTTCCTCCCACCGGATAAATGCATCTCCGTATGCATGAGGCGTATTATAATATCCGAACACTCCGAAATCAGCGTATTCCTTTATCGCATCCTTCACACATTCCGGAACCTCAAAATCCATATCAGCCACCCACAAAGGAAGCAGGTCCTCATTGCCAATTTCTCCCCGCAGTTATCCCACTTCATGGAGTTTGTATTTTTTCTTTCCTTATAAATTATCTGATTCATCATGACCCTCTTTTGTATTATCAAATTATTGTTTGGATTATACATTTAATTTAGTTTACTAATAAAAAAATTGTTTGTCCAATTGGATTTTTCTATGTAACGGTTCTTACCTGTAATGTTATTTAGGCCCCGGCTTGATGTAAAAAGAGGACATGAAAAATGCCGGTACGTGAATCCATATCCACATGCCGGCATCTATCTGCTTTATTCACTTTTTTTTATTAATTATGCTCCCCGCAGCTGTGTCCGTGTCCATGGCAGTTATGCTCCCCGCCCTCATGGTGATGGCTGCACATGGTATTTGGATCATAATCCAGGCTGCCGCTTAACAGCGCCTCCACTGCCTGGTCTGCATCCCCGGATGCACCTGGATACAGTTCGATTCCGGCCTGGGTCAGGGCTGTCCTGGCGCCGCCGCCGATTCCTCCGCAAATCAGCACCTTTACTCCCAGGTTCTTCAAAAACACAGCCAGGGCCTCATGGCCGCTTCCGCCTGTTCCCACTACCTGTGAGGACAGGATTTTCTTATCCTTTGTGTCATATACCTTGAACTCCTTTGTATGGCCAAAATGCTGGAATACCTGTCCGTTTTCATATGTTACAGCAATCTTCATTACAATCTCCTCCTTGTTTGTTATTACAGCGGCGTCTGTGGCGCCCGCGTTTCCCGCAGTTCTTCCCGCAGCAGTTTCCTCCGTCCGGGCACAGCTGGTAGTTGCCTCCCCGGATTTCCAGCCTCTTCCCATTGACCAGACAGTCCGCCAGCTTTTTCCTGGCTGAATTATACACGGCCTGGACCGTGGTCCTGGCCACCCCCATCTGGTCTGCGCACTCTTCCTGGGTGCAGTCCAGCCAGTCAATGAGCCGTATGGTCTCATACTCCTCCAACCTGAGCTCCACCACGCTGTCCATCTCCTGGTTCAAAGGACCAAACGTGTCTATGGACAGGGCCGTCCCCTGCCTCATTCAATGTATGCAGAAAACGGCCCTGTCATCATTATTTCTTTGTACCCGAGCAGACATTGCTATCTCATGAATACGACGGCAGAAAGACCCGTCCCATATTTCCTGTCAGATGCCCCAGCCCTAAGCTGGTAACCATGGCCTGTTCGATTCCCGCCATCTGCCCGGAATCCAGATGTCCTATGTATTCCTTCAAACGGTTCCGGTCTATGGTGCGAATTTGTTCTGCCAGTACGGTGGAATCCTGCTTTAAGCCGCCGCGCATCCTGCGGATACACACATGGGTGGGAATGGCTGCCTTGGTGGAGCGGCTGGTGATGGCTGCCACGATTACGGTTGGGCTGTATTTGTTCCCCACATCATTCTGGATGACCAGAACCGGCCGGATTCCCCCCTGCTCAGACCCCACTACCGGCGACAGGTCCGCATAATATAAATCTCCTCTCAAAATTGTCTGGTGCACACACTGGTTCATGTTCTTGTTCTCTCTATACATATCATTACCTCGCTGATTCATAAATGGTGTTTTCTAATTGAAAGTATCACCATCCCTGAGGTAATTAATCATATGTGGGACAACCTTTTTTATTCTGCAGTTCCCTGCAAATCATCCTGTACGTATCCGCGTATATACTTCCCTTATTCCATATAAAGGCAAAGTCATGTTCCATCTGGAAATCCCTCAGTTCCAGTTCCCTGAGCCCCCCTTCCTTTATCCCTTCCTCCACCGCAGTCCGGTACAGGAAGGTGATTCCCGCATCCTTTTCCAGCAGCTGGAGAATGACATGCATGCTGCCGATTTCTGTAATGTGGGCAAAATCAGACAGGCGGATATTCTTGATATCCAGATTCTTCTCCAGGATATCCCTGGTTCCCGACCCTGGCTCCCGTATGAGCAGATGTTCCTCCAAAAGATCTCTTAACCGGACCGGCTCCCTGGCAAAGACATGGCTGGCAGCACATACAGGGATGAAGGGCTCTGTTCTGAAAACCATGGAATCAAAATCCACATCATCATAATATCCCTCAATCAGGGCAAACTGAATCTCTCCGGAAACCAGCTTGTGCAGAAGCTCGTCCGTATTGTTGATGACAACGCTGATGCGGTCCTCCGGATGGCTGTGGATGTAGCGGGCCAGGGGTGCGGATATCACCGACTCCCCGATGGTCCTGGTGGTCCCGAACCGCAGGCTCAGCCCTTTCCCTGCCCCCTCTAACATCTGTTTTCGCAGGAATACCTCATCGTTCTTAAGGGTGGTGGCTGCGTGGAGCAGCCGTTCTCCTGCCGGAGACAGGTGTATCTTCTTTCCCTCTGCCAGGAACAGTTTGACCTGATACATGCTCTCCAGATACCGTATATGCTGTGACACGGCGGGCTGCGTGATGTGCAGCGCCTCTGCGGCCCTTGTATAATTCATGTACTCACAGACAGCAAGAAATGTGTAAACCCTGAAATCCAGCACCTGATTCCCTCCTTTGATTCCGCCATTGATTTTGTTTCTGATTCTTCCACTGATTCCGCTTTTTGTTCTACCTCTGTTTTTCCTTATCATAACACATTCTTATAAAAATATAAATATATATAATTTTACTTTATGCCTTCCATAAGTTACCATATAAACCGTGTGCTGCGTTTTACACCCGGCACTCTATCAAATATCAAAATCGGAAATATGAGGAGGAAAAAGAAATGGCATCATTACAAAAGAAATGGAAAGGATTGGCATTCTGCCTGTTACTGGCTGTCCCTTCCTGGTTTCTGGGGAAAATGTTCCCCATCATAGGCGGCGCTGTCATCGCCATCATTGCCGGCATGGTCATAGCCGTATTCATGAAAAATAAAGACGGGCTGGAGGACGGCATCAAGTTTACCTCCAAAAAAATACTGCAGTGGGCGGTCATCCTTCTGGGCTTCGGTATGAACTTAAATGTGGTGCTGGAGACGGGAAAGCAGTCTCTGCCCATCATTGTGTGCACCATCACCACCTCTCTGGTGATTGCCTTTGTACTCCATAAGCTCATGCATATCCCATCCAACATCTCCACCCTGGTGGGTGTGGGCTCCTCCATCTGCGGCGGTTCCGCCATCGCAGCCACGGCGCCTGTAATCAATGCGGATGACGATGAGGTTGCCCAGGCCATATCCGTAATTTTCTTCTTTAACGTACTGGGAGCCATCCTGTTCCCCACCTTCGGCAAGGTTCTGGGATTTGACACTGCATCCGGCAATGCCTTTGGCATCTTTGCCGGAACAGCCATCAATGATACATCATCCGTCACTGCTGCGGCAGCCACCTGGGACAGCATGTGGAATCTGGGGGCAGCTACCCTGGACAAAGCAGTCACGGTAAAGCTGACCAGGACCCTGGCCATTATTCCCATCACCCTGTGTCTGGCCTTCATCCGGACCAGGAAGAAGGAAAAGGAAGACCAGGCCAGCGGGCAGTCCGTAAGCTTTAAGGATATCTTCCCGTTTTTCATCCTCTACTTCATCGGGGCCTCGGTCGTCACGACCATTGCCATGGGAGCAGGGATTCCTGCCTCAGTCTTTGCCCCTATTAAGGAGTTGAGCAAGTTCTTCATCATTCTGGCCATGGCAGCCATTGGACTGAACACGGACCTGGTCAAGCTCATCCGCACCGGCGGCAAGCCCATCCTCATGGGAGCCTGCTGCTGGGTGGGAATCACCGCAGTGAGCCTGGGACTTCAGAGCGCGCTGGGAATCTGGTAAAATACATACATATTACCCCAAAGGGGCTTCCCTGCCTATGCCCTGGTCCGCCATGGCCAAAAGGCGAATCCGCATGTAATGGCCTGAATTGCCCTTAGACGTGCCCTGACACATCTTTTCTCTCCCTCACAGCACCTTCTCCCTGCGCCCCGTTTCCAGGGCCCTCAATGTACTGTCATGGAGCACTTCCTTCTTATACTGGTCCTGGGACAGATAGTAGGAATAGAGTATGTCCGTCAGGAGGAGAATGGGGAACTGGGGCGAAATCACATTTCCATGATTCAAATGGAACAGCGAGGGAAGAAGCATCACCTCATCGCAGAAGGCATCGAAGTCAGGCCTGTTCCTGGCTGTGAGCATCACGGTCCTGGCCCCCCGCTTGTGGGCTTCCTCCAGAAGGTATAACACCTCCTCCTTCTCACCGCTGATACTGACGCCAAAGGCAAGGCAGTTCTCGTCCTGGAACACGCCGCGCATACGCATCATGTCGCTGTGATCCATGGACGTGATGTCCAGGCCGATTCGCATAAAGCGCAGCTCCATCTCCCTGGCAGCCAGGCCTGAGCTTCCTGTTCCGCAGACAAACACGCGGCCCGCCTTGGCCATATACCGGCACACCCGCTCAATCTGCTTTTCATTTACCAGGTTATATGTCTTATTCAGAAGTTCCTGGTAGGCATTGAGCACAGTCCTGGTGTTGCCTGTAATGGAGTCCTGCTTGACCACGAAATTTTCCTCGTACTGGTAAATGAATTCCCTGTATCCCCTGAATCCGCATTTCTTTGCAAACCGCGACAGGGACGCCTCCGACACAAACAGCTTTCCGGCCACTGACTTGGCTGAGAAATCCATCTGCTCCCTGTTATAAATAAAAAAATCCGCAATACTGCGCTCCACCGTTGTAAAATTCACATAATTGGATTCTATGACCGGTATCACTGATTTCAGATATTCCATAATACCTCCTCCTGGTTAAAACCACGGGCCTGCTTTAAACAAATGCCGGTCAGTTCCGGGCCTTTCCCTGTCTCTCCAGGAAATGATAGTAGGCCCCCCGCATCCCCGCGTCATTCTGGTGCTTCGCAAAGGCCAGCTCTGTCTTTTCACATATGCTGGATACCAGATACCGGGCAAGGGCCTTTTCCAGTCTGGGCCGCAAGTACTCCTCCTGGGCCATGATTCCCCCTCCCAGCACCACTGTCTGGGGGTTCAGCACATAGCATATATTGGAAATGCCTTTGCCCAGAACATCGCACATCTGGTCAATGGCTTCCCCGCATATGGGGTCCCCTTCCTTGGCCAGCTGGAAGATGCGGTAGCCGTTCCACTGGGCCTCAGGCTCCCCCTTGGCAGCCGCCACCCGTTTTACCAGTATGCTGGCAGCTCCCAGGGTCTGGAAATCGCTTCCGTCCATGTGCATGTATCCCACCTCACAGGCGCTTCCACTCCATCCGTGGTACACCCTGCCGCCGATGATGATACAGCCGCCGATACCGGTTCCAACCGTAAGGCACAGGGCTGACTGGGCCCCTACAGCTGCCCCGGACACAGCCTCTGCCAGGCCGGCGCAGTTCACATCATTTTCCACCTCGCAGGGAAGTCCGAATTCCGCCTCCATGCTGGCCTTGATCTTAGTTCCCGCATACCCCGGAATCAGAGGGGCGGAATAGAATATCTCCCCCTTCTCCACATCCACCATGCCGGCAGTGGATACACAGATACCCTCTGCCTCCCAATACTTTAGGTAATCCGCCGCAATCCCCAGGACCTTTTTAAGCAGGGCGGGCCCGCCCTTTAAGGCCTCGGTTGGCACCTTATCCTTTGCAAGAAATTTCTCATTTTCGTCCAGCACTCCGTGCTTGATTTCCGTTCCTCCGATATCAATGCAAATATACTGTTTCATCGTGACACCGCTCCTTTAAATCTTCTTTTCATCCTGTCCTGCCGCTTGTCCAGACGCCGACCTTCCACTGTCCTGCCACAAAAGGCAAACCTGCCCGGAGCGCAGACGGGATGCTCCGTTTGCGTTCCAGGGTCTTTGGTTTGCCTCTGTCTCCGGGTCTATATGCTTTTAATGGTCAATCCGCACCTTGAATATGGCCTTCTTGATTTTCTCAGATTCATTTACGGCCACGGCTGTGCGGTGCCCGTCCTCCGGGTAGCAAATCAGGAAATCGCCTGCCCGGAGTACTGCATGGCTGTTGGGCTCGCCGTCCATGGGAAGGAAGTCATCCTTCTCCACATATTCCTTCTGCTCCATGTTCTCTATAAAGTTTAAATCAATCTGCTCCTGCCCGTTAAGCATTAAATGTACATCCAGGTAATTCCTGTGGGCTTCCCAGAAACGGTTCTCAGGCTGGGTGGTCTCATACTCCACCACATTGACAAACAGTCTCTCGCCGTCAATGGGATGGCTTCCCTTTTCGTAGGACGCCAAATCGTGCTCCTTTGCATAGGCAAAGCATTCCTTTAAATCCTCAGGAAGAAAGGCATACGTCTTTTCCTGTGTGATGTTTCCAAATATCATGATTACCTCCTGTTAAAATCATTAATTGTGGTAAATCGTAGCGTCCTTTACCGGCTTGTATGTATCCCCGTCCATCTTTCTTGTAATCATGCTCACCGGGATTCCCACTACCAGTGAGATGGCGATGGAGATGATGGAATAGGACCAGATGGATACGGAGCCCGCAGGAGCCATGTACTTTATGCAGACCATGGTAACAGCTGCCACAAAGAATGCCACGTAAGCGCCCTTTGCATTGGCTACCTTTGTGAATGCACCCAGGGCAAATGTACCGCCCAGCACGCCTAACACCAGTCCCATGAATCCGTTGAACCACTCATAAGCTGACTTGATTTCGCCGTTTGCCAGTACCATGGACACCAGGATGGCCACAATGCCCACTCCCAGGGATACATACTGTGCGATTTTTGTCTGAAGGGCAAAGCTCATATCCTTCTTGGAGAGACGCTCCTGTATGTCCAGGGTCCAGCTGGTTGCCACTGAGTTAAGGCCGGTAGACAGGGTGGACTGGGATGCCGCATAGATGGCTGCCAAAAGCAGTCCTGAGATACCTACCGGAAGCTCATAAGCAATATAGGAAGCGAAAATCTGGTCCTGCTGTGCTGCCGGCGGAAGTGCATTCTGGCTGTAGAATACATACAGGCCTGTACCGATGAGGTAAAATACGGTTGCAATGAAGATGGACAGCGCGCCGTTGGTCAGCATCATCTTGTTCAGTTTCTTTATGTCTGTGGTGGTGGTGAAACGCTGCACAATATCCTGGCTGGATACATAGGAGGAACAGGTGTTAAGACCTGCGCCCACAATCAGCAGGAATACGCTGTCCTTCAGTATGTTCGGATTGAAAATCGGCTGGTCAGATGCCAGGAACTTGCCTCCGGCCATGGACTGGAAGATGGCTCCGAATCCGCCGTTGATGCCGCCTGCCAGATAAAACAGGGCAAAGGTAACGCCTGCCAGAAGAACGCTGCCCTGGATGAAGTCGGTCCAGAGAACGGATTTAAGTCCGCCTGTGTAGGAGTAAATAATGGCAATCACACCCATGGCAATAATCAGAAGGTTCACATTAAGACCTGTGAGCTTGGAGAGTACCATGGACGGAAGATACATGATGATGGACATACGGCCCACCTGGTATACGATGAACATAACAGCGCCCAGGACACGCAGGCCCTTGCTTCCGAAACGGATTTCAAGGTAATGGTAGGCTGTGTCAATGTCCAGCTTACTGTAGATTGGCAGGAAGAATTTAATGGTAATGGGGATAGCAACAATCATGCCTAACTGTGCGAACCACATAATCCATGTTCCTGCATAGGAATTTCCTGCCAGGGACAGGAAGGAAATGGGACTTAATAATGTTGCGAATATGGAAACGGAAGCAACCCACCACGGAATGGTGCCGTCTCCCTTAAAGAATTCTTTTCCCTTCATCTCCTTTTTGGAGAAGAAAAGTCCGGCAAATAATACAGCCGCAAGATAAATAACCAGGATAATCAAATCAATTGTAGTAAAACCCTGCATAAATCAATCTCCCTTCTTTGCTATACAGAAAACCTTGGGAAACATCCTCCTTTTCCCAAACGTTTCCGGTCCCATGCCGGCCCTTTCTCCCTCCAGAAAGGACCGGGGACCATTTACTTTTATCTGCAGTAATGCACAGGTAATTGTGAACAGAGCGCCTGACGTCTGGGCCAGGAACGCACCTGGTCTTAGCAGTATGCTGCAACTGCTTCCTTCACCATGCGGGCTGCTTCCTGTGCAATGGCTAGGTCAGATTCAATCAGCTGCGGCAGCGGCTCCCTGACTCCGCCCAGGTCCAGGGACTCATTGATGCGCAGTATCTCTTTAATCATACCGTACATGTTGCCGTGTCCGGAGCACATCTTGTAGATAATGTCGTTGGCAGCGTACTGCACCTTCATGGCCTCTTCCATCTTTCCTGCCTTCACCAGCTCATCCATCTTGAGGAACAGCTCAGGCATCACGCCGTAGGTTCCGCCGATACCGGCCTCCGCTCCGATGACGCGGCCGCTGATAAACTGCTCGTCCGGACCATTGAAGATGATGTAGTCATCCCCGCCTGCCAGCTTGAACATCTGGATGTCCTGTACAGGCATGGAGGAATTCTTGACACCGATGACCCTCGGGTTCTTCCTCATCTCGGCAAACAGGCTCTGTGTCAGGGCCACACCTGCCAGCTGAGGGATGTTGTAGATAATGAAATCCGTGTTGGGAGCTGCCTGGCTCATGGCATTCCAGTAAGCGGCAATTGCATACTCCGGCAGATGGAAGTAGATGGGCGGAATGGATGCGATGGCATCAACGCCAAGGCTCTCCGCATGCTTTGCCAGCTCCACACTGTCCTTTGTATTATTGCAGCCCACATGTGCGATAACGGTCAGCTTGCCCTTGGCAACTGCCATCACATTTTCCAGTGTAATCTTGCGGTCCTCCAGACTCTGGTAGATGCACTCTCCTGAAGAACCGTTCACATAAACGCCCTTAACGCCTTTTCTGATGTGGTACTCAGTCAGTGCCCTTACCCTCTCCGGGCTTACATTTCCCTCTGCGTCGTAGCATGCGTAAAATGCAGGAATAACACCTTTGTACTTTTCTAAGTTTGCCATAATCTTACTTCTCCTTTCAATGACCCGTTCGGTCCCCTTTATTATGAAATGGTTAACATGTTTGTACTAATCCAGCGCCTCTGCAAAGGACTTTGTAATCAGCTGGGGCCTGGTGATGCTGGAACCTACCACCACGCTGAAGGCCCCCAGTTCAATGACCCTCTTTGCCTTTTCCGGCGTGTTGATGTTCCCCTCCGCAATGACTCGGTGTTTTACCTTTGCCACAATCTGACGGATGATTTCAAAATCATTGGATTCAATTTTAAGGTTTCTGCTGTGGTCCGTATATCCCACCAGTGTGGTTCCGATAAAGTCAAATCCCAGCTGGTCGGCGTGAAGGGCTTCCTCCACAGTAGAGCAGTCTGCCATCAGCAGCTGGTCCGGATAGCTTTTCCGGATTTCCCTGTAAAATTCATCCAGGGTCCTGCCGCCCGGCCGCAGGTCCGCAGTGGCGTCCAGGGCAATGATTTCCGGTTTGACTTCCATCAGCTCGTTGACTTCCTTCATGGTAGGCGTGATGTATACCTTGCTGTCCTCGTAGTCCCGTTTCACGATGCCGATGACAGGCAGGTCAACCTGAGCCTGGATTTCAGCGATGTCCTCCTTGGTGTTGGCACGGATGCCGAATGCTCCGCCCTCCTTTGCTGCCAGGGCCATCCGGCCCATGATAAAGGACGAATGAAGCGGCTCATGGGGCAGGGCCTGGCAGGATACAATCAGTTTCCCCTTCAGGCTCTCTACTTTTTCGTTCATATGCGTTCCTCCTTGTTATGAGCACTTAGCTTGTTATAAGTACTTAGCGGCTTGTTTGTTCTGGTCGCTCATCTCTTGTAGCTTTAGTATAGCAGGTTTGATTTTAATTTCAATAGTACTTGGTTGTTCAGTAAGTTCTTTCATCCTTTTTAAATCAGGGCGCTATAATACACAAGTTTTTGACGGGTAATTTGTGTATTATGTACAATAAAACGTTCCTTGTTTCTTTATCATTTCCTGGTTTTCTGCAAAATAAAAGAGGGTGTCGCAAAATCATCATTAAATTGGAAGGCCATCCACAGTCCGCAAGATCCATGCTCCATTCTGAACCGCTGCGTCCATGTGCCCTGCAATCTCCGATGTCGTGGCAGAATCCCCCTTTACATATGCCGGACTATGTTTTCTCAGCAACGTCATAACCCGTTCCTTTTCAGCCAGGCTCTGGAAGTGATTTCCGTTCCGCCCTCCGGCACGCTTCTAATCTGGTAGGATGCCTGTTCACCGTATATCAGTACGATTCTCTGTATGGTGCCAATCAGGCCAATCCCGGTTCCCGACACATCAATATCAATATTCCATATTTTATGATAGTCCTGAAGTTTTAACAAGGTGAGCGCATCTATGCCCACGCCGTTGTCCCGGACCTGAATTTTCATCCGGCCGCCCTCCTCCGGCCCAATCCGGATGCGGATATGCCCGTTTCCGCCCATGGGCTTGATCCCGCCGCCCTCCTGCATGCCCCTATTCCAAGAACCGCGGTCATGACGCAAATCCATATGGTTAAATGTCTCAAACCCATCATACCTTCCCTCGCAGCATCTTTCTACAGCCTTGTCACAAAGCACTTCCCTTGAACTTCCCAGCAGCATTTCTTTACAGCATTTCCGTTATCCCTTAACAGCTCCGGCAGTGGCGCCTTCCAGCCGCTGTTTTCTGGATATTTGTCTCCCTGCCCGATACTCCCTGGGAGGAGAGCAGCCGGTAAAAAAAATCCTGGTCCATTTCATCCCTCCATCTGAACACGTTTTAGATTATATCTTTTTTCAGTTCCGGGATGAATAAAATAAATTGATGGAAAACCGTATGATTTTGACTGATTTCTGCCCGGATTTTCTTTCCGGATGCCGGATAGGGCAGGAAATGACTTTTAGAATGGACAGCTTTTACTTTTTATAGTACTCTTTTTACCTTTCCGGGCATCAAAAAAGCGGTTAGCAGGAAAACAGAATATATCTCTGATTTCCGCTAAGCCGCCCATAACGTACGGTACAATGTTTATTTATAGGGTAAACACGTCCTAAAATCTTTTAATTTTCTTTGACGGCGTCTTCTCAAACTCCGTCTCCCTGACAATCAGGCTGTAGATTCGCTTATAGACCGGCATATCCTTATTAAACCCGTCAATCAATTCCTGAAGCGTTCCCCGGATATCCTTAATATGCTTTTTCTTTGCATACTCGTAATCCGGAAATACTTCCGCCTCTATAATCTTATCCTTTTCCCGAACCAGGATTTCCTTCACCAGTTCCGAACGGCTCAGCTCGTTCTCCAGCTCCTCCGGAGACACATTTTCACCGTTGGCCAGGATAATCAGGTTTTTGCGGCGGCCTGTGATATAGACGAAATTGTCCTCATCCACATACCCTAAGTCTCCGGTCTTAAGCCATCCGTCCTCCAGAGTCTCGGCAGTCTGCTCAGGCATCTTGTAATAACCCTGCATGACGCTGGAGCCCCTTACCCAGATTTCCTCATCCACCACCTTGGCCTCGCAGTTGGGAAGAAGTTTTCCAACGGAACCCTTCTTATTCTCCCATTCCAGGTTGGTGCTGATAACCGGCGAGCACTCAGTCATGCCGTAGCCCTGAAGGATGGTGATGCCATATTCTTTGAAACGGTCTACGTAGGCCGGGTCCAGGTAAGCCCCGCCGCTGCATATGATTCTTAAGTTGCCCCCAAAGGCAGCCTTTGCCACCATCTTTTTGGGAATCAGGCTTCCGGCATCCTTTAACTTTCCGTAGATGGACTCAATGACAAGGGGCACCAGCAGCACGATTTCCGGCTTGAACAGCTTCATATTGCGCTGTACATGCATAATGGAATCATTGATGCAGATAATCATTCCTATATAAAGCCCCTTTATGATGTCCATGGTCAGGCAGTAAACATGGTTGATGGGCAGCAGGGTCATGGACACGGTTCCCGCAGGTATCTTCATGTCCAGGCAGACAGCATTGTCCGTCAGGTTCCTGTGGCTCAGCATGACTCCCTTGCTCTTTCCGGTGGTGCCTGAGGTAAAGAGTATGGTGCAGAGCTGGCCGCCGGCAAGCTCTGTCTCATATGTACCGGCATTTTCAGCTATCAGACGGGACAGTGATAGCACATCCCCCACTGTATCCGGGGCCTGCATGGATACCACGTGCCTGATGCCCGGACATTTCTCACGGACAGCTCCTGCCACGTCAGAGTGCAGTTCATCGTACACCAGCATTTCCACATCCGCCCTGTTTAAGAGCTCATAGATGGCTTCTGCCGGAAGCTGTGCGTCGATGGGCACTGCCACGCTGCCGCTGTTCACTATTCCAAAATAGGCAGTAATCCACTGGTAGCTGGTAGTGCCTATGACGGCGATATGCTTCCCCTTCATCCCAAGGGCCTCCACGGCGCGGCTTACGGCCATGGAATCCAGGTTCACCTCATTGTATGACTTATCAATGATTTCCTTTTTTACCTTGTACCGGAATGCTGTCTGCTCTCCATAAGTCTCTGCGCCGTGCCGGATTACATCCCTTAATGTCTCTGCTGCCATATCTTCCTCCTGCCTTTTCGGCCTACTCTGCCTGCAGGGACTGGATATAATCCACTGCATCCTTTACGGTCTTTACATTGACCACTTCCCGTTCCTCTACCTCCACGTCGAATTTCTCCTCAATCTCACCTACCATGCTCATGAAGTCATAGGAATTGAAGCCCAGGTCCTCAATAAACCTGGAATTCTCCTCAATGGTCTCCGGCGCCACATCCACATACTCACAGATGATTTCCTTTAATTCCTCAAACATATCCTTGTAATCCTCCTCTTTTTTACACCATCTCTATGATTTCCCCTACCGTGCGCTCCGGGTCTTCCACGCCCCGGAATATGATTCTGCACAGGTAGTAATAAATACACTCCAGCTTCTCCGGCGTCACCACGCCGGTCTGGTACTCAAAACCAAAGTCCAGGCCATTGTCCTCTGCCCTGTGGCTCACGGTGAGGTACAGGGTGTGGGCAGCCACGCCGTTGGAATAGCGGGCAGTCTTATACTTGATGTCGCCCAGCTTGTCCAGGCCAGGACCGTTGTACTTCATGGCCAGGGGCTGATAGGTAAGGCTTAAGGGCTCATAGGTCTGTCCGTCCTTAAGCTTATAATAATCACGCCTGTAGTTGAAATACTCCGACGGGCTGTAATCCGCATGGCGGAAATACTGGTTCTGAGCATCCCTTATCTTAATCAGGCCCTCCATGAAGGTGTCCTCCCTGGGCACAATGGTCCTGAACGGGAAACAATGAATCCTGCTTCCGCCACAGCGCTTCTCCGCCAGGGTGGCCCGCCTGGAAATGGTAGTGGTGATGGAAACGTCATCCTGGTCATTTTCCTTCTGGAGATAGGTCCGAAGGCCCATTAAGAGAAGGCAGGTCATGGAAATGCCGTATTTCTCACAAAAATCCAGCAGTTGGCCGGAAGGCTCCCCTTCCAGATGGAAGTTGGTGATATTGGCCTCCACATTATCGGATGTGTTGGTGGCTGCTCTCAGCTTCGGGTTGTGGGCAGCCTTTCTCTCATCTAACAGCTTCTTTGGACCGTAGATGTCCGTGAAGATGGGTTCGGAGGAAGCAATCAGTTCCTGGAAAAACTTCCTGTCTTTTTCACATGCCCTGCTTCCGGCCTCATAGGCCAGGTCCTTTTCCAGCTGCTTGATATAGGAAGACATTTCCTTTGGATGGTCCACCTCGTCATAAAACCTGCTGGCGTACAGTTCAATTACATCCCGGAAGAACAGAATCAGGGACTGGGCATCCATGGTCATGTGGTCCACACAGATGTAAAGGCCCTGGTACCCATCCGGCATCTTAATCATCACAATGTGGTGCATGGGGGAATCGTACCGCTCAAAGGGAATCTCGGTCCACTCCCGAAGCTTCCCCTCCGCGTCCTCCTCCTTCCAGCCGGTGAAGTCAAAGTGTTCGATTTCCTTTGTCTCCTCCTTCACCACATACTGGTAGACGTTGCCATCCTTGTCATGGGTAAAGCGCAGGCGCATGGTATCGCAGCGGGCAATGGCCTCCTGAATGCAGCTTTTAAGCACGTCCCAGTCCAGGTCCACCTGAATGGTCAGGCTGGAACCAATGTTCAGCACCTGCTTCTTAGGGCAGTATTTCAGGCAGTAAAAGTGAAGCTTCTGCGCTGATGTCAGCGGGTATACCCTGTAGCCTTTCCTTGTCTTCATACTTTGTTCTCCTCTTTTCCAAAAACGCGGGCAATCAGTTCCTCAATTGCATGTTCATAGCGGTCCGTATCCTTATAGTAAGCCTCTGCATGGCTGGCCCCCGGTATGACTAACAGCTCCTTAGGCGACGCGCAGGCCCCGTACAGCTCATACACCATGGAACAGGGCACAAAGGTGTCCTTGTCCCCATGGATGAACAGGATGGGAATACGGGCCTTCTTTACCTCTTCCCTGGCATTGCATTCATCCAAACCATATCCGGTCTCACTCCTGGCCATGCGGTCCGCAATCTGCATCACGGGAAAAGCCGGCATATGGTACATACTCCTCAGCACATGGCTGAATACTTCCCAGGCAGAGGTAAAGGCACAGTCTGACACAGCGGCCCTGACCTGCTTTGGAAGATTCAGACCCGTGGACATCAGCACGGTAGCCGCTCCCATGGAAATGCCGTGGAGCATCAGCTCGCAGTCCTCTCCCAGCCGCTCCACCATATACTCCATCCACTGCCTGGCGTCATAGCGGTCCAGACAGCCAAAGCCGATATAGGTGCCCTCGCTTTTGCCGTGAGCCCTCTCATCCACCACCATCAGGCTGAAGCCCTGGTTCAGATAAAACTTTGCAATGGATGTGTAGTCGTTGAGTCCTTCGCTGGTATAGCCGTGAAAGCACACCACTGCCTTCCTGGAACCTTCACAGCAAAAAAACGTGCCGTGGAGCCTGAGTCCGTCCCCGGATGTTATGTACACCTCTTCCTGAGGCTGCCCTGCCAGCCATTCCCTGCTGGCGCGGATACCCGGAATATAAGCGTCCCAGTCCGTGCCTGCCATCTTCCGGGTCCTGTCGCGCTTTGCATTTCCCCGGACCACGGTCCGATGGAAGAAATACCGTGCTATGCCGTATTCTCCCGCTGCTCCTGCTGCTGCCAGTCCCAGTATCCATCCTTTGATTCCCATATACCTCACTCCTTTACCGTGCGCTGCCCGGTTTCCCGGCGCCGCACATGCACCTGCCTACACAAACTTCTGTAACATCAGAGCCTTTTCCAGACTTCCCTCAACCTTCAGTTTTCCTGTGGTAAATGCAAAGACCGGGTCCAGCTTTCCCGATGCCAGCTTCATGAGTGTATCAGCGGAACAGATAAACTTTGCATCCCTGTCATAATACTCATATGGCTCCACGCTCAGGCTGCCATTCTTAACCTCTGCATAGAACGCGCCTTCGCCCTCTCCCATAATATTGAACTGAAAGGCCAGATGTTCCTCTACCCTGCTCACATCGGCCTTCATGAAAATTTCCTTTACCTTTGCAAATACTTCTTCATAACTCATACTGCCTCTCCTTTTTCGTCCGCCACGCAGACGGATATAATATATGATTGGTAAACCCTGGACTGGTAAAAACGCCAGCCCGGAATACTCCCTTTTACAGCGCCCTCCTCCAGGGAAAATGTGATGTTCCTCAGCGGAAAGGCCAGCCCCCTGCCAATGGCCTTGACAAAGCTCTCCTTAAGCGTCCACAGCCGGAAAAACCGTTCCTGCCGCTCCGCCTCAGACCTTCCTGCCAGCACAAAACCGCGCTCTGCTTCAGAACACATGCGCCTCATCAGGCTTGCCTTAAACGGACGAATCTCCTCTGTATCCACGCCCAGTACGCTGTCCGCGACAGCGCAGACCACCAGACCCTTTGTATGGCTGATATTAAATTCCACGCCTTTTGCTCCCTTAAGATACGGTTTTGAACCAGTCTCCTGCTCCACCTCCCAGGTTCGTCCATACTCCTTCATAAGAGCGAAGTTCAGCAAGCTCCTGCCCAGTATATGTTCCTGCTCCCGGTTATGAAGACTGACGCCGGGTTCATATGAAGCCAGATAAATCATGGGGTTTCCTCCCGGACCTTGTTCTCCTGCTTTTCGACCAGTGGTCGAATCAGACTCAAGCTAAACATAACACGTTTTCGACCGCCAGTCAAGTCTGGCGTTTTCATTTATATTCTGCTATACTTGGATGTATTCTAAAGAAAATAACGAGGATTTTTTATGCAAAACCATAGTAAAAAGGAGATGATACTGGATGCCATGCAGGAACTTATGGGTTCAGCCAATGTCCAGGCTATTTCCGTCAGTGATATTGCCCAAAAAGCCGGTATTGGGAAAGGAAGTATCTATTACTATTTTTCTTCCAAGAACGATATCATGGACGCTGTCATAGAAAGGAATTACTCGCGGGTGCTGGACGAAGGCAGGGAATTAGCCGCCGCTTCCCACCTGGAAGCCTTTAAGAAGTTAGAAATCATATACCACGCCTGCCTGGATTCCTCCAAGGAACTCAGGCGCCAGGAGGAGATGCGAACCTTTAACGAACAGCAGGAAAGCGCCTTCATCCATCAGAAGTTCGCACGGATCATCATCACCAAGCTGAAGCCCATCCTGGCTGACATCATCCGCCAGGGAATCCGCGAGGGCTCCATCCAGTGCACCTATCCGGAGGAGACAGCCCAGATTGTACTGACCGTACTCACCATCACCCTGGATAACCATCTGGTTCCCTCCGGCGAAGCGGAAATCGGACGTGTTCTGGCTGCCTTTACCGAGATGCAGGAAAAGGGCATGGGAATACCCTCCCATACCCTTCATTTCCTTATGCGGAAAAACTGATACACAGCAGGGGCGCCGTACCCGTTTTATCTGGTACAGCGCCCCTATCCTTTTCCTTATTCAACCGTAATCTTATCGCAGCAGGTCAGTGCTTTCTCTGAGAATTCATTCCCCAGTCCGGGCAGTTCCGGAACCTTATATTTTCCATTTACAGGCTGGTAATCATAGATGCACAGCTCCCTGTTATGCGGAAGCAGGGCGTTCCTGTGGTGTTCATGGATGATGAAGTTGGGAATCACACACTCCAGTTGCAGGGCGGCCGCTGTGGAAAGTGGTCCCGCACATACATGAGCCTGTACGGATATGTCATATACATGAGCCATATCACAGATTTTCTTGCCTTCAGTGATACCGCCGCAGTTACCCAGATCCGGCTGTATTACCTGCACGGACATGTTCTCAAAATACTGTGCGTACTGCCATCTGGAGTATACCCTCTCTCCATGGGATATGGGGATATTAATGTGGTCCGCGATGAATTTTGCGGTTTTGGGACTTGGTGTGTTGGGCTCCTCAAAATAGAATATGTTATACCTCTCCCTTGCCAGCTGTACTGCCCCGTTGGCATCCGGAACAGAATGGTTCTCCATGATGATGTCCACATCCAGTCCCACTGCTTCACGCACAGCCGCCACACGCTCTTCTACCAGGCCCACATAATACTGCTTTAAGATACCTGTGGTCTCCGTAACCTTATCAAACCTCCTGCCATCCTTCTTATCAAAGGTAAAGAAGTCAATCTTAATGGCGTCGTATCCTTCCTCCACCGCTTTTCTGGCATTTGCCGCGTATTCCTCCGTATCCCTGGCTTCCTCCCAGTGGTCGCTCCAACCGAACTGGAGCTGGCTTGCGTAGCAGCGCAGATTGTCCTGCTTCTTACCGCCTAACAGCTTGTATACCGGTACGTTAAAAAACTTGCCCCGTATATCCCAAAGCGCAAAGTCAATGGCGCTGATGCCGGCAAATACCACGGGACCGCCATTCTGTCCCCAGAAAGTATTTTTGTAGAGAGTATCCCAGACAACCTCATTGTCCAGAGGGTCCATGCCGATGATAAGATACTATCATCAGCTTTAATATATCCATCAGACCCCCTCTAATCCTCCCAGATTGTCGTACTCACCGTGACTTCCGGGCTTCTGGAGCGCAGTATCCCCAGGACGCAGCATATGACAATGGCCGCAATACTTACAATGGCTATGACCGGTGTCAGGGCAAAAGCGGAGTTCACCAGAATGGCGCACTGCCCCACGAGCCCCACGGCACATACCAGATAATACACATGGTCCGCCACATGCCACCTGGACCGTTTCCAGGCGTCGGGATACTTCTTAGGCATCTGAAAATATGCATAATAACACATGAGATACATGCATGAATTAAGGAGCATTATATTGTTGGTAATGGTATTCACATTGAACCCCAGCAGCAGGGGAACCAGTCCCAGCAGATAGTTCAATGTCATGATTTTCCAGGCCACACCCCTTTTGTTTTCCTTCCCAAAGGATTTAGGAAGCCACCCGTCCTTACAGGACTCCATGATGGGTAGGCAGCTTGCCGGCATGGTGGAATTCATCGTTGTCAGCAGTGCCATGATGGGACCGCCGATTATGAATGCGATGAACAGAACTTTCGGGAGTGCCACACGGGCCACCAGGGTCAGCGGCTGGTCCATGACCTCTTCCATGGGAAGGACGCAGCTTCCCGCTGCCGCGACACCACAGTACAGAATCACCAGTGTGGGAACGGACAGAATCAGGGCCCATGGAATATCCCGCTGAGGATTTCTGGCCGCAGAGCCATAATTCATGGTCATGGAATAACCTGTGGTTGAATATACAAAAAGAAAACTGGCAGTCCACAAACCGGCAGCGCCGTTTGTAAGGAAATTCTGATGGGTGATATCAAATACCGGGTGGTTGTAATGCAACAGGCCAAAAACAATGAACATGAGCAAGGCTGCAATCAACACCCATGTCATGTATTTCTGTATTTTGGCCATCATATCAATCCCGCACAGGTTCACCACATAGAAAAATGTCAGGAATGCCACCCCGCAGACCGTGGTGTTGACCTGTGGAAATAAAGACCGGACATACACTCCCAGGCTCACCGCAAACAACGAGATGCCCAAAAGTTTTGTCAGCTGCGCAAATGCATACATTCCAGCTAACGTCTTACTGGTCAGCGCTCCAATCAGGGAGTAATAGCCGCCTCCCAGCCGGAGGGTACCGCAGATAAAAATAAGCGGGAATATGGTAAAAAATCCCAGAATGATAGCCAGAAGATACGCCAGCCATGCAGAGTATCCGGTTGCAGTAATAGCCGGCCCCACCAGCGTAATTACACCGGCCCCAATTACCTGACCAATTGACAGACAATACAGTTCAACCCGTCCAAGCGTGCCTTTTGGAACCTCTTTCTTCTCTCCGTTCATACACTCCTCCATTACAATATGATGTTGTTTCGTGGCTGCATCTCCAACAGGCTCAGAAGTCCCCTTCCTCCCGTATGCCGTATGGAAATTGTCGGACGGCTGCTCAGGCAGAACGGTTTTCCAGGATAGTCTCCGCAAACAAAAAGTCCGCATTATATTCCGGCAGAAGCAGGTCACAAGTCCTCCTGAACTCCCAGTATGTAAAGTCCTTGCAGCCCTCCAGTTTATCCTGTACAGACGCCTCACTTATGCCCAAAAAATCTGCGTATTCCCTTAGGGAAATACACTTTCTATCCAGGGCTTTCCTAAGATTCATAAACATTTTGCCGCCCCTCTCTTACCCCTAGGGGTAATTCTTAATTCAAATATATACCCTTAATCGTAATTTGTCAAGCCATTTCTACGCTCATGGGTAACTTTTTCCTTGTCTAACAAACCTATACATGTTAAAATATTCCAGGAATGGAGGTGATACATTTGGATTTTCTGGAAAAACTAAACCATCTCATGGAACAGAACCATTTAAATAAAAGCACGCTGTCCAAAGCCTGCGATATCCCCTATACCACCATCGACGGATGGTACAAGAAGGGATATGAGGGGCTTAAACTGACAACGCTGCGCAAGCTATCCGCTTATTTCGGTGTTCCTCTGGACTTCTGGGCCAATGACCACATACCGGCATTCACAAGGTCTGCCATAAAGCAGAACATAATCATGCGGCTGGACAAAATGAGTGACGAACAGGCCAAAGCCGTCCTGGCATTCATAAAATATATGGAAGAATAACTATATTCCTACAGTTATTATTATATCGGCGTTTCGCCAATATATCAAGGGTTATTTATTACATTAATGTCGTTTCGCCAATACTCTATTTTAAAGTTCAGGGAAAGTCTGTTTATTTTCATTCTTTCCCTATCCTTTTTTTCCATTTCGGCTTATAATATCAATGGTCTGAGGGGCTGGCAAAACTTACCAGTCCCATTGACGCCACGCCTTTTCCCGGACAGGCATATGTTCACCTCATGATATGCTTTGGTCTGCACAGATTTTAGGTACGAAGAGGACAAGAGAGGATAGAGAGGACTATGAAAGATACACTGAAACAGGCTGCACGAAAAAACCTTCTGGTGGTCCGCGACATTGCGGTCAGCCTCCTGGGCATCGCCGGCTGGCTGTTCCACGCCCTTCTGGCCGTGATGACAACCGGGTTCATATTGGGAGTCATCCTGTGTCTGCTGATTTACGCCAAGGTAAAGCCGGACCTGGACCAATGCCGTGAACTGGCCTATGACAAGCTGGCCCAGATGGAGCGCACAGATTTCTCCATGCTGTCCGACACCGTGATTTATGACAAGGACGGCAGGCAGGTAGGGCTTATCAATGCCGGCCACTACCAGTATGTGGATATTACCCGCATCAGCATGAACATTCAGAACGCATACATAGCTCAGGAGGACAGGCGCTTTAAGAGCCATACGGGCGTGGACTGGATTGCCACCTTCCGTGCCGGGCTGGCTCTTGTGAAGCACAGGGGCCAGATCACCCAGGGAGGAAGCACCATCACCCAGCAGGTCATTAAGAATACATACCTGACCCAGGAACAGACCTTCACCCGTAAGATTGTGGAAATCCTGCTGGCCCCTGAGATTGAGAAAAAATACTCCAAGGCAGATATCATGGAGTTCTACTGCAATACTAATTTCTACGGCCACCAGTGCTACGGCGTGGAAGCTGCCAGCCGTTACTATTTCGGCAAACATGCGGCGGACCTGGCCGTGGAGGAAGCGGCTGTCCTGGTAGGTATCAGCAACAGCCCTTCTGCTTACGACCCGGTGTCTCATCCAAAAGCATCCCTTGAAAAGCGCAATGACGTGTTAAAGAGCATGCATGAAATAGGCGATTTGTCCGATGGGGATTATGAGAAAGCCCTGTCAAAGCCCCTTACCGTGGTCAAACAGGAATCCGAGGGCACGGACGAGAATTATCAGAGCAGCTACGCCATCCACTGCGCTGCTTTGGAGCTGTTAAAAAAGGACGGCTTCGAATTCCGGTACACCTTTGAGGACAAGGACGACTATAATTCCTACATGGACCGCTATACCGCTGCCTACACGGAAAAATCCGACCTGATACGCGCCGGCGGCTTCAAGATATATACCTCCCTGGACAGCCGTCTCCAGGACATGCTTCAGGCAGATATCGACCAGGGCCTGGCCTCCTACACCGAGTTACAGGACAATGGCAAATACGCCCTCCAGGGCGCGGGCGTCATTGTGGACAACCAGTCCAACTATGTAGTGGCCATCGTGGGAGGCCGCACAAGCGAGGACCAGTTTAACCGGGCCTATCTCAGCGCCAGGCAGCCGGGCAGCACCATCAAGCCCCTGATTGACTACGGCCCCGCCTTTGACACCGGCGAGTATTACCCCACCCGCATGGTGGATGACCACAAATGGGAGGACGGACCTTCCAACAGCGGCGGCAAATACCACGGAAACGTAACGGTCCGGGAAGCCCTCAACCGAAGCCTGAACACGGTAGCCTGGCAGATTCTGGAGGATATCGGCGTCAACTACGGACTAGGCTATCTGGGAGAAATGGAGTTTCAAAAGCTTACGTACGTTGACAACGGCGTGCCTTCCCTGAGTATCGGAGGCTTTACCAACGGCGTCCGCGTGGTGGACATGGCGAAGGGTTACAGCGCCCTGGCCAATTACGGCGTTTACAATGACCGCACCTGTATCACCCAAATCATCCATGAGCGCGACGGCGACCTGACCAAGGATTTGGCTCCTGTTGCCAAGCAGGTTTACCGTGACGATTCCGCCTTCATGCTCACCGACATCCTGAAAGGCACCATGACCTCTCCCTACGGCACCGGGCGGGGACTGGAGCTGGATAACGGCATGCCTGCTGCAGGCAAGACCGGTACCACCAACAGCAGTAAGGATACCTGGTTCTGCGGCTATACACGCTACTACACCACGGCCGTATGGGTGGGATACGACATCCCCCGCAGAATGCCCGGCATCTACGGAAGCACTTATGCAGGAAAAATATGGAAAAATATCATGAACCAGATTCACGAAGGCTTAGAACCCTGGGATTGGGAGCAACCGGAAACCGTGGAGCGAAAGGTTGACCCCAAAACAGGTATCGAGGATTATTTCAGCACCACTGCTGAGTTCCGCGCCCAGCAGAGCCTTCACGACAAGGAACAGGCCAGGCTGACCAAACAGCTGGAACAGGATATCCGGGAATTCACTGCCAGGGAAATCAGTTCGGTGGAGGATACCTATGCGGTCAAGAGCCAATACCAGGACATCACCTCCCGCCTGCCCCTTCTGGACGACGGGGAGTTACGGGCCGGCATGCTGGAACAGGTGGAAGAGCGGTACGACTATTTCGCGGGAATCATCAGCCAGATGGGCGATACCATTGCCCTGTACGAGAAGCAGAAGGCTATTGACGACGCCAGGGTCAGGGAAGAGGCCGAAAAGCAGGCGGAGGAGAACCGGAAACAGGCGGAGAAGGATATCAGGAAAAAAGAATTTCTTCAGGCCCTTCAGGCTGTGGAGGAGCTGAAATACCAGCAAAGGGATGCCCAGGACCTGGTACAGGATGCCATCGGAAAGCTTTCCCTGGTAGCCGGCGACCCGGAGCAGCAGGCGCTGTCCGACCGGCTTCAGGCAGCTATCAGGCGTATCTCCACCCTGCCCACCGAGGACCAGTGGAACGCATCCCAGGCCGAGAGCAGGGCAGCCGAGGAAGCTGCCATGAAGCAGGCCGAGCAGCAGGTTCAGGTTCAGCAGAACCAGCTTCGCTCCTCCTTAAACAGCGAGAAATTCAAGTGGAACAACATGGAATACTACGGACCAGGAGGCAGACCGGACGATGAAAACTGATTTACATAAAATAGCAGGACCTGTGGCCGCCACACGGCTCAAACCGGGCAAACCCGCCCGCGGCAAATTCAAACGGGAAGGCGCCAATCCCTACTGCATGCCGCCCAGAAGCTGGTTTCGCACATTCATGTGCATGAACATCCCCATCGCGGGATGGATTTACCTGCTCTGCCTGGCTTTTGGAAAAAAGGAGAACCAGCTGAGGGACTTTGCCAAGGCTTACCTGATTTACAAGCTGGTATTCCTGGCGGCAGCTCTGGTCATACTGGGAATCCTGGTATACATGGGACTGGACCTTGCAGACAAGCTGCTGGCTTATATGGAAATGCTGTAGGTTCACACACTGAATTCAAAAAAGGTTCTTTCTGCTCTCCGGATAATCCAAAGAGCAGAAAGAACCTTTTTTCATTATAGTCAATCTATCCCGCCTGCCTTAAAAAGCGCAAGCTCCTCCTTAAGGGCTGCAATCTCAGCTTCATAAGCTTCTATCTTGCGGTCCTTTTCCTCCAGAATCTTCTTCTGCTCCTCCACAATGCGCTCAATCATATTGCGGTCCATCATTCCCTCAATGATGTCCCTCAGCGCATCCACTGTGTCTCCCGGAGTCTTTCCCTCCTCGTCAATGGTGATGTCCGCATATTTCTCATAATAAGGCACACGCTCATTGTAAAGGTCCCGAAGGGTAAATCCTGGTTTTAGTGCAACGCCCCTGTCCACCACATTGCCAATACGCTTTTCCATCTCCTCATAGCTCATCTTCAGATAGACCACTTCACTGATTTCCTTCAGGTGCTCCATGGCCTTCTCACCGTATATGACGCTTCCGCCGGGAGCAATGACAGAAAGGGTCACATCCAGTCCGGCATTGATTCTCTCCTCCACTTCAAGGAATCCGTCCATGCCCTCCTCCGCAATAATTTCCTTTAGAAGCCTGCCCTCCTTTTCCTGTATCACGATATCCACGTCCACAAAGGAAAATCCCAGCCTCTTGGCCAGCAGTACCCCAATGGTGCTCTTGCCCGACGACGGCATGCCTATCATGGTAATGTTCGGTTTCACGCTTTTTTCCTCCTTGAAGTCCTGTTCTTATCATTCGACCTTTTAACCGTTTTCTTCACCGTATATCCAAAGCTTCCCAGCTTCTTTCCCAGCTCAAAATACTCTCCGTGGGAATAGCTCACAAGTCCGGATGCATTGAGGTTGAACTTTCCCCTGTCGTCCATATACTGGTTGTCAATGGTCACTCCCATCACCTTGGCAATGAACATATCATGGCTTCCCAGCTCCTTCACTTCCGCCACCCTGCACTCAATGTTTACCGGGCTTTCCTCCACCCCCGGCGCCTTCACATACCTGGATGCCTGTGGGGTCAGCCTTGTCTCCTTAAACTTATCCACGTCCCTGCCGGATTTGACGCCGCAGTAATCCGTGGCCCGGACCAGCCGCTTATTCACCAGATTGATGACAAATTCTCCTGTATCCCTGATGATACTGTGGGAGAAACGCTCCTTGCGCACGGATATGGACACCATGGCAGGATCCGAGCAAATGGTGCCTGCCCAGGCCACTGTGATGATGTTGGGGGTCTCTCCCTCCCTGCCGCAGCTGACCATAACAGCCGGCACCGGATAGAGCATGTTGCCTGGTTTCCAGTATTCCTTTGACATATCTTAATCCTCCTGCCCCTACCGGGCCTAATCCTGCTCCGCCAGCATCAGCTCCGGAATCAGCTGTTTTTTACGGGATACCACTCCCGGCAGGCTCAGCACCGGTTCCGGCTTTTCCGCGGCTTCCTCCATATCCAGGTGAAACGCCTTGGCTGCCAGCTGCACCGCGCCCTGTCCATAACAAATCAGGTCCGTGGATTCCTTCAGTATGTTGGTCAGCATGAAAAATACCATATCCAGGCTGTTGCTCTCCTTGGCCTTTTCCATATATCCCAGCATCTTCTCCTTCAGGGTATCCAGCTCTATATCATTTAACGACGTAATCTGTCCCACGCCAATCAGCGCCTTGCCTACGGAAAACTTCTTAAAATCCTGGTAGAAAATCTCCTCGTCGGACTTATCCTTTAAATTACTTCCCGCCCCGAACATTTCCATGGCGTACTTCTCTATATCCAGGCCGGCTATGGCTGCCAGGGACCTGGCAGCCATCTCATCCACCGGTGTGCAGGTGGGGGACCGGAACAACAGGGTATCCGACACAATGGCGCTGCACAGCAGCCCGGCAATCTTCGGCTCAATCTCCACCTTATTTTCCAGGTACATCTGGTAAATAATGGTGGCCGTACAGCCCAGGGGCTGGTTGCGGAAGAACACAGGAGCCATGGTCTGGACCGTCCCCAGCCTGTGATGGTCGATGATTTCCATGATTTCAGCGCTCTCGATACCTGCCACGGCCTGGCTCTTCTCGTTGTGGTCCACCAGAATTACCTGCTTGCCCCTGGCGCCCAACAGGTTCCGGCGTGAAATCATTCCCAGATACCTTCCCTCCTTGTCCAGTATGGGGAAATCCCGGTGCCTCTTGCTGGCCATGACCTCCCGGATTTCATCCGTATAATCATCGCTGTTAAAGGTAATCAGATGCTCCCTGGTCATGAAATAGCTGATGGGCATGCTCTGGTTAATGAGACGGGCCGCCGTATATGTGTCGTAGGTGGTGGCAATGACCGTGCATCCCCTGTCCTGGGCAATCTTCTTGATGGTCATGGACACGCCTGCGCCCTCACACACAATGATGCAGTCAGCTCCCATCTCAATGGCACAGAGCTGGGACTCATAACGGTTGCCCAGTATGACCAGGTCGTGGGGTTCAATGTAAAATTCCATCAGGTCCGGATTGGCGGCTGCAATCAGCACCTTTCCCTTGTCAAAATAGGCGTCCGCATTTCCCACCACAATATCGGCTTCCAGTGTTTCAATGATATTGGAATACTGGGTATGGGCCTTGGACAGGATGCTGCTGTCATAAATATTCATATAGGTCTTTGTAATATCGCCCACCGTGATAAGCCCTTCCAGGGTACCGTCGGGCCTGACGGAAGGAATGGTCACCACATTGTTTTCCTGCATGATGTTCCATGCCCTTTTTAAGGAAATTTTATCCGCAACTCCCCTGGTCTTGCGGATTTCAATGTCCTTTACCTGGGTCCTCACATCCTCCACCAGCTTAGGCTCCTCCATGCCGAAGTAGTCCAGGACAAACCTGGTCTCCCCATTCACATGGCCTGCCCTGGCCGGAATATACGCATCCCCTGTAATGGCCCGTTTTAGGTTGGCATAACAGATAGCCGAACAAATGGAATCCGTATCAGGATTCCTGTGGCCGATGACCGTTGTCTTTCTTTTTAATTCCTGCTCCATTTTCTCTCCTTCGATTCTGCATCTATGGTAATATATAATGTTTCATAATCTGTTTACAACAAATTCACACTTCGTTCACATTTATTTTTTATACTATTTCCATAAGAATAAGTTGTATATGCAAATGATAAATAGTAAAATTGCACATAGATTTTTCATAATTGCCCCGGTTGCTATACAATCGGGGTCTCCTCATTTTATAAGGCTTTTTCGGGCTGAAAACTCCGGCTCTATCTTTATACTGTATACAAGATACTTCCCGCCATTTCAGTATATCAGACCATATTTCTTTTTTCAACCACAACATCGGATAGGGGAGATTTTAACCTCCCCTTCCACACCACGTAGCGTACCGTTCGGTACTACGCGGTTCAATAGTTTACTCGGACTTTCAGATAGTGGGCAGTCATATCGGGATAACCAAGTCTGTCCACTATGATTCTTTTGGTGAGTGCCGAGTTGAGCATTCCCGCCGCTCTCCACACTCCCTTTCGGCAGTTCGCCATCTCATGCACCTTCCACTCTGGTAAATGTAACGCCCGCAACATTTTATATCTTGTGCGTACCTTCTTCCATTGTTTCCAGTACACCGCTCGGATTCTGTGGCGCAGCCACTCATCCGTCTGTTCCATCAGGCTTTT
>NZ_AUJR01000021.1 GCF_000424325.1 [Clostridium] clostridioforme AGR2157
GATTTTTTTTGGACTATATGTAGGCACTGACTGGATAAGAAAATGTACATGGTCTTTATCTGTACCTACTTCCAAAAATCTTATTTCATACCTTTCCTGAATTCCCTCACACGTTTCTTTGATTACCCTATCTACATCTTCATCTATTACTACTCTTCTATATTTTGCTGGACATACGAAATGATACATGAGTACTGATACATTGTGTGACTTGCGTATTGTTTCACTCATCGCACAATTTCTCCTTTCCTTTTTCCTCTAGTATATCACTTCCTCCATGTCTTGAAAAAGTTTGTTACGCAGCAAGCTGCGGGGAATTAAACCCTCTTTTTGATTAAAACGGTAATTTTTTAACTGCATTCGGTAATTTTGCTGAAATACGGTAATTTTCTAATATTTAGGAGATTTTACCGGGCGTTGTTATATTTTTCTCTTTCAGGTACAGGAGCAGCAAAAGCATGTCCCCGCTCTGTGAAAAATCAAGGCCGGTCAGGTTCATCAGCTTTCAGCTGCCTTAAGAAGCTTTTCCCTGGCCGGGCGCCCCACCATAAGCTTTAACTTAAGATCCGGAAAACAGCTAGGGGCTTTTTTCACAGCCCCCTATCTGTCCCGTTCTCCTCTTTGCACAGCTCCATCAAAGTTCTGGCGCTGCGGGGCAGGAACTTATTCTTGTGGTAAATCACAGAGTACTTCCGGTTCAGAGCCAGGCCCTTTATCCTGAACTCGGCCAGTTCCCCTTCCCGAATGCCCTGGCGCACCAGGAAATAGGGCAGAATGGAAATACCCAGCCCTGCCTTTACACCCTGCAGGATGACCTGGTTGCTGGCGCTCTGCCATATGGGGCGGACATTCAGCTCCTGTGCGGCCAGTATACCGTCAAATATCTCCCTGCCGGCGCTTCCCTTTTCCCGCAAAATAAAATCCTGATTTCTTACCTCTGCCAGCTCCTCCAGGGTCCTTCCGGCAAATTCATGACCGGCCGGACATATGAAGGCCAGCCGGTCCCCTGCAAAGCTCTCGCTCAGGATAAAGGGGCTGTGGGCTACCCCCTCTATGATTCCCACATCGATTTCATTGTCCAGTATCTGCTGTTCAATGGTTCCTGAATTGGCAATGGATGCCTCCACCTTCAGGGCCGGATACTGCTGTTTCAGCCTCTTGATGTATCCGGGCAGCAGATAGGTCCCTATGGTGATGCTGGTCCCCACCTTGAGCCGTCCCATGGCGTCCACGTCCCGCACTCCCTGCTCCATCTCATCCAGCAGTTCTATGATATGCCTGGCATACTGGAGGGCCCTGCGGCCGTTCTCCGTCAGATACAGCTTGCGGGATATGCGGTCAAACAGCTTTACCCCGTAGTATTCTTCCATTTCTGAGATGGCCAGGCTGATGGACGGCTGGGCAATGAACAGCTGGGATGCGGCGGCCGTCATGCTCCCTGTCTCACATACAGTAACAAATATTTTCAGATGGCGAAGTGTCATGTTCCTCTTTTCCTGAACCGCATATGGCAGACTGAGGGTGCATCCCTGTAATCTGACATAGGGTCCATTATAATATATTTATTATAATCATTATTTAATTATAGTATTTTACATATGGATTTTCAAGCTGTATAGTAATAGCAGAAAAAACAAATACATGATTGTAATTAAATGTATTACTGTAATAAGGGGAATACCATCATGGTAGTTAACATAAAATCCAATAAACATGCCTCCTCCGGGGTTTCGGGACACGCGGGCAGCCGCAGCTCCCTTCTGGCAAAGCTCTTTCTTTCAACCTTGTACCTGAGCGCTTTTACCTTCGGAGGCGGATATGTCATCGTCACACTGATGAAGAAAAAATTTGTGGATGAATACCACTGGATTGATGAACAGGAGATGTTAGATCTGGTGGCCATTGCCCAGTCCTCGCCGGGCCCCATCGCTGTCAACGGAGCCATCGTGGCAGGCTATAAGCTGGCCGGCATGGCAGGCGTACTGACCACGGTCATTGCCACTGTCCTCCCGCCATTTACCATCCTGACTCTGATTTCCTTCTGCTACGCCGCCTTCCGTTCCAACCTTTTTGTGGGTTGGATGTTAAACGGAATGCAGGCCGGCGTGGGCGCTGTCATTGCCCAGGTGGTCTGGGAGATGGGCAGCGGCATCGTAAAAGACAGGCAGTGGATATCCGTCCTAATCATGGCCGCTGCCTTTATCGCCAATTATGTATACAATGTCAACGCAGTCCTGATAATCCTTTTGTGCGCCGCCATAGGTGCGGTCCGGACCCTTACTTCTGAGCACAATAAAAAAGGAACGGAAGGAGGCGCGCTATGATTTACTTCCGGCTATTTTTAAGCTTTCTGCAGATCGGCGCATTCAGTTTCGGAGGCGGATATGCCGCCATGCCTCTGATCCAGAACCAGGTGGTAACCCTTCACGGCTGGCTGAACCTGGCTGAGTTTACAGACCTTGTCACCATTTCCCAGATGACCCCCGGTCCCATTGCCATCAATGCCGCCACCTTCGTGGGCACCCGAATCGCAGGAACGCCCGGGGCTCTGGCAGCGACCATTGGATGCGTGCTGCCGTCCTGCATCCTGGTTACCCTTCTTGCGAAAATCTATCTCAAATACAGGAACTTAAGCCTGATTCAGGGCGTCCTCAAATCCCTGCGGCCTGCCGTGGTAGCCATGATTGGGGCAGCAGGCGTCAGCATACTGGTCACTGCCTTCTGGGGACTGGAGGGCTTTTCCCCTGATCTGAGCGCCATGAACCCGCGTTCCGTATGTATCTTCATCGGTGCCATGATACTGCTCATACGTTTTAAGATGAATCCCATCCTGGTGATGGTGCTGTCAGGACTGGCTGAGACCGCCTGCCAGCTGGCCATGCGCGTGATATAGCGTTTTCTAATCATTGACTTCCCGGTCCTCTCCTGTGAGGTCAGCTGCAACCAGAGCCTGGCCACCTTCAGACGCGCTGTACTCACACTCCCAAAAATGATATAATAAGCTTATCGCAGTACAAAAAAAGAATGGGGGAATCAATCATGGAAATCATTCAAGTAAAAAAAGACAAAAAGAAATATCTGGACCTGCTCCTGCTGGCAGACGAGCAGGAGGATATGGTGGACCGCTACCTGGAGCGGGGCGATATGTTTGTGCTGACGGACGGTACTGTCCGGGCGGAATGCGTGGTGACAAAAGAAGGTCCCGGCATATATGAGCTTAAAAATATAGCGACAGCCCCCCAGTTCCATAGACAGGGATACGGCCGCCGCCTGATTGAATATATCTTTACCTATTATCCGGATTTGAAGACACTTTATGTGGGCACCGGGGACAGTCCCCTCTCCCTGGGCTTTTACCATGCCTGCGGTTTCAAAGATTCCCACCGGGTGGAGCACTTCTTTACCGACAATTACGACCATCCCATCATTGAGGACGGAATCCAGCTGGTGGACATGGTCTATCTGAAACGGGAACGCGGCATGGACTGACTGCCGCAGCAGGGCCGGAACCAGGCCACTCTGTCTCACGGCTAAACCTGGGAAACTGGCCATTTATGTCTCCCGGCTAAACCCGGCTTCCAAATTCCTTCAGCCACTTTCTACGGGCCCTGTAATCCGGCAGGATTCGTTCCACCTCAGCCCAGAACCGCTCAGAATGGTTCATCTCTTTTCTGTGGGCCAGCTCATGCACCACCACATAATCCAGTATCTCCGGCGGCATGAGCACCAGCTTCCAGTGAAAATTCAGATTACCCTGGGCGCTGCAGCTGCCCCAGCGGGTCTTGGCGGCCCGCACGGCAATGCGGTTGTAATCCACTGCCATGCGCTCCGCGAAATAGGCGCATCGATTCTCCAGCTGCTTCTTGGCCTTCTTTCGGTAAAGCTTCTCCAGCTCAGGGTCCTTCTCATAGTCTTTGACCGGCCTGGCTTCCTCCTGCCTGCGCCGCTCCACCATCATGAACCATTTCTGCACAATCCATTCCTGGCGCTCCTTTATAAAGTCCATCACGTACTGGTTGGGAATGCGCACAGGCACCCTGGCATACACATGGCCGTCTGCCTTGATTTCCAGTAATATGGTACGCCGTTTGGAGTAGACCACCTCTACCGGAATGGCTCCCTCCTGGTCCCCATGGCGCCAGCTAATCTCCACTTTCTGTATCATGAAACGCTCCTTGCTATCCTACAAAACATCGGAAAAATGGGGACGGAGACGCTTGAACATCTTAAGTCCCAGCAAAAGCACCACCGCGGTGAAGCCCCAGTAATAAAGGGTCAGCGTGGGCCGTTCCCAGAACCAGTTTCCTGTGAGCATGGTATCCCTGTACCCGGCCACCACATAATAAAAAGGATTCAGCTTGAACAGCACCTCCACCCATTTTCCCGCTCCGGTAAACATGGCTTCGTGGTACATGATGGGGGTCATCCAGATACCGAACTGGAGGCAGATACTCACAATCTGCGCCATATCCTTAAAGAACACATTGACCGCGCTGGTAAAGAATCCGATACCCAGGGCCAGCAGGGACGCAGCCAGGGAATAATACACCAGCTGGAACCATATGACGGAGGGCATCCTGCCTATAATCAGATACATCCCAAACATGATGACCACGAAAAAGGCATGGACCAGCAGACAGGATATGAGCTTGATAATCGGCAGTATTTCCACCTTGAACACCACCTTCTTCACCAGATAGTTATACTCCTGGAGACAGTTGGTAATGCTGTTGACGGATTCACTGAAAAAAAACCAGGGCACAATGCCCGGCACCAGCCACTCCACATAAGTGAACCCTTCAATGGGAGGCGGGGATTTAAAGCCCATTCCGAATACAACTGCATAGATGCTGACTGTCACGATGGGCTGTATGAACATCCACACCACCCCAAAGTAAGAGCCCACAAAACGTTTCCGGAAATCAGCCTTGCCCAAATCCCATATAAGCTTCCGTTTTCCTATAATCTCTTTCATCAGAGAAAGCACATAATTCATATAAGTAAATTCCTTTTCATCAGAACTTGAAGGTATCCTTAAGGCCGCTCCACTTTCTGTCCTTATCCGATATAATCAGCTGCATGTCCGGTTCTATGGGCCAGTCCACCCCGATTTCAGGGTCGCTCCACAGCAGGCCGCCCTCGTCTCCCGGATGGTAGAAGTCCGTGCACTTGTAGGCGAATTCCGCTTCATCGGACAGTACCAGGAATCCATGGGCAAAACCTTCGGGTATATAAAACTGCTTCTTATTCTCTGCGGAAAGGATGACGCCAAACCATTTTCCGTAGGTTTCGGAATCGGAACGCAGGTCCACCGCCACATCGTAGACAGTACCGCGCACCACCCTTACCAGCTTGCCCTGGGGATACTGCTTCTGGAAATGCAGTCCTCTCAGTACGCCCTTGACGGACATGGACTGGTTGTCCTGTACGAACACCATGTCGAGACCTGCTTCCCTAAAATCATTCTGATTGTAGGTCTCCATAAAATATCCTCTCTCATCCTTAAAAACCGCAGGTTCAATCACACACAGCCCCTTGATGTCACAGGGGGTCACTTTAATCTTTCCCATAACTCCATTCGCTCCTTTTTTATTGTCAAACACGCCTGACCGGCCGTCAGCCCTCTGGCAGACGTTATCCACATCCATCTGGCAATTCTATCACTTTATCCACAGACTGGCAAGTCCTTATGCACCTGTGAACCGCCTAAATCCATTTCCCATGTCCATATATCCGCAGCGTGATCTACAGGAAAACCAGGCCGTGCCGCGGCTCCGGACAGCTCTGCGCCGCAATTCCAAACAACTCTGTGCCGCAATTCCAAACAGCTCTGTGCCACGGCCCCAGGCAATTCCGTCACACCCTCAGGCATACCAGGCTGAACAGACGCAGCACCACATAGATATCCATGGCGGCCATGGCAAACAGCAGTCCCCTGTCATCCCAGTCCGTCCGCACCACCTTGTCATTTTTGAGGCTGAGAAGGAAAATGGGGAGCAGCGGAAGCAGATATCTTCCCTGGACTCCGTTTATGACATTGGAGCTCACCGGCGTCCAGGCTAACAGCATGGAGAACATCAGCGCTCCCAGACACACCAGGCAGAGAAACCATATCCACAGACGCCCCTTCCATTGGATGAAAATGCTCTCTCCGGGTTTTCTGAGCGCCAGCATCACCAGTATGGCTGTCAGCCCCAGTATAACCGCATAGGGGGTGTTGAGCACTGCATCCATGTTTCCCAGCGCTCCTCCAATCATGCCGGAGTATAGCTGTTCCCCCTGCCAGGCCAGGGTATTGTAACACATCTTAAGCACCAGCATGGGACTGTGAAGCAGCTGTCCGAAGGTGTACCCTGTTTCCCCGGCCCAGGCTACATACCCCTGGTCAGCCTGGGTGTAAAGGGACACGGTCCTGTGGTTCACCACTGCCATGGCCGCTGCAAATGCTCCCAGTACGGAAGCAGCCGACAGGCTCCATTTTCCCCAGCCTCCGAACTTTCTCACCGGTATCAGGAGACAGAAACCGGCTATGACGCCGTACACCATCTTGCAGGGTCCCATGACAGCCATCACAAGAGCCAGGGCAGCTACATCCCTCACCCGTACACGCTCTGCCTTGTAAGCCAAATAAAGGCATACCGCAGTAAAGTATCCGCTGAGGGCTATAATCATCACATCATAGGAAAAGGACGCCGCCAGATGGAGCGTCATGGGAAGCAGGGCCGCTCCTGCCGCCACCTCCCTGCCAAAGGGCATCCTGCGAATGGTAAGACATCCCATGGCAGTGAAAAACATAAGGTTGAACAGCCGTCCCAGGAATAACAGTCCCAGGCCGCCCAGCCCCAGCATCCTTCCCAGGGCAATCCCCATGGCCTGGGGAACATAGGCCAGGGGCGTGGTCCGCACCGGCATCTGGTATGACATGACGGTCCCGTCCTCACCAGTGCTTCCAAGGCCCCGCTCCTTTATGGTCCGGTATGTGCCCTCCTCCAGCTTCTGTCCCAGTACCACAGCCGTTTTTCCGCCGTCCTCCACAGCTTCATAATCCATGACTCCTGTCAGGTCCTCAATGAATACGTCCTGGGCTCTTATAAACACCCGCTCGTCCTCCGCCCTGGCGGTCCTGCCCATCAGGCGGCTTGAAAGCTGGTAAGCGCTGATATAATGGCTCACCTCGTCCGGGGCAGACAGGGGAGGGAGGACCACCATATACATCAGGCCGATTCCCATGGCGGCTGCGGGAAATATCCGCGCCAGGCCATAGTCCCGCCTTACCAGGAACAGGTATCCCACTGCCGCCAGTACCAGAACCGCAAATACCATCAGCCCGCCGTACCAGCCGTAGAGGAAACGATCCCCTGTTTCCAGGACACCGGCCCTGACATCCGTCAGATGCCACAGTCCAAGGGCAAGAACGCCGCAGGAGCCTCCCAGCCAGACACAGCGGGAATGGCCGCGCGGCATCCTTCCTGCCCCGGCATCATGCCCGATTCCCGGTCTGCTGCTTTCCTGTTTCCTCCCCGCTTTCTTACCTGCCATCTGTTTCCTCCCCGCCCATTTTCTCTGTACTCATGCCCTCCTTGGCGTCCGCTCCGGCTGACTCCTCCTTTTCCAGGAATCTCTGTATCTTAAGCTCCAGTTCCTCCCTGTCCTTCTGGTCCAGCGCAATGCGCTGCACCAGCTCCTTTTGCCTGCTTTCCATCTGGGACATCTGGAGTGTCATCCCAAACACCTTCACAATCAGCAGGAAAATCATGAACAGAAAGAGAAAATTAGGGGTGGAGTATATTCCCAGCAAATGGGCGCAGGCATCCGCCACAGCCGGGAACAGTGAGAACGCCACCAAAATCAGGGCCATGATAACCCAGAACAGCGCTGCCTCAATCTGTACCTTAGCCTGCCGAATCTTCCGCATCATAAAAGCCATAGTCAATATAGAGACTAAAACCAGAATCACTCTGAATATCACTGTCATCATAGGATGAATCCCTGCCTTCTTTTGTTATTTCCAATACTCCTTATTCATGCTGCACGCTGCCGCCAGCTTCACAGGCAGGAAACGGTAACACCTGCCCAGGCGGTAGCCTGCGTATTTGAATCCGCTCTTTACAATCAGTCCGGGCACCAGCCATGGACGGCGGTGGGTCACAAGATAACGGGCTGTCTGCCTGACCAGACGGATTCCCTCGCCCTCCGGGCGGATGCCCCCGAATATCTCCGGATGGTCTGCCTGGGACACAGCCAGGTCGAAATTGCGGTGGAACTGGGCCGCGCACCCATAATTGTGGGAATGAATGACTCTGGCCTCCGCCACATACGCGACGGCGTAATCGTCCTGCAGCACTGCCTTCCCTGCAAATATCATATCCTCGTTGAATATGGTCTTATGAATGAAACCGCCCTGGAACCAGAACTTCTCCCTGTCATAGGCGCAGCATACATTGGAGGCAAAAAAGGTCTTGATGCCCATTCTTCCCAGGTCCTCCTTGGTCTTTATGCAGCTGTCCTCCGGATAATTAAAGGAACGGGTAAAGCGCTCCGCCATGGCGCAGTCCTTATCCGGCAGCTGCCTGGCATAGGCCATGATGACCGACTCCCCGCCGGGCCCCCTCTTGTCAAAGGCAGCCGTCAGATGCTCAATCAGCCTTTCATCGGCCGGAACCGCGTCGTCTGTCATAAATACCATGATATCCGCCCTGCTGTAGCGGGCCCCCCTGTTTCTGGTGGCTCCATGGTCAAATTCCTCCTTGGACAGATGGTGCACTTCCAGATTGCCGATTCCCTCAAAGCCCTTTTCATTCCAGTAGGCCTTCTCTGTATTCATGACAATGATTTTTCCTATGGGATAGGTCTGCATGGAAAGCATCTTTAAAAGCCTGGAAAACTTCTTTCCGGGCTTGTAGGTGGGTATGATTACATCCACCCGCAGCACGCGCTTTCTCTCCCGGCCATCCGTTATCTCTGTGTTACGTGTTACTTCCTCCATTACCGGTATTCTCCTTTTTCTCACTCTGACAGGCGCCCGCCGTATGCAGGCCGAAGCCCGTCACTAATCCCATCATGAGCAGCAGATAGCAGCCCGCCGCACCATTAATCCCAAATTTTGATACCAGAAAGCCGGATAATACCGCTGCTGCAGCCGCGGCTGCCAGATATACGGCAAATATGGCCTTCTGTCTGCGCATGATTACAAGAGCATAATACATCAGATTGGCCAGGGCATAGAACCCTCCTCCCAGCACAATGATGATGAAAGCCCCGTAATAGCTGACCAGCCTTCCTTCATAACCTCTTCCAAGAATCATCTCCATCACGGACAGCACCCATTTTCCCAAAACAGCAGTAGCCCCCACTGCCAGCACCGTAAGTCCCAGGATGATGGCGCCGATGTTCCTGAGCTCCTTCTTAAAGCAGTCATAGTCCTTTCCGGTCCACAAGTTTGTAAGCCTGGTCAGAAAGGGCCTGATTACAAAATTGGCTACCATATAAATAACAGAGGTGGGCATAAAAATCAAGTTAAAGTATCCCGACGCAGCATCGTTCATCCTGGCGTCAATGGCATATTTGGCAGCGGAGAACACATAAAAGTCCAGAAAGGCCGATATAAACAGGAATAAGGTGCTTTTAAACAGCCTTCCCGTCTTCCTCTCCCCCTTGTTCCAGTCCACCGACGGCAGGGCGTGGATAACATCCAGGTTAAACAGCGCGATTCCCGCTGCCTGGGCAGCCACCGCGGCCAGACAGGAGAACAAAAGGTGTTCAAATGCCGCCAGCGTCACCAGAAATACGCTGACCGAAAAAAGAGTTCGGAAAAAATTGGATTTTCCCGTAAGATACAGGCTTCCCTGGCGCTGAAATTCCGACTCATATACATCAGCATACCCATCTATTACCTTGTATATGACAAGCAAAATGAGAATCATGCATTTGTCCGCCGTGTAACGCCCCATGCCGTGCATGAAGGTGAGGAACACGGCCCCTGCCGCCAGAGCCATAATACATGTTATGTTCCTGTGCTCCAGATAATCCCCAAAGGAATACTCGCCTGTTCCGTCCGTAATCTGGAAGGGACGGATACCAAAATAAGCTACAATAAACATCTGCTGTCCCAGAGTGGAAAATCCGAAGGAAAAGATACCTCCCTGGTCGTCTCCCACCACCCGTATGACCAGAAAAGACAGAACCATGCTGGCCAATGCATAGACAAAACTCCCTGCAATATTCCAGACCACGTTCTGCCGTCCGATATCCGTTCCTTTATATAATAAATGTTTCGTCAGATTCTTCATGATGTTCTCCAAGCTCCGGGGGATAGCCGGAAAATACTAGCGTTTCCTGAAATTCTGAATCATAAGTATGGAAATCAGCATCCTGGCCATATAGTGGACGGCTGTCAGCGGTTTTAAATAGCTCTCCCCCTCCAGCCTTTCGTCAATGGTCACCTGCAGCTCCGCTACCCTGGCTCCCTGTTTGATCAGGAAGGAAACCGTGTCCGGCTCCGGTCCGTAATTCAGGTTAAGGGCGAATTCCTCTATCATCCTCCGGTTAAACATGCGCATGCCCGAAGTGGGATCCGTCACCCTTGTTCCGGTGGTAAACCGGATGGCGCTGCCTATGATTCTGCTTCCAATCATCCTGACCGACCATCCCTTTTTCTCCGTTACAAACCGGGAGCCTATGACAATGTCATACCCTTCCTCCATCTTCTGTCTCATGGCCTCAATGTACTCGGGCCTGTGCTGTCCGTCTCCGTCAAACTGGACGGCGTAGCGGTACCCCTTCCTGTAGGCGTATTTCATACCGGCCTGGAAGCATCCGGCCAATCCCAGATTCACCGGCAGGTCCAGAAGGTTATATCCCTTTTCCCTGCAGATTTTGGCTGTGCTGTCCCTGGAACCGTCGTTCACCACCACATAATCCAGCTGCCCAAAGCCCCGGACCAGGTCCTCCACCACCCTCTCTATATTCTTTTCCTCATTAAAAGCCGGTATCACCAACAGTACCTTATCCATGTTCGTCTCCTACATCCCCCTTATGATGCCGCAGATACGGTCCACATCCTCTAACTCCAGGTCCGCATAACACGGCAGCGTCAGCACGCGGTCAGCCACGTAAGCTGCCACCGGCGTATCCTTGGAGGAAAACCTGCCCTTGTAACACTGGAAATCATTGATCAGGGGATAAAAATATTTTCTGGGGTATATTCTGTGCCCTGCCAGGCAGTCATATACCTGGTCCCGGTCAGCCTTAAAGTTCTCAAACAGCACAGGGAAATAGGCGTAATTGGGCGTAAGCCCTTCTTTGAAAGAAGGCAGCTTAATACCCGGCACGCCTGCCAGGCCGGACAGATAACGCTCCACCACCAGCCTGCGCCTGCCTATCTCCTGGTCCAGATGATGCAGGTTGCACAGTCCCATGGCTGCCTGGAATTCATTCATCTTGGCGTTCCCGCCTACCCATACCACATGCTCCTGGTCCACAATGCCGAAATTCTTAAGGCAGTTCAGACGGTGCTCCATCCAGTCCTCCTGAAAGGTTACCGCTCCCCCTTCAATGGAGTTGAACACCTTGGTGGCATGAAAGCTGAAAATACTGGCATCCCCAAATTCACCGACGCTTTTTCCTTTATACCGCTCCCCAAAGGTGTGGGCCGCATCGTATATTACCTTCAGCCCGTGTTTCCTGGCTATTGCCTCAATGCGCTCCACATCGCACAGGTTTCCATACACATGGACCGGCATAATAGCCGAGGTCTTATCCGTGATAAGTGCCTCGATTTTTTCCGCGTCCATGGTGAAATCCTCCGGATTGATGTCGCAGAATACCGGGGTCAGGTTATTGCGCACAATGGCATGGGTGGTGGACGCAAAGCTGAAGGGGGTGGTAATCACCTCGCCGGTCAGCTCCAGGGCCTGGATGGCCATTTCCAGAGCCATGTGCCCGTTTACAAACAGCACCATGTTCCGGATTCCCATGTACTCCTTAAGCTCCTTTTCCAGCTGTTTGTGGAAATCCCCCATATTAGTCAGCCATGCGCTGTCCCATATGGGTTTTATCATCTCTATATATTCTTCGTAAGAAGGAAGGGAGGACCGGGTAACCAGTATCTCCTTCTCTTTATCTTCCTGTCCGTTCATACGTCATTTTGTCCTTTCTGCAGGCCGCTATGCATCTCAAGGCCTGCCTCAGCGCGCCGTCCTGCGTCTCAAATCCCGCCTCCCCGCACCGCCCTACCACCGCATCCTGCACACCACGGTCAGAAACCACACCTCTGCCAGGACGAGTCCCAAAACAGCCCTGGCTGCCGCCATGCCTGCCGGGCCGGTTCCCAGATACTCCTTATAGTAATACAGCTTGCTCCTATGAAGCAGCCTCTGCTTATCCACGATCCGTTTAAAGCTTTTGTCAATGCTGACAGAATGGGCATGGACATAGGACTCATCCGTTACCAGCACGGTCTTCAGACCCATTTTCCTGAACTTCTGTCCCAGCACCTTTTCTTCATAATACAAAAAGATGTGTTTGTCAAATACTTCTTTTATTTCCCCCGGCGTGAGAAGGCCTGTCTTTAACATAAAAAAGGACCCGGGAACCGCATCCACCAGGCGGCAATCCTCATCCCCCGCATACGCAAGCCTGTAGGAAGGCGTATTCAGCATGGCCTTAAACAGACGTCTGGTAACCAAACCCGTATCCAGCAGGTCCTTCCACAGAGGAAGGAGGGTCCAGTAGGAAAACAGTTCTCCCCCCTGCGGGTCCTTCACCCTGGCTGAGGCAGCCACCGCGCCCTGGGTCTTGTCCAGTGCATCCTTTACCCGCCGGATGCAGCGCGGCGTCACATGAATGTCCGGGTTGGCAATGATTACATAGTCTGCCTCCAGACAGCTTACGGCGTAATTGATTCCCTCCTGGTTTCCCATGCCGTAGCCGCCGTTTTGCTCCAGCCGAAGCGCGTGGACCTTTCCGCTGCCATTCAGTGTCCGGAGGAGCTTCCATGAATCATCGGATGAGTGGTTGTCCACCACCACCACGCAGTCCAGGCACTCATAATCCCTGACCTCATCCACCAGTGACAGGGTGGTGCGGCAGTCATTATAGTTCAATATAATCATGCTTATCTTATCCATATCATTTCCCGCTTCCAAAAGCCTTCTGCTTCCTTCGGCTGTCCACCAGCCTCATCCCCAGCCTGCGGCTGATCCACAGCCGGAAGGCAGGGCAGATAAGGCTCACATGGTTAAACACCCACCACATGTACATGTACAGCCTCTTTCCCTCCTGTTTTGGGGTTCCCTTCCAGGGAGTCTTATCCAGATAATACTCATAGAGCCTTCTGAAATGGTTGTGGCTGCCGGCTATCCAGGGCCTCTCGTCTCCCAGATAATGAATGATGACAGGGGCCTTTCCCGCCTGCCTGTACTCGTCCTCCCCCACTGCCCGGTATGCCCCGCACATGTTCACCAGGGTCCTGTACCTGAAATACCGGTAGTTGGTAAAATAATTATACCGGACCGGCAGCGTGATGATTCTGCCTCTCAGCGCGCCGTTAATGGTATCCTGGTCACAGGCAAATAGGCTGCCCTGATGGCTTCTGTAAAATTCCAGCAGCTGCCCCAGCACATCCTGGTTTCTCCACGCCTCCAGGTCCATGAGCAGGACTCCGGAATTATAGTAAGGCTCATCCTTTTCCATGCCGATGGATTCCTTCATCTCCCTGTAAACCGTGGGCTCCATCACCATACCCACCAGATGGCTTCCAAGCTCTGTCTCATACAGGGGACGTATGCTTCCGTTCACAATGGTATCGCAGTCCAGATACAGGGCCTTTCTTACGCAGTCCGGCAGCACCCTGGGGGCAAAGAGGCGCCCCATGGCGCTTATATCAAATCCCCTGGTATCCACCTCATAGTCAAACCGATCCCTCAGTTTTCCCAGCTCCGCCACATGAAGGCTGCGGCTGAATTTTCCCGCAACAGAGGCCAGGCGTTCAAGGTAAGCCTCACTCATTCCCACGGACAGGATATATACGTCCATCCGGGGGATGTTCCTGCTGTGGTCCAGCAGGGAATAAAGGGAGGCCGCCAGATGTCCGGCATACCCGTCATTAGACGCATAAATGATATTAACAGTTTCTGTATTCCAATCCATATTATGGCACCTATTTCTTACATTCTCTAGTCTTTCTAAGGTCATTTTGTTTACAATTTTACATTATAGCGGGTAAAAAGTAAATCACATCTGGAATTTTCCTGCCAAATATGATAGATTAAGACATGTATGGTAATCTATATAAAATTCAGGAGGATGTTACGAATGAATGAGTTAACGAAGCGTGCTGTCGCAGCCCTTCTGTCCGGACTTCTGGTCTTAGGTCAGGCCGGACCCGCATTGGCCGCGCAGGATGATTCTATTTATGGTCCGGCTTTTTCCACAAAAGTCGAACAAACCTCCCCTGGTTCTTCAGAAAGCCAGAGTGGGGGCGTGCAGAGTTCCGGCCCGCAGTCAGTGGCTCCTGCCAACGCAGCCCCGGCAGAACAGGCCGATGGGGGCAGCGCTGCAGCAGCCGGCAGCACTGAGGCAGCCGCTAAAGCCGGCACAGACAGCGTGTCTTCCTCTGCCACGGACCAGAACGCGGCACAGGCAGCAGACGACTCGGCGCAGGCCGATGCAGAGGCAGCCGCAGCAGCCCAGTTTGCAGCAGAGGAAGCTGCCAGACAGGCATCAGCCAATACGCCTTTTGTCCAGATTCAGGTGCTCCGTCCGGATACCACATGGACCGATCCTGTAATAGGCGATACACCGGTAGTGACAGAGCAGGGATTCCGTTCCATGTCCGTCTATCTGAACAACATAGTGGGCGACATCCTTTACAGGACGTATACAAGCGCGCATGGCTGGAGCGACTGGGCCATGAACGGCGGCCACACCACTGTCTGGGAGGACGGCGCCCTGGTGGAGGCCATCCAGATGCGTTTCAACGGCTTTGTGGGCAACACATTTGATATTTACTACTGCACAACCCTGAACGATGGGACAGAGTTAAACTGGGCGCGCAACAGCGCAACAGCAGGAACCATGGGTACAGGAAAGGTGCTGAGCGGCTTCAGGGTATCCCTCTGGGGTAAAGGCGTGGAAGGCGCTGCCTACAACATGGAGAAACCATTGGAAGCAGCGTTCCCGGACGGAATCCAGGTTGTGGACGGGGCAGTGGCATACAGTAACGGCACCGGCGTTCCATTTACCGGATGGGCCTGGAATGACAGGGACCGCTACTACTTTGTGAACAATGCGCCTGTAACAGGCTGGCAGTACATAGACGGTTTCAAGTATTACTTTGACGAGACCGGCAAGCTGCTGACCGACTTAGAGCCCATTGTGGGCAACAGCGGTCCGTTCCTCATCAGCATCAACAAGCAGATGAACTGCATGACCATCTTCGCACAGGACGGAGCCAACGGCTTCATCATCCCGGTAAAGACCTATCTTACCTCTACCGGACCGGATACCCCGATTGGAACCTTCCAGACACCGGCCAAGTATCGTTGGCGTGACATGAACCACGGAATCTTCACCCAGTACGCGACGCGTATTTACAAGGGCTTCCTGATTCACTCCATCCTGTACAGCCGTCCGGACCCCATGACATTAGATCCGCTGACCTATAATTATCTGGGTATCGCAGAGTCAGCCGGCTGTGTCCGCCTCCTTTCCGGAGACGCCAAATGGGTATATGACAACTGTGCACTGGGCACCACGGTGACCATCTACAACTCGCCAAAGGCAGGCCCTTATGACCGGCCGGCCATTGAGTGGGTCATTCCGGGAGACCAGCACTGGGATCCCACAGATCCTCTATTTGCCCAGCAGCAGTGATTTTTAAACCATGGGTAATCTTTAAAACTATATTATAAAGGCATATTATAAAGTATACAGCCAAAATGGCGGGGAACCGTTCATTGGAATCACTTTCCAATGAACGTCTTCCTCGCCATTTCATATACTGCCGGCATGGTATGCTCAAATCTCAGAAAAAACCGCATCCTGGGCGTAAGCTCTTTATAATACCTGCGGTATTGGGGATTGAATATCTCCTCAAACTGCTTGGTGTTTACCATTGTCTGGTAATAGGTCCTGCGGGCAGCGCTCTCTGCCGCTTCCTTAAACCTGCCCCCTGTGGCCCTGTCAAACTGCTCATAGGTGCGCTTCATGCGATCACAGTAAGCCCTCTGCTTACCCTGGTAATCCCCGTTCTTTCCCTCCACGGTCCAGGAACCTGCCACGCCTACCCGGTAGGCGCTCATGGCCTCGTCAAAGTAATAGCCGTATCCGTTTGCCGCCGCAATCAACTGGATTGGCGTATCCCCCACGGGACAGTCCACATAGTAATCAGGCAGCTCCCTCACCAGACGGGCCGGAAATGCCATGGAAGACATGGCGTAGCCCGAAGGCTTGTCAATGATTTCCTCCGGGGACAGGACGCGGCTCTCCCTGTACGGCCTCATCTGGCCCTCTGTCAGCGCCTTTCCCACCAAATCTATGCTGGCGCTGTGGATGCACAGGGTACAGTCAGGGTGGGCTTCCATATAATTCACCTGCTTCTGAAGCTTATCCGGAGACAGGAAATAGTCGTCCCCGTCACACATGAAAATATACTTTCCCCTGGCCCTGGGGAAATTAAAGGCCCCGCTGATATTGTCGATTCCCTGTGAATACTGGTTTTCTGTCTGAATCAGAGGCTTCACCTGGTCCGGATACCTGGCCGCATATTCCCGGATAATATCGCTGGTCCCGTCCGTGGATGCATCGTCGTGGACCAGTATCTCAAATGCAAAATCTGTCTCCTGCATCAGAAAGCTGTCCAGGGCTGTTCTGATATAATTCACATGATTAAATGTAACACAGCTGATGCTGGCCATTATAGTTGTATCTGCGGTTTGCGGCCCGGCGCCGCCTTGCACTTTGTCGCTCATATCCTGTCACACCTCCCTACCGCTCCACCTTGGTAATATATTCCTCGTATTTCCTGGCAATATACATGCCTGTGACACTGCCGTCCTGCTCTATTTCCTTTCCCTCAAAACAGCGCAGATGGTTTGTCACACAGTCATATCCCGCCAGACAGGAAAACTCCACGCCGCCGGAAAATCTGGGATTGCACTCCAGCATGTGGTAAACGCCGTCCCGGTCCTCTATAAATTCCATGTTCACGCATCCCCTGATTCCCAACAGCCCGGCAATGGCCCGGCACCGTTCCTCCAGCTGGCGGTTTTTGAATACCAGCACAGAGGTTCCTGCTCCGTTTGGAGTCCGCAAAAGCTCCCTGCGGCAGATAGCTGCGCATGTGCCCTGCTCAGGGCTTCGTACCACATCCACCGTGACCACGTTTCCCTTTATCATGGGCTGGACGATATAATCTGCCGGATCTGTTTCCCCCAGGAACCCCTCCATCTCGCGGCGGGATCCCACAATCCTAAGGCCCTGGCTGCTTCTTCCATTGTAGGGCTTACACACAGCCGGATACCTGATTTCATCCGGGTCCGCGTCCCCCAGGCGCAGAGTGGGAATCACGGTTCCCTCCATATGCTCCTCCAGATAGCGGTACAGCTCCATCTTGTCACGGCACAGGCCGATGCAGGCCTTGTCCGACATGCATAAGGTTACATTTATTTCACTGAATTCGTCCCGTTGAAGATTGAACACATCAATCTCCGTGTCTGTCAGGGGAATGACGGCCTCCGCCCCTTCCTTCCGGCAAACGGACATCATAGTCCCTATATAATGGTCTGTGTCCGTTGCATAGGGAACCTGATAAAACACCTCCACGTTCCCCGCGTCCGCAATCCATTCCCTGGGATACACATCGCAGCCTATGACCCGGATTCCATTCTCCCTGCATTTCTTAATGACGATATCAGCCGAAAAAGACCCTATGGCTGTCACAATCACTGTCCTCATTTTACGTTCCTCCTGTTTACTTTCTTCCGGGCAGCCTGTCCATTGCCAGGCCCCTGATATACCGGAACACTTCCAGCCCCAAAACCCAGGATGCCAGCATATACACAACCGCGCCAAAGAGAATCTGCATTCCCAGGCCCAGCCATCCCACGGGAACATATCTTCCCGCAGCCATGACAGCCGCGGCCATGAGGATTGAGACTGCCACTGACGGAATGATATCCTTCCACTGCTCCAATATGCTGTAGTTAAGCAGGCGTTTATTGGGCCATGCGTTGATGAAGGTGCACAGGAAATCCGCGGCCGCCTTAAGTGCCACCAGCACCAGAGGATTATAGCGTATGCCCGCCACCAGCACCGCCAGGCCCACCATCTTTTTCACAATTTCCAATTTAAGGAATATATCGCTGCGCCCCATTGCATTCAGCGCCTGAAGGTTGGCAATGTGAATGGGCCAGAAAGAATAGGCAATGCACATGATTTGCAGAAACGGAACACAGGGCAGCCATTTTTCTCCCAGCAGCAGCAGTACCATGGGCCGGGCCACGGCTATGAGACCTGCCATCATGGGCAGCACCAGATAGGAGCTGACGGTGATGGCCCTTCGCAGCATGGACTTTACACGCTCCGGCTCGTCCTGGCTGGCTGACAGCACAGGCAGCATAACGGACTGGATGGCGGCTCCCAGGTTGCTGACAATCAGCTTGGGAAACTGCTCTCCGCGGTTGTAGTTTCCCAGCATGGATTCATTGTAAATTCTTCCTATCACCAATCCGTATATATTGTTATAAACCGTATCCAGAAGGGAGGCGCACAGCAGCTTCCATCCAAAGGCGAACATGGTCTTAATCCGCAGAATACTGAACAAAAGACGGGGTTTCCAGCTGATGCTCATAAACAGAATCAGCATGTAGAAAAAGTAGTATGCAATCTGCTGCCATACCAGGGCCCATACCCCCAGTCCCCTGTAGGCCAGGAAAATGCTGATTGCACCCGATATCATGGATGCCGCAAAGGAGGATATGAACAGGCCCTTAAACTCCATATTCCTGGACACATAGGCATTCTGTATGGAGATTACCCCTCCCGGAAACAGGACCACGGCCAGCACCCGCACCAGGGCCGTCATCTCCTGGTTATTATAAAAGTATGCGATGCCGGGCGCTGACAGATACAATACCAGGTAGATGACTGCGGATACAGCCATGTTAAAGAAGAAAACCGAAGAAAAATCCGTGTCATCCACCTTCCGCTTCTGAATCAATGCGGTGCTGAAGCCATTTTGCACCAGTACATTGGCAATGGTGACAAATATGAGAATCACGCCTACCACACCGTATTCTTCCGGCGAGAGCAGACGCGCCAGTATGATGGAAACCAGGAACTGGACGCCCTGGGCGCCTCCATTTTCCATTAACTTCCAAAACAGGCCGTTTAAGACCTTTGCCGTTGTCTGTTTTTCATTCAATGCCTGTTTTCCTTCCTTTCTTCATGGAACCGCGGACAGACCGATGCCTCAAGGTACACCCTGAAACAGGCTTTTGGTCAGTCCCCAATGAACAGCATCTGCCCCAGTGTACGCACAAGGGTGTTCTTGGTAAAGCCGTACTTCACCATAAGTCCCATTTTTCCAAGCCGGCCGCAGCGCGGCAGTCTTATGAAAGCCTCCAGCGTTTCCTGCTGTTCCCGGTTCAGACAGCTGCGAAACATATGGTAAAAGCAGTCCGCCTGACCAAACATCTTCCTGTAATTCTCCCTGGCGCTGCTTCCGTCCTTTACCCGGGCCCTGACAGACTCCAGGTTGTCTCCCTTCTCAGCTCCCAGGGTGTTGCCGCCATGCTGCCTGTAATAGTACAGGGGCCGGTCCACCCATCCTATCTCTCCAAAGCAGGACGCGATAAGGGCCAGCCATGCATCGTGCATAAGACAGACCCCGGGAATTTCCTTTAGATAAGGCAGCATACTGCGGCTGAGCATTACGGCGCCTCCGGTCACATTGTTCTGTACCAGAAGCTGGGGCAGGCGGGTGCGTTCCGGGGAAATTTTCTGATATCGGAAGAAGCTGTCCGCTATGGGCCGCAGCTCCTCATCCGTCACCGTCAGGTCTGAATGCACCAAAAGGGGCAGCTTGCTATGGCCTGGTTCCCCTTCCATCTCTTTCATCTTATCTGACAGCATCCGCGCCTTTTGAGGCAGCCAGACATCGTCCTGGTCGCTCAGCATAAAATAATCCGCACTGGCCAGTCGCCCCAGACGCGCCATCTGGTTTTCCGTCACCTCATACTCTGACAGCAGGCTCCCAGGCCCGGGCAGCGCCTCCGTATCATGGTCTGCATCCGGATTATGGTCTGCATCCGCCATCAGCTTAAGGAGCTTCAGGAAATGGGCAGCCGCTCCCCCGGAAGGCTTTCTCCGGAAAAGCACCAGTACCCTGTCCCGGTGTCTTTCCTCATATTCCTTCAGCAATTCCCCGGAGCCGTCCGCGGAACAGTCATCCGACACCAGGATATGGATGTCCTTCTCATCCTGTGCCAGTATGGAATCCAGCTGCTGCTTTATATATCTGCTTCCGTTATAAGAAGCCACCAGTACCGTAATCATTTTGAACGTTTCTTCCTTCCATTCATCCATGGCAGCCGTGTCTCAATCAGCCGCACCACGCCCGGCTCCACCGCCAGCACCAGGGCAAGAAGCAGGATATCCCAGGGCGTACTGCCTAAAACTCCCGGATACATCATTCTGCCTGCCGCCATCTTAAAAAATGCAATGACAGGAACCAGATGGGTACACATGACGGTCAGGGAATGTGTTCCGTAATATGTAAAGAAGGGCACAAGAACCCGGCTGAAAACCGGCCATTCTTTCCAGCTGCCGCCGCAGGCGGACACCCTCTCCCCAAACATCAGGATGGTGACAGAGGAAAACCAGGCTGTCAGAATCCAGGACACCGGATTTTCCATGGTCAGGAAATTAAAGTCGCACCCCGGAATCAAAACCGTAAGGGCGATGCCGGAACACATGAGCAGAAACGCAGCCGCCAAACCGGCCCGGCCCTTTAAGTACATGGACGCCTTCTGCCACGCATCACAGGCAAACACTCCCCCCAGGGCCAGCAGGAAGCCCACCAGACCCTTGATATACACCATGATCGGCAGATGTATGACGCGCCACAGAGTGGTATCCTGCCTGGAACCGTTAATATAGAGGATGAGAAACACGCTGGCCGCTCCGGCCAGACAGGCTGCAATCCCCATTTTCCTGCGGCTGCCGTATATCATGTTAAACAGCAGCTCCGCTATGAACATGCTGGGCAGAAACCACAGTGTCTCTAACCCCACCAGTGTGCCTGTATAATAGATGTCGGACATGAGTACCAGGAAGGTATACTGCTGAGGCCACACCAGGAATATCCGCGAGAAAATAAACAGCACGCTGTAGCACACATATGGAATTCCCAGGGATATAAGCCTTTTTCCTGCCATCTCCCGGCTGGATATGCCTGTCCTTCCCTTCCCGTAACGGAGCGCATACCGCCACCCTGTATAGACATAAAAAACAGCCAGCATAAAGAAGCCGTACCAGTCAGAGAGTATGCCAAGGCTGGTTTCCACCAGACAATGGCTGGCTACCACTCCCAGCATTCCCATGCCCTTTGCCACATCCAGATAGACCTGGCGGTCCTGTGTCTTAGTCATCTGCCGTATATCCTTCCTGTCCTTTATCCTGTCTTATCCGAAAATCTCCTCTGCCTTTTTCATGGCAGACTCGATTACCTTGTCCATATCGTAGTACTTATATTCTCCCAGACGGCCGCCAAACAATACATGGGATTCGGCCCCTGCCAGTTCCTCATACTTCTGGTACAGCTCCTGGTTTTTCTGGTCATTTACCGGATAGTAGGGTTCCATGCCCTCCTGCCAGTTCACCGGATACTCCCTGGTAACCACTGTCTTTGGCTGTGTGCCGAACTCAAAATGCTTGTGCTCGATTACCCTGGTATAGGGCGTCTCCCGGTCTGTATAATTCACCACCGCCACTCCCTGGTGGTTCTCCTGGTCCAGCACCTGGGACTCAAAGCGCAGGCTGCGGTACTCCAGCTTGCCGAACCGGCAGCCGTAGAAAGCGTCAATGGTGCCCGTGTATACCACGGTCTCCCCCAGGCTGTCATAGTGTTCCCTGTGTTCCAGGTAATCCACTGAAGTCTCTATATCACAGCCCTCAAACAGCTTCTCCACTATGACATTATATCCCCCTATGGGAATCCCCTGATAGGGGTCATTGAAATAATTGTTGTCATAGATATACCGCACAGGTATGCGTTTGATGATAAAGGCCGGAAGCTCCTTGCAATCCCTGCCCCACTGCTTTTCCGTATACCCTTTTATCAATTTTTCGTACAATTCCCTTCCCACCAGACGGATGGCTTGTTCCTCCAGGTTCTTTGGCTCACCTGTAATCTCCGCCCTCTGCTTCTCGATGATGGCCTTGGCCTCATCCGGTGTGGATATGCCCCACATGCGGCTGAAGGTATTCATATTAAAGGGCATGTTGTACATCTGGCCCTTATAATTAGCCACCGGGCTGTTGGTGTAGCGGTTGAACTCCGCCAGGGAATTCACGAATTCCCACACCTTCCTGTTGCCCGTATGGAAGATATGGGCGCCGTACTTGTGCACATGAATGCCCTCCACGTCCTCGCAGTACACGTTTCCGCCTATGTGGTTCCTCTTCTCCACCACCAGACAGCGCTTTTTGTTCTTTCTGGCGTACCAGGCAAACACACCTGCATACAGACCGCTTCCCACCAATATATAATCGTATTTTTTCATATCCGGATATGCTCCTTTGCTTCTCGCTCTCTTTGCTTTCACAATTGTACTATGTTTCACCGGAAATGTAAATGGATTATGTCCCCTGCCGTCCCCGTAAAGCCCGGGACAGACAGGGGAGCGTGGATGGCATAAACGCACATAAAAACACGAAACTGAAGACAATGGCATCCCTCTATCCTAGATTCTTTCGTACCATGCCCGGTAGCACTCCTCCGGCGCCGGCGCTGTGTCCAGCCCCAGAAGTTCCAGCATGACACTGTCCGCATGCATGACAGGCTCCCTGTCCTGGCGGAGTATGATTTCCCACAGTCCCGTGCGGGTGCTGCGCAGAATGTCTGTCTTTCCTTTATCCGTAAAGTAATCCTGCATAGAGGCCTTTCCTTTCCCAGGCCAGAATTTTCTTCCGCCCTCAGCGCGTCCCATTTCGCCGCTTTGCCTCTATTATACACAAAATCACCCTGCCGTGACAAGTAAATAACAAAACCCTGCCTCTGCAATAACACACCTCAGCCTCTGTCTCTTATCTCACCTCGTCTTCATGTATACCCTGCATTCATAAGGCTTCAGCCGTTCCAGTGCCTGTCCGCACTCCTCCCCGGTGTAGTTGCCAATCAGCAGCCTGCAGCCGTCAAGCTCCAGTCTTTCTCCCAAATCAGCCTCAGAAGCCTTCATGTTGGCCAAAACCACAAGCTCCTGCCCCCGGTATGTGCGCCTGTACGCCAGCACCTGAGGATGTTCCCTGTATATGAATTCAATCTCCCCTTCTGATATGACTTTATATTCTTTCCTCAGGGCAATCAGCCTTTTGTAATAATTCAATATAGAGCCGGAATCACCTGCCTCTGCCTGCGCGTTGATATAAGAATGGTTCTCCGGTATGCCAATCCACGGCTCCCCCTGTGAAAATCCGGCGTACCGGCTGCCGTCCCACTGCATGGGCGTACGGCCGTTATCCCTGGAACGGGCAGCCAGCACCTTTAAGGCTTCCTCCCCGGTGATTCCCTGCTCTGTCAGGATACGGTAATAGTTAATGCTTTCAACGTCCCGGTACCGGGAAATATCCTCGTAATAAGGATTGGTCATGCCCAGCTCCTCCCCCTGGTACACATAGGGCGTCCCGCGGAACATGTGGATGACCGTTGCCAGCATTTTAGCGGATTCCTTCCAGTATTGTCCGTCATCCCCAAACCGTGATATGGCTCTGGGCTGGTCGTGGTTGCACCAGAACACGGCATTCCAGCCATTTTCCCGCTCCATCCCCTCCTGCCACTCCATGAACAGCTGTTTAAGCCGGAGCAGGTCAGGCTCCATCAGTTTCCACTTGTCCCCGTCCCTGTAATCCACCTTCAGGTGATGGAAGTTAAAGCACATGGACAACTCACGGTCTTCCGGCCTGCTGTAACGGATGCAGTTATCCAGGGTGGTGGAGGACATTTCTCCCACGGTCACCATGTCCTCTATGCCCGTATCCCGCACCAGCTCCTGGAGATACTCATGTACCCTGGGCCCGTCGGTATAGAAGCGGCGGCCATCCCCTTTGTCATCATCCTCAAATACATCTGGTTTGGATATCAGGTTCACCACGTCGAACCGAAATCCCTTCACGCCCCTGTGTATCCGCCTTGGACGGATCATTTAACACAAAGCGCATCCTGGTTACACAGTGGGATACGGCCGCAATATTCTCCCTGCCGCCCACATACTCCAACAGTTTCTTCGAATCCCCTGTAAACTTTCCCACGTTCAATACCTCCTGTCAATCTGACCACGAAACCTCATCTTGTTTAAACAAGTTTCTTAATTTGAATTATATCTTGTTTAAACAAGTTTGTCAATATTGATTTTTATTTTTTCCGGTGTTTTTTCACATTTCGCATCCAAAAAGCACCGGACGAACATCTGCCTGAAGCTTTCTGTTCTCCGGTGCCTTGATTTACCTATTTTGTCCGATGGGCCAGATCGTAAAATACGAACCGGTCCGGTCTGTGCCTGGACTGGGTGAACTCAAACATGACTCCCTCCTTATTATAGGTCATGCTGCTCACCACTGCCATACAGTTATAATCCTTTAAATCCAGATACTTTTCATCAATCTGGTTGACGCGCTCCACGGTCATCTTTCTCTTGGTGGTCACAATGCTTTCGCCCAGGTCATTTTCCATATATTCATAAATGGAACGCTCCGCAATCTCCGGCGTCAGGTCCCGCACCACATCCTTTAGGAAATAGTTATGGTCAATGATTAAGGCTTCCCCCTCAATGTAGCGCACACGCTGTATATAATAAATCTGGGCCCCCACAGGGAATGTGGTCCGCCTGCGTATGGTCTCATCCACAGTCAGCTCCGCGAAACAGACCACCTTGGTGGTATAATTTTTCCTGTTCCTGGCCACTGCCTCCTTCAGGCTCTCTATGCCTCCCAGTATGAACTCCGACTGCTGCTGTCCGGGCTGGTAAATGATTCTCACTCCCTTACCGTGGATGCTCTGCACATATCCTTCCGACGCCAGCTGCCCGATGGCCCGGCGGATGGTATTCCTTGAACAGCCGAACTCCTTCACCAGGGTATTTTCCGAGGGCAGCAGCTCCTGAAAAGCGTAGGTCCCATCCTCCATCTTTTCCCTGAGCGCCGTATAAATCTCATTATATTTTGTCTTAGCCATATAAACCTCATGCATCTCTTTATTTTAATACGTTTACAGCACAAATCCCTGCGCAAACCAAAACGGTTTTGTCCGTTCCAAACCCGGGCGCCCCGGAATTATCCGAGAGGAATTCCTATGACACACAGCCGTATGAAAAACAGCACCATTAAATGCAGCGGGTAAAACCAATAGAAGGCGTACTTCCATCGGGCCTGTCCTTTTCTCCCGTTGTAAAAAAGCAGGGGCACCGCCGAAAGAATCCCCGTCCCATGATACTTGTCCCAGGACCCCAGAAAAGACAGGATACTGCCGGACATCACCTGGACAGGGCGTTTATCCCTCAGGAGATAAAACAATGAAATAATAAGAATCCCGTCCATATCGTAATCCGCCTTCAAAAAGACAGCCGCCAGGCATCCGCCCCCAACGGCGGCGGCCATCCCAATGACACGGTACGGCTCCGTTAAACCCTCGCTCTGTTTCAGGCCCCGGAGCACCAGCAGTCCGATTGCCAGCTCAACGTACACATTGCAGCCTCCACCTGCCCACGTATTCCACACAGCCAGGCGGAAGGGAATTTCCGAGATAAGTGCAAACGCAGCCATCCTGAGCCAGTATCTGCGCCAGTCCCTGGTGTGAAGAAATCCCTCCACCAGCAAAAAGCAGTAGATTGGAAATGCAATCCGTCCCACGGACCTGAGCACCTGGCACAGCCAATAAAGGGTGTCCCCCCATTGGGATGTCATGATCAAGGCGACCCGTTCCAGGTTACCCCGGTAGTACACAATCCGCTCCAGCAGCACAGCACCTATGTGGTCCGCAAGCATGGTGGTCATGGCAATATATTTCAGGGCGGTACTGCTTAATCCTCCCTGTGTTTCCGGTTTCTTTCTGCTGGACGGCATGCCTCAATTCCTTCCTTACATCTAATCTATCTATTTATCTTATCACCGGGTCATTGGTTTGCAAAGTGTTTTCTTAATACATTCTTTATGAAGTCACCAGCCTTTTCCCCTTGTATTTATTTCCACATGATATATAATGCTCTATAAGACTTCTGTTAAAAAGACGTTAACAAATGGAGGAATTTATGAAGAAAAAGACACAATTATTATTGAACCTGGCGCTGACCGCCATCTTTTTCATTTTGATTATTTTCCAGGGGCCCAATTTAAATCCCCTGTATCCGGATGGGGCATTTTCCTGGTGCTTCATCATCAGCTGCTATGTGGTGCTGAACTTTTTCGTGGCCCTGGGCAGTGTCCGGGTAGGCGCCAACGAATATGGCCGCCCGCAGATCAGCATTGACAAAAGTGTTAAGGGTTATAAAAGGGGATTCGTCCTTCTCGCCATCCTTTGGGTGCTGTATTTCGGCGTTTCCATCCTGTCCATGCCCCTTTTCAATTACAAGGCGTACAGGGACCAGTTAGGCGTCCCGGCCGTGTCAGAATTTACGGATACCGTACAGCCCCTGGCCCTGGACCAGCTTCCCATCGTGGACAAGAGTCTGGCAAGAGAGCTGGCAGATAAGAAGGTAGGAGAAAATCCCGGCCTGGGAAGCCAGGTCATCCTGGGTACCCCTGTCATCCAGAAGGTAAACGGCAAGCTGGTGTGGGTGGTCCCCCTGGAGCATTCCGGTTTCTTCAAATGGCTCAAAAACATGGACGGCTCCGCCGGTTATATCGTAGTGTCAGCCAGTGATGTCAGTGACGTAACCCTGGTAACAGACCATAAAATCAAATACCAGGCCAATGCTTACCTGTTAGATGACTTAAACCGCCATGTGCGCTTCTTTGGCGGCGGCCTCTTTAAAGGTCTTACGGACTATTCCTTTGAGCTGGATGATGACGGCGTTCCTTACTGGGTCATTACCTCCTATAAAAACCGCTGGCTCTTTAACCTGCCGGAGGCCGACGGAGTACTGACGGTCAATGCCACCACTGGAGAGACCACCCATTATACCATCGCCACACTGCCGGATTGGGTGGACCGCGTGCAGCCTGAGAATTTTGTGATGCAGCAGATACAGAACCAGGGTGTTTATGTGCACGGCATTTTCAACTTCTCCAACCAGGACAAATTCCGCCCCAGCCAGGGTGATATCATCATTTATAACGGCTCCCGCTGCTACCTGTTCACAGGCCTTACCAGCGTGGGCTCCGATGAATCAGCCATCGGCTTCATACTGGTGGACATGGTGACCAAGGAATCCAATATCTACCAGATGAGCGGCGCAACCGAGATGGCGGCCCAGAGCTCTGCGGAAGGAAAGGTTCAGCAGTTTGGCTACAGGGCATCCTTCCCAATGATTATCAATCTGGACGGACAGCCCACCTACTTCATGACCTTAAAGGATAATGCCGGCCTGATTAAACAGTACGCCTTTGTGTCCGTCTCCAACTATACCAATGTGGGAACCGGCGAGACCATTGACAGCGCCCTGCGCAATTTCCGCCAGGTGCGCGGAAACGCCGGAGTGAACATCACCACAGGCCAGACCCTTTCCAAGGAGGAAGGCACGGTCCTGCGCATTGCCAGCGAAACCATAGACAATACCGTAACCTATAAGCTGATACTGGAGGAAAAACAGGACCATATCTTCACCGTGTCCTATGACCTGAGCAGCGAGCTGGCCCTGACCCAGCCAGGAGACAAAGTGGCCCTGGAGTATATGGATGACCCGTCCGGAATCTGCTCCGTGTCTTCCTTCGACAACCTGGAATTTGACCAGTCCGGCCAGTAATATGGTGCCCTGCGTCAGGGTGCCACCGACGTCATGATGACCGGCACTATGGTTCCATCCAGAACCTACTTCTGAGCCGCCCTGACGCCGCCTCCCCGGTACTCTCACAAACAGGACCGGCCCCAAAAAGGCCGGTCCCGCAATCCTTCAATCACTTTAATTACATCGCATCAAATATAACACCCCAAATATCAACTGCCAATTAATAGAACAGTCTGTTCACCGCACTGAATATACCGCGGATGGAGGCCCTTGTGATGTTGGAGCTGATACCCACGCCGTAAGTGGCCTTGCCTGTCACCTGGTCTACCAGATGGATGTAGGAAGCAGCCTCTGCACCGGAACCGGATGCCAATGCGTGCTCGCTGTAGTCCAGAACCTTAATCTGGATTCCAAGCGCATCCTCCATACCCCTCTGTACAGCATCAATAGGTCCGTTTCCAACGCCCTCAAATGTCTTCTCAATGCCGTGGTCTGAGTAGGTTACCTTAGCCAGTGTTGCAAACTCGCCGTCTCCTGTCTCCGTATCGGTTATGCGGCACTTTCTGAAGTGCATGGGTTCCTTGCGCTCCAGATAATTCTTCTTAAATTCATCCATGATCTGCTCAGGCGCAACCTCACCCTGCTGCTCGGAAATCTTCTGGATGACATCTGCGAATTCCTTGTGCATACCCTTTGGCAGCTTGAAGCCATAGAAGGTGTCCATGACAAAGGCTACGCCGCCCTTGCCGGACTGGCTGTTGATACGCACGATGGGCTCATACTCCCTGCCGATATCGCTGGGATCGATGGGGAGATATGGAACCTCCCAGTACTGTCCGTTCCTCTCGTGAAGAGCCTGCATGCCCTTGTTGATGGCATCCTGATGGGAACCGGAAAACGCGGTGAACACCAGCTTGCCTGCATAGGGATGTCTGGGCGGAATATCCATCTTGGTGCAGCGCTCACAGACCTCTGCAATCTCACGGATATTCTCAATGTTAAGTTCAGGGTTGATTCCCTGTGAGAACATATTATATGCAACTGTCAGTATGTCCACATTACCGGTGCGCTCCCCGTTGCCGAAAAGAGTACCTTCCACCCTGTCAGCTCCTGCAAGAAGGGCCAGTTCTGTGGAAGCCACACCCTCGCCCCTGTCATTATGGGGATGGATGCTTAAGATAATGCTTTCCCTGTCCTTAAAGTGTGTATTCATCCATTCAATTTGGTCCGCATACACATTGGGTGTAGTCATCTCCACCGTGGACGGAAGATTGATGATAATGGGATTCTCCTTGGTGGCGCCCCAGGTCTCCTGTACCGCTGTACAGATATCAAGGGCAAAATCCAGCTCTGTGCCGGTAAAGCTCTCAGGCGAATACTCCAGACGAATCTGGGTATCACAGTCAGCCATATACCGCTGGACCATCTTGGTTCCTATAACAGCTATATCCTTTATATCTTCCCTGTCCTTATGGAACACCACATCTCTCTGTAAGGTGGACGTGGAATTATAGATATGTACAATGGCCTTCTTAACGCCTTCAAGGGCCTCAAAGGTCCTCTTAATCAGATGCTCACGGCACTGCACCAGCACCTGGACCTCCACGTCGTCCGGGATGAGCTTGCGCTCCACCAGGGTGCGTAAGAAATCATACTCAATCTGGGATGCGGCAGGAAATCCGACCTCAATCTCCTTAAAGCCCAGCTTCACAAGAAGGTTGAACATCTCCACCTTCTCCTCCACCACCATTGGCTCCACAAGGGCCTGGTTGCCGTCCCTCAAGTCCACGCTGCACCATACAGGAGCCTTCATAATCTCCTTATTCGGCCATGTGCGCTCCGGAAAATCCACCACAGGGACCCTTTTATATCTTTGATAATTTAACATAATTCATTCCTCCATTCTGTTCATCTGATTTCAGGCGCCTGGAAACGCCTGGTTCCGTCCATATTCCATTCTCACTTCATACGGTGTCCTGTCCTTTAATCACTGCGTTTTAATCTTCATTTCTGTCGTCAGCCCTTTCCGGGCAGTCGCTCGATGACACCGTAATGACGGATGATGAACAGCACGACGCTTACTGGTTCAGCCCCATTTCACATCATTCCTTTACTCTGAAAATCGCTGGCTGTAAGGACACATGCCCCTGTCAGGGCCGCGCGGTAAATGCAGAAATCCCGGAGCACGGCGCTCCGGGATTTCTGTTGTCCTCTTCGCAACGTTATCTAATTATAGCACATTTCAAAATAACTGACAATAAGGAGCCGCCTGTTGACTATTCTCAATAGTTATGGCTTTTATTCCTCTGTTTCATAAAATGTACTCCAAGCCTCCCGTTTTAATTTCCAGGGAATCTTTCACAAATCCTTACATCCGGTCCTAAATACAGTGCCCCCGGTCCTTCATAACCTGGATTACCTGGTCCACATATGTTTCGCAGGTCTCAATACCAGGCGCCTCCACCATGACGCGGACCACCGGCTCGGTTCCTGACTGGCGCAGCAGGATTCTTCCGTCGCTGCCCAGGCTCTGGGTCACCCTGGCAACCTCAGCCTGCACTGCCTCGTCGTCCTGGGCTGCCTTTTTATCCTTTACCCGCACATTCTTAAGTACCTGAGGATAAATCTCCACCTCAGAGGCCAGCTTATCAAGAGGCTGCTTTTTCTCCAGTACCACTTCCATCACCTTTAAGGAGGTGAGGATGCCGTCTCCCGTGGTGGCATGTTTGCTGAATATGATATGACCGGACTGCTCTCCGCCCAGACAGTGGCCTGTTGCAGCCATGTTCTCATACACATATTTATCTCCCACGGCTGTCTTCACATAAGCAATGCCTTCCCGGTCAAATGCCTTATATAATCCGAAATTGGACATGATGGTGGTAACCACCGTATTATTGAACAGGCTTCCCTGCTCCTTCATATATTTGCCGCAGATGTACATGATGCTGTCCCCATCCACCACACGGCCGTTCTTATCAACTGCAATACACCGGTCCGCATCGCCGTCATAGGCAAACCCGATGTCACATTTCTCATCCACCACAAACTTCTGGAGATGTTCAATATGGGTGGAGCCGCAGTCCGTATTGATGTTCAGTCCGTTGGGTTCATTGTTCATCACATGTGTCTCCGCTCCCAGGGCGTCAAATACGTTTTTGGCAATGGCGGACGCGCTTCCGTTGGAACAGTCCAGGGCCACCTTCATGCTCTTGAATGAACGGGTGGCTATGGATATGAGATATCCGATATAGCGGTTCCTGCCAGCTGCAAAGTCCACGGTCCGGCCAATATGTTCTCTCTTTGCCAGTGGAATCTCTCCCACCTCCCCATCCAGGTATTTCTCAATCTCCAGGATGACGGACTCTTCTAACTTTTCGCCTCTCTCGTTGATGACCTTGATGCCGTTGTCATAAAATGGGTTGTGGCTGGCAGATATCATGATTCCGCAGTTAAAGCCCTCGGTGCGCACTACATAGGATACGCTGGGGGTGGTGGTAACATGGAGCAGATATACATCCGCGCCTGAGGCTGTCAGCCCCGCCACCAGGGAATATTCAAACATGTAGCTGCTGCGCCTGGTATCCTTTCCGATAACCACCCTGCAGCGCTCATCCGGCGCCTTCTGTCCATAGTACCAGCCCAGGAAACGGCCTACCTTGTAGGCGTGCTCCACTGTCAGGTCCACATTGGCCTCGCCGCGGAAGCCGTCTGTCCCAAAATATTTTCCCATTGTTATTAATTCCTCCCTGTCTTGTTATTTAGGCCCGCATTCCATCTCTGTCCGCACTCTGTGTCCATGGCGGTTCAGGATGACGCAGCAGCTGCGCCGCTGCTAAATGGTCTGCTGTCAATCCAAACTGCCCCCGTTACATGCCTTTGCTATAGCCGGGCCGCCCCCGCCTTAAGCCAGCCCTGGCTTATACCGGCCCTGACCGATAACCAGCATTACTTATGCCATCCCGTTTTCCTTAAGGGCCTTCAGGTAACGCCCCAGGGCATCCTGCCATGAAGGCAGACGTTCAAAACCGTTCTCAGTCAGCTTTTCCTTACTCATGCGGCTGTTGGAGGGCCGCTTTGCCTTGGCTGGGAAACCTTCTGAATCCACCGGCGTCACCTTCACCTCATCCATGCCGGCCTGGCGGAATATCTCACATGCAAACTCATACCAGCTGCACAGCCCCTCGTTGGTGGCATGGTAACGCCCGTACCTGTCTGTCTGAATCATATCCGCCAAAAGGCGGGCCAGGTCATAGGTATACGTGGGGGAACCAATCTGGTCATTGACCACGGATACGGCTCCTTTTTCCTTCCCCAGACGGAGCATGGTCTTAATGAAGTTCTTGCCGTTGACGCCAAATACCCATGCAATGCGCACAATGAAATACTTCTGTACATTCTGCTCCACCGCAATCTCGCCCTCATACTTTGTCAGTCCGTACACATTAAGGGGTTCCCTGTGGTCATCCGGCTCCCATGGCCGCTGGCCGCCGCCATTAAACACATAGTCCGTGCTGATGTACATCATCTTGATATCCATGGCCTTGCAGATCCTGGCGATATTGCGTGTCCCCTCAGCATTGATTTTGCGGCACAGTTCCAGGTTATCTTCAGCAGCATCTACTGCAGTATATGCTGCACAGTGGATAACTGCGTCTGGTTTTTCCCGGAAAATCACAGTTTCGCACGCTGTGCGGTCCGTGATATCCATTTCCTCCACGTCCACGCCGATTCCCTCAATCCCGCGAAGGGCCAGTTCATTCATCACGTCATGGCCCAGCTGGCCTTTTACACCTGTTACCAGAACTTTCATAATCCATTTACCTCCGTTCTTAATAATGGCCGGCAGAGGACAGGAATCCCCGAAACGGACACGTCTCTCAAACGTGCTCCGGGGCATTTCCCTCCTCCGTCAGCCACATGTTTACCTACAGGCGGCTGCCGTACATCTTATCGAAATAATTACTGTACTCGCCGCTCAGTATATTCTTCCACCAGTCCTGGTTGTCCAGGTACCACCGGATGGTCTGCTCAATTCCTGTATTAAAATTATACGTTGGCTTCCATCCCAGCTCTGTTTCTATCTTGGTCGGGTCAATGGCGTAGCGCATGTCATGGCCGGGACGGTCTGTCACAAACTTAATCAGGCTCTCAGGCTTATCAAGGGCCTTCAGAATGGTCTTTACCACTTCCAGGTTGGTGCGCTCATTATGCCCGCCGATGTTATACACCTCTCCCTCGCGTCCCTTGTGAATGACCAGATCAATGGCCTGGCAGTGATCCGCCACATGGAGCCAGTCGCGCACGTTCTCTCCTGTGCCGTACACAGGAAGCTCCTCATCTGCCAGGGCGCGGCTGATAATAAGTGGAATCAGCTTCTCCGGAAAATGATAAGGGCCGTAGTTGTTGGAACACCTGGACACAGTCACCGGCAGGCCGTATGTCCTGTGATATGCCAGCACGAACAAATCAGCGCTTGCCTTGGAAGAGGAATAAGGGCTGGATGTGTGCAGGGGCGTTTCCTCTGTAAAGAAAAGGTCCGGTCTGTCAAGCGGCAGGTCCCCGTACACCTCATCGGTGGAAACCTGATGATAGCGCTTGATGCCATAGGTACGGCAGGCGTCAAGAAGGGTTGTGGTTCCCATGACATTGGTCCTCACAAAAGCCTCCGGGTCTGTAATGGAACGGTCCACATGGCTCTCGGCCGCAAAGTTTACCACCACATCCGGCTTTTCCTTCTCAAACAGTTCAAATATAAACTTCCTGTCGGCAATGTCGCCCTTTACAAATTTGTAGTTAGGCTTGTCCTCAACCGGCTTTAAGTTTTCCAGGTTGCCTGCATAGGTCAGCAGGTCCAGGTTAATGATTTCATAATCCGGGTATTTATTTACCATATGGTGTACAAAGTTGCTTCCGATAAAGCCGGCTCCGCCGGTTACAATGATTTTCATGTATATTTTCCTCCGTTAAAAATCCTGTGGGTGTATCTTATCCACATACTTTCCGTCCAGAACGTCCTTTAAATACTTGCCGTACTGGTTCTTTTTCAGAATCTCATATGTCTCCATAACCTGTTCCCTGGTAATCCAGCCCCTGAGATAGGCAATTTCCTCCAGGCAGGCAATCTTGCGGTGCTGGTGTGTCTCCACGGTCTTCACGAAATTCGTGGCCTCCACCAGCGACTCATGGGTTCCCGTATCCAGCCATGTAAAGCCCTGTCCCAGGAGAATCACATCCAGCTCACCCTTCTCCAGGTAAATACGGTTTAAGTCCGTGATTTCCAGCTCGCCTCTGGCTGAGGGCTTTAAGTTTTTCGCGTACTCCACCACCCGGTTATCATAGAAATAGAGACCGGTGACACAGTAGTTGGACTTTGGCTTCCCCGGCTTTTCCTCAATGGAAATGGCCTTGCCGTCCCCGTCAAACTCCACAATGCCGAAGCGCTCCGGATCATCCACATAGTAGCCGAACACCGTGGCGCCCTTTTCCTTGGACGCTGCGGCGCGCAGGCGCTTGGTCAGCCCCTGTCCGTGGAAAATATTATCACCCAGGACCATTGCCACGGAATCTTTGCCAATAAATTCCTCACCGATGATAAAAGCCTGAGCCAGTCCGTCCGGGCTTGGCTGTACCGCATAGCTCAGCTCAATGCCAAACTGGTGGCCGTCGCCCAAAAGGGCTTCAAATCTTGGCGTGTCGTCCGGAGTGGAGATAATCAGGATGTCCCTGATTCCCGCATTCATAAGGACAGACAGCGGATAATATATCATTGGTTTGTCGTAAATCGGAAGCAGCTGTTTGGAAGTCACCTTGGTTAACGGATAGAGCCGCGTCCCGCTTCCTCCGGCCAGTATAATTCCTTTCATATTTCCTCCTTGGTTCGCTGTAAGCGCGAAAAGACCGCTTAGCGGACGTCTTTGCCTGAATTTTTCTTTGTTCAATATATCATACTATCTCTATTTTTTCAAATAAACTGATAAATATTTCGTTATTATTAAGAAGATCTGTCAGCCCATTCTCCAGATTCTCAAAGGAGGCGAAAACCGCGGCCGCTCTGCGGCCTCATATGACACCATTATAATTCATTTCAGGCATGTATGGCAAGCAGGTTTGCAGTCTTGCCCCTACCATAGTATAACACTTAAAAAGCTGTCCGGTTTCCGGCAGTAGGGACGGCAAAAGAGAGGGACATCCCCTGCATTACAGCCTATGCATTGGGTGATGTCCCTCTCTTTCGCTTTCTCTCTTACTTTTTCTTAACTTCTATTCCTGTCTGCCATTAACCGCTTTCATGAACCGCCCTGCAATCTCCAGCGGCCGGGTGATGGCTCCGCCCACAATAACTGCCCAGGCTCCCATATCCAGCATCTTCACAGCCTCCTCCGGCGTATGGACACGTCCTTCCCCGATGACCGGGATGGGAAGTTCTGCCGCAAGCCGCCTGACCAGTTCAAAATCCGGCCCTTCCTGCTTGGGGGTATAGTCCGTATATCCGCTCATGGTGGTGCTCACCAGGTCAATGCCGCTTTTCCACGCCTGAACGCCTTCCTGGTAATCGGAGATATCGGCCATCAGAATCTGGACCGGATATTTTACTTTGATGCTCCGAATGTATTCCCATGGGCTCAGCCCATCTCCCCGCCTCCTGTCCGTGCAGTCAATGGCAATGATGTCGGCCCCTGCCTCTGCCAGGGCATCCACCTCCTTCATGGTGGGCGTGATATACCCGTCAAATCCATCGTACACCTGCTTTATCAGACCAATGACAGGAAGCCCTGTCGCCTTCTTGATTCCCAGCACGTCCCGCACCGTGTTGGCGCGTATCATGGGGCTTCCGGCCTCCTTGGCCGCCCTGGCCATAAAAGGCATCAGGGAGCGCTCCGGGTCATAGAGCGGTTCCCCGGGCAGGGCCTGGCAGGAAATGATGAGCTTTCCTTTGATACGGTTAAAAAGTTCTGTTTTGTCCATGTCGTTCCAATCCTTTCACTCCGGCTTTCACGGCCTGTCATCGGCCACAGCCACCTTCACCACACATTTTCTGATACATTCAGGCGTTTCCAGGCATCCGCCCGGCCCATGGGCCTCCCCGGTCATGCACAGGATGAACCTGCCCGGCCCCATGACACAGCGTCCCCCTGCCCCGCCACGGGCACAGGCTTTCTGAAAGTCCGGCTGGTATTCCCCAATGGGTGTCACCCCGTCCAGGGCTGTTTCTATGACCTCGCATCCCTCAATGTCTATCTGAATATCCATATAGTCCCTGTGCAGTTCATAGCTCTCATCCGTCAGCTCATGGGTCCGGGCCTCCATCACCTGCAGGAACACCCTGTCCCCGTCAATCTCCGTCCTTCCCATGGGAAGAGTTCTTACATCCGCAGTCATCAAATAGTCAATGGCCTTATCCAGGTTCCTGTTCATGCCCCTGTAATTTCCTATATTAGCCAGCAAGTCATATATCATATCAGCAGTATTTCTCCTTTGCGGCTTCTATCATGGAGGCTGCCTCCCCGGCAATGGCCTGGTCGTCCCCGCATAAGTCTGTCAGCGGTTTCCTGACCCCGCCTATATCGATTCCCCTGCTGATGCGCAGCACTTCCTTAATCATGGCGTACATGTTGCAGGTTCCTGAGCACAGCTTATATATGATTTCATCCGCTTCATACTGGATGGCCCTGGCCTCTGCCATCCTGTTTTCCGCCGCCAATTCATATATCTTTAAAAACAGCTCCGGCATGGCCCCGTAGGTACCGCCGATTCCGGCGTCCGCACCCATGGCCAGACCGGACACCAGCTGTTCATCCGGGCCGTTGAACACGATAAAGTCCTCCCGCGTCTTCATGGCCTCTGCCTTAAACATCTGGATGTCCTGGACCGGCATGGATGAGTTCTTCACGCCTGCCACCTGCCTGTTTAAGAGCATGGTTTTTAAAAGACTCATGGTCAGGGCTGTACCCGCCAGCTGGGGTATGTTATAGATGATGAAATCCGTGTCGGGCGCTGCCTCCGATATGTCATTCCAATACCCGGCAACCGAGTACTCCGGCAGCTTAAAATAAATTGGCGGTATGGCAGCAATCCCGTCCACGCCCAGGTCCTGGGCATGGGCTGCCAGAATGCGGCTGTCTCTTGTATTGTTGCAGGCAACATGGGCAATGACTGTGAGACGGCCCGCAGCCTCGTCCATCACAGCCTCCAGTGTCTTCTTCCTGTCCTCCACGGACTGGTAGATGCATTCTCCCGAAGACCCGCCCACATAGACGCCCTTCACCCCCTGTTCCACGAAGTACCTGGTCAGCGCCCGCACCCCGTCCTCACTTACCTCTCCTGCCTTGTCGTAGCAGGCGTAAAATGCCGGGATAATTCCCCTGTATTTGTCAAGCTTCATTCTTATTTCACCCCCGTTATCTCAGACAGTTTCACCTTTCTGTTCTCAAACCGGGACCTGGTGCAGGCGTCTGCCGTGGCAATGGCGTTCCTGGCAGCCTCCCCTGTAAGCAGGGGCTTAAACTCCTCGTCCGGCTGGGCCCCATGCATGATATGGTTGAAATACTCCATCTCATCATACATGATGCTGTGAAGCCACATAGGCGGCTTCTTCCCCGGTTTGCCGTACATGATGGCGCCGTCCATCTCCGTGCCGTGATAGATTCTGGTGCGGTCATCATCCTCCTCCTGGGTCTTGTGCATAAGGAAATGCTCTTCCTTATCTCCCTTCTTAAGGGTTCCTCCGCAGTTGAACATATCCAGGCGGATAGCTCCCTCGGTTCCCTGAATCAGCACATAATGCTCCGGCCAGTGGAAAGCGGAGCCATACTCCAGCACGGCATACCGGTTATCCCCGTATTCCATGGTGATGAACAGCATATCGTCCTCATCTCCGAACTGTTCCCCGCAGTGGGCCACATTGCCGCCTGCCATGGTCACTTCCTCGGGGCACCCGCCCATAAGGAACTGGATGCAGTCCAGCTCATGGATGTGGTGGTAGAGATGGCCTCCTGATTTGGCCCTGATTTTCTTCCAGCTGACAGAGGGCTGTATATCCTCCCAGCCGTTCCTGGCGGAATGGCAGTACAGCACCTTGCCGATGACTCCGTCATTAATCATCCTCTTCGCTGTGCGCACGCCCCTGAAGAAGTTCATGACATGGCCTGCCATAAAGGTGACGTTGTGGGCAACGCATGTCTCCACCATCTCCACACAGTCCTGATAGGACAGGGCAATGGGCTTCTCACAGAATACGTGTACCCCGTGTTCCGCCGCCTTGATTACCGGTTCCCTGTGAAGGTAATTGGGCGATGCCACGATTACCGCGTCCACGTCCTCACGGCTGTATAACCGGTCCAGGTCCGTCTCCACGTCACAGCCCAGCTCAGCCGCCACTGTCCCCGCATTCTCCGGGTCATAGACAGCCACGACCCTGGCGCCCTCCTGCTCCTTCATGATGCGGGCCAGCTCCGCCCCAAAATATCCTGTTCCAACCACTGCATATCCAATTGTCTTCATGACTGTTCTCCTTTACCGTCTATATTATTTTACTTCATGATTTCGCTGAGCTTTACCTTCCTGTCTTCCCTAAGGGACAGGGTGCAGGCCGGCCATGAACACCCCACATGGTTGTCCTGGCATGTATCCACCATTTCACGGCAGTCCTCATAGCTACAATATAGCACCTTTTACCTTTCTGTTAAAATCATCAGGACTTCACAGCGCCCTCCGACATGCCGCCCGCAATCTTGTTCTGTATGAGACAGAAGAAAATGACAGAGGGAAGCACCACCAGAGCAGACGCCGCCATCATATCGCCCCAGTCCAGTATCTCAGCTCCGTCCAGGGAGCGCAGAGCAACCGCAACCGTCATCTTGCTGGTATTGTTCATTAAAATCAACGCATACAGGAACTCATTCCAGGTATTAATGAAGGTGTAGATGGCCGTGGCCACCACGCCGGGCGCCACCAGCGGAAGCACCACCTGGACAAAGGTCTGCATCTTATTGGCCCCGTCGATTCTGGCCGCCTCCTCGATTTCCAGGGGCACTGTCCTGAAAAATCCGGTCAGGAGCCACACCGCATAGGGCACGGAGAAGGACAGGTACACAATAACCAGGCCAATCCTTGTGTTAATCAGCCCCAGCTTTCCCATGACCACGGAATAGGGAATGGCCAACAGGATGGGAGGAAATATGTAGGTAGTCACCAGCACCTTGGACATGGCTGAACCCAGACGCTTAAAGAACCTGACGATTCCGTAGGCTGCCAGCGCCGCCACCGCAATGGCAATCAGGGTGGTCACCAGGGAAATGATGACGCTGTTCCTGATGTTCACGAAAAACTTAAGGTCATTAATGACATGGGCGTAATAGTCAAAGGTCCATGTCTTAGGCCAGAAGGCCGTAGGATTTCCCGTCAGCTCTCCTTTGCCCTTCAGGGATGATATGATAATCCATACCAGCGGGAAAATGGAGATAATGGTCAGAATAATCAGGTATATATGGCTGACGACACTTCCTGCTTTAAACTTTTTCATCTACTTTCCTCCTTTTCCCACTTATTAATGACCGCAAAGTATATGCCGCAAATAATTATCAGGAATATGAACAGCAGCACGGTCACTGCCGATGAGCGTCCGATGAGTTTGGTACTCCATCCCATATTGTAGGCATAGAGCGGTATGGTCTGGGTGATGCCCGCAGGCCCGCCGCCTGTAATCAGATAAATCAGGTCAAAGTTATTAAAAATCCACACGGTCCTTAAGACCACCAGCAGTCCCACCACCATCTTGATATGGGGCACTGTGACATAGTAGAAGGACTGCCATGGCCTGGCCCCGTCAATCTGGGCAGCCTCATACTGGTCCTTTGGAACTGTTTCCAGTGCTGAGAGCACGTTGACCATTATCATGGGCGCTCCGAACCATATGTTAATCAGCACCAGGCTTACAAAGGCCAACGTGCCGCTGGTCAGAAACTGCGGCGCCACCTGGCAGATACCCAGCTCCACCAGGATGTTGGGCAGGAAGCCGTACACTCCGTTGAGAATCCATTTCCAGGAAAATGCAATGACAATGGAGGGAAATGCCCAGGGGATGATGAGAAGGGTCTTGTAAACGCCCTTGCACACCTTAATCCGCTTCAGGGCCAGGGCAGCGGTAAACCCCACTCCTATCTGTCCCGCCAGGGACAGAACCGTCCATTTCAGGGAATTGAAAAATGAAAGCCAGAAACCGCTGTCCTTCAGCACCTCGGCATAATTCTTAAAGCCAATGAATTTATAGGCCGGTTTAATCAGGTTCTTGTTTGTAAAGCTGTATACTATGCTGGAACAGATGGGATATATGAATAATGCAATTACAATGACGATTGCGGGAAGTACGAACAACCATCTTGTATAACTTTTCTTCCCCAAGATTTCCTCCTCCTTCTCAGTATTAGAGCGTGCCTCAAAAATGCATCCGCCTTTTCAGACACGCCCCAGGACGGCTTATTCAGCTGTCTCAAACAGTGCGTTCAGTTTATCTTCTGCTGTTTTCGCAGCGGTCCTTACATCTGTTCCGTTGGTAATGATATCCTGGAACATATCTTCTATCACGTGGTTGTTCTGCATGATTCCGGCCTGGACATTGGGGCCGTGCTCATATCCAAATGCAGTGCCGATATCAGCTGCTGCAGTCAGCACTTCCTCTGCATGGGTGAACTGCCTGATGGTGTCGTCATCCCTGTATGCATCTGTGTCGGCAATTCCCTTGATGGCAGGAAGCATACCCACCGGTGTTGCGTGCAGGAATTCCACGTATGTATCCTCGTCATAAAGGGTTTTCATAAATGCCTTGCAGATTTCAGGATGCTTGGAAGCCTTCCACACAACCATAGGCGTGTTGGTGGTCATGATTCCCTCGTCCGGGTCATCCGCATTAATCTTTGGAATCGGGTAGCAGTCCACATACTGGAGCAGGTCCGGTGAGTTGGCTGCAACGCCTGAAATCTGGAAGCCGGAGTTAAAGTCAAATGCGGTCTTGCCCTGGTAATACAGGGTAGCCTGGTCCAGTACATCAAAGTTAATGGAATCCTTAGGCGAGCAGTCATTGTATACCTTCAGCCAGTAGTTGATGCCGTCAATGGCCAGGTCGCTGGTCAGGTTGGCCTTCAGGTCATCGGTCAGCAGGCTTCCGCCCCCGCTTCTCACATAGAAATCCAGGAAAAAGGTTGCCTGGAAGTCATTGGTGCCGCATGGGAAGGACAATCCATAGACGCCGTCCTTTGTAAGGGCCTTGGCTGTGTCGTAAAGCTCGTCCCAGGTCTTGGGAACTTTCAGACCGTTTTTCTCCAGCAGGTCCTTCCTGATCCACATCACATGGGCGTGTCTGTAAAGGGGAACAGAATAGTTATTGCCGTCCACCGTGCCCTCGGAAATGGCTGCCTCAGCAAATTTGTCACGGCCGATACCGTCAATCAGGTCATTGATGGGCAGCAGGGCATCTGCGTTAATCATCTCCGCAACCTGGGCCGGAAGGGCGGTACTCATATCAGGTACATTGCCGGATGCAAGTCCGGTGGTCCACTTGGTGTAAAAATCATTCCATGAGAACGTCTCAATATTGATTTTCACATCCGGGTTCTCTTCCATGAACTTGTCCGCTGCCTTCTGGATGGTCTCCAGCCTTGGTCCCTGTGTAAATGAGTGCCAGAAGGTAATCTCACCTGAAAGCGCTCCCTCTGTCCCGCTGTCACTTCCATCCTGGCTCCCTGTATCCTGTGCCTGGGACTGGCCTCCTGCTTCTTTGGAACCGGAAGCCTCTGTGGATGACCCGGTACTGCCGCATCCGGCCAGCAGGGCTGCTGCAAGTGCTGCCGCAAGAATAAAACTTACATGACTCTTTTTCATATCACTTCTCCTTTTTCTTAATTATTTCCGTCCGTCATTTTGCTGTGTCTATAGGTATTATATTGATTTTCCTTATGCATTTCAACATTCTGGACAACTTATAATAGCATAAAACGACCACTATACTATTTTTTTGTCTTGTTCTGGTTTTGAGGGGCAGGAAACTGGCCGGGTAAGGGGACGGGCACTGTCCGGGTGATTGTCCGGGGGCCTGTCTGCATACCTTTGGAAAACAGGAAAAGGACAGGCCGGAACCTGATTCCGGATACCTGTCCTTCTGTAACTGCTGATTCTTATCCCTTCTTCCTATTTTGATTGTACTGCCGTTTCCGGCACAATCCATTCTTTTTTAATCTGCCACAAGGCCGCCTGGACACTTTTCGCCCCGGATTCCTCCCCTGCCCGTATCCGCTCATGATGGCGAAACAGCCTGGGCCAGCTGCCCATGATTTTCTGTTTCAACTCAGGATAAAACCCGGTGAGCACCGCATCCATTTCCCTGAGCCCGCACTGCTTTAAATACGCCTGAAAAGCCTGCTCGTCCTCCTCGTCTTCTCCCAGATATTTAAGGCACAGAATCTTATTCCATTTGTAGACAGTCAGGAAAATGGGACCGCTTTCCCCATATTTCCTGCGGACATATTCCTCCCGCGAAAAACAGCTGCCGTCCCTCTCTATGGCCTTTAAAACCGCATCTGCCTGTGCCGCATATAAAATCACCTTATCACCTGTGTCACCCATTCTTTTCTAATCTCCCATATATTTCCATATTTTGAATCATTGCCCAAAATCACGCTGTCATCAAAAAGCCGGTCCCAGCTGGCGATGATTTCCCGCTTAAGGTGTGGATAGAACTGGGACATGTATGCCTTGGCGTCACTTACTCCGTACTGCTCCATCATATCCTGATGGCGTCTGGCGTCCGCCTCATCCTTTGGGATATAGGAGTAATTGAGGATGCTTCCCCATTTTTCTATATTGACCGAGGTAATGCAGGCCGGGTCCAGGGTCAGTTCCAGTATGACGGCACCCGGACTGGGAAGCATGACCGCCTCGCTGGTAAAGGAAACCCACACCGGATACTCCACATCCCCGGGCTTTTGGGCCGCGTCAGGGCTGTGCCTTACCAGCCAGTCATATACCTCCAGAACCAGTCCCGCATGTTCCTGCAGGTCACTCCGAATATACTCCCGCCTGGCAATGTACCTGCCTGTTTCATTCAGTTCCTTCAGCACGTTTTCATGCTGCTTTGTCCATACCTTAATCTGTTCCATCCGGTCATCCTTCCTCTCTCCATTGTTTTGGTGCCACTGTCCTTGCCCGGTTCCTTCTGCGCCGTTTCGCCCGCACCACTACTCCTGTGACATCTTCCTGTACCGGCCCGGCGTCATCCCAAATGCCTGCCTGAATACCCGTGTAAAATGGTTGGCATCCTCGAACCCCACATCGTGGGCAATACAGTTCACAGGATCATTGGACACCAGCAGAAGTCTGGCTGCCGTGGTCAGGCGCACCTGGCGTATAAACTCCGTGGCTGTCTTCCCTGTGGCCTCCTTAAACAGACGCCGGAAGGTAGTCTCAGCCACTTCCGCCATACTGCTTAATTTATCCGAAGTATATTCTTCCGTGGGATTTAACATGATATAGTCAATGACAGTCTGTATCCTGGGGTCGGTCTGAACCGTGGATTTCTTCACCCGTTTTCGTATCTGCTCCAGGTTGTACTCCAGCCCGTTGATTTCCGCCTTCACATCATCGGGCTCATCGGAGTTCAAAATATCAATCAGGCTGGCAATCAGAGTATCAAGGGCTCCTCTTACGTGAAATGACTTTGATTTTTTGTCCGTGCGCACCCACTTGTAGATATCGCTGAAATAAGGCTCGATTCCCTCGCCCACATCCATCACCAGGGGAAAGTTATAGTACTCCCTGAGAAAATTAGCCCCTTCATAGAATACGGATGTGGTGAAACGGATACTGTAAAAAGCAAATGTATCCTCCAGCGCCTTACATGACAGCCAGCAGCCCTCCGGTATATAGGACACCTGCCCCTTCCTCACAATGACCGTCTCCCCATCTACCACAAACTCAGCACTCCCGTCAATGATGTAGCGCAGCATATTGTATGGTATGGCGCTTTCCGGATAGGTCCAGGTCCGTCCGAAGGAGTATTTATCTATATATAGAAAATTAAATCGGATGGTATTCATGAATGAGGAAAGCGACTGCATGATGTGCACCCCCCTTTAACTGTATCTTTTTATCACTTCCAGCACACTGGTGCCCTCAGGTTTAGTAATCTGTGCCCCATCCGGCCCTTTATGATTTGATTGTATCAAATCACGCTCCCAATAGCCAGTCCCATGACGGAAATTTTATCTGATTCCCAGCCGTTCAATCAGCTGTTCAATCCCCTCAGGGCTGTCTGCAAATGTTTTCACAGGAGCCCCGGCCATTTTCCCGCACTCCTCCTCCGTAATGGTGCCATGGCGCCAGACAGGCCCCTGTTCCAGCTCCACGGTGTAGTTCCAGCTGACCTGTCCCAGGTTATCGGTCAGGGCAATCAGCATCGCATAGAGTCCTCCAGGCCGTGAATCAGCCTCAGTATCTGTACATTGTCCCATGAGCAGAGGGCCTGGGACTCTGCGGATTCCACAGATACCTGGTCTGCCTCTTCCAGTGGAACATGGTGCTTCTGCCTTCGCAGATAATCACGCCACAGATTCTTTGCGATTGCGCAGAGCCAGGTGGATATGCTGCTCACTCCCTTATACCTGCCGATATGTTTCACGGCCTGGTAAAAGGTCTCCTGGGTCAGTTCCTCTGCCAGGCCGGGGTCCTGGGTCCGGGTTAAGAGAAAACCATATATCATTTTTCCGTGTTTCTTATAAATCTCTTCCATGGAATCCATATACGCATTTCCTCCTTCTGTTAATTAGTGTCCCGTTCCCAACAATATCCTGCGATACCGGAATGGTTCCTGCCATACATCCCCGCCTCATTCGTGGCTGACAATAAAACAGACCCAACCTGAACCTAAGATATGATATCTCAGGTATCTAGCTGGGTCCTAATTGGCTGGGTCCTAAATGGTTGAATCCTATTGGTTGGCTCCCTTTGATTAGAGCCTATTAATTGGATTTATGTTCTGAATCCCCAATGAGAATTTTTCTCTCAGGCCTTGGGGATATCCAGTGTCTGCCCCTCGTGTATCAGGTCTTTTAAAAAACAGATAACCCTTTCATAGCGCTCCTCCTTTCCCTGCCAGACATTAAACCGCCTCGTTCATCCTCGCCAGCTTTGCCGCCTGGTCTGCCGCAATCAGATTATCCAGCAGTTCCTGAATATCCCCGTTCATAATAGAATCAATCTTATACAGTGTCAGTTTGATTCTGTGGTCCGTTACGCGGCCCTGAGGGAAGTTGTAGGTACGTATCTTCTCAGAACGGTCGCCGGTACCAATCTGGCTGCGGCGCTCCTCTGCCTCTGAGCTCTGGCGTTTTTCCAGCTCGATGTCGTACAGCTTGGAACGCAGCAGGCGGAATGCCTTCTCCTTATTCTGAAGCTGAGATTTCTCCGTCTGGCTGTAAATAACGATTCCCGTAGGGATATGGGTCAGACGAACTGCGGAGTCTGTTGTGTTGACGCACTGTCCGCCGTTGCCGGATGCACGCATGACGTCGATACGGCAGTCATTCATGTCAATCTGAACGTCCACTTCCTCGGCCTCAGGCATAACAGCCACAGTGGCAGTGGATGTATGGATGCGGCCGCCGGATTCCGTCTCAGGCACACGCTGGACGCGGTGCACGCCGCTCTCATATTTAAGCTTGGAGTATGCGCCTTTTCCGGTGACCATGGCAACTACTTCCTTGAAACCGCCGATGCCGTTTTCATTGAGGCTGACAATCTCCACCTTCCATCTCTGGCTGTCCGCATAGTTTGAATACATACGGTAAAGTTCAGCCGCAAACAGGGCAGCCTCATCGCCGCCTGCGCCTGCGCGGATTTCCAGGATAATATTCTTATCATCGTTAGGGTCCTTTGGAAGCAGAAGAATCTTAAGCTCATGCTCCAGGTCCTCAATCCGTTTCCTGGCGTCGGACAGCTCTTCCTTGGCCATCTCCCGCATCTCTTCGTCGTTCTCTTCCTCCAGAAGGGCCAGACTGTCCTCCACATCCTGCTTTGCCTGCTTGTACTGCTTATAGGCTTCCACAATAGGAGCCAGGTCAGCCTGCTCCTTCATGAGCCTGGTAAAACGCTTGGTATCCTGGGTCACATCCGGATCACCCAGCATAAGCATCAGTTCTTCATAATGAATCAACATATCATCCAGCTTATCAAACATATCTATCTCCTGCTCCTGCGATTATTCCAATTACAACCACTACATTAAACTGTTACCCTGTGTTCTCTCCAAATCCGGCATCCCGGACGGTCCCAGCCGGACATTTAAGTCCGGACTTTTAAATCCCAACCTCACTCCCCGGCTCTCACCACCCGGTCCTGTCCTGCCAAATCCTTAAACGTCCTCACGTCCCTGTATCCCCCGGACCGGAACAATCCTTCCACTGCCTCTGACTGGTCATATCCAATCTCCATATAGATACTTCCGCCCTTCGCCAGATGGTCACGTGCCTCTTCTGCCAGTATGCGGTAAAATGCCAGCCCGTCCCCACTTCCGTCCAGGGCAATCCTGGGCTCATGGTCCCTCACCTCCGGCTCAAGGCCCTCTATGACCCGGCTGGGGATATAAGGCGGGTTTGAGACAATGACATCAAAGGTCCTGTCCGTCTCCAGAGCACAAAACATATTGCTCTCAAACAACTCAAACACGCCCTCGTATCCGCCCAAAAGCCTGTCCCGGTTCCTGCCTGCCACCTTAAGGGCCTCAGCCGACACATCCAGGGCAGCCACATGACGGTATCTGCCCATAAGCGCCAGACTGATGGCAATGCACCCGGAACCGGTGCACATGTCCAGTATGCATTTTTCCCTGTCCTTCTGTTCTTCCAGGACCAGCTCCACCAATGTTTCCGTGTCCTGCCTTGGTATCAGAACATGTTCATTTACAAGGAACTCAAATCCCATGAACTCCTGAGTCCCGGTCAGGTGCTGGAGAGGGGTCCGGCCGGCCCTGATTTCTATGAGCCGCATAAATTCCCGGCATTTTCCCTCTGTCTCCTCATCCGGCCGCAGCTCCCTGCCCTTCATGGCCAGAAAAGATGCCATGTTCAGATGGAATACCTCCAGAAGCAGATACCTGGCATCCAGCTCCGGGTCCGGCACCTGGGCCTTATTCAGTTCCTGAACACCCTGCCACAGCAGCTGCTGCATGGTCATGTTTTACTGCTCCTTCACTGTCATTGCCGTTGTCATTGTCATTATGGTGCCTGCCTTCCTGCCATCCCGGAAAATTTTCATCCAGGTAAGCCCGCCAGTCAAACACAGTCTCCACTGCCGCGATGGCCACCTCTATCATGCTGTCATCCGGCTCCGTGGTGGTCAGTCCCTGCATCCACATGCCGGGACGGCTGAGCACATTCACCAGTCTGGAATCATGGCGTCCCGCAAAACGCAGGAACTCATAGGACACGCCCGCGATTACAGGTATCAGCACAATCCGGCTCACCACGCGCAGCCAGACAGTATCCACCCGGATGACCATGAAAAACAGGATGCTGATTACCATGACAATCATAATGAAGCTGGTGCCGCACCGTTTATGTTCCTTGGAACTTACCTTCACATTGTCCACTGTAAGCTCCAGCCCGTGCTCGATACAGTTGATGCACTTATGCTCTGAGCCGTGGTACATGAAGGTCCTCTTGATATCCTCCATGCGGGATACCAGCTTGATATAGGCTATGAAGATGGCTATTCGTATTACGCCCTCCAGTATGGCCATCACTGTATCGGAATGGATGAATCCTCTGCATATATTGGCAACGAACAGGGGAAGCACCATGAAAATACCAATTGCCATGACAAAGGAAAATATCATCACCACTGTCATGAGAGCGCTCTCCAGCTTCTCACCAAAGACCTTATCCAGCCACGCCTCAAATTTACCGGGCTTTGCCTCCTCATCGTCCTCAAAAAAACTGCAGGACCAGGTGAGGGCCCTCATGCCCACTACCATGGAATCTATAAAACTGAAAATACCTCTGACAAAGGGAATACCTAAGATCTTATGCTTCTTGGTCATACTCAAATAGGTATCCTTTTTCACCTCAATATCCCCGTCCGGCTTGCGGACCGCAATGGCGTAGTCATTGCCATTCTGCATCATGATGCCCTCGATTACGGCCTGACCACCAATTCCTGAATATTTCATCCCTTTAACCTTTCTGTTGTACGAAAAAGAAACCCTCTTTCCATGATTTCCCAAGAATTCAGAAAGGGCTGAGCCTGCTCCCAAGCTCAACCCTCATCTCTTTGCTTATTAGTTAGCATTCATGCCATATTTACGATTGAACTTATCAATACGTCCGCGAGCCTGAGCAGCCTTCTGCTGTCCGGTGTAGAATGAATGGCACTTGGAACAAACCTCAACGTGGATGTCCTGCTTTGTTGAACCGGTTACGAACTCATTACCACAGTTGCAGACAACCTTTGCCTGGTAATAGCTTGGATGGATTCCTTCTTTCATGATTTTCACCTCTCTGATATTATTTGCGGTTTCCGACCGCGGCCTGTGTATGCCAATCTGTCTCTGTACATTACAGGCAGCCGGCCGCATGCCGTCACCAGAACGCACAGATATCAGCAATAACTAAGTTAAACGCGCCCTCACCGTAAGGTTCTGACTCACGCGAACGCTAAAACTGCCGTCAATTCAGACAGCTTACATAGTATATCATAGAACCCCGGGACTTGCAATATATTTTTTTGAAAATACGGACAACTATATGGTTACTTCCAGCCTCCAGAACGATAAAAACGCAAAAACAGGACGCTGCCAAAGCTGTTTAACAGCTTATTTACAGCGTCCCGCTCTTGTGTTCTGTTATTTCTTACCCTTCATATCCCAGGGCTTCTTCCAATAAATGGCATCCACATTACACTCTTTCATACACTCGCCGCACTGTATGCACTCTCTGTCTCCCACCTGTCTGATATCCACTTTACAGTTGCGCACACAGCGCCCGCAGTCAATACAGGCGTCCCTGTCAATCTTCACCCCCAGCAAAGCCACAGGGGCAAACAGGGAATAGATGGCCCCCAGAGGACAGAGGAACCGGCAAAAGCTTCTGTATACAAAACAGGCGCTTACCAGTAGGACTGCCAGCACAAGGACCTTCCAGTGAAAGAGGGCTCCTGCCAGGCCTCCCAGGGACTCGTCCAGAAGCACCAGAGGAATTCCTCCCTCCAGGGTTCCCGCAGGACATATGTACTTACAGAAAGCAGGAACAGGAAGGCCGGAGACTGTCTTGAATACCACCGGCAGGATGATGACAAATACTGCCAGAATCACGTATTTCACCTTGGACAGCTCCCAGGTGACAGGGTTCTTTTTTATCTTGGGAACAGGTATCTTAAAGAGAAGCTCCTGCACCAGTCCAAAGGGACAGAGGAAACCGCATATGGTCCTTCCCATGGTAACCCCAAAAAGCAGGAGAACTCCCAATATATAGAAGGGAAGCTTCCTGTCCATGGCGGACAGGGCGTTCTGCAGGGTGCCTAACGGGCAGGAACCAACGGCTCCCGGACATGAATAGCAGTTAAGTCCGGGAACGCACAGTCCTTTGGACTTTCCCTTATAGATGGACGCCTCCGCAAATCCCTTCAGGTTCAGATTATATAATAATGCCGCACAAAGCTGTATCAAACGCCGTTTCATCGCTGCTGCCCTCTCATGGTCTTCTTCCGCTTCCTTCTCATCCGATTCCGATACATTCCAGGCACACCCTTACTGCCTTGCGGAAGGCATCCTGGTATCCTCCCTGGGCAGCTCCGATGCACAGGAATACTACGCCAAGGACAAGAAGGATGACCGCTGTCTTATTCTGTCTGCACCACTCCATCATCATATCAACGCTCCGTATCTTACACCCCAAGGGCTTCCTTATATCTCTCATACATAGTGTCCGCGTCCAGGGCGCCGGTGGATATATGGGTCACCTTGCCATCTGCGTCCAGCACCACTGTATACGGAATGGAATTAGTCGGATACAGCATGGAAATGGAATACCCCTCATCCAGTACCACCGGGAAGGTATATCCGTTCTCCTCCATAAAGTCCTTCACTGTCCCGGCATCATCTCCGCAATTCACCGCGATAATACCGATCTTATCCCCAAAATCATCCTTCAGGCGCTCAAATGCCGGCATCTCCTTGACGCATGGCCCGCACCAGGTTGCCCAGAAATTGATGATAACAGGTTTTCCCTGTAATTCGGACAGCGTAATGCTGGTGCCGTCAATGAGCTCCCCTGTAAAATCAGGAGCTTCCACGCCCTCCCTGATGGGCATGCCCGGCTTGAACTCAATCACACTGTCCCCCTGGTCTGCTGCCGCCTTTGCATCTGCCTGGCTGCCGCCTGCGGACTGCTCCTGTCCCGCTTCCCCGGCTTCCTGGGTCTTTCCTGGCTCAGACTCCTTCTTCCCTGTATCCTCCGCTTTCTCAGTCCCTGCGCCGCTCTTCTCAGTCCCTGCGCTTTCCTTCTCAGTCCCTCCGGCCTGCTCCGTTTTCCGGGCAGCCTTATCCTGGTCCGCCGTCTGGCTGCATCCCGTTATCTGCAAGGCCAGGAATAGGGCCAGCCAAACGCCTGCAACAGTCTTTTTCACGGCCTTTTTATCTCTGTAAAATTGTTCTTTTCTCATGTGTTATTCCTCCCTTTTCAACTATTGGAATAGACAAAAACCCAGAGAATGCCACTTGTGCCATTCTCTGGGTTTTACTCTAACATAATTATTATTTTCTGTCCACCCGGCTTTATGGGGTTTCTATGAAAGTTTTATTAAGCTTTCATGAAGATGCCTGCTACATCTCATCTACCACGGGAACCACTTCCCGCTCGCTGTAGTGGTGTGCTTCCTCAAGCATCATATCCTTTACCTTCATAAGCCTTGTCTGGGAGCTTCGCTCATTCTCATCCAGCTTCATGGTGATATAGCGGATGTTTGACTGGGTATCGGGAATCATCACGTGCTCCAGCGCGTTTACACGGCGGCGGGTCTTTTCAATCTCCGCTGCCATGAGCTGGCAGGATTTTTCGCACTCAGCCAGACGCAGCATATCAGGCAGTAAATCTGCCAGACTCTTCACCGCATCATCCAGGTCACTGGAAGTAAATGCAAAGCCGTAGGAATAGATGTCGTTAGGGTCTGAAGTCCTGGTCTTATACTTGAATACAGGAATCTCCACACTCATGACGTTCTTTGTCTCAGTTTCCAGATAGACCTCCTGCTTGGGAGCCATCAGGGCTACGTTCAGGGCCTCGTCTGTCATGCCGGAACGTGCCAGCACGAAATTCTGGTTCGCCGCAGCGATGCCTGCCTCCACCTTCTCGCGGAGGGCCTTGTTCTCACGCACCAGGTCCAGGAACTGACGCATCAATTCATCCCGCTTGTCTTTCAGAAGCTTATGTCCGCGGATGGCTGTCGCCAGCTTTTTCTTAAGGCGGGTAAGCTCCATACGGGTGGGATTTACATGTTTTGCACCCATGTTATGTCAACTTCCTTTCTGCCGGCCTGAAACCGGGGCGCGCGTCCTTTCCGCACATGGCGGCGGGCCGCACGCCTGCATGTTCCCTGCCGGGCTGTGACTGCCGGTTATTTTGCTTCGTAATATAAATCAAGGAATTTGTCCTTAATACGTTTCAGCTCGCTCCTTGGGAGGATGCGCAGAAGCTTCCAGCCGATTTCCATGGTCTCTTCGATATCACGGTCAGCGTAATAGCCCTGGGATACATACTCCTTCTCGAACTCGTCAGCAAATTTGGCATACAGCTTATCCATATCAGTCAGGGCTGCCTCGCCCAGTATAATCATCAGTTCCTTTGCGTCCTTACCACGGGCATAGGCTGCAAAGAGCTGGTTCATGACATCTGCATGGTCTGCGCGTGTCTTGCCTTCGCCGATACCCTTATCCTTAAGACGGGACAAGGATGGCAGTACATCAATTGGAGGTGTTACATTCTTACGGTACAGCTCACGGCTCAGGATAATCTGTCCCTCTGTGATGTAGCCTGTAAGGTCAGGAATCGGATGGGTCTTATCATCCTCAGGCATGGTAAGAATCGGAATCATGGTGATGGAACCGTTCTTGCCCTTCTGACGTCCGGCTCTCTCATACAGGGAAGCCAGGTCAGTGTACATATATCCGGGATAACCGCGGCGTCCGGGAACTTCCTTACGCGCTGCGGAAATCTCACGCAGTGAGTCTGCGTAGTTTGTAATATCAGTCAGGATAACCAGTACGTGCATGTTCTTTTCAAATGCCAGGTACTCTGCTGCTGTCAGCGCCATACGCGGAGTCGCGATACGCTCTACGGCAGGGTCGTTTGCCAGGTTGATGAACATGACGCTTCGGTCGATAGCGCCTGTCTCACGGAAGCTCTCCATGAAGAAGTTAGCCTCCTCGAAGGTGATACCCATGGCAGCAAACACAACGGCGAATGACTCGTCGGTGCCGCGCACCTTTGCCTGACGCGCAATCTGGGCAGCCAGGTTAGCATGGGGAAGACCGGATGCTGAGAAAATAGGCAGCTTCTGACCACGAACCAGGGTGTTCAGTCCATCGATGGCAGAAACACCGGTCTGGATAAACTCCTCAGGATAGCTTCTGGCTGCAGGGTTCATGGGCAGGCCGTTGATATCCATACGCTTCTCAGGCAGGATGTCGGGACCGCCGTCAATGGGCTTGCCCATGCCGTCAAACATACGGCTGAGCATATCCTCAGACACGCCTAATTCCATGGTACGTCCTAAAAAACGCACCTTACTGGAATCCAGGTTGATACCTGTAGACGCCTCGTACAGCTGTACCATGGCATTGCCGCCGTCTATCTCCAGTACCTTGCAGCGGCGTCTCTCGCCGTTAACCAGCTCGATTTCTCCCATCTCATCGTAGGTTACTCCCTGTACGCCGCGGACCAGCATAATAGGACCTGCTACCTCTTCAATTGTTCTATATTCCTTGGGCATTAGAAGTCCTCCTTTCTGCTCAGTTCACTGTTAATTTCTGACTCCAGGGTCTTGATGACATCCTCGTAAACCTTATCCAGGTCAGCTTCCTCTGTATATTTGAAACGGCCGATAGCCTCACGCACAGGAAGGCTTACAAGACGCTCAATATTCACGCCCTGTGCCAGAGCCTCTCCTGCCTTGTCATAGTATGCCATCATCAGCATCATCATCATGTGCTGTTTCTTTAAGGACGTGAATGTATCAATCTCGTGGAAGGCGTTCTGGTGAAGGAAGTCCTCACGGATGGAACGGGCTGCTTCCAGTTTCAGACGGTCAGGCGCGGATAATGCATCCATACCTACCAGCTGTACGATTTCATTCAACTCAGACTCTTCCTGCAGCAGGCGCATGAGACGCGCGCGCAGCTCGGTCCAGTCGCTCTCCACCTCTGCGTTAAACCATTTTTCCATGGTGTCCACATACAGGGAGTAGCTGGTCAGCCAGTTGATGGCCGGGAAATGTCTCTTATATGCCAGGTCGGCATCCAGGGACCAGAATACCTTTACGATACGCAGGGTAGCCTGTGTAACCGGCTCGGATATATCGCCGCCGGCAGGGGATACTGCTCCGATAACGGAAAGCGCGCCCTCGCGGTTGTCCTGGCCCAGGGAGATAACACGGCCGGCACGCTCGTAGAACTGTGCCAGACGGGAACCCAGGTATGCAGGGTAACCTTCCTCACCAGGCATTTCCTCCAGACGTCCTGACATCTCACGCAGAGCCTCGGCCCAACGGGATGTGGAGTCTGCCATCAGGGCTACGGAATAACCCATGTCACGGAAATACTCTGCAATGGTGATACCTGTATAGATAGATGCCTCACGGGCAGCAACAGGCATATCGGAGGTATTGGCAATCAGCACAGTACGCTCCATCAGGGACTTGCCTGTCTTTGGATCCTTCAGTTCCGGGAACTCGTTCAGAACGTCCGTCATTTCGTTTCCGCGCTCGCCGCAGCCAATGTAAACCACGATGTCAGCGTCAGCCCACTTGGCCAGCTGATGCTGTACAACCGTCTTGCCGGAACCGAAAGGTCCCGGAACAGCCGCAACACCGCCCTTTGCGATTGGGAACAGACAGTCAATAACACGCTGTCCTGTTACAAGAGGCATATCCGGGGACAGCTTTCTCTGATAGGGACGGCCTTTACGTACAGGCCACTTCTGCATCAGTGAAACAGGATGCTCCTGTCCCTTCCCGTCTGTCACAACAGCCACTGTATCGGTAACCGTGTACTCTCCGCCGCTGATATAGGTAAGGGTACCGCTTACGCCAACCGGAATCATGATTTTCTGCTGTACCACCTCGGTCTCCTGAACCGTACCGATAATGTCGCCGCCGACTACTTTGTCGCCCGCATTTGCAGTGGGTACGAAGGTCCATTTCTTCTCACGCTTCAGGGAGGGAACCTCCACACCGCGGTTCAAAAGGTTTCCGCCAGTCTTCTCCATAATGGCATCCAGCGGACGCTGGATACCGTCGTATATACTTCCAATCAGGCCAGGCCCCAGCTCCACGCTCATGGGTACGCCTGTGGATTCCACCGGCTCCCCGGGTCCCAGTCCGGATGTCTCCTCGTATACCTGGACGGAAGCCTTATCGCCATGAATCTCTATAATTTCGCCAATCAGACGCTGCTCGCTGACTCGAACCACGTCGAACATATTCGCGTCGCGCATGCCTTCTGCGATGACCAGCGGACCGGCTACTTTTTTAATTACGCCTTTGCTCATCTTTTACCTCCATTGTTATTGCCCATTAAATATAATATCCGAGCCAACTGCCTGCTCCACTGACTTCTTAACTGCCAGGATACCTTTTCCCGTATTGCCTGATATGCCGGGAATCAGTATGATGGCCGGAAGGCCAGCCTCACGGTAGCGGTTGATCTCCGGTTCAATCTGGGCGGCCAGGGCCTCTGTGATGTAAATCACCGCATAGCCGCTTTCTGCCAGCTCCTTAACCTTCTTTCCTGCCTCCGCCGGGTCTGTCAAAGGAAATGGTTCCAGACCCAGACCGGCAAAACCGTAGATACTGTCCCGGTCGCCCATAACTGCAATCTTATACATACATCTCCCTTATCCTTTCCCGGATGGACTCCTCGGGAAGATGGTTTAATTTCCCGGAAAGCACAATCCGAACTGATTTAATCTCGTTCTCCCGTGCCAGAATATAAGCTGCCAGCGGGCCCAGACCAAAGGCGCTGTACTGCTGGGGCTTAATCTTACGAATCAGCAGATTGTCGCACCACCGCTCAAAAGCTGAAGGTGAGCGCCGCAATTCGTCCACTGCATCTGCATAGGCCGTGGTTTCCAGGTATGACCCGATGGAATCCACGCCCTCTATGGCTGCCTGAGCCAGACGGGCAACATTAATGCTGCCGCATGGTGCCAGCGCCTGTTCCAGGAATGCCCTGTCCTTGCCGGTACGGGACGCCCGCACCGCCGTCTTTATATCTGCTGCCGCAACTGTCAGCTCCGCATAGAGTTCCAGGAACTCATTGCCGGAGGATTTACCAGCCTGGTAGATTGCATCCAGAGCCGCTTTGTCGATTATGATATCGCAGAGCTGCCCGTCCTGGGTGTGGAGGAGCGCCTTGTAGGCTTCCTCCGCAGGCGTTCTCATGGCCGCCGGAAGATTCTGGAATTCCCTGGTCTGAACCGCTTCACGTATAAGCTTCACATCCACAGTCCCCTGCTCCATAAAGATACCCGGGTATTCATCACCCATGCGGACCTCCTTGATGGCTGCCTTCAGATTGTGGTAGTCGTTGGCGTACAGGAATACGTCGAATACCGACATATCCTCCACCAGCTCATTAATCAGCTCCCAGGTCTTCCTCTTCTCAATGGCCAGGATATCTCCGGCATTTGTGATGCCGTCCTCTCCCCAGCCCTTCTCCGTAAGAAGCTGGATACACTCGTCATAGTCTTTTGCAGCTGTCAGCTGCTCTAAAAACGCACCGGATAGCAGGGACAATTCTTTGGAACGGATGCGGGCTACTGCATAAACATACTGTTTGTCTGCCATTTAATTAGTTCCTCCCTACGTTCATGAAAACAGAATCTCCTGCACTTTATCCTGTAATACCTCATGTGCTGCGTCAAAGAGAGCGTCAATGGAACAGTTCTCCTCAATTCCTCCATAAGTAAGCACAAAACCGCCGTCTATATCCCTGGTGTCTCCCGATATATGCAGCACTGCCCCTTTGTCCTTAAGCGAGGCATTTAACCTGTCCTCAAAGCCTTCGGGCAGGCGTTCCAAGTCCTTCTTTGAGAGCAGGAGCTCGCCTACGCCGGGCTGTGCGGATTTAACTGCCAGTTTCAGAATCATATCAAAGTAGGCACCGGTCTCAAGCCCCTTGAGTTCGGCCTTAGCCATCCCAATGGTTGCGCCGATGAGCCTCTGCTTTTCAGCCAGAACAGCACCCCGCTTCTTAAGTTCGGCTGCCGTACGTCCTCTTTCCAGAATGTTGGCTACCGCCTGTTTGGAGCGCCTCTCAATATCAACGCACTCCCTCTCTGCATCCGCACGGGCCTGTGACAGAATCTCATCTGCCTTGGAACGGGCTTCTGCCCTGGTGCGTTCCGCTGCTTTCTGGGACTCTTCTTTAATCTGGCTGATGATCTTATCTAATCCCGCCATGCCATGTTCTCCTTTCCTTAAGTCTCCTTATTTGGTATGCTGATTAAATGTTAAGGCCTGCAATACCAAAGATGGAAAGGATGGAGATCAGCAGGGCCAGGATGGCGTAAGTCTCAACCATGGCCGGGAAAATCATAGCTTTACCAAACTGCTCAGGTCTCTTGGCAACCAGGCCGATGCTTGCTGCTGCCGCCTTGCCCTGAGATGCGCCGGAAATCCAGCCCACAATGCCCATAGGAAGGCATGCCGCCAGGTATAAAGCGCCCTTTATTACGGAAAGGTCAGCGCTTCCGCCCATAATACCAATCTGTGTCAGTGTGATGAATGCAATCAGCAGTCCGTATATACCCTGTGTACCGGGAAGCAGCTGTAAAACCAGAACCTTACTGAACTTGTTAGGATCCTCTGTAACAACTCCGGCTGCAGCCTGACCTGCAATACCTACTCCAATAGCAGAACCTACTCCTGCAAAAAGCGCTGCGATTGCAGCTCCTAATAATGCTAAAGCAACTCCCATATTTCCCATAACTAAATGTCCTCCTTGACTTTATAATATTTGGTGTGAACGGCAAAGGGCTCAAATTTCCTTCCGCCGCCTTCATAAAACTTTCCAAAAAACTCTACATACTGCAGACGGTTAGTATGGACATATGCGCCCAGGGCATTGATTGCCAGGTTCAGGCTGTGTCCGATTACGAATACCAGTATGAATATGATTGCTCCCGGAATGGAACCGCCCATCATACTTCCCATCTTGTTAAATACTGTGGATATAACGCTGGTAGCCAGACCCAGGGCCAGAAGCCTGGAATAGGACAGGATGTCGCTCAGGTATGAGCTGACTCCGTATGCCCCGTAAAGGCCCTTAAGTATCCTCTTAACCCAGTTTTTGGATTCCCGTCCGCTGGTAAGTACAATACCCACAAAACCAATAGCTGCCGCGTAAGCAGCTACAGTACCCGCAACTGCCGGAAGCGTAAAGGTAAGACCCAGCATCTCGGTAAACATAGGCATGGTCAGCAGGTAGACAATACCGCCGCCAACCAGCATATACCAGAATATGGCGTCATATATACCGTCAGCCAGGCTGCCGTTCTTCACACAGGAGTAAAATTTGATTCCAAGTCCTATGAACAGGTGAAGAATACCAAGTCCAAATGCAAATACCAGAAGCTTCATAGGAAGGCTTACTGGCTCAAACCAGAGAGGAGCAAGCCTGATATCCGGCCGGTTGAAGAATGTGGTCGCGATAACATTCACCGCATCACCGAAAAAACTGCCGAACATAAAACCCCAGAACGTTGTGGAGATACCACAGTACATGAACATTTTCATGAACTTCTTCATTCCGGCTTCCATGTTCTTGAATTTGGTCAGGCAGTATGCGGTACCTGCCACCATGATAAGACCATAAGCCGCATCTGAGAGCATGAGCCCGAACTGTACATAGTAGAACAGCGCCACTATCATGGACGGGTCAATCTCGCCCTTGGACGGAACGCTGTAACTCTCAATAACGCCCTCCACAGGTTCTGCAAACTTATTGTTGTGGAGCAGGATTGGTACATCCTCATCATCTCCCGGTTCTGTGAACTCTACAGTCACCTCATATTTTTCCTGAAGCAGCTTCTCAAGCTTTGGAGCCGCGTTCTCAGGTACGTATCCGGTTATAAAGAATACACGTCTTGATTGGGCCAGGCCGTTTAACACACCGTATTTCTCAGCACGCATGGTATAGTAGTCCATAACGAACTTTATGAGTTCCCGGTCCGGAGCCATCTCCGCTACGGCCTTTTCCGCTTTCTCAATCTCCGCCTTTTCCCTTGCAAGTTCTTCTTCCAGCTGCTGCTGGCGTTTAGCAGGCACTGTCTGGCTGAGGGGCGGTTTCACAAAATTCATTTTCTTAAGCGCGTCTTCCACTGCTTCTGCATCCGGTTTTCCGCAGACAATGAAAAGACAGGTCTGCTCCTTGGATGCACTTACAATGGTCACGTCAATTGTCTCTGCCTGAGGTGCCAGCTCCCCAAGCTGTTCTGTTACCTGTTCCAGGGTGATCTCATCCTGGATGGAACCGATGAATGCCGCAGTTTTCTTTGTTCCCTTAAAATCAAGGGGCAGGTCAAAGGACCTCCATGGCACCAGTGCTTCCATCTGCTGCTCCAGCTTCGGAACCGCGGCACTGTGCTCGCCTATCTGCTTAGCAAGTTCCTGTAAACGGTAGGCCTTTTTCATGACCTCGTCGTGTTTGCCTGCATTGGCCTCATATTCGTCCAGGGAAAGTACCTCCCTGCCTTCGAACGAGGACAGCATGCCCTTCTCCTCAGGCGCGTACCTGTCCAGAATATTAATGGCCTGCTCTGCTATATTGGCATTTCGTTCAAAAACGGTTTTGGAAGACGTCACATCCATTCTGCTAAACATGTCATCTTCCTGCAGCACATTGCTGATTTCAAGTACCCCTTGGCGCTGCAGAAGCTCAAGGGTGCCCTTGCGATCCTTTTTCAGACCGCAGATCAGCACTTTTTTCATAGGCACTACTGCCAACCTTAAGCGCCTCCCTTCCTATAGCAGTTCTGATAAGATAACTTCAACTGCCTTTTGTTGTTTCTCAGCTACAGCCTTCTGCAATGCTTCCAAATCCTTGCCTTCCTCGGCACCGGCTGCCTGCATCATCTGCTCGCTCTGAGCCTTGGCATCCTCCTCGGCCCCCACCGCGCTTTCTCTGGCAGATTTCGTCATCTCTGCCTTCATCTGCGCCGCCTGAGCCTTTGCCTCTGCCACAATTGCCTCCGCCTCTTTTACCGCTTCCTTCTCGGCTGCTTCCGCGGCCGTTTCTGCCTGACGGATTGCGTCAATCGTCTCCTGGGCCAATCCAAATCCCCCTTTCTGTACCGGAATCCCGTTAGCTATCCTGCCGGAATATATGGTTAGTTTGCGCAGATATGCCTCCGGGAATACGATGGACCATACGTCTGTGTTGCAAAATGACAACTTATCCAGTATATGTCCACTGCTTTCCTATTATTTTTGTACAATATGAATAGATTATAACCCATGCATAAAAATTTATCAATCCACTTTCTCAATATTCATGAAAAAATTTTAGACTTTCTAAATATTTTTGTACAGCATACAAAAAACTTCTATCCATATTAAAATAATTGTCCCCTTAAACTTCACTTCCGGCTGGACATATTTGTTACATTAATAACAAATTGATTTATTAAAATAGGCTGCAGTTCCAACGCCTTCCATCTGCGTCATAAGCTACAGCCTATTTAATAACATCATATCATTTTATTCTGTTATTTGAAACAGTAATTTTTTAACATCTTTTTAACTCCCGGTCATATGCTGCCAATCTTCAGCTTTTCTTCGGCTGGTTTTTGGCTCATCTCCGGCTAATCCGCAATAATCATCCGCTTCTTTCCTCCGCCGTTCATCAGGCTGTAGTATGCTGGAAGCATGAGCAGCGACAGGATGGTGGATGCGGCCAGGCCGCCGATATTAACAAGGGCAAGGCCCTGGGTGGTGGAACCGCTGTCGCCCAGAGCAAGGGCCATGGGCACCATGGACACAACCGTAGTCAGGGTGGTCATAAGAATAGGTCTCAGACGGGTAGCACCCGCTTCCACCAGGGCGGTATTTAAATCCATCTCCCTGCGGTACTGGTTCACCGTATCCACATAGAGAATACCGTTGTTAACAACCGTACCTACCAGCATCAGGAATCCCAGAAGGGATGTCATACTGATGGCGCTGTCTGCCAGCCACAGAAGCCCGAAGGCGCCTATGAGGCAGAACGGGATGGTGGTCATTACCATGATTGAGAACTTAGGCGACTCAAACTGGGCCGCCATGACCACGAATACCAGGAAGATAGCCAGGGCAATGGCCTGGAACAGCGCCGTGAACTCTTCTGCCATGGATTCATCCGTCTGGTTCTGGGCAATGGTCACATTGGCGTTATCTCTTACAGCCGGCTGCACCACCTCGCTTAAAAGCCGGGTCTTTGTGTTCTTATCTGATTGTTCGGTATAGATACCGCTGATGGTGGCGCGGTACTGCTTATCCTGCCTGGTGATGGATGCAGGGCTGTCTGCAAAGTGAATGTCAGCCACATCCGTCAGGGCAACGGAACTGCCCTTAGGCGTCTGGAGGGTGATTGTCTCAATCTGGTCCAGGGTCTTATAGCGCTCCTTAGGATACTCTACCTTTACATCAATATCATTTCCGTCAATATTCAGGGAGGTGGGTGTGGTGCCGCTGAGCATGTTATTCAGGGTACTGCCAATCTGGGCAGGCGTCAGTCCTGCCGCCCTGGCCTTAATGGGATTCACCGTAACCTTCACTACAGAGGCCGCATTTTCCAGGGATGAGTGGACCTTGGTCAGCTCCGGACGTTTGCTTAAGTTTTCCGCCACATGGTCGCTGACCGCCTTCAGGTCATCGTAATTCGTACTCTGAAGGTCTACTGAGTATTCATCATCCGATCCCATCATAGAACTTACCTGTGAGTAGGCTTCCACCGTTATATTGGTATCTGAGATTCCGCCCAACTGCTGTTTCCAGAGACGGACCACCTGGTCTGTCTCCATTTTTCTGTCCTTCTTAAGGTAGACAGTAATGCTGGGGTCAGAGCTCATGCTCAGTCCCGAACTGCCTGCCAGTGTAATGTAGGATTCCACATCTTCCTGCTGGGAGATAATATCCTCTATCTGTTTCATGACACGGTCTACCTTGTCAATCTTCATACCCGGCTTTACTTCCGCGGTAATGGATATCTGGCCCTGGTCATCCTCAGCCATCATCTCCACCCGCAGGAACTTGGCAATGAAGAACGAGAACAGGAGGAGCGCCACGGAGGCCAGCATGACAAGCCCTCTCTTGTTCAGAAGCTTTGTCATGATTCCCCGGTAGGCTTCCTGCATCTTCTCAACAGGTCTGGACAGGGGAGCTGCCTTTCTCTCCACCGGTTTATAAATCATGTAGCACAGTGGCACCACTGTAATAGCTGATATGAGAGATGCCGTCATACAGAATACGATGGTAAAGCCCAGGGGCCGGAACATCTGGCCCGTCATGCCGCCCAGCATGGCCAGCGGCAGGAACACCACGCAGGTGGTCAGCGTGGAACCGATAACTGACTGGTATACCACGCCGGTACCGTTTAGGGCTGCCTTGGAAAATTCCAGGAAACCGGTATCATCCGTGGCCCTGAAACAGCTCTCCAGCACAACGGTGGAGTTATCCACCATCATACCGACGCCCAGCACCAGGGCGCTCAGGGTTATGACGTTCAGGCTGAAGCCCATGAGCTGCATCAGGATTAGGGACGACAGGATGGACACGGGAATGGAGCTTCCGACAATCATGGACGCCTTCAGGTCCCCGAAGAACAGCCATATGATGACCATGGAAATGATGATGGCCAGAATCATTGTCTCGATAACGGAGCTCAGGGACGACATGATGGAATCCTTGTCATCGTCTACTATGGTAATATGCAGGCTTGGGTCCTTGCTGGTAAGCTCACGCACCACCCGCTTCACATCTTTTGAAACATCCAGAGTGGCAGCGTCCTGCTGCTTGCTGACAGTCAATGCCACGATATCCTCCGGAAGTCCGTTCTCAGCCTTATAACGCGCGATGCTCTCCACATCGTCCGCGCCCATATATACCTTTGCCACATCCCTCAGATATACGGTTTGGTTGCCGGATACAGTCAGCGGAATATCATTGAGACTGTCCATGGTCTCAAAGGGCTGCTCGGTTGACACAGACAGCTTCTGGTCGCCCACCTCCGTATCGCCTGCCGGATAAGTGATATCCGATCCCGCAATATCGCTGGCAATGGAACTCATGGATACGCCGTACTGTTTCAGCTTCTCCGGCATCAGCTCCACCTTGATGTATTTCTGGAGACCGCCGGTGATGGAAACCTCGGCTGCCGTTGACAGCTTCTCAAATTCAGGTACAACCTCATTATTCACATAGTTGTAAAGGTCGTCGTCCTCCCCATGGCTGACTGCCATGATTACATTTGGCTTCAGGCTGGTATTCAGCTCCAGCATGATGGGGTCATCCGCATCCTCCGGAAGCTCTGCCTTAGCCAGGTCCATCTGCTTCTTCAGGTCATCATATGCATCGTTCATGTCAGTGCCATACTTGTATTTCAGCGTAACGATGGACATGTTCTCCTTTGACTGGGAGGATATGGTATCCAGACCGCTCAGGGTACTGGCCCTGTCCTCAATTGGTTTGGTGACCAGCTCGCTGACATCGTCAGGGCTGGCGCCGGAGTAAACGGTCATTACAATCATCATGGACATGTTCATGTCCGGCATCAGCTCCAGCGGTGATTTCATCACTGAGGACAAGCCGAACACAACCAGACACAGGATTGCGAGAACCGTACTGACCGGCCTTTTTAAGACAAGTTTTGTTAAGCCCATTTTCCTGCCTCCTTCTACTGTGCCTGACTCTGGTCTGCGGCCGGACTTTCAGCTTTGTCTGTCTGATTGGTTTCCTCGATGACCTGCATCTTTTTCTGTGCATCGGCTTCCGTTCCATTCACCTCTACGGTTGCCGGCACCTCGGTCTCCAGTGTCACCTTGGTTCCCTCCTTTAATTCGGAGGTCCAGGTGGTGAGGATCTGGTCATCCAGGGTAATTCCTGAAAGCACCGCGATATTCTCACTGTCATAGATGCCCACTTCCACCGGTACCTCGTGAATGATGCCGTTGTCATATGTGTATACATAGGCATCGCCTGATTTATAATATACACAGTTATTTGGAATCAGCATGGCATTCCTGGCAGATGCGGAAGGTACCCGCAGCTCCACACTGGTTCCGGCCGCCATGGTCTCATTGTCATCCACAGATGCCTTTATCTTGAACAGGCCAACGGATGCCTCAGCCATGTTGCTGACTTCAATAACATTGCCGCCGTATTCTGTTCCTTCCTTGATGACCGTAATGGGGTCCCCTGCGTTCAGGTGGTTCTTTACCTTCTCAGTCACATAGAAAGTCACATTATTGCCGCTGTCACCTGCGATGACGCAGAGCTGGTTGGAGTTTCCAACCGTATCATGAACCTCCACGTTGAGCTGCTCCACCCGTCCGCTTATGGGGGATGTTACATGGCTGAATTCCATCTGGTTTTCATATGCAATCTTGGCAGACTCATACTGAAGCCTCTTAGCCTCAGCATCAGTCTGATATCCCTCAAACTCTTTATCAGATACAAAGCCTGACGCATGGAGCGGGGCCATACGGGACAGGGTAGACTGTGCGTCATCCCACGCCACCTTTGCCGCGTCCATGGAGTTTTTGGATGTGTCCACCTGCTTTGTATCAATCTCCAACAGCACCTGTCCGGCCGCAACCACATCCCCGGCCTTCACGTTGACAGCTGTCACGTCGCCTCCTGCCTTGGGATATATGTATACAATATCGGCCGGCTCAATGGTGCCTACCAGGTCTGTTGTCAGCAATATGTCGCCTATCTGCGGCGTTTGTACCGTTACCACCGGCTCCGGGGTGGGGACAACAGGCTCTTCCTTCTTGAAAACTCTGGCAATCACAATGACTGCTATAATTACAATCACGATTCCCCAGATAATGCGCGTCCTTGCCTTTTTCATCTTCTCCTCTTTCCTTTCATGTACTTTTTAGTATGAGAATCTGTCATTGCGCCGGCGCTGTCCTGTGAGGGAATACAGCGCCAGAAAAAAACAAGGGAAATAAGCTGCTTTGGTCCACAGCCCTTCCCCAAATTACGGCTTCCTTCTTTTTTACCAACCATCTTGTATTTTAGACAGTTGCCCCCCTTTTTGTCTAACACCAAAATGCGGATATTTAACAACATATTGTTGTTAATTATAATTATTTTTCAAAAATTTTATAAAACTTTCAAGTCTTTTCTCATTTTCTTTACGCCATACAATGATTACACTGGCATGGGCCTGGTTCTTGGAGTTGGGCATGGGATACATGACCAGCCGTTCTCCGTAATTATGGTAGAATTCTTTAAAGCCAATATGAATCCCTTCGTCGGCAATAATTGCCAGCTCCAGGCTGTTGACATTTTCATAATACCGGGCCTTCTGAAGGATGTGTTCCTGGCTGGAGATAAGTTCAAACAGCCGCAGCTCGGCGCCTGCAAAAAAATTCTTGAAGAGACACAGCATGGTCTCTCCCTTAAAATCCTCCATGACCACCTCTTCCTTCTGGGCCAGGGGATTTTTCTTGGACATGACATAGTATAAGGGCAGTTTTTTTATAACCATCAGGCCGCACTTCTCTTTCAGCTGCTCGTAGGAGGGAGTAAAGCTTACAGTCATCATCAAATCCGGATTTCCGTTGGTTATATCCTTTATATTGGTGAATTCATTGATTTCAAATTCCACTTCCGGGTCAAGGGCCATATAATCAGCCAGTATGTTGCCCGCCATCTCTATGATACCGCTTATGCCCACCACGGACAGATTAATCCTGCGTTTGGCTCTCTCCCCCTCCTCCCTGGCCATATCCACGGAGTCATATATTTCCTTGGGGATATCCTTCCAGCGCCATAGAAGAAGCTCACCGCTGCGGGTCAGCTTCACATCCCTGGTGGTCCTGTCAAAAAGGCGCAGCTCCAGTTCCTTTTCCAGAGATGCTATCTGGCGGCTCAGCCCCTGCTGTGATATATACAGATGGTTGGCTGCCTCCGTAAAATTAAGAGTCCTGGCTGCTTCCAGGAAACATTCTATCTGATGGATAGTCATGAATATACTCCTATTGTGTGCTTTCCGGCATTGTTATATGCTGTCCTGCGTATACCGGCTTCATGCATCCCGGCCATGCGCATCCTGCTGTCCTGCATCCTGTTCCGCCGCGTCCTGCTCCGCTCCGCCCAGATTCAGAACCGCCGACGGGTCCAGGGCGTCCCTCAGGGCATCGCCCACAAAATTGATGGCAACTACCAGGACCACAATCAGGAGTCCGGGCGGAATCCAGAGCCATGGCTGCTTTGTCAGCACGGTCAGGGACTGGGCGCTGTTCAGCATATTGCCCAGGCTGGCTGTGGGCGGCTGCACTCCCATGCCCAGAAAGCTTAAGGAAGCCTCATCCAGCATGGACAGGGCCATGACCGAGGTGGCGTACACCAGAATCGGTGCAACGGTATTGGGAAGTATCTCTGAAAACAGGATATGTCTGGCAGGCATCCCCGCCACAATGCTGCTCTTAACAAAATTAGTCTCCCGCAGGCTCAGCACATTGCCCCTGACCAGGCGGGCGATGCCGGGCCAGTCCACAAATCCGAGAATCAGTATGATGCTCCAGAGCCCCGGTTCAAAGATGGCTGCCGCCACGAGAACCAGCAATATATATGGAAAGGACATGACCATGTCTGTAAAACGCATGATGGCTATGTCCAGCCAGCCTCCAAAGTATCCCCCCAGCAGTCCCAGGCTGACTCCTATGGCCGTGGATATGGCCGTAGCCAGCACGCCCACCAGCAGAGATATACGCGTTGCATATAAAAGGCGGGAGAACATATCCCGTCCAATCTGGTCCGTTCCCAGCAGGAACCCGGGGCTTGGCGGGGCGCCAAAGGACCCTGCGATGGCATCCGGGTCATAGGGCGCTATGACAGGCGCCAGGATGGCCGCTGTGCAGATGACTGCCAGCACCACCAGACTGATACAGGCCAGGCGGTGGTGGAGAAACCGCCGCCTTACGGTCTGCCAGTAATTTTCTCTTCCGATGTCCCCATAAGGGTTCTTTCTGTTCATTTTCATTCTAACTATACTTACTCCTGTCAAGTACTTGCGCCGGTCTGTCAGTCATACTGAATAGCCGGGTTTACGATGGCGTACAGAATATCCGTCACCAGGTTGGCTGCCAGCACCACCACGGCGGAAAGCAGGCAGACGCCCATGATAACCGGATAATCCCGGTTCAGGATGGCGCTCATGGTCATAAGTCCCAGTCCGGGCCAGGAAAACAGCTGCTCCACAATGACCGCGCCGCCAAACAGCACCGGAATCTGCATGCCGATGACTGTCACAATGGGCACCAGGGCATTGCGCAGGGCGTGCTTATATATGACCCTCCTTCGCCCGATTCCCTTGGCCTTGGCTGTGCGCAGATAGTCCTGCTGGAGGATTTCCAGCATGGCGCTGCGGATATAGCGGATATTGGTCCCTGCCATGGAGACAGACAGCACCAGCACGGGCATTACCATATGGGCCGCCACATCCGCCGCGCCGCCCCCAGTGCCCAGGGTGGTCATCCCTCCGGAGGGCAGGAGACCCAGGTTCACAGTAAACAGGTACACTAACAGCAGGGACAGGAAAAATCCCGGTATGCTGCTTCCGAAAAAGGAGGCTGTCACCACGGCGTAATCCCCTTTGGAATACTGGTGGATGGCGCTGTAGATTCCGGCAGGCACCGACATGATAAGACTTACAATCAGCGACACCCCCATCAGAAGAAGGGTGGGTCCCAGATGGCTTCCAATCATGGCGCTGACCGCCTCGTAGGATTTCACGGAATACCCCATGTTTCCGGAAAGAAGCTGTCCCAGCCAGATAAAGTACTGTATATAGAAAGGTTTGTCCAGTCCCATGGCTGCCTCCTTGGCAGCGATGGCTTCCTGGGAAATACGGGCTCCCTGAAGCATTTCCAGGGGGCTGCCCGCAAAACACATGATGGCATAGTCAATAATGGTGATGCCAAGCAGGGTGGGAATGGCAATCAGAATACGCTTCAGTATATATTTGGTCATGCCTGCTCACCCTCCTTCTCTAATTCCTTATACCGGATACAGGCTGTCAGGTGGCTGCTTGCCGGAGCTGCCGGCTTCAGCTCCATTTCTCCGCTCATGCACTCTTCCTTACAGTGAGGGCATCTGGGGTGGAAGGGACATCCTGAGGGCGTATTCACATTTGACGCAGTCTCCCCGCCGGCAATTCCCTCCGACCGCCTCCTGCGTTTTCTCGGGTCGGCTATGGGCACCGCCTCGAACAGGGCCCTGGAATAAGGATGAAGGGGGTGGTCAAACAGCTCCTTCCGGCCGGCAATCTCTACAATCTTCCCCAGGTACATGACGGCAATCCGGTCGCTGACATAGTTCACAGCTCCCAGGCCGTGGCCGATAAAGATACAGGTAAGTCCCAGCTCCTTCTGCAAATCCCTGAGCAGGTTCAGTATCTGGGCCTGGATGGACACGTCCAGAGCGCTGACCGGTTCGTCGCATACCAACAGCCTGGGATTTAGGGAAAGGGCCCTGGCAATGCCTATGCGCTGCCTCTGTCCGCCGGAGAATTCATGGGGATATCTTCCCAGACAGTTCTTCGGAAGCCCTACCATATCCAACAGCTTTTCCACATGGGAGTATACGTCCCCGCGTTTGGCCAGCCCATGATACAGCATGGGCTCCGACAGTATCTCAAACACATGCTTCCTGGGGTTCAGGGATGAATAGGAATCCTGGAATATCATCTGCAGCTGGGTGCGGAAGGGCTTCATCTGGGCCTGGCTCATATTGCCCAGGTCATTACCGTCGTAGACAACCCGTCCTCCCGTGGGATGCTCCAGCCCTACCAGCTGGCGTCCCAACGTGGATTTGCCGCAGCCGGATTCTCCCACCAGCCCCAGGGTCTCCCTCTCAAACAGCTGAAAGGATACTCCGTCCACAGCCCGCACCACACCGGCGTTGCGGGAGAACATACCTGATTTAGCCATATAATACTTTTTCAGTCTCTCCACAGAAAGCAGTGGGACCTGGGATTTATCATCCATCTGTCAGCACCTCCTTCGCCCTGCAGCACCGCACAATATGGGAATCCCCTACAGGCACCTCCTGCTGCGGCTTCATGCACATCGCTGTCCTGAAGGGGCATCTCCTTGCAAAACGGCACCCCCGAATCCTGTCGTAGTGTTCCGGCACAATTCCCTCTATGGACTCCAGCCTTCTGTCCTCCTCATCCCTGATACCGGGTACGGAACGCAGCAGGGCCCTGGTGTAGGGATGGGCCGGATGGTCAAACAGCTCCAGCACCCTGGCCTGCTCTATGAGCTGTCCCGCATACATTACCAGCACCCGGTCAGCCATCTGAGCCACCAATCCCATGTCATGGGTGATGAGCAGCACCGCCATGCCCATCTCCTGCTTAAGCTCCAGAATCAGGTCCATGATTTGGGCCTGAATCGTCACATCCAGAGCCGTGGTAGGCTCGTCGGCAATCAGAAGGGACGGATTGCAGGAAAGGGCCATTGCAATCATGACACGCTGGCGCATGCCTCCTGACAGCAGGTGCGGGTATTTTTTCATCACAGAGAGGGTGTCCGGCAGCCCCACCTTCTTAAGGAGGGACAATGCCCTCTCCCGGGCCTCATCCTTTCCCAGCCCCATGTGGGCGCGGATGCTCTCCGTCATCTGGCTCCCGATGGTAAATACAGGGTTAAGGGAGGTAAGAGGGTCCTGGAATATCATGGTCAGGCGGTCTCCCCTGACTCCGTCCAACTCCCTCTCTGTCATGGAGAGCAAATCCCTTCCCTCGAACAGAACCTGGCCGTCAGTCACCTTCCCCCCTTTGCCTAAAAGCCCCATAACAGACAGGGCTGTGACGCTTTTGCCGCAGCCCGACTCCCCTACAATACAGACTATCTCCCCCGAATCCACATGGAATCCCACGTGGTCCACACTTATATTCTTCCCCCCGTCACCAGAAAATTCAACTTCCAGATTCGTGACTTCAAGGATATGTGACATACTGTTTCCTCATTTCTTGATATTAATGGCGGATTTCCCATGAATGAAGATACCCAGAGAGCATATGCCCTCCGGGAATCCGTTCATTCTTTCCAATTATGGGGTTGTCCTGCCGGGATGCCTTCCAATGTGACACATTCTATCGGGATATATTCTATTGGGTCACATCCCACTGCTCCACATGATTGAGGAAGCCATAGACGCTGGGCTTAACCCCTGTCAGGCGCTTATTGGCCGCTGCCATGGTCCTGATAATGTAGGCGGAAAACATGGGCACATCCTCCTGGACCTTCCGGTCCACGATCCCATACAGCTCCTTCAGCTTATCCTTGTCATTTGTCAGGGCCACATTTGACAATGCTTCCTCCACCTCCGGCCTGGTATAGCCGGTCCAGCTGCCCTCGCCGCCTAAAAGCCAGGCTACGTCCGCATAAGGATCCACCGGCGGATAGGTATACTGTACGGCCAGCACATCAAAATCACCGCTGGAGGCAGTGCTCATCAGCGTATTAATGTCCATGGTCTGGATATCTGCCTTAATGCCCACTGCTGCCCACTGGGCTGCTATAACAGAAGCCGCGTTCACAAAGGTGCTGTCGCCTGAGTCAATGCAGAAACGTATGCTTTTGCTCTGGTCCCATCCGCTCTCCGCCAGCAGGCTCTTTGCCTTTTCCGGATCATAGGAAACAGGCACCAGGGAACTGTCAAAATACGGGCTGGCCGATGACAGAAATCCGTCCGCCACTTCTCCGTTGCCCTTTAAGAGCTGCTCCATGAGCTGGCTGCGGTCCACCGCGTACAACATGGCCTGGCGCACCTTTGCATCGGTGATTCTGGCTGTATTGATGAATACGGACTGGTTGGTGATGGGGTCCCCGTAGGAAACCTCCACGTTCTCCAGCGCCGCCACACTCTCATAGTCCTCCAGGGGAATGGTGCTCATGGTGTTCTGGGTAATGTCGATTTCCCCGGACTTAAGCCCGGCATAGAGCTGGCTGCCTTCCACGATTTTTATGTTGAGACGCTCAATCCCCGGAGCGCCCTTCCAGTAGTCTTTGTTGGCCTCATAAGACACATAGTGGTCCCGGTCAAACTCAGTCACCTTATAGGGACCGCTCACCACGTCCGGATGGCTGAACCACGGGTCTGATGCCAGCGCCTTCTCGCCGATATCACCAATCACATGCTTTGGAAGGGGCATGAGATAGCGGGCATAGGAGCTGTTAAAGGTTATGAGTGACATGGGAGCCTTGGTGGTAAAACGCACGGTCTTGTCATCCACCCTGGCAATGCCTTCCACATGGTCGGCTCCCTCTTCCACAAACCCGTCGTCGCCCACGCCTTCAAATACATAGTACATCATGGCCGGGTTTCCGATAACCGGGCTGCAAAGCCTGAGGGCCGTGTACACCACGTCATCCGCGGTAACCGGAGTTCCGTCGGACCAGACCGCCTTATCATCAATATGCACCAGGAAATTCCTCTCGTCCTCCGCTGTCACGGAATCTGCCAGCATTCCTTCAAACTCCATATTCTGGTCCAGTTCCACCAACGGCAGGAACATGAGACCTGTGGCATATTTATTCATCTCCACGCCGTCCATCAGCAGGGGATTCAGCGTATTGAGAGAGCTGGTCACACCAATATTGACGATTTTTCCGCTGTCAGAGGCCGCTGCCTGGGTCTGTCCCAATCCCGTCTGTCCTGATTCCGTCTGGCCCGACGGCTGGCTGCCGCCTTTGCCCCCGCATCCCGCCGCTGACAGGACCATGACCGCAGATAAAACCAGGGCAAGACATCTGCCTGCCATTCTCCCCGCTGTTCCTTTTGTATGTTTCATAAGCCTCCTCCTTAAATCCGGCATCCGTCTTTGCACAGCGCTGTGCCGCGCAGCAAAACCACACTATTCATAGTAAATTAGTATGGTTTTATTTATATCATTACACGCAGTAAATGTCAATAGTTCCATTCCCCCGGCTTTTAAAATACCTGACCTTCCGTAAACTGAAATGGCTTAATCCGGCGCACCACATCCATAATGGTCCCGTCACGGCTTTCGATAATACCAACCACTCTGTCCTCAAACTGGACCTTTTCCGGCTCCCCGGCAATGGAATAGGCAATATCGCGCAGTTCTTCAATCGTCTTAAACGGCAGTACTGGTTGATCACTGCACTTTCCAGGGTGAAGTCGATTGTTCCTTCCCCTGCTTCTACCGTTACCTGGCAGTCACTGGATTCCAGTGTTCCTGCCACTGCTGGCTTCTTAATCTCCATCCCATTTGCCCTCCTATGCGTTTTTTCTGTTCCTGTTATAGTTGATCAGGCAGCCTGCCTTTACGATTTTACGTTCTTCCGGCGTCATATCCGCCACATACAGCGAGATTTCCTCCGCTTTTCCGTTTTTGATCACATAGGCCCTGATATCTGTCATATCGCCGTCCAACGCCTTTCTGATATCCGGTACAAAGATATAGTCTCCCACTTCAAAGTTTGGTTCTTCTTTCATCTGGAATGGAATCATTCCCCAGTTCATCACATTGGAGCGGTATCTCTTGGTAGCGTATTCCTTTGTGATATTTGCAAGGCCTCCGATCACTCTCTGACAGCTTGCAGCCTGTTCTCTGGCAGATCCGTCTCCAGGTTTCACCGCGTATACCATACTACCCACTTCTGTCTCTGCTTCTTTGATGTCAGCCTGTCCCGGAAGCGTGCGGATGACTCCATATACCTCTGCAAGCTCCGGCTCTGCTTCCAGTACCTTTCCCGTGCTGACCCTTGCCTTCTCAATTTTATCCACTTCTTTACTGCGGCCCACATATTCCGGATCTCTTCTTGAAAGGGTGAATTCGGCCAAACCAAGCGGATTGGAGCGGTAAGATGAAGTTTCTCCCGATGGAATTAATTCATCCGTTGTCGTTACCGGGTCCATGATCTTGGAACATACTTTAAGAAGGATGTTGTCTGTCAGCGGGCTCATTTCCGGCCAGTCCTTAATATTCGGACCGTATACCAGTTCTTTTTCCTGATCTCCGCTGTCAAACCCGTAATATACACGGTTCTTATATACGGTATCATCAAAGTGGTATTCCGGTACTTCTCCCCAGCAGTCAAAGCTTTCTGCCGAAGTAAGTACGCCGCCGTTTGCAGCCGTTGCCGCAATGGAACGCGCATCCATAAGCGCTACCGAAGACATCTGTCCATTACCAGGCTTGGAACCTTCACGGTTCGGGAAGTTCCTGGTCGTATGGCGGATACTCAGGCCATTATTGCACGGAGTATCACCTGCTCCAAAGCATGGTCCACAAAATGCTGTACGGATAACCGCACCTGCCTCCATCAGGTCGGCGATCACGCCTTTTCTTGCCAGATCAATAAATACCGGCTGGGAAGACGGGTATACTGCCAGAGAAAACTCTCCGTTTCCACAATTTTTACCTCTGAGCACATTGGCTGCTTCTACCACATTGGTATAATTTCCTCCTGCGCATCCGGCAATCACGCCTTGCTGCACCTGAAGCTTTCCGTCTTTGATTTTATCTGTAAGTGTATAAGAAGCTCTTCCGCTTCCCACATGCTCTGCCTCCTTTTCAACCTCCCGCAAAATATCCACAAGACTGGCATTCAGCTCATCAATCTCATAGGTATTGCTCGGATGGAAGGGCAGGGCGATCATCGGTTTTACCGTGCTTAAGTCAACATAGACACATCCGTCATAGTAAGCGACCTCCGCCGGGTTCAGTTCCTTATATGCGTCTCCTCTGCCATGAAGATTTAAGAATGCCCTTGTGTCTTCATCTGTACGCCAAACGGAACTCAGGCAGGTAGTCTCTGTTGTCATGACGTCCACACCGTTTCTGTAATCGGTTGACATGGATGCGACACCGGGTCCCACAAATTCCATTACCTTATTTTTTACATAACCCTCTTTGAATACTGAGCCGATGATGGCAAGTGCAATATCCTGCGGTCCCACATATGGAGCAGGCTTTCCTGTCAGATAAATCACCACAACACCCGGATATTTCACATCGTAAGTATCACAAAGAAGCTGCTTTACCAGTTCTCCGCCGCCCTCACCGATCGCCATAGTCCCAAGCGCCCCGTATCTTGTATGCGAATCAGATCCAAGAATCATTTTTCCACAGCCCGCATGCATCTCTCTCATATACTGGTGAATGACTGCGATATGAGGAGGAACATAGATTCCGCCATATTTTTTTGCCGCAGAAAGTCCGAACATATGGTCATCTTCATTGATGGTTCCTCCCACTGCACACAACGAATTGTGGCAGTTTGTAAGTACATAGGGAATCGGAAATTTTTCCATCCCTGACGCCTTCGCTGTCTGGATAATTCCGACAAACGTAATATCGTGGGACGCCATCGCATCAAATTTGATCTTAAGATTTTCCATATCGCCGGAAGTATTATGTGCTTCCATGATGGAATATGCAATCGTTCCCTTTTTAGCCTCTTCTTTCTTTACTTCTTTTCCTGTAAGCGCCTGAATTTTCTGGGTTTCACATTCCGGTACGATTTCCGTCCCATTGATCAGATATACGCCGCTTTCATATAACTTTACCATTTTCATTCCTCCTCTTTACTGTTTTTTACTTGCTACGCCTGTTCCACATAATCATCAACCGATTCAAACAGTTCTCTCATTCTCGCTTCCCGTTCCCTTTTTTCCCTGGCAGTTTCCTTTTTACATCCGTTCTCCACCGTCTTCATAATATAACTGCCGAAAAATGGCGCCCTGGGTATTGATATACTGGATGCATCCATGTTCATGTTCCTTTTCTCCCTTCTCACTTTGTTTTAAGATCCGGCTCATCCTTACGTTTAATATATCCCGCTTTTATATCAAAATGAAATATGCATAATCACTATTAACCATCGGTTTTACCGATAGCACCTTTACGGACATAAAGCATCCTGTACTGAGCGCTTTTTATAATAGGAAATTGCAGAGCCGGGCGTACTCTATGATACAGAAAAGACACAGAACCTTCTCATTCTGTGCCTTACATAACCTTCTGTTCTTATTTTTCCACCAAACGATCCTTTCGATATATTTCACGTATCGTCTTTTCCAGCTCCTCTGCAGCCTTCACATAGTATTTATTTGACGGATAGGCAAGCCCCAATTCTATAAACACCCCTTTTCTTCCAATCCGTAAATACCGCACCTTGTCACTTGGTTCCGCGCAGGACTGGTAGGTAAAAGCCAGTCCAAGTCCTTCCTTCGCCATAGAAACAGCCATCGCTGCCGTTATATTGTTATTTTCCGCATAATATTTAATTCCCTTCTCACTGAACAACTGACGGCTGATGCTTCCCAGGATCGTGTCATAACCGCTCATGATAAATTCAAACTGTGCAGTTTCTTCTATGTTCACCCAATAATTGGTGGTTCCTTCAATCGGCTTTACAAACTCCATAACCGGATGATTTCTGTTCGCAACGATCAGAACCTCATCATCTTTTAAAAACTCCACATCATTTTTCAGCTTCACCGTAGGCATGGCTACCATCGCCAGGTCCAGCTTGCCTGCCATGAGAAGCTCTTCCAGCTCCATGCTGTGTTCTTCCACCACATCCACCTTCACCTTGGGATATTTTTCGTGAAAGCTTTTTAAAATCTTAGGCAGCATGCGAATCCCTCTGAAGGAACTGATACCAAATATCACGCGCCCGGCCTCCATATGTTCATTGTCCCATAATTCATTTTTCGCCCTCTGATATTGAAGAAGGATCTGCCTGGTCTGCTCGATAAAGCACGCCCCGCTGTATGTAGGATGTATTCCCTTTGATGTTCTGACAAACAGCTTTGTCCCAAGCTCACTTTCAAACTGCTGCAGAAACTGGCTGAGAGATGACTGTGCCATATAGAGACGTTGTGCAGCCTTCGAAATACTGCCCTCCTCTGCCAATGCAATCAGATAGGTAAATTCTTTCATATCCATTTCAAACTCTCCCATCGTTTTTACCGATATCTGTTATCGTTTATTCTCTGTTGCGCCGATATATTTTTCATTATAAGATTTATACATAGATTTGGCAATCCAGAACAGAAAAAACGGCAATTTTATCAATGAAAGGAGAATAAAAATGTCAGATGTTTCATTAAAAGGCGTTATTGACATGCACGTCCACTCCAATCCGGACATCCGTCACCGGGCCTACGATGATTTTGAACTGATGGAGGCTGCCATCCGCACAGGCGCACGGGCAATTGTCATCAAAACCCATCAAGGTACTACCGTAGACCGGGCTTATCTCTGCAACCGCCACAACGAACTGGTGCACCGTGGCGACAATAACTTTACCATGTTCGGCAGCATTACCCTGAACAGCCAAATGGGCGGAATCAATCCTTATGCTGTAGAGAGCGGTCTGAAGCTTGGCGGAAAGGTTGTATGGCTTCCGACACAGTCAGCCAGGAATACTAAGCTCAAAATGAACCAACCCGCCAAGGGGTGCGTGGACGTGTTCAGAGACGGAAAAGTTGTTCCCGAACTGAAGGATGTGTTTCAGTTAATTAAAGATTTTGATGTAGTTCTTGGAACCGGCCACATTTCTCCGGAAGAATGCTTCCGCATGGTGGAAGCTGCCAGAGATGCCGGTGTAAAAAAGATCGTTGTCACCCATCCGGAATGGTGGCTGGTGGGTATGAGTCTGGAGGATCAGATCCGCATTGTGAAAGATTACAATGTCATTCTTGAACGCTGCTTCGCACAGCCCATGGGCGGCGGAAAGTATAAGAGCAACCTGCCAATGAATCTGGAAGCGATCAAAGCCTGTGGATATAAAAATGTAATGGTCAGCACCGATGGTGGACAGGTAGAAAATCCAAACTGGGAAATTGCCATTGCTCAATATATCGGTTATCTGGCGGACAACGGCATTTCACGGGATGAAATTCACTATATGACACACACCATTCAGTCCGGCCTTCTTGGCCTTAAGGATTAACCATTTCAATCAGGGGGATTACATTATGCTTAGTTTTTTAATTGTCGCAGCGATTGCCATAGCTGTCATTATTGGTTACAAAACCGGATTTAACACAGGAATTTTTGCTATCTTTTTCGCATATCTGATCGGATGCTTTGGCATGGGAATGTCAACAAAGGAAGTCATTGGCGGATGGCCGGTGAGTACGATGTTTGTCATCTTTTCGGTATCCCTATTCTACAATTTTGCACTGGTAAACGGAACTCTGGAAAAGACCGCACGTTATCTTCTCTATATATGCCGAAAATTCCCGGGGCTTCTCCCCTTTGCACTTTACCTGGCTGCTGCCGGAATCGCAGCTTGGGGTGCAGGATTTTTCACAGTCATGGCCTTTATGGCTCCCATCGCACTTCTGATCTGTGAGGAATCAAAAATGGACAAGTTGGTGGGCGCAGTCGCAGTCAACTGCGGTGCTCTCTCCGGTGCAAATTTTATGACCAGCGGAAGCGGTATTATTTTCCGCGGACTGATGGACGAAGGCGGCTGCGCGATGTCTTTCCGCTATTGTGCAGTCATCTTCATTGCCAGTGTGATTTTTTCTCTTCTTCTGATTGCCTTTTTCCGTTATGTGCCGAAAAGCAGCCGTAACATCGGCAGGGGAGTCTCCTTTGAAAAGCCGGAACCATTCACAGAGCTTCAGAAGAAAAACCTGTACCTGATGCTTATTATGATCGTTGTTGTTTTGATTTTCCCTATTTTACATATTATTTTCCCAAATGCCGGGGTTATCTCCTACATAAACGGTAAAATGGATGTTGGTCTTGTTGCGATTATTTTTTCAGCCATAGCGCTGTTTATGAAACTGGCTCCGCAAAAGGAGGTCATTGCAAAGGTTCCCTGGAATACCATTCTCATGATCTGCGGCGTTGGTATGCTGATCAACGTTGCTATTGAAGCAGGTACGATCAGCCTTCTCGCTTCATGGGCAGGAAGCAGTCTTCCTACATGGTTGATTCCAATTGCCTTCAGCTTCGTGGGTGCTATCATGAGCTTCTTTTCCAGCACGCTGGGAGTTGTATGCCCTGCTCTGTATCCGCTGGTTCCTACGCTGGCTGCCACAACCGGAATCAGTCCGCTTGTCCTTTTTTCCTGTATTGTAATCGGAGCACAGAGTTCAGCAATCTCTCCGTTTTCTTCCGGCGGTTCTCTGATTCTTGGCTCCTGCACTTCAGAAGAAGAGCGCAGCGCAATGTTTCCAAAGCTTTTATTTTTCGCTGTGCCGGTTAGTGTCATTTCAGCTACTGTCTTTAATGTTACCATGTCATTTTTATTATAAATAGCAATACTGCCAGAGACCAGGATGGCGGACAGTAAACTTTACTGGCTCCCTGGAACGTACTTGCAGTCCCTATCGTCTATTATGTGGGGGCTGCTTTATTTTGTCCATTCGTAGGGTTATTAAGCGCTTACAATCTATGAACTATTATCAACTTCTTATTCTTTAAAATCTTGCCAAATCGCAAGGAAATCGCAAGGTTTTAGCCATGTGATTCTCCTTGCGATTTTTATATACTGTTATTGTTCGAAGGGAGGCTATCGTATGGTTTACAACGACTTTGTTTTAAGAATCTCCTTCTCCTTGGTGCTTGGCTTTCTGATTGGATTGGAGCGGCAGCTCACCGGCCATCCGGCAGGCATCCGTATCAATGTTTTGATTTGCATGGGGACATGTTTCTTTACATTGTTTCCAATGCTCTATGGTTCGGATCAGGTGTTCCGTGTCGGGAGCAGCATTATATCCGGTGTTGGTTTTTTGTGCAGCGGTGTAATCTTCAAGGATAGCGGTTCGGTGCGAGGGATGAATACGGCAGCCACTCTTTGGTGTACGGCGGCCATTGGTATTCTTGCAAGTACGGGAATGTATGCAATGGCAATTACCGCCGCCTGCATTCTGATTAGCTCCAATTTGATCCTGCGTCCTCTTGCAAGAAAACTGAATCCAATTACTACCGGGGACGAATCAGAAAAGCAATACCGCATTTCTGTCACTTGTCAGGAAGATGCAGAGCAGGAAATCCGTCTGCTGCTGATTAACAGCAATCCCTGCAAAACGCTGTATCTAAATAATCTGGAAAGCGGCGATGTTGTTGGAGATAAGGTTGAGATTGTCGCTGAATACTGTTCTTCTGGAAAACCGAAAAACAATGTTTTAGAGGGAATTGTTGGGCAGGCATTGGCAATCCCGGAAGTAATAAGCGCCGGTTGGGAGGTGATGTGAGTGAAGAAGAAAATCAAAGATGGCAGACTGACAATTTTCTTTACGCTTTACGCCGTGTTCACAATAACATGCGGCTGTTTAAGCTGGATGTTTTTCGAACACAGAATTTTGATGTTTCAGATTTGGTATCAAGTAACTGCTGTCATTTGGCTTGTTCTTGCAGTTACGGCAGTGATGTTGCTTACCAGACTTCTGAAATTAAACAAACTAAGAAATGAAATCAATCACAGGAAGGAGTGAGTAACCATGGACTACACCTGCATCTTTTTCGGAGTCCTTTTCACCATAGCAGGTTTTGTATTTGCCTTTGGGAAAGGATACATACACCTTTCGGCATGGAAGAATATGCTGCAGGAAGAAAAAGAAAAAATTAGAATTGTGCCTCTTTGCCGCAACATCGGAGAGGTCATTGCATTGAGCGGCATTATCTTTCTGACGAAGGGATTTTGGTCAGGATTTTCTAACCACTGGTTTGTATGCGCGATGATTGCATGGCTGATTATTGCAGGCTTGGATGTTTGGTATATCTCAAAGAGTGACCGCTATCGCAACCAATAATCCGCTTTGCGGTTCAAATAGATATTCCATAAAAACAGTGAGGTGAATGGCATGGACTCTGATGGTAGTCCGCGAAGGCATAGAGCAACACATGGGGGCCGGAAGTTCCGTGTCCCTCATGTGATTGCGCTTGCCTCTACTAAAAATTAAGGAGGTAAGACCAATGAACAAGAAAGAAAATCGCATAGCTGTTCGTCAGGCCGCGGAAATGGCAGTCGTCCGTGACGAGCAGAACCGCCGCATTCAGTTTGCGGCAACCAATCCCATTAAAGAGGTTTTGAAAAACCTGCATACCACACTTCGTGGGCTTGATCCGGGCGGCGTATTTACAAGCCACGCCAAATACGGCAGCAACAGAGTAACGCATGAAAAAAAGAAGTCTCTGGCAAAGCGGCTGGCCGGGGCGTTTATCAACCCCTTTACCGCCATTCTGTTCTGCCTGGCGGTGGTATCCACCATAACAGACATGGTTTTCCCGTATTTTTCCCTGTTTGGCAGCACGCCGGAGGATTTTGACTGTCTGACGGTGGTCATCATTCTCACAATGGTGTTTATTTCCGGAACGCTTCGTTTCGTGCAGGAATCCCGCAGCGGCAATGCGGCGGAGAAACTGCTGGCCATGATCACGACCACCTGCACCGTTACCCGTAAGGATCAGGTAAAAGTTGAAATCCCCATGGATAATCTGGTGGTCGGCGATATCGTGCATCTGTCAGCGGGTGATATGATTCCGGCTGATGTTCGGATTCTGGATGCAAAAGATTTGTTTGTCAGTCAGGCAAGTTTGACTGGAGAAAGCGAGCCCATTGAAAAAACGCCTAATGTCAGCGCGGCCAAAGACAGCATAACCGATTATACAAACATCGCCTTTATGGGCAGCAATGTTGTCTCCGGCAGTGCAACAGCGGTCGTTGTTTGTGTCGGTGATAATACGCTGTTTGGTTCTATGGCATCCGCAGTGGCCGGAGAAGCGGTTGAAACCAGCTTTACCAAGGGTGTCAACGCCGTTTCTTGGGTGCTGATTCGTTTCATGCTCGTTATGGTTCCGCTGGTATTCTTCATCAACGGTATCACCAAGGGAGACTGGCTGGATGCCTTCCTGTTCGGCATTTCCATCGCCGTCGGTCTGACACCGGAAATGCTGCCTATGATCGTGACCACATGCCTTGCCAAGGGCGCGGTGTCCATGAGCAAGAAGCAGACCATCGTCAAGAACCTCAATTCCATCCAGAACTTCGGCGCAATCGATATTCTCTGCACCGATAAAACCGGTACGCTGACCCAGGACAGGGTCGTGCTGGAATATCACCTGAACATTAAGGGCGAGGACGATACGCGTGTGCTGCGCCATGCCTACCTCAACAGCTACTTCCAGACCGGCTACAAGAACCTGATGGATCTGGCGATTATCCATAAGACAGAGGAAGAAGAAGCGGCGGATTCTCGTCTGCTTGATCTGTCTGAAAATTATGTGAAGGTGGACGAGATTCCCTTTGACTTCACCCGCCGCCGCCTGACCACGGTCGTTCAGGATAAGCAGGGCAAAACCCAGATGGTGACAAAGGGTGCTGTGGAAGAAATGCTCTCCGTCTGCACCTTCGTAGAGTGTGATGACGGCGTGGAACCGCTGACCGATGAGGTTCGCAGCCGGATTCTCAAAACAGTGGATGATCTCAACGACAAGGGCTTCCGTGTGCTGGCGATTGCGCAGAAAAGCAATCCGTCCCCAGTGGGTGCGTTCGGCGTGAAGGACGAGTGCGAAATGGTGCTAATCGGCTATCTGGCGTTCCTCGATCCCCCGAAGGAGTCCACCGCAGATGCCATCAAGGCACTGAAAGACCATGGCGTTACTACGAAAATCCTGACCGGCGACAATGACAAGGTGACCCGCACCATCTGCAAGCAGGTGGGACTGAAGGTTCGCAATATGCTCCTTGGCTCTGATTTGGAAAAAATGAGTGATGTAGAGCTGGCACGAGCAGCAGAATCCACCGATGTATTTGCAAAGCTGACACCCGATCAGAAAGCCCGTGTGGTTTCTATCCTCCGTGAAAATGGCCATACCGTTGGTTTTATGGGCGACGGAATCAATGACGCCGCGGCTATGAAAGCCGCTGACATCGGCATTTCGGTGGATACAGCCGTAGACGTAGCAAAGGAATCGGCTGATATTATCCTGCTGGAAAAAGACCTGATGGTTTTGGAGCAGGGCATTATCGAAGGCCGCAAGACCTATGCCAACATGATCAAGTACATCAAGATGACCGCATCCTCCAACTTCGGCAATATGTTCTCGGTACTGGCGGCTTCTGCGCTGCTGCCCTTCCTGCCAATGATGAGCGTGCATCTGATTTTCCTGAACCTGATTTACGATCTGTCCTGTACCGCGATTCCTTGGGATAACGTGGATGAGGAGTTTATCGCAAAGCCCCGGAAATGGGATGCATCCAGCGTGGGCAGCTTTATGATTTGGATTGGGCCTACCAGCTCTATCTTCGACTTTACGACCTACATCTTTATGTATTTCGTATTCTGCCCCCTGTTCGTGTCCAACGGCATTCTGTTCAACGATCTGGCTGCTTATTACAGCGGTGCAGAACTGGCAACGATTCAGGCACAGTATATTGGTATGTTCCAAGCCGGATGGTTCGTGGAATCCATGTGGAGTCAGACACTGGTCATTCACATGATCCGCACTCCGAAACTGCCCTTTATCCAGAGCCGCGCATCCGCTCCGGTGACGCTGCTCACCATGACTGGAATCACGGTCCTGACCATAATTCCCTTTACAGCCTTTGGAACGATGTTGGGATTTGTCGCTCTGCCTGCAACATACTTTGCTTATCTGATTCCCTGCATCCTGCTGTATATGGTGCTGGCAACCAGCTTGAAAAAAGCCTATGTCCGTCACTACGGCGAACTGCTCTAAGGAGGTGCAATGATGAACTGGAAAGAAATTTGGATGACCCTTTTCGGAACGACCGAATGGCTTGGCCTTAATATCGGTTTTTGGGTGGCAATGGCAGTTGTTTTACTGATCGTCATTGTAATGAATGTCGTGTTCTGGTCAATGAAGCCGAAAAAACCGAAAACAGACGAGCTAAAAAAGGATTGATTGCTCCATTATGCCGGTACTGTACCGGAATCCATATTGAAATGCAAACTGCCGTACGACGGCAAAAGAAAAAAAGTCGTCGTGCAGCGGTTGCTTAAATACGCCAAAGAAACGGCGGCTTTCAAAAGCCGCCGTTTCTTTGCGTATAGAGGATTTCGTTGAAGCCATGCGTGCATTGGTAGAAACGGATCCTGAAGCATCATGGACATGCCGCCTGCTCAAAAGGAAAAGCTATAAATCTATCATGGCAAATTTAGGCCGGCTTAAACCGAAGGTGGTCTCAGTCCGCCTATGTTATAGTTGGTCATTAAATTTGTACCCGATGCCCCAGATGGTCAAAATGTACTTTGGCGCGTCCGGGTCAGGCTCGATTTTCTTCCGAAGTTTTCGGATAAATGCCATGATATTGCTGTCATCCCAAAGGTAATCGTCTGCCCAGACTGCCCGATAAATCTGTTCTTTGGTAAAGACTTCGCCCCGGTTCTGCGCAAGAAAATACAGGATGTCAAATTCTTTTGGGGTCAAGCTGATTTCTGAACCGCTCATCAATACCTTTCGGCCTTTGGGGTGAATCTCCAATTCTCCAATCAGCATCCCGTCCGGCACAGCACCCATAGGAAGCTCTGTTTCTTCGGATGCGCCCAAAAGCAAAGAAGATACCTCTCCGCTGATCATATCCCGGAGACCGGAAAGTAAATCTTCCACGCAGTTACTTTTCGGCGGCTCTTTCATCAACTTTTCCAGCAGCCACGTTTCAAGGACGGAATCCATTGGGACGAAACTGATATTCTTTTTCACGATGGGTTCCTCCTTTCAAATCAGTTCATGGTACTTCTTCTGATAGAAGTATTTGGCTACCGTAGTCAGCAGCATATACACAAGCGCCACAATCAGTAGAAACACGAAATACCAGAACGGCAATTTCGTCAGGCCGAACAGCGATGCACCACTGGTAAAGGTAATAGCAGTAAAGGCAAAAACTCCTGCAAGAGTAATGCAAATAACCGACGCAGACGGCCTGCTCTGCACAAAAGGAACTTTATGGGTTCGCAGAAAATGCAGAATCAGCACCTGCGTCCACATGGACTCCAAAAACCATCCCGTTTGGAACAGTGACACATACTGAAGCTGTAAGGCAGGATCGGTAAGATTCAGATAGGTTGCCCCTCCGCACAGCATGGGACACAGGAAGTAATACAGGAACAGGAAGGTCGCAATGTCAAACAAGGAGCTGATCGGCCCGAAGGACATCATAAACCGTCCCAAAGTTTTTCCCGACCAATCCCTCGGAGACATAGTTTCTTCTTCATCCACATTGTCCCAAGGCAGAACGATACACAAAATATCGTACAGCAGGTTCAGAAGTAAAAGCTGAACAGAAGTCATGGGCAAAAACGGCAAAAAGGCACTGGCACAGACAATGGCAAAAATATTGCCGAAATTGGAGCTGGCAGTAATTTTAATATATTTGAGCATATTGGTAAAGGTCTTGCGCCCTTCCAAAATCCCCTGCTCCAGCACATTGAGATCCTTTTGCAATAAAACCACATCGGCTGCGTCTTTGGCTGCATCCACCGCCGTGTCCACCGAGATACCCACATTGGCCTCGTTCAGTGCCGGAATATCATTGATTCCGTCGCCCAAAAAGCCCACCGTATGTCCGTTTTCCCGCAGAGCGGAAACCAGACGAACCTTTTGACCCGGCGTAAGCTCCGCAAAAACATGGATTTCCTCAACCGCCGTGCTAAGTTCACTGTCTGTCATTTCATCCAGCTTGGCACCGGTCAGCACAGTCTCGGCAGAGATGCCCACCCGGCGGCATACAGACACCGCAATGGCTGCCTGATCTCCCGTCAGAATTTTGGGGGACACTTTCAATTTTTTGAGCGCCGCCACAGATTCCTTTGCGGTTTTCTTGGGTGCATCAAAGAATGCGAGATACCCCATCAAAATCATATCTTTTTCATCGGCAGGGGTGATCTGGTTCTGCTGTCCTACATTTTTTCGTGCAATGGCGATGACCTTCATGCCATCCTGGAGCATATCATCTACCACAGAAGATACGCTCTGCATCCCGCCCTTTTCTATCGGCAGAATTTCACCCCGATACTCCACATGGATGCAACGGGCAACGATATGGGAGATGTCCCCTTTCATAATGAGTTGACTTTCTCCGCTTTCGTCTGTCACAAGGGTGCTGACAAACTTGCGGGTATAATCAAAAGGAATCTCATCTGTCTTTTGATATCGAGCAAGCAAATCAGTATAATGCGTCTCACAACCCGGCATGGTCTGACAGGCAAGAATTGCATTATCAATAGGATTGCGGACGCCGGAGTGATAGATACTGTTCAGGAACGCCAGATCCAGAACTTCTGTATTCTCGTTGCCGAGAATATCCATGTAATATTCCAGCAAGATGCTTTCATTGGTCAGCGTCCCAGTCTTATCCATGCAAAGCACATCCATGCTGCCAAAGCCCTGCATGGCATTGATGTCCTTGATGATAGTCTGTTTTTTGCTCATGGCAAGGCTGCCCTTTGCAAGACAGGCGGTGATAACCATAGGCAACATCTCCGGCATTAGCCCTACTGCCACCGACAGCGCAAAGGCAAAGGATTCCATCCATTTTCCGCCTGATATGCCGAGAACCACAAACACGGTCGGCACCAGCACCGCCATGAAGCGAAGCATGACCCAGGCAATGGAGTTCGCACCCTTTTGAAAGAAATTTTTATCATCGGAATCGATCTTTGTGAAACTGCCGTACAAGGTATCCTTGCCCACCGCCAGCACGATTCCTTCACCCTTACCGCTGATGACCGTTGTTGCCATAAAAGCAAGGTTTTCAAGCTGGGTCAATGTTTCCTGACTGCCGTAACTAAGTCTTCTACTGCTCTTTTCCAAAATGGCACTCTCGCCCGTGATGGCTGCCTGAGAGATGAACAGGTCGGTGACCTTTATCAGCCGGATGTCCGCCGGAACGCGGTCGCCCGCAGAAAACAGGACAAGATCGCCCACCACCAATTCTTCTGCGGGTATCTCCATGAGTTCTCCGCCTCTCTTTACAGTGATGCTTTCATGGATCAGTCGGTCAAGCTGTTCCGCTGCATTTTTTGCCCGCAGCTCCTGAATCAGACGGATCACACCACTGATCAGGATCATGGAAAAGATAATGATGGCGGTGGTGGCGTTTCTGGCGAAGTTGGAAGCGAGAATAACATCCGTCACCAGCGAAACAATACCAAGGACAAAGAGAATTACATTGAACGGATTGATAAATGCACGTCGCAATCGGTGCGCCGTCGTATCGTTATTTCGCTCTGTGAAGCTGTTTGTACCGTATCGTTCTCGCATCGTCTCAACCTGTTCACTCGATAGTCCATCCGGCGATGCGCCAATATCCCGATATATTTCTGATGCCTCACGGTATGCGTATTTTTTGATACGACTGTCCAATAGTGTTGTTTTGGACACGAGACAGTCCCTCCTTTATAATCATATTTTAGCCATGAGCAAAACTCCGCACATTATATTTATGCGGTTTTGCGAGGCATGGCAAACCTCTTAATCACTCCAATTTTATAGTAACAATCAGCTCCTAATGGTATAATGAGGTTGGCAAAATCAATAACGCCATAAATTCTTTCGTTTGTTGAGAAATACTATAAAATATTTTATCATAACTTTAATCAAAATACTTCTTGTAAATTCTTGTTTTTTTCTTGCCTTTATACGACTTTGCCTGTTCCTACTCCAAAGCAGACTATTCCAGATTCATGAATGTAACGGCATCCCTGGCTTTAAAACTCACTCCTGACTCCCTGAAGTCACAACCGGTCTTCTTCTGCATTGATGATACCATTGGCTCCAACTATCTGAACGGCCATTGCTTTGTCAGCCTCATGCTTTGTGTCCCCATATGGAGCAACCACCGGATTGCTTATCTGGCGGTCCCTCTAGGTTACCGCATGTGGCAGAAAAAAGAATCCAAACTGGAGCTTGCCGCAGCCATGGTGCGTCAGGTCATGCCCTCTTTTGCGGAACGCCTTTCTATTAAAGACTCCGGGCGTTCCCGGACCGAACCATCTGCATAAAATTTGCTGGATTAACCCGCTCCGGATTGGCGGGAAAATCCCACACACCGCCTTTAATCTTCATACGAGCAATCGGATAGGGGAGATTTTAACCTCCCCTTCCACACCACGTAGCGTACCGTTCGGTACTACGCGGTTCAATAGTTTACTCGGACTTTCAAATAGTGGGCAGTCATATCGGGATAACCAAGTCTGTCCACTATGATTCTTTTGGTGAGTGCCGAGTTGAGCATTCCCGCCGCTCTCCACACTCCCTTTCGGCAGTTCGCCATCTCATGCACCTTCCACTCTGGTAAATGTAACGCCCGCAACATTTTATATCTTGTGCGTACCTTCTTCCATT